>CP171343.1:262500-1166930 GCA_043289735.1 Acetilactobacillus jinshanensis
GAAGTGGCAAGCATCTAGGTTAAGTTATTATGAGCGCATGGTGGATGCCTTGGCACTAGGAGCCGATGAAGGACGGAACAAACACCGATATGCCTCGGGGAGCTGTAAGTAAGTTTTGATCCGGGGATTTCCGAATGCGGAAACGCAATCACCTCAGTCGGTGATTACTTGCCAGTGAATTGATTAGCTGGCAAGGGGAAGACGCTGTGAACTGAAACATCTAAGTAGCAGCAGGAAAAGAAAGAAACATCGATTCCCTAAGTAGCGGCGAGCGAACGGGGAAGAGCCCAAACCGTGCAGCTTGCCTGACGGGGTTGTAGGACTGAACATCTGAGTTACCAAAAGTCTTGATAGTCGAAAGATTTGGAAAGATCCGCCAGAGAGGGCGAACGCCCCGTAGACGAAATCAAGGCTCCTCAGTTCAGGATCCTGAGTACGACGAGACACGTGGAACCTCGTCGGAAGCCGGGAGAACCATCTCCCAAGGCTGAATACCACCTAGTGACCGATAGTGAACCAGTACCGTGAGGGAAAGGTGAAAAGCACCCCGGAAGGGGAGTGAAACAGTTCTTGAAACCATGTGCTTACAAGCAGTTAGAGTCCGTTAATGGATGATAGCGTGCCTCTTGCAGAATGAACCGGCGAGTTACAGTTGCATGCGAGGTTAAGGTGAAAAGCCGGAGCCGCAGCGAAAGCGAGTCCTAATCGGGCGCTGAGTATGTTGCCGTAGACCCGAAACCAAGTGAGCTACCCATGTCCAGGATGAAAGTTCGGTAATACGGACCGGAGGTCCGAACCAGTGTAAGTTGAAAATTGCTTGGATGAGATGTGGGTAGCGGTGAAATTCCAAACAAACTTGGAGATAGCTGGTTCTCTCCGAAATAACCTTAGGGCTAGCCTCGGATGAATGATCATGGAGGTAGAGCGACTGTTAGAATGAAGGACTCGTCTTGAGCTACTGATTTCTGATAAACTCCGAATGCCATTGATTTACTTGTCCGGGAGTCAGACTGTGAGTAATAAGATCCATGGTCGAAAGGGAAACAGCCCAGACCACCGATTAAGGTCCCTAAATATGTGCTGAGTGGAAAAGGAAGTGGAATTGCATAGACAGCTAGGATGTTGGCTCAGAAGCAGCCACCATTTAAAGAGTGCGTAATAGCTCACTAGCCGAGTGGTTCTGCGCCGAAAATTTACCGGGGCTAAGCACATTACCGAAATCGTGGACGCGCACCGTCAGGTGCGCGTGATAGGAGAGCGTTCTAAGGGCACTGAAGCAGGACCGTGAGGACCTGTGGAGCGCTTAGAAGTGAGAATGCCGGTATGAGTAACGAGAAACTAGTGAGAATCTAGTTCACCGGATGACTAAGGTTTCCTGGGGAAGGTTCGTCCGCCCAGGGTTAGTCGGGACCTAAGCCGAGGCCGAAAGGCATAGGTGATGGATAACAGGTTGAGATTCCTGTACCGGTTAATCGCGTTTTAAGCGAAGGAAAGACACAGTAGGCTAAGTAATGCATGCCGCTGGTTGTGCATGTTCAAGCTGCGAGCTAGGAAGTGAGTAAAACGCTTGCTTTCGTTCATGTGAGCAGTGACGAGGACTGAAGTTTAGTAAGGAAGTTACCGACGTCACACTGTCAAGAAAAATTTCTAGCTAGTGATTAACCGCCCGTACCGCAAACCGACACAGGTAGTCAGGATGAGAATTCTAAAGTGAGCGAGTGAACCTTCGTTAAGGAATTCGGCAAATTGGCCCCGTAACTTCGGAAAAAGGGGCGCTGCACGTCAGTGCAGCCGCAGTGACAAAGCTCAGGCGACTGTTTACTAAAAACACAGGTTTATGCGAAATCGTAAGATGAAGTATATGGGCTGACGCCTGCCCGGTGCTGGAAGGTTAAATGGATGAGTTAGCTTCGGCGAAGCTCTGAAATGAAGCCCCAGTAAACGGCGGCCGTAACTATAACGGTCCTAAGGTAGCGAAATTCCTTGTCGGGTAAATTCCGACCCGCACGAAAGGCGTAACGATCTGAGCACTGTCTCAACGAAGGACTCGGTGAAATTGAAGTGCCTGTGAAGAAGCAGGCTGCCCGCGACAGGACGGAAAGACCCCGTGGAGCTTTACTGTAGCTTGACATTGGGTGTTCATATGACTTGTACAGAATAGGTAGGAGCCGTAGAGACCGGAACGCTAGTTTCGGTGGAGGCGTCTTTGGGATACTACCCTTGTTGTACGAACACTCTAACCCGTGCCACTGATCGTGGCAGGAGACAGTGTCAGGTTGGCAGTTTGACTGGGGCGGTCGCCTCCTAAAGAGTAGCGGAGGCGCTCAAAGGTTCCCTCAGAATGGTTGGAAATCATTCATCGAGTGTAAAGGCACAAGGGAGCTTGACTGTGAGACCAACGGGTCGAGCAGGGACGAAAGTCGGACTTAGTGATCCGGTGGTTCCGAATGGAAGGGCCATCGCTCAACGGATAAAAGCTACCCCGGGGATAACAGGCTTATCTTCCCCAAGAGTTCATATCGACGGGAAGGTTTGGCACCTCGATGTCGGCTCATCGCATCCTGGAGCTGTAGTTGGTTCCAAGGGTTGGGCTGTTCGCCCATCAAAGCGGTACGCGAGCTGGGTTTAGAACGTCGTGAGACAGTTCGGTCCCTATCCGTCGCGGGCGTAGGAAATCTGAGAGGAGCCGTCTTTAGTACGAGAGGACCGAGATGGACATACCGCTGGTGTATCAGTTGTCCCGCCAGGGGCACTGCTGAGTAGCTATGTATGGATGAGAGAAACGCTGAAAGCATCTAAGTGTGAAACCCACCTCAAGATAAGATTTCCCATTCCCTTCGGGGAAGTAAGACCACTCATAGATGATGAGTTCGATAGGCTGGACGTGGAAGCGCCGTGAGGCGTGAAGCTGACCAGTACTAATCGGTCGAGGACTTAACCAAACCAGGTATCCTCGGAAGAGTAAGAATATTATCCAGTTTTGAGAGAACGAAGTTCTCAAGAAAATATAGTGTGGTGGCGATAGCCGGAAGGATACACCTGTTCCCATGCCGAACACAGAAGTTAAGCTTCCGCGCGCCGAAAGTAGTTGAGGGATCGCCCTCTGCGAGGATAGGACGTTGCCACGCGATTATTCCGGCATAGCTCAGTTGGCAGAGCGTCTGACTGTTAATCAGAGTGTCGGCGGTTCGAGCCCGCCTGCCGGAGTTATTTATGGAGAGTTGGCCGAGTGGTTTATGACGCACCATTGGAAATGATGTAAACGGACAGTATCTGTTTCGAGGGTCCGAATCCCTCACTCTCCATTAAGTCATGACCCGTTAGTCAAGTGGTTTAAGACACTGCCCTTTCACGGCAGTAACATGGGTTCGAATCCCGTACGGGTCATCAATTATCGCGGGATGGAGCAGTTTGGTAGCTCGTTGGGCTCATAACCCAAAGGTCGTTGGTTCAAATCCAGCTCCCGCAATTAATATATAAATTAATGATTTATGGTTCGTTGGTCTACTTGGTTTAGGACGCTTGCCTGTCACGCAAGAGATCACCGGTTCGAGTCCGGTACGAACCGCTAAATAATTTATAAAAAGGATCACTTAGAATTTTTAAGTGATCTTTTTATTTTATCTAATTTGAATAAGATTATTATGAAAACTATTATTATTGATCATAATTTTAGACGGATTCTCTAGAGCTTGCAGTTCAGATAAACTAAAAGCTTTTTTTGTTTTGCATTTAAAGTTAAAAAGACTAAGTTTATAAAAGGTCCAAATTTAATACTATTGAAAATCTTATCAAATTATATGTAATAGGCGATTTAAAAATTACTTTATTGGCAAACCAATCAACTAATTGATAATTATTTTCCGTAATTGATTTATATAAATATAAATGATGTTCTGGATATTTATTTTTAATATTAGTTAAAATGGATTTGGATCCAGAAGTTATAGATATGATTTGAGACATATAATCATTCTTTTCAAAAATATTTTTACTATAATTAATTTTAAGATTAGAAACTTGAGGTGTTAATTATGAAGGTTCGTGTTATTGGCTACTACGGTGGCTATCCCACAAAAGGCGTTGGGACCAGCAGCTACTTATTAACAGCTGGTAATTACCACTTATTAATCGATTGCGGTAGTGGTGATTTATTAAGTTTAGAAAAGTATTTTAATCCCCTTAAATTAAACGCCGTTATTTTATCTCATTATCACTGGGATCATATTGCAGATGTAGGGGTCCTTCAATATTATTGGCAGTTGCATACTAAGGGTCGAGAAGAACCCATCTTGCCAATTTATGGTAATAGTGAAGATCCTTTAAATTTAGGCAGCTTAACCTGGCCTAATTCTACCAAAGGGTATGGATATAATGGCAACAGTAAATTAAAGTTAGGGCCATTGACCATCACCTTTAAGCGAACTATTCATCCGGTTCCGGCATATGCAATGCGAATAGTAGATAATAACACCCATCAGGTTTTAGTGTATACCGCAGACAGTAATTATTTTGAGGGTTTAGCTAAGTTTGCTCATAACGCTAATTTATTAATTACGGATACTAATTATTATGCTGATAAGAATCAAGTTGAGCCACGGTGGCATATGACGTCATCTGAATGTGGTAAGTTAGCTAAGCAGGCGAAGTGTGATAAATTATTGTTAAGTCATTTACCTCAATACGGTGATTTAAACCAATTAGTCAATGAAGCTCGTCAAACGGCCGGTTCTCATCCAAAAATAGAATTAGCAAAGGTAGGTAAAGTCATTGATGTATAAAAAGGTTAAATATTATGAAAAAACGAATTATTGATAATCATACTATGAAAGTTTTTATTACTAAAGAGGATTTAAAACAAAACGGTATTACAGCATTAGATTTATTGGGTGACCATAATCAAATTGAAGCATTCTTTTATAAAGTTTTAAATGAGGTTGACCCTCAGCATATATTTAGTAGCCATAAGCCTTTGACTTTTAGAGTTATTCCTAATGCTATGGGCTTAGACATTATTATTAGTCGCCATGAAAACTTTTAAAGATTTTATTCAGGTAAGGTCATTATTACTTGAACTATCATTTAGTAACCGTTTAACCAAAGTCAGCAGGATATTGTTAAAAATAAATTATCCGTTGCTTACGAATATGGAGAAACGTGGTAAAGTTATTATGAAAAATAATGCTTTAGCTCAAGGTCGATATTATTTTCATTAAAATTTGCCCAGATTACGTAAATATTTTTGGGTGATTTAAAATATCAATGTCCGTTTTGCGGTAAGATACTAATTTATCATGGCTTAACGCATCAGCATCGGGCTTATTTTTCACATGTTTTATCAAAGGGCGCTTATTATAATCCTGGTGAAACCTCAGAACATTTATTGGGAAAACAACAATTAGCCAAATTCTTTAAATCTTCAGCTAATTCTGTAATTATAGAAAAATATTTAGCTAAAATTAATCAATGGCCCGACATTATGGTTAATAACAAAGTGATTGAATTTCAATGTAGCCCCATTAGTACTCATAAATTAATGGAGCGAATTGAAGGGTATTCAAAATTAAATTTAAAATCATGGTGGATTCTAGGTAGTCCTTATCAAAAAAGATACTTACGATCAGCATATATTGCTAAATTCCTAAACTATGGTAGAAATTTAGGCTTTTTTCTTTTGTTTTGGAAAATTGATCAAAAATGTTTAGAGATCCATTATAATCAAAAACGAATGTTTCATGGTGATTTACAGGCATAATAGTATTATGGGTTGCCCAATTATTTGTCATTTACCGCTATTTAATTTTCCCATTTTCAATAAGGACTCGTTACTATGGCGGATAGTAATAATTTTATTAATGGATAATATTCATAAAAAAATAACGAAACTTAAAAAGTTTCGTTGGTTTAATAATTATTATGATAAGCGCATTTATTTAAATTCTCATTATTAGTTTATATGAATATGAGGAACGGGAATTCCGTGATTATCGTGAATGGATCTAGGATTAATTTGCTGTGGCTTTGATTCACAAACTTTTAAAAGATGGTTGTAATTAATGTTAGTAAATAGGATTCCGTAATTACATAAAGCCCAGTTAAAAATAACGGCTGAAGAAGGCTTAGTTATTTTCATTTCATGAACCAGTCGCTGATCGGATTTAAAAGACTTTTTAGCTAATTGTGATCGACGATCTTCTTTAAACATGTCTAAATCTAATTTAGAATTTTCAGCGGTCGCAAGTACTAGTCGATTATTATAATTAGCTTTATCATTTAAGAGTTCTTCCTGTAACATTATAAAGAAATTTTGTCCACGTTTTTTTCCTTGAAAAAGAGCTGCTTTATAGTCCATTACCATTTGATAATATAACTGATGCTGATTTTTAACAATTTGGGGTGCCTCAACATTGTTTAAAATCTTAATATTTAACATTGGTATAAATTGATATAAAAAATGGGTGTTAAGATTTTGGGCTAATCTCTTAATTATAATTTCAGATCTAATGCATTTTTTACACAATGGATCAACAAATAAATATGCTTCCAGCATTATTTTATTTCCCCCGATTAACAACTATATATAACCGACGGTATATTAATCTTCATTCATAGAGTAACAAATTTTTTTTTAGATCGAAATTGATTTGCTTGATATTAGAAGTTCTCCATTATTTTATAGATGTGGTAAACTAAATAAAGTATTACAGTTGTAACTAGGAGCGATATAATGGTTCGTAATTGGAAAAAATATTTGTTGCCTTATCGTCAAGCCGTTAATGAACTAATGGTTAAACTTAACAGTATGAAGCAGCAATTTGCCGTTCTAAATCGACATAACCCCATTCATTCCATTACGGGCCGGGTTAAAACTGTTCCCAGTATTAAAGAAAAAATGCGTCGTCGATATATTTCACCTGATCGTCTTTCACAGGATATGGAAGATATTGCCGGATTGCGAATTATTTGTCCTTTAATTGATGATGTATATTATATGGTTCGTTTGCTTAGTGAACGAACTGACATGAGAGTAGTTGAAGAACGTGATTATATAAGGCACCAAAAGGCCAGTGGATATCGTTCCTATCATATGGTTTTTAAATATACGGTTCAAACTATTCATGGAGCCCAAACATTATTGGTTGAAATTCAATTGCGAACCATGGCAATGGATTTTTGGTCAACATTAGATCACGCTTTGCATTATAAACATGAAAATAATTTTCCTAATGAATTGGAAAAACAGCTGCAGGATACCGCTAAGGTGTCGTTTGGAATTGAGCATAAAAAGTAAAAGGAGGACCGTTTATGAAAATTGCCATTTTTAGTAACAATGGTAAAACCTCAAATATGGTAGCTGCTCAATTGAAAAAAGGTATCCTTAAGGTTGAAATTTGCATTTAAACGGTCTTAATCCTGATATCGTGATTTCAATCGGTGGTGATGGGACCCTTTTGTCTGCATTTCATCATTATAATGATTCGATTGATCAAATTAGATTTATTGGCATTCATACGGGCCATTTAGGCTTTTATACTGACTGGCGAGATAATGAAATCTCACAGTTAGTAGATAGTTTAAAGTATGATAACGGTCAAAGTGTTAGTTATCCACTTTTGTCTCTAAAGATTAATTATTCGGATGGTGGTAATTCCGATCGATTATTAGCTTTAAATGAATCCGTTTTAAAGCGAGTTAGCAGTACGATGGTGACCGATATTTATGTTAATCATCAATTTATTGAAAAATTCCGTGGTGATGGCCTATGTATTTCTACACCTACCGGATCAACTGCTTATAATAAGTCAGTCGGTGGTGCCATTTTAGATCCGTCTTTAAACGCGCTTCAGGTTTCGGAAATGGCTTCGATTAATAATCGGGTCTTTAGAACGTTAGGATCACCTATGATCATTTCTCCAAATCAAGTGGTTACCATTATTCCTAAGGATCATTATCATAATGTCTTGACTTGTGATCAAATGTTGGTTCATGATCGACCCATTCGTTCTATTCAATATCATATTTCAAATCACCGGATTTATTTTGCTAGTTATCGGCATATTCATTTTTGGAAACGAGTGAGTAATTCGTTTATTGGACTTGAAGATAATTGACTAGTTTTACATGGCGCTATCAATTAAATCAGCCTAAAAAGTTAGGGAATTTTTTGTATAGTAAACTCGTTAGTCATACGTTATTAAAGCGGGTTAAGTTTCACGGGGGCTTAATTTTGGTTAATCATCAGCCCCGAAGAACTAATTATGTTTTACGTCATAATGATTTAGTCACGATGGTTTTACCGCCAGAGCCTTCTAATCCCAATGTTTTAATTTCAGACGAACCCATTGGAATCGTTTATGAAAGTAAGAATTTTTTAGTGGTTCATAAACCAGGTGGCGTTGCTTCGATTCCTAATAGTCGCTATAGTATTGATACTTTAACCAATCGGGTTAAAGGATATTATATTCGTCCGGGGTATTCTAATTTAAAGATTCATATCGTTAACCGATTGGATCGAACTACTAGCGGGATGGTGATTTTTGCTAAAAATCATTTTGCGCATTCGGTTTTAGATCATCAATTAAAACCTAATCAAGTCATTAAAAAGTACGTTGCGATTGTTAAAGGGCATCTGACTCTTAAAAGTGGATTGATTATTTTACCGATCGGTCCCGATCCCAAGTCGTTCGTGAAAGAAAGGTATCCGTTACGGGTAAATATTCTAAGACCGGTTTCAAAGTCCTTAATGAATCAAAATATTATAGTTTTGTACCAATTCGTTTATATACAGGCCGAACTCATCAAATTAGGGTGCATTTTAGTGCCTTAGGGCACCCGATTTTGGGTGATTGGTTATATGGGACACCGATTCCATCTAAATTGTTAGCCTTACATTGTTATTATTTAAGTTTTTATGAGCCATTTTCACATCGACGGTTATCTTTATATGATCCGATTCCATATTGGATTCAACATTTTGATCAAATTAAAAATAAATAAAGGAAGTTAAAAATGAAAAATCACATTGTCTTGTTTGAACCGTTGATGCCAAGTAACGCCGGTAATATCGCTAGAACGTGTGCTGGTACCGATACCGTATTGGATCTAATCAAACCGCTGGGCTTTTCCGTTAACAGCCGGAAATTAAAGCGGGCCGGCTTAGATTATTGGAATAGCGTTGATATCCATTATCACGATAACTTACCTGAATTTATGAAGAGTATGAAGCCCGGATCTCGATTATTTTTAGTATCTAAATTTGCTACTAAAATTTATACGGATCATGATTATAGTAAACCGATTAAAGGTGATTATTATTTTATGTTCGGTAAAGAAACTACTGGTTTACCCGAACCGTTTATGCGAAAAAATCCTGAGAAAGCAATTCGCATTCCTCAGGATGATTCTCATATTAGGTGCTTAAATTTATCTAATTCTTGTGCAATTGTCATATACGAAGCCGTACGGCAACAGAATTTCTTGAATTTAGAACGAGTTCATAAATATCCTCATGATAAATTAAAATAATTATCTAATACAAGTTTAGAAGTTAAAGTACTGTTGCAGTAGCTGAACAACTGGAGGTAAGATCATACCTAAAAGGGTAAAAATAATCATTGCCCAAACGGCGGTCATTGTAATAATTTGAAATCTGCTTCGTTTTTTCTTCAAAATATACACCATCCTTGTATATGTAGGTTCTCGTTGTTAGTTTACATTTCAATTATTATTATTGCAAATTTCATTAACGAAGGCGGCGGATAGATGGTGACTAAACTCTTTTTATTGCAAATCATAACTTTATTACTAATTTCTTTACTATTGGATTGGGTCCGTTTAATAATTAATAAATTTCGTAAGAATGAATTTAAATTACGATTGATTGATGCAATGCCTATTTTAGCTTTATTTTTTATTCATCAATTAACATTTAATTCTCAAGGCTTTTCTTGGGATCCCGTTACAATAATTATTTGGATGTTTATGGGAATCTTAGTTTTGATTTATAAGACTTTTATTAGTCATCAAGTAACCCATAAGAAATTTTATTTAACTTTATGGCGAATGGGTGATTTATATTTGTTGGTTGCTTGGTTAATCGCGGGAGCCGTCAGTATTTTCTAATTCTTTGTTAAGCAAAACTGGCTGTTTTTATTTTTATTATGGTGGTACACTTATTAATGTAGGTGTTTTTAGATAATATAAATTTTGAGAAGGGGAAATATATTTAATGACGTTCAAACACGTTCCGGTATTATTGAACGAAGCGGTCGATAGTTTAAATATTAATCCGAAGGGCGTTTACGTTGATTGTACCCTTGGTGGTGGAGGCCATACTTCTAAAATTTTAAGTAATTTAACGAGTGGTCATCTATATGCTTTTGACCAGGATTGGGACGCCATTAAATATAATCAAAATAAATTACATAATGAAATAAGAATGAATCAAGTTACCTTGATTCATGATAATTTTAGGAATATTAGAACCGCTCTTAGGAAATATTCTGTAACGAAGGTTAACGGGATTCTCTATGATCTCGGTGTATCTTCCCCTCAATTTGATGATGCTAAACGAGGCTTTAGCTATCGTAAGGATTCTAAATTAGATATGCGAATGGATCAAGATAATAAATTAACCGCCTGGATTATCGTTAATAAATGGAGCGTTCATGAATTAATTCGAATCTTTTTTAGGTATGGGGATGAACGATTTGCTAAATCAATTGCCCGTCGAATTAAGATTCATCGTGCGGATGGTCCGATTAATACGACTTATCAGTTAGTTAAAATAATTAAAGAGGGGATCCCTGCGGCGGCTCGTCGGCACGGCGGTAATCCTGCTAAAAAAGTCTTTCAAGCGTTAAGAATTGCCGTTAATGATGAATTAGGTGCCTTGGAAGAGTCGCTTGAATCGGCTTTTAAGTTATTGGCACTTCATGGTCGAATTAGTGTAATAACTTTTGAACCCTTGGAGGATAAATTAGTTAAAAACATGTTTAAAGAACGGTCCACGATTCAAGACGTTCCTCGGGGATTACCGGTTATACCTGATTCTTTAAAGCCTCATTTTAAATTGATTAATCGAAAACCGATTCGGCCGACTCGAGCTGAATTAATTAGAAATCATCGGTCACACAGTGCTAGATTACGAACGATAGAACGAATTAAATAAAGTTAAAGGACGAATTAAATATGATGGAAGGTAACGTGGCTCCTAAATATAAGCAACTTCCGAAATATCGTCACAATAAACCAAGGTAACGAACGATGTTTATCAGCATCAAATGATTACCGTTAATGCTAACATTTCTAAATTTCGTAATTTAAATAATAATTCTCGTCAAAAAATGAGTGATTTAGAAAGTAGTGAGCGTTTACATAAAATTGCCCATCAAAATCATTTAAGATTTTCGAATAATGCCGTTAGGAATGTTAAATAATGAATAATTTTATTCACCAGAATCGTAAAATAGTGGGTGAAATTCTTTTCTTTTTGTTTATATTTATTTTTTTAGTTGTCGTCTTAAGATGTTCATATATATCAATTTTTAAGAGTGCCCACAACGTTAATTTAGTTCAGCAGACCCGCAATCTATATACTCAAAGTAATGTAATCAAGCCTCGCAGAGGATCTATTTATGATGCTAATGGACAACCGTTAGCCGAAAATAGTAATACATATTCAATTTATCTAGTTTTAAATCATAATCAAAAAACTGTTAATGGACGTCCTCTTTACGTTACTAATAAACATCAAGTAGCGCAAGTTCTTTCTCATTATTTACCAATTAGCAAAAATCACATTTTAAAGGCTTTACATCCTACTAAACCTGTTTTTCAGGTATCATTAGGTAATTACGGTCAGAATATATCTGATCGAACTAGAGATAAAATTGAAAGCCATCATTTAAATGGAGTTCATTTTAATCGGCAACCTTCTCGTCTTTATCCTAACGGAACTTTTGCTTCCCATTTAGTTGGTTTAGCAGCTCCCGTTAATTCAAAGACAGGGACCCGCTTAGTTGGCGAAATGGGTATTGAGAAGGCCTTTAATAGAATTTTAGCAGGTCGAGCGGGGTATCGTAAACTTCAGCAAAATAATTTTGACGGTTCTAATCAACATAATCGACCGGTGAGGAATGGTGATGATGTATATACTACTTTAGATTATCGTTTACAGTCACTATTAGAAAGCCGCATGTCATCTGTATATAATCGGGTTCATCCGGCTACGATGAGTGCTACGTTAATGAATGCTAAAAATGGCGATATATTAGCAGCGACTCAGCGACCTTCATTTAACGCCACAACTAAAAAAGGTATTAATAGTATTTGGCGAAACGTCTTAACCCAAGATTTATATGAGCCAGGATCAACCATGAAGCCATTTACAATGTCAGCTTCGATTAATAGTCATCATTATAATGGTAATGCAACCTTTGAATCCGGTAAGTATTATATTGATGGTAAAGTAATTCCTGACTGGGATCCTAATGGTTGGGGCCGAATTAATTATAATAAAGGCTTCGCACTATCTAGTAACGTTGCTATGGCTCATTTAGAACGTAATATGGGAAGTAAAACTTGGCATCAATATATTAATCGTTTTAAACTTTTAACTCCCGTTAATATTGGTTTAGATGATGCAATTTCAATATCCAATTGAACAAGCTAATACTGCGTTTGGTCAAGGAATTGAATTAACCGCTATGCAGATGATGCGTGGCTTTTCAGCAATTTCTAATAATGGAACGATGGTTCAGCCCCATCTAATTTCTAAAATCGTTAACCCTCAGACTCATAAGATAATTCGTAAATATAATACTAAAGTCGTTGGGCACCCGATTACAGCTAATACAGCCAATCAAGTCCGTCATCATATGGAAGATGTGGTTTATAAGCCTTATGGGATTGGCCATAATTATCAGATTCATGGCTATCCGATTGCTGCTAAGACGGGAACTGCTCAAATTAGTAACGGTAAAGGCTATTCTCAAGGCGTTGATAATTATCTTTATTCCGTAGTTGGGATGGCACCAGCTAATAATCCAAAATATGTTTTATACTTAACGATGAAACAGCCTAAATTAACTGGTAAAACTGCTGATCAGAATTTGGCGTCTATTTTTAAGCCCGTTATGTCTAGAGCTTTAGATGATGATAATCATTTTACTAGAAATGATGAAAAAGTTATGCCTAATGTTAAAGGTGATAAAATTAAATATGCTAAACGAGTGTTGAATAAAATGGGCTTAAAAGTAATAATTCATGGTAATAAAGTCATGGAATTGTTAAAGGACAATCCATTGACAGTCATAAGCCTGTAATTAAGGGTAGTCGTATCGTATTAGTTGACAATAAATAATTATAAAATTTTAAGGATGATAATGTATGGTGAGCTGGTTAATTCCAATTGTAATTAGTTTTTTAATTACCGTTACTTTTATGCCTAATTTAATTCGATATTTTAGAAGTAAACACGAAGGTCAAACGATTTTAATGGACGGTCCTAAATGGCAAAAGGCTAAAAATGGTACCCCCACAATGGGTGGCTTTTTGTTTATCATTGCAATCATTATCGCTTCCATAATTTATAGTTTATTTAGTCATAATTTATCCAGTGCTTTATGGATCTTTATGTTCATTTTTATTCTTTATGGATTATTAGGGATGTTTGATGACAGTATTAAGATTTTTCATCGACGTAATATGGGTTTGAAAGCTTGGCAAAAATTTTCCGGTCAAGTAATCGGTGCCATCATTTTTACTTGGGTTTATAGTTTTAAATTCCCGATGGCTTTAAGAATTCCAGGCTTTGGTGATATTCATCTAGGCTTTTGGTACGTTATTTTTATTATCTTTTGGTTAACCGGATTTTCCAATGCCGTTAATTTAGCGGATGGAATCGACGGCTTAGTAAGTGGCTTAGCAACGATTGCTTTTGCAGCTTACGGAGTAATCGCAATGTATCAAGGCCAAATCGATGTTTTAATCTTTTGTGCCGCGGTTGTGGGTGGCTTATTAGGCTTCTTGATCTTTAACCATAAGCCCGCTAAGATATTCATGGGTGACATGGGATCGTTAGCTTTAGGCGGTGCTCTTGCTGCGGTATCAATTCTATTGCACCATGAATTATCATTATTATGGATCGGTTTAATATTTGTAATTGAAACCGCTAGTGTTATTTTACAGGTCACGTCATTTAAGACGACCGGTAAACGAATTTTTCCAATGACGCCGATTCATCATTCCTTTGAAATGATGGGCTGGAATGAATGGAAGATTGATTTCGCCTTTTGGGGTGTAGCATTGTTAGTTGCAATTACCGGTGTTTGGGCTATTATTTAGCTTGAAGCTAAGGAGACATTTGCATGAAAAACGTTACTAATTATCGAAATAAAAAAATATTAATCTTAGGTACTGGTATGAGTGGAATTAATGCCGCTAAATTACTAATGAAGTTAGGTGCTAAAGTAACTTTAAGTGATAATCAGCCGGTATCTAAGATTCCGAAAGCTAAGCATTTAGCCGACACTACGGATGCTAAATTGATTGCTGGTAAACAATCGCCAGAAATTTTAAATCATCATTATGATTTAATGGTTAAGAATCCAGGTATTTCATATGATAATCCCGTTGTTCAGCGAGCTTTAGCAATTAATTTACCGATGATTGTTGAAGTTGAAATTGCTAGTGAAGTTAATCCTGGTGAATTAATCAACGTTACCGGCAGTAACGGTAAAACCACCACCGTAATGTTAATTACTCGAATGTTAAATCAGCATCGTCCGGAAGGTAAGACTTACGATGCGGGAAATATCGGGATTTCAGCTTCGAAAGTCGCTCAAAAGATGTCTCCGAAGGACACGATGGTAATGGAAATTTCTAGTTTTATGCTGCTGGGAATTACGTCTTTACATCCGCACGTTGCGGTGATTACTAATATTAAATCTAATCATTTGGATTATCATAAGACCCGAGCTAATTACGTTCGTGCTAAGATGAGAATTACTAAGAATCAGACTCGTAATGATTATTTGGTCATGAATTTTAATTCACCTGAATTGCGGGAATTGAGCAAGCAAAGTAAAGCTAAAGTAATTCCGTTTTGTACTAATGGCTATACCAAAGATGGTTCTTATGAACAAGATGGTAAACTTTACTTTAGAGGTCATTATGTAATGGACGCTAAAGATATTCGGATTCATGGGCAGTATAATGTTGAAAATGCTTTAGCTGCGATTGCTGTTGCTAAATTGAAGCATCGTTCTGATCAGGATATTTATCATGTTTTATCAACGTTTGGCGGTGCTAGTAATCGTAATCAGTACGTATTAACTTATAAAGGTCGGATCTTCTTTAACGATTCTAAATCGACCGATATTGATTCGACCGAAGCGGCTTTAGAGAGTTTTCATCATCCTGTAGTGTTGCTTTGCGGTGGCTTAGATCGTGGCTATACATTTGATCGATTGGTTCCTGATTTAAAGAAGTACGTTAAAGGATTGGTTTCGTTCGGTCAGACTAAGAATTTAATGAAAGACGCCGCTAAAAAAGCGGGGATTTCTCAGATTAAAGTGGTTAATAATATTGATCAAGCCGTCCCTGCTGCTTATCAAATGAGTTCTAAGGATAACGTTATTCTTTTATCTCCCGCTAACGCTAGTTGGGATCAGTATCCTAATTTTGAAGTTCGTGGTGCTCGTTACGTTAAGGATATTGAAAAATTAACTGGTAAAAAGAGGCAGAAATAAACTATGCGATTAATGATTTCAGGTGGCGGTACTGGAGGTCATATTTATCCAGCACTGGCTTTAATTCAAGATTTGATGAAAAAAGAACCCGATTCAAAAGTTCTGTATGTTGGCTCAACCCGGGGTCTTGAAAAAAATATCGTTCCTAAAAAGGGGATTCCTTTTAAAGAATTAAAGATTCAAGGCTTTAAGCGTTCGCTTTCATTAAGATAATTTTAAGACGGTTTATTTATTCTTAAAGAGTGTTCATGAATCCAAAAAGTTAATTAAACAGTTTAAGCCCGATATTGTTATCGGTACCGGTGGCTATGTATCTGGAGCGGTTGTTTATGCGGCTGCAAGAAAACATATCCCAACCATGATTCATGAACAAAATAGTTTAGTGGGATTGACTAATAAATTTTTAAGTCATTTTGTTGATAAAATTGCGATTGCTTTTCATATGGCGGCTTCACAATTTCCAAAGGATAAAGTGGTTTTTACCGGTAATCCACGAGCTCAGCAAGCTGCTCATGTTAAGAGTGATTTTAGTTGGTCCAAATATGGTTTAGATCCTAAAATGCCTACGGTATTAATTTTTGGTGGTAGTCAGGGTGCATTAAAAATTAACGCAGCAACGGTGAAGGCTATTCCAAAATTTAATCATAAACGTTATCAGGTCGTATTTGTAACGGGACAAAAACGTTATGCTTACGTTAAAAAACATTTAAATAATGTAAAAATTAATAATAACGTGGTCGTTAAGCCTTATATCTATAACATGCCTCAAGTATTACCTAAAGTGAATTTAATTATCGGTCGTGCGGGGGCAACAAGCTTAGCTGAAATTACGGCTCTTGGGATTCCTTCGATTTTAATTCCGAGTCCTTATGTAACTGCTGATCATCAGACTAAAAATGCTATGAGTTTGGTAAAACGTGGGGCTGCCGAAATATTAACCGAAAAAGATTTAACAAGGATACGATTAGTGAACATGATTGATAAATTACTTGATAATCCAGATCGATTACGTAAAATGGGTAAAAATTCTAAAAAATTAGGGATGCCCGATGCATCTGATCGAATGTTAAAGATTATGAATTCTTTGATTCAAAATAATAAATAAATATGAATATTATCATCAAATTTCACATCTCGAGAAGAAGTTCGTTTTAAGCATTTGAGGCAATTATTAACCCAATTTATTCTAATTTTAGTAGAATTATTGGTCGTTATTTTAATTGCCTTTTATTTTATTTCACCGCTCAACAAGATTTCATCGTTTTAAAAGATATACATTTGATCAAGATGTTCAGTTAAAATCTATTCATTTAAATGTCTATAAATGGAATCACGTTCGGGTTCTGGTTTCTGAATATCCTGTGGTTGCTTATAATCAAGTTGATCCAATCTTAATTAATTTTAAATCTGGTAAAACATTAAAATATTTTGTAAAAAGTTATAGATTAATTCCTGATAGTATTAAGCCAGACATAGATAGAATTTATTATGTTCCAACCAATATTGATCCAAATCGAATTCATGTTTATATGAATGATGGTAATCTGATTTATGCTAATTTTAAAACTTGGGATCGTAAAATGAAATATTATTCGGCTATTTCTAAATCAATGAAAAAACGAGGGATTATTAATATTGAATTAGGAACGTATTCAAAAACGTTTCGAAATGATATTTCTAAAAATAGGGCTTTATGTTAAAATTATATATAATGTATGGATATTGTTATCGATTATTAGAAAAGAATTATTTAGATAAAAATATGGGAGGTTCCCTTATCTGTTATGGACAATTCAGGAATTTATGTAGGCCTTGATATTGGCTCAACTTCAATTAAAGTCATTGTTGCTGAAAAAGTAAAGGGCCAAATTAATGTTTTAGGCGTTGGAAACGTAGCTTCAATGGGTGTTCAGCGTGGAATTATTGTAAATATTGATAAGGCCTCCAAAGCTATTAAACGTGCTATTTCCCAAGCTGAAGAAAAGGCAAGTGTCCAGATTCATCGAGTTATTGTAGGCATTCCTTCTGATTTATTAAAGATTCGTCCTTGTAACGGAATGATTGAAATTTCTGATCAATCAAGGGAAATTAATGATCAAGATGTTCGTAACGTTACATCTTCTGCAATGATTAAGAATCTTCCGCCAGAACGAGAAATAATTGATGCTATTCCTGATGAATTTATTGTTGATGGCTTTGATGGGATTCAAGATCCACGAGGTATGGTCGGTGTTAAATTAGAAATGCAGGGCCATATCGTTACCGGGCCTAAAACGATTATTCATAATACTCGAAAAGCCGTTAATCAAGCTGGTTTAAAAATTCGGGCCTTTGAAGTTAATCCTTTAGCTCAAGGTCAAATTTTACTTGATGACGGCGAGCAAGAGTTTGGAACCATCTTAATTGATATTGGTGGTGGCCAAACTACGGCTGCAGTAATTCATAATCATCAATTAAAATATATTACGGTTGATCATGAAGGTGGACAATACATAACTAAGGATATTTCAGAAGTTTTAAACACTTCATTAAGAAATGCTGAAAAACTAAAGCGAGATTATGGTTATGCTGATTCATTAGATATTTCTAAAAATAATCAATTTCCGGTAAAAGTTGTGGGTCAAAGTAAACCAGTTAATGTTTCAGAAAAATTATTGTCAGAAATAATTCAAGCTCGTTTAGAACAAATTTTTGGTCGAATTAAAAAGGGCTTAGATCGAGTTTCAGCTTTAAATTTACCTGGTGGTATCATTTTAACCGGTGGTGTTGCTGCTTTACCTGGAATTTCTGGATTAGCTGCTGATTATTTTGATTCTAACGTTAAGATTTACGTTCCTAATCAAATGGGATTAAGACATCCATCTTTTGCATTGCCATTATCATTAGTTGCTTATCAAGCTCAGTTAAGTCAAATTGAGAAATTGGTTCGTTCAGCTACGTAGTTAAAATCATAAAAGAAAAAGCGTCATCATCGGATTAATAGTAAAGGTATTAAAAGATTCTTTAGTGATTTCTTTGATTAAAGTAAATTTAAACGGGGGATTAGAAGTATGAAATTTTCTTTAGATTCAAATCGTAGCCAAAATGCAAAAATTAAAGTCATCGGTGTTGGCGGTGGCGGTGGTAATGCCGTTAACCGAATGATTGCTGATAAAGTCAGCGGTGTTGAATTTATCGTTGCTAATACCGATGTTCAAGCTTTAGAAGCTTCTCAAGCTGATACTAAAATTCAGTTAGGGCCTAAATTAACTCGAGGCTTAGGTGCTGGATCTGATCCTGCAGTTGGTAGTAAAGCTGCTGAAGAGAGTGAAGAAGCCATTGGTGAAGCACTTCAAGGTGCTGATATGGTCTTTGTTACTGCTGGAATGGGCGGTGGTACTGGTAACGGTGCTGCTCCGATTATTGCTAAAATTGCTAAAGATCAAGGCGCATTAACGGTTGGTGTAGTTACTCGTCCGTTTAGTTTTGAAGGGCCTCGACGTGCTAAATACGCTGCTGAAGGAGTAGCTGCTTTAAAGCAAAATGTTGATACTTTAATTGTGATTGCTAATAATCGTTTATTAGAAATGGTTGATAAAAAGACACCTATGATGGAAGCGTTTAAAGAAGCCGATAATGTCTTACGTCAAGGTGTTCAAGGGATTTCTGATTTAATTACTAATCCTGGATACGTTAATTTAGACTTTGCTGATGTAACTACGGTTATGCAAAATCAAGGTTCTGCATTAATGGGAATTGGTACCGCAACTGGTGAAAATCGGATTGCTGAAGCTACCAAAAAAGCTATTTCATCACCGTTATTAGAAGTTTCAATTAATGGTGCTAAGCAAGTTCTATTGAACATTACCGGTGGTCCTGATTTATCATTATTTGAAGCTCAAGATGCTTCTAATATTGTTGCTCAAGCTACTACTAACGATGTCAATATTATTTTTGGAACTTCAATTGATAAAAATTTAGGTGATGGTGTTCGAGTTACGGTTATTGCTACTGGAATTGAAAAGAACGATGCTTCAGATCATTCTAATGCGAAGGGTTCCATGAACCATATGGCTAAGGCTCCTAAGCATGAAGATGCTTTAGGCCATCAAGACCATGTGGCTAAGCCTCGCCATAATCGACAAAATTCATCACTTTTGAAGAATTGGAACCTAAATGAATCTAATCATCGTCGAAGCCATCGTTCATCTCCAGCTAAAAATAAATTTAATCCATTTAATTTCAATCAAGTTCGTCATTCTGATAAATCAAAGCATCATTCCTCTAGTGATAATTTACCGCCATTCTTTAAGTTCCGTCGTAAACATTAATTTAAGTTAAAATAATTTAACTTTAATTTTATTATTATTATTTTGAATCTTTTGGGTGATGTTGTTAATGTTTATATGATTTTAATTGTGATATTTGCATTAATGAGTTGGTTACCAGGGGCTTATGATTCTAAATTAGGGCAAATTCTTGGTAAGATTGTAATTCCTTTTCAACGTTGCTTTGATTTTGCATCGGTTGGAATGATTAGTTTTGCACCCGTATTGGCTTTAATTGTTCTTTATATTTTAGAATGAGCTTTAATGAGCTGGATTCCAATTATTATTATAAGGATGTTGTCATGAATAAAAATGTTTTACAGCATTTTAGAAAAGATGAAGCGCCGTATTTAGATTATTGTAATGGGTTATGCAATCGAGCTCGAAATCAATATCGACCTATTTTAACTCATTTTTTAAATCCCCGTCAAGCTTATATATTACAGGTTATTACTAATAGTTATTCAGGAATTAATGTAAGTACTTTGGCGGATATTTACATGCAGAAATGAAGCGGGGATTATTATATCCTTCCTATTTTCATCCGTCGGCCAAAGATTTTAAGATTACATTATTTCGGATTAATTATCCAAGTAAATTTGTTAGATTGCGCCATAGTCAGATTTTAGGTACGTTAATGAGTAGTGGCATTAAACGAGATGTAATTGGCGATATTATTACAGATGCTCATCAATGGCAATTCTTTGTTGAAAAGACTATGTCAGATTATTTAAAATTTCAGATTAAACGAATTAATCGGAATCGAGTTAGTTTACAGCCTTTACCCATAAATAAGGCTATTCATCCGGTTAATGATTGGCGTGATAAATATGCGGTTGTTGCTTCTTTAAGGCTCGATGCCGTTATTTCAGCTGGCTTTAATATTTCTAGGACTCAATCTAAAGAATTAGTAACGCATAATCACGTTAAAATTAATTGGGAAGTAATTAATCATCCTAACTTAGAAATTCAAATTAATGATATTTTGTCAGTTAGGCAATATGGTCGGCTTAAACTCAAATCAGTTATAGGTAAAAGCCGCAAAGGAAAACTAAGAATTATACTATCTGTTATTAAAAAATGATTTGGAGGGATAGTGATGGCCTTAAGCCCACAAGATATTCATAATAAAGAATTTTCTGTTAAAATGCGTGGCTATAATATTGATCAGGTAAATGATTTCTTGGATCAAATTGTAAAAGATTATCAACATACTTTGATTGAAAATAATGCGTTAAAGAAATCTTTAAAAGATGCTAATAATAACGTTAATTATTATGATAATTTGAAGAATTCTTTAAACCAGTCAATTTTAGTTGCTCAAGAAGCTGCTAATAAAGTACGAGCTAAATCAGATAAACAGTCTAAAGCTAGTCATCAAAAAGCCCGAAAATTAGCTGATAAGGTAGTTGATCAAGCGAAAGGAAAAGCTGATCATATTGTACAGGATTCTATACATAAAGCTGATCAATTAATTGTTGAAACAACTGATTTACGTAAAAGTACAAATGATTTTAGACATAAAGTTCAGACGATGTTAAAGAGCCAACTAGAATTGCTTAATAGTAAAAAATGGTCAAATACTCTTAATAATAATCATAAGACTGGATTTAAAAAATTATCTAAAGATATTAATCAATTAAATAATCTGTATATTATCCGAATGGTAAGCACCGCTTATTATAATAAAATTTCTATTTTAAACTAATTTAAATATTAGCTGGTCGAGAATAGCGCGTGAATTATGATATCTTCAGCAAGCTGATGTTGATGTGAGATCAGTGATTCCTCATAATTTACAGATCGTCTTGAAGGGAATAAAAGCCCGGATAATTCCAGCAATCAACGAGGGGATTCTTATTGGATCCTAAAGTTGGGTGGTACAACGGAAAAGACTTCGTCCCAAAAGACGAAGCCTTTTTTGTTTGTTTAATTAAATAAATAATATTAAGGATATTAAATATAAGGAGATTTTATAGTGCGTGTTAAAGATACGTTAAATTTAGGTAAAACTAAATTTAAGATGCGTGGCCATTTACCCGTTAAAGAAGGTCAGCGTGAACAAGTTTGGCTGAAGAATCATGTTTATGAACAGCGTCAAAAATTAAATCAGGGTAAACCGAGCTTTATATTACATGATGGCCCTCCATATGCTAATGGTGATATTCATATGGGACATGCTATGAATAAAGTCTCGAAGGATATTATTACTCGTTATAAATCAATGAACGGTTATCGAGCTCCGTTCGTTCCCGGATGGGATACCCACGGTTTACCAATTGAAGAAAAATTAACTAAAGCGGGCTATAATCGAAAGAAAATGTCGACTAACGCTTTCCGTAAACTATGTCATGATTATGCGTTAAAAGAAGTTAAACGCCAAAAGAAAGAATTTATGCGTTTAGGCATTTTAGCTGATTGGAAGCATCCTTATTTAACGTTACAGCCTAAATTTGAAGCTGCTGAAATTCGGGTCTTCGGTAAAATGGCCGAAAAAGGCTTAATTTATCGTGGTCGAAAACCAGTTGTCTGGTCATGGTCTTCTGAATCGGCATTAGCTGAAGCTGAAGTTGAATATCATAAGGTAACTTCACCAACGGCCTTTTATGCTGAAAAGATGATTAATAGCCACGGCTTGTTAGATGATAAGAATACTTATGCAGTAGTCTGGACCACTACACCATGGACCGTTCCCGCATCCGAAGGAATTACCGTTAACCCCCAGTTTGATTATTCAGTAATTAAAGTTGACGGTGATTCCCGTAAATTCATCGTGGGGACTTCCCGTTTACCTCGGGTTGCTGAACTGATCGGCTGGAAAGGCGTTAAGACCTTAAAGCACGTAAAAGGTAGCCAGTTGAATAAGGCGGTTGCTCAGCACCCGTACATTAAAGACCGTAAGTTGCTCTTTATGAACGCTAATTACGTTACCAGTGATTCTGGTACCGAATTAGTTCATACTGCCGGTGGCTTCGGCCTAGATGATTATAACGTTAGTCGTCGTTACGGATTACCGATTTACGTTAACGTTAATGCTCAAGGATACATGGATAAGTCCGCTGGTAAAGACTTTGCGGGTGTATTTTATGATGACGCTAATAAGATTTCTTTGGATAAATTAAAGAAAGTTAATTCCTTATTAAAGTTCATGCCTTATAAACATGATTATCCATTCGACTGGCGAACTAAGAAGCCGGTAATTTATCGTGCAACTCCACAATGGTTTGCTTCAGTTGATAAGATCAAGAAAGATATCTTAAAGAACGTTAATAGCGTTAAATACTTCCAAAGTTGGGGTAAAAAGCGTCTTTACAACATGATTAAAGCCCGAAAAGATTGGGTGATTTCTCGTCAGCGAGTTTGGGGTGTTCCGTTACCAATTTTCTATGCTGAAGATGGTACACCGATTATCACTCCCGAAACGATTAATCATGTTGCTGATTTAGTTGGCAAGTATGGATCTGATATTTGGTTTGAAAAATCAGCTAAAGAATTATTACCGAAAGGTTATACTAATCAACATTCTCCTCATGGTAAATTCCGTAAGGAAACTAACATTTTAGATGTTTGGTTCGATTCCGGTTCTTCTCATCAAGGAGTCCTAGCTGAACGTAAAGATTTAACTTATCCAGCTGATATGTATTTAGAAGGTTCTGATCAGTACCGTGGCTGGTTTAATTCTAGTATTATTACTAGTACTGCTTATGCTAATATTGCTCCTTATAAGCAATTAGTATCGCAAGGCTTTGTCTTAGATAAGCACGGTCATAAGATGAGTAAATCTGTTGGTAATACGATTGCCCCTAGTCAAGTTATTAAAAAATTAGGTGCTGAAATCGTTCGTCTGTGGATTGCTTCGGTTGATACCTCGGCTGATGTACGTGCTTCCATGGGCGGCTTTACAAAGATTGCCGGCCGTTATAAGAAGATTCGAAACACGCTTCGTTATATGTTAGCGAACACCACCGACTTTGATCCAAAGACAAATGCCGTTTCGTTTGATAAATTAAGTTCATTAGATAAATACATGCTAATGGATTATAACGATTACGTTCGTGATCTTAAAGCTGACTACGATAAATACGATTCTTTAGACGTTTATAAGCGAACGATCAGCTTTATTGAAAATGATTTATCCGCGTTCTACATGAACGTTGCTAAAGATATTTTATACATTGATCCGAAAGACAGCACTTCTCGTCGTGCAATGCAGACGGTTATTTACAAGATACTGGTTGGCTTAACTAAGTTATTAACACCGATCTTGCCCCATACTACAGAAGAGGTATGGCATTTCTTAAAGGAACCGGAACAGTTTGCTGCATTGTCTGAAATGCCAAAGGTCCAGGACTTTAGCCAATACAAACAGTTTTATGCTAATTGGCAAAAGTTTATGAATGGCCTTCGTGAAGATGTATTAAAGTCATTAGAAAAAGTTCGTGAAAGTAAGAAATTAGGCAAACCGTCAGAAGCTAAGTTGGATCTTTACTTAGACGATAATACGCGTAAATTGTTAGATTCATTACATGTTAATGTACGTCAAGTTCTAATGGTTTCTCAATTATCTGTTCATTCAATCTCAGAAGCACCTAGTGATGCTGATAAATACGGTAAATCGATTGCCGTCAAGGTTTCAAAGGCTCAAGGTAAGACTTGTCAGCGTTGCCGAATGATTAAGCAGGATGTTGGTGCAGATAGTGCTTATCCAACGTTCTGTGCTCGTTGTGCTAAGATCGTTCGAAAGCATTTTCCTGAGACCGTTAAGACTGGATTTAGCGACGTTAAATAATTAATTAAATTCTAGTTTTTAAAGCTGGGTTTCGTCCCGGCTTTTTTTATTCGTTAGGATAGGAAGATAAAATGATTGGAAAAGTTGTTCGTTACAATAATGCCCGTGGATTTGGTTTTATTAAGGATCAAACGTGGAAAAAAATTTTTGTGAATTATACCGCAATTGAAAATACGGCTCATCGCTCTTTGAAAGTTGGTCAAAAGGTTAAATTTGCTGTTGCACAGGGATTAAGGGGTCCTCAAGCCGTTAAAGTGAATCCAATAAAATAGAATGAATTGCATTAAATTTTAATTATTATTAAAATATAATCATACTAGTAATTTTTAATAAATAAAGGTTAAAGGATAATATCTGTGAAAAACGATAATTCTTTTATGACCCGGCAGCAATATCGACAAATTAAAAATCAGCACACTTAAAGAATTTAAAATTAAACGGCTTTCGAAACGTTTGAATAAAATCATTGCGATTGTAATTGCTTTAATCATTATCGTGTATCTGATTTTGATTTTTGTTAATTTTTAGAGATAGGTGAATTTAATTTTGAAACGAATTGGAATCATTTGTGCAATGTCAGAAGAATTAAAGACTTTGCATCAGGCTTTAAAACATGAACAGGCGGTTAATATTAAAGGAATTCAATTTTACGTTGGTAAAATTGATTCCCAACCGGTAGTCTTGGTTCAATCGGGAATTGGTAAAGTTCAAGCCGGAATTACTGCCGCAATCATGATTGTTCACTTTAATTTAAAAGTGGTCATTAATTCTGGATCGGCCGGCGGAATTGGTTCTGGCTTATCCGTTGGTGATTTAGTTGTTTCAACGGGGACGGCTTATCATGATGTTGATGTAACCGCGTCTGGCTATAAATATGGACAGTTACCTAACCAGCCGTTGATCTTTAAAGCTAGTCCGAAATGGGCTAATCTAATCGTTAAAGCGTCAAAATCAGTAGGCTTAACCGCTAAAAAAGGCTTAATCGTTTCTGGTGACCAGTTTGTTGCTAGTCAATCTCAGATTAATCTAATCTTAAAGAATTTTCCCGATGCTTTAGCATGTGAAATGGAAGGCGCCGCAATTGGACAGGTCGCTCATCAGTTTAAGATGCCTTATGTGGTAATTAGAGCGATGTCCGATGTCGGTAACGGTAATGCTGAAATGAGTTTTGATAAATTTATTGTTAAAGCTGGTAAACAATCAGCTCAGATGTTATTAAATTTATGCAAAGCGTTAGATTAACTAAGGAAGCTTATATGTTGAAGAAAAAAATTTATTTAGATAATGCCGCTACGACGCCGATTTCAAAGCCAGTTTTAGCGGATTTAATGGATAAATTTAAAAACGATTACGGAAATGCTTCAACGATGTATGGTTTAGGTCGTAAATCGCACGCGATTTTAGAGCATAGCCGTCATATTATTGCTCAAAGTATTAACGCTAAAGATCATGAAATTATTTTTACCAGTGGCGGTACCGAAAGTGATAATACCGCAATTATGCAAACTGCTGAAGCTCGTAAAAATCTAGGTAACCATATTATTACGACTTCGATTGAACACGAAGCGGTTTTACGACCGCTTCAATATTTGCAGAAGAAGGGTTTTCGGGTCACTTATTTACCAGTTGATGAAAACGGTAATATTTCATTACAGGATTTTAAGAACGCTTTAGATGATCAAACTATTTTAGTTACCATTATGACGGGTAATAATGAAGTGGGTAGCCGAATGCCGATTCATCAGATTGGTGAAATTTTAAAGAATCATCAAGCCTGGTTCCATACGGACGCGGTTCAAGCTTATGGACTTTTAAATATTGATGTTAAACGTGATCATATTGATATGCTATCGACTTCGGCTCATAAATTGAACGGTCCTAAAATGATCGGTTTCTTATATAAACGAAACGGAATTAATTTCCCTAGCTTTATTAAAGGTGGTGATCAAGAAAGTAAGCGCCGTGCCGGGACTGAAAACGTTCCCCAGATTTCTGGATTTGCAACGGCCGTTAAAAATTTACCGCCGTCGACTAAAGATCGACTTCAAAAACGTTATTACGGCTTTAAGCAGCAGATTGTTAAAGGTTTAAAGAATGAGCACGTTGCTTTTGAAGTTAACGGTTCGATGTCTAAACATAATTTGCAGCACGTCTTTAATCTATGGATCAAAGGCGTCTCAACTTATGTGATGCAAACTGATTTAGATTTAGCCGGAATTGAAATTTCAGGCGGTTCGGCTTGTACGGCGGGTAGTTTAAAGCCGTCTCACGTTTTAACGGCGATGTTTGGTAAAAATAGTCCGCGCTTGCACGAATCGATTCGGGTTAGTTTCGGTCGTTTTACGACTAAATCCGATATCGACGCTTTGATTAAAAATATCGTTAAAGTGGTTCGCCATACTAAACGGACTAAACGAGATGAGATCAAATGATTTTTAAAAAGATTAACCAAGTCAATGGTGATACTTTACGGGATGTCGGCTTTAGTAAATCAAACGCCGGTAATTTTATTATGAGACACCCGTTAGGAATCAACGGTCCCCGTTTAAAGATCGTGGTCCGGACTGATTTAAAGACGTTTAAGATCGATGTTACCGATAATCGGGGCTTACGTAAAGTTAATATTTTTGATGGTAAACATCAATCTGCTGCGGAACAGTTTAAATACTTAGTCCAAAATTTAATTCTAAGAAAAGTATTAGTTCGAAAATAAGACTAGAGTGTCTCGACCTTCAATCGATGATTTTCTCTGGTGAAAGATTGATGGTGATAAACTGTGAAAGATAAGAGTCAAATTAGAGTCGTTGTCGGAATGAGCGGGGGCGTTGATTCGTCCGTTTCGGCATATTTATTAAAGAAAGCAGGGTATAACGTCGTTGGCGTCTTTATGAAGAATTGGGACGATACGGATAAAAACGGGGTCTGTACCGCTACTAATGATTATCAGGACGTTGCTAAAGTTGCTTCTCAGATTGGGATTCCTTACTATTCCGTTAATTTTGAAAAGCAGTATTGGGATCGGGTCTTTAAATACTTTTTAAAGGAATATAAAAAAGGCCGAACTCCGGATCCAGATATTTTATGCAATACCGAAATTAAATTTAAAGCCTTTTTGAATTACGGCTTGCAATTAGGTGCTGATTATATTGCGACCGGTCACTACGCTCAGTTAAAGCGGGATGCGAACGGCCATAATCATTTAATGCGGGCTTTAGATTGGAATAAGGATCAGTCTTATTTCTTAAGTCAGTTATCGTATAAACAATTAGATCGGATTATGTTTCCGATCGGTGGGATGTTAAAGCCTAAAGTTCGTAAGATTGCTCGTAAAGCTGGTTTAGTGGTTGCTAATAAAAAAGATTCCGTTGGGATTTGTTTTATCGGTGAAGGTAATTTTAAGAAATTCTTAAGTCATTATTTACCCGCTAAACCAGGTAAAATGATGACGTTAGATGGCCAAGTTAAGGGCCGGCATGACGGCCTTATGTATTATACGATCGGCCAGCGTCGTGGCTTAGGTATCGGCGGCGGCGGATCTCGTGGTAATCTGCCGTGGTTCGTAATCGGTAAGAACTTAGCTAAGAACGTTCTATACGTTGGCCAGGGCTTTGATAATCCTTATCTGTACGCCAATAGTTTGATTGCTGATGATATTCATTGGGTCAACAGTATTAAAAAGTTTGGTAAAAAATTTCGTTGTACCGCTAAATTTAGGTATCGTCAAAAAGATAGCGGCGTAACGGTTAAATTAAATCCGGATGGCAAGCATTTGAAAGTTGATTTTGATGATCCTGCTAGAGCCGTTACACCGGGTCAAACCGTTGTCTTTTATAACGGTAAAGAATGTTTAGGCTGTGCAACTATCGATTCCGCTTATAAAAATGGTAAGGAATTACCGTATTTATAAATAGCATTTAAAGCGCTGACGATTCATAATGGATGTTGGTGCTTTTCTTAATCGATTATGAATCAGGTGATTTTTTGGATATTTATTTTGTTCGTCACGGAAAAACCCAATGGAATTTACAGAGTCGTTATCAAGGTGCCGGCGGTGATTCTCCGTTATTACCCGAAAGTTATAAGGAAATGCACGAGTTAGCTAAGTATTATTACAACGTTAAATTTAACCGAATTTATTCCAGCCCCATTAAACGAGCTCGAGTTACCGCCATGACGATTAGCGCCGGCTTAAAATGTCATCCTCCGGTGAGTTTATGGAGCCGGCTAGAAGAATTTCATTTAGGAAAGATGGAAGGTATGAAATTTAAGGACGTTAAAAAGAAATATCCGAAAGAATTCGATGCTTTTCGGAATCATCCGGATAAATATGACCCAACCAGGATCGGTGGAGAAAGCTTTACCCAGGTGATTCAGCGGATGACGCCGGCGATTAAGTTAATTGCTCAAAGTAATCCGCTTCATTCTAACGTAATGGTGGTTAGTCACGGTGCCGCTTTAAATGCTGAAGTTAACGCTTTGTTAGGAACTTCATTAGCTAATTTACGGCAACGCGGTGGCTTAGCAAACACCAGCACCACCATTTTAAGTACTAACGATCGTGGTAAGACTTTTCATTTAATTAAATGGAATAATACTAAATATATTTCGCGTAAATTAGACCCGACCGACGTAATATAAATAAGGGACGTGATTGAATGGACGATAAGAAAATTCGTCGAAAGCAAGCTTTAAATCAAATTCATGAAAAAAAGGTTGCTAAAAAGCGAAAACGTGCTCAGCATCGGGCGGAAGTAACGCTTCATCGGTTGATTACCGATATTGATACTCATCCGCATAATTATCATACCTATTATGATTTAGGTACGTTTTTAGTTGAATTGCATAATTATGTTCAGGCTGAAGAATTGTTTATGAAAGCATTAGGCCTCTTTGCAAAACGAAGCCAGCAAGCTAAGGATACTTTAACCTATGGATTAGCTAACGTTTATTATGCTGCCGGCAGTTTTGATAAAGCCATTAAATATTTTAATCAAATTCAGGCGCCTAAATTAAAGTTAAATGCTTATATTATGCTAGCTCAAAGTTATATGTCCAAGAAGGATTATAAACGAGCGGTTGTCTTTGCGTTAACGGCCCAGGGCTTTCGTAAACAAGATCCGCTAATTAACCGATTATTAGGTGAGAATTTGCAAGCTTTAGGAAACTTTAAAGACGCAACTCGCTTTTATAAAGTGTCGTTACAAGCGGATCCTACTAACGGTCCCGTTCATTTTAATCAGGGAATTTGTCATATGGTCTTGGGGATTCCGTTTCATAATGATTTTAAATTAGCTGAAAAATATAATCCAAAGTATGTAAAGAAAGGTCAAAAGCGGTTGGCCGATATTGAACGCTTTATCCAGGTTAACCGTGGAAAAGGTAAGATAAAAAATAGAAACGGAGGTGAATTAGATGACTCATTCAATGGATCTATTTTTGTAGAAGGACAAGTAGTTGCTATTTTCTTTAAGAGTCCTAACAGTTTTTATAAAGTCCTATTAGTTCGCATTAGTAAAACGAATCTAGATTGGGACCAAGAAAAGATTGTAATTACCGGTAATTTCGGTGATATGGATGAAGATAAAAAGTATCGTTTTTTGGGCCATCTAGTTCACCATCCTAAATACGGAACCCAGTTTAAAGCAACTAGCTACGAAAATGATACCCCAACCTCACGAAAGGGCTTGATTGCTTATCTTTCGGGAAATGACTTTCCCGGAATTGGTCAGCAGATTGCAACCCGAATCGTGAACGCGTTAGGGATCAATTTAATTGAAGAAGTCTTATCCAAGCCGGAAATTTTAAAGTCTGTCGGTTTAAACGATAAGCAGTACCATTCCGTGGTTACCGGAATCAACGCTAATAACGGAATCGAACAGATTTTAATCGGCCTGAATAGTTACGGATTCGGCAGTCATCTGGCTTCAGCTATCTACAATAAATATCATGAAAACACCCTTCACGTTATTCATACGGATCCCTATCAGTTAGTGGAGGATATTGACGGGGTCAGTTTTAAAAAGGCCGATCGAATCGCGAATAAGATCGGGATTTCGAATAATTCAAGAGGCCGTTTAAAAGCGGGTCTAATGACGGCTTTACGTCAACTTTCCGCTAAAGATGGCGGGACTTACACCACTACGGGTCCACTATTAAAGCAGTCCATGAAACTTTTGAACGGTAGTCGGAATGATCCGATTGATGGTAATATGTTAGCGGCTCAATAGTTCAATTAGCTCATGATCATAAGATCGTGGGTGATGGGAAACGAATTTATTTAACGTCTTTATATAATGCCGAATGGGATATTGCTGAAAATTTAAAGCGGATTCAAAATGATGAAGCTAATCAGAAAGCCGGCCAAGCTTTTTCAATTAAACGAATTATGGAGAGTATTCGTAAAATCGAGCAAAAGCTGCATATCGATTACGATGATTCCCAGGTTAAGGCTTTAGTTAAATCGATGAAGAACCCGGTCTTTCTCTTAACCGGGGGACCCGGTACCGGGAAGACCACGATTATTGAAGGAATTGTATCTTTATTTGCTGATTTAAATCACGTTTCTCTAGATTTAAAGACGTATAAAGATAAGGCATATCCCGTTTTGCTAGCTGCTCCGACCGGACGAGCTGCAAAGCGGATGAACGAAACGACCCACATTCCTGCTAGTACGATTCATCGTTTATTGGGCTTAAATTCATATGATGATAACGGAACGGGAAATACCGTTACTAAAGAATTAGAAGGTGGAATCTTAATTATTGATGAAATGTCGATGGTTGATACCTATCTTTTTCGAATTTTGGTTAAATCAATTCCTAGTGACATGAAAGTTATTTTGGTGGGTGATAAAGATCAGTTACCTTCGGTAGGACCGGGTCAAGTCTTTGGTGATTTATTAAGTTCAAACGAGATTCCTAAATTAGAATTAAACACGATTCATCGACAGGACGCTAATTCGACCATTATTCCGTTAGCTCATTGCATAAAAGACGGTCGGTTACCAGCTAACTTTACCTCTCATATGGCGGACCGAAGCTTTATTGCCTGTGATTCTGTTCAAATTGGATCGGTAATTCGGCAGATTGTTGAATTAGCTAAGAAAAAAGGCTTTACTTCAACGGATATGCAGGTCTTAGCACCGATGTATCGTGGTGAAGCTGGAATTAATCATTTAAATGAAATTATTCAAGAGATTATGAATCCCAGAACTTCTGCTGATCAGCCTCAAGTTGAGTATAACGGAATGAAGTATCGAATTGGTGATAAAGTATTACAGTTAGTTAATAGTCCTGAAAACGATATTTTTAACGGGGATATTGGAAAAGTGGTCGGAATTGATATTGATCCAAAAGGACGGAAGTCTCGTGATAAAATTACGATTGCTTTTGATCAAGCCGAAGTTACTTATGGTCGAAATCGTTGGAGCCAAATTTCACTGGCCTATTGTACTTCTATTCATAAGGCTCAGGGCAGTGAATTTAAAATGGTGATTTTACCGATGGTTCCCCAATACTACGTAATGCTAAAACGAAATTTATTATATACAGCGGTTAGTCGAGCTTCTAAAGTGTTGGTGCTGATCGGTGATTATAATTCATTCCTAAAGTGTGTTCAGACCGTTTCGATCAACCGTAATACCACGTTACCTAAAAAGCCCGAGTCTCACGTATTAACGCCTGAATTGATTAGGTCTCGAGCGATTGACCCGATGATCGGTATGACTGGTTTATCCCCTATAAAATTTATGCATTCAAGGCACTAATTGATTTAATTGACTTAAAATCTAAGCTCATTTTACAATTTAGTCGTTGAACGAGTTATTTATACGAGGTGATTTATATGTATAGAAATGTGTATAGAGCTGCTGATGATCGCTATAATAATATGAAAGTTCGTCGTGCTGGTAATTCCGGTTTACAATTACCCGCAATTTCATTTGGTATGTGGCATAGCTTTGGTGACGATGCTAATTTTGAAGATAGCGAAAAAGTTATGCTAAAGGCCTTTGATAAAGGAATCTTTAGTTTTGACTGCGCTAATAATTATGGTCCGGGAGCCGGTGCTGCTGAAAGGATGTTTGGCCAGGTTTATCGAAAAGATTTAAAGCCTTATCGTGATGAATTAATTATTACCACTAAGGCCGGTTATAATATGTGGCCGGGTCCCTATGGTCAATTTTCATCTAAAAAGACTTTAGTGGCCGCTTTAGATCGTAGCTTAGAACGGATGGGCTTGAACTACGTTGATATTTATTATAGTCATCGTTTTGATCCTAATACTAGTTTAGAAGAAACCGCTGAAGCTCTAGATGAAATCGTCCGTTCGGGTAAAGCCTTATATATCGGAATTTCTAATTATAATGGTAAACAGACCGCTCAGATTATTAAATACTTTAAAGAATTCCATACGCCATTCGTTGTTAATCAAGCTTCATATAATATGCTTAATCGAGCTCCTGAAAAGGATGGAACGTTAAAGACTTTAGCTGATAATAAAGATGGTTTAGTTGCTTATGGACCGTTAGCTGAAGGCCTATTAACGAATAAGTATTTGAACGGGATGCCTGATAACGTAAACGTTCACTGGAGCAATGATTTTGTCTTTAAGAACGGTAAAGATAAGGTTGTTAAGAAGTTGAATCAATTAAATGATTTAGCTAAGAACCGTGGCCAAACTTTAGCTCAGATGGGCTTAGCTTGGTTACTTCATAATCCAACGGTAACTAGTGTGGTTACTGGTGCTTCTAAAGTTAAGCATTTGGAAGATAATTTAGGAGCCTTAAATAACCTTAAATTTACTTCTGATGAACTAAAAGAGATTGATAAAATCGTTAAGGAGTAAAAAAGAGCTGATGATAAATAAATATCATCAGCTCTTTTTAGTTTAANNGATTAATTATATAAACGGATATTTAGTTACATGGTAATAAGCATCGTAAAATCGGCCACCTAAATCTTCACCGTCCGCGTGGCCAAATTCTAGAGTTGGTATCCCTTAGTGTAGCTTATTAACCTTATAGGAATAAACGTTCTTTAAATTTATCTTATGTTTAAAGAGAAGTTTAAAGAAAATGTAGAACATAATTAAAAGGTTACGTCTTTTAATTATAGTTAAATTAAAGTTATTTTCAGAATATGGGTAATTAATGATATATCAGCTAAAAATACATTATGATAAATAGTGGTCTTGTGCGGATGATATATTTCCATCGTAAATGATTGTAAATTATATAATAAATAGAAAATGGCATGAAATATCGCAATGCTTTCCAACCAATTTTAGTATTATGTAAAATGTTGATTAAATCAGCATTTTATTTACGATAATTAAATATTTATTTTGCAATTTACGTGTCTCCCTCCAATAAAAAAGCGGATCCATTATCCGTTATAGATGAATCCGCTAATAAATTAGAAAAAGTTTGATTTAATCCATGATAAAGATCGGTAAAATTAACGGATGACGACGGGTCTTTTGGTACAAGTATCGTTGTAGATTATTGATAACAACTTTCTTAAGATGAATTTGATCGACGTCATCGTTATTCGTTAAGGAAGTAATGGCATTGTAAGCAATTTGACGACTCTTACTCAATAATTTACCCGATTGACGCATGTATACAAAGCCTCGTGATAGGATATCCGGACCGGCTTCGATTTTACCAGAGGTCTTATTAATGGTAGCTACCACTATCACTAAACCTTCTTCGGAAAGTAATTGACGATCATGCAAAACGACATGACCAACGTCGCCAATGCCATTACCGTCAATATATACGTCTCCCGCGGCAAAGTGGCCGGCAATTCTAGCGCTATTCTGGGTTAATGCCAAAACATCACCATTTTGCATAATGAAGCAGTTTTGCTTAGGAACTCCACATTCTTGTGCCATGTGAACATGAATTTTTAGCATTCGATATTCACCATGAATAGGCATAAAGTATTTAGGCTTCATTAGTCGCAGCATTAATTTTTGTTCTTCTTGACGACCGTGACCTGAAGTATGAATCTTATTGATTCGGCCGTGAATTACTTTAGCCCCGTCTTCTTCTAGTTCATTAATGACTTTATTGACGCTAATGGTGTTACCAGGAATGGGGTTACTGGAAAAGACTACCGTATCATGAGGCTGAATCGAAATCTGACGATGAGTTCCGTTAGCAATCCGTGATAAGGCGGCTAACGGTTCACCTTGTGATCCGGTACAGATTATTAAAGTCTTATTAGCGGGGATGGTGTGTAGTTGTTCAGCAGTAACTAAAGAGTCTTTTGGAATGTGTAGATAACCTAATTTTTGGCCGTTAACGAGTGACGTTTCCATACTTCTTCCAAAAATGGCAATTTTGCGTCCATGACTAACGGCGGCATCACATGCGGATTGAATCCTTGAGATATTGGATGCAAACGTTGCAAAAATAATTCTACCGTGAGTAGCTGTATCAAAGATTCGACGAATTGAATGTCGGACCCATTTTTCAGATGGAGTCCATCCGGGCTTTTCAGCATTAGTACTGTCGGATAATAGACATAATACGCCTTCTTTGCCTAATTTAGCCATTGCTTGAAAATCAGGTGGCTGATGAGTAACGGGCGTTAAATCAAATTTATAATCACCAGTTTCAACTACGGCACCGCAGGGCGTGTGAACAGCAACACCTACGGTATCTGGAATGGAATGGGTCGTTCTAAAGAACGTGACGCTCATTTTATCAAAGTTTAAAACCGAATCTGGCTCGATTACGTGAAGATGGGCTTGTTTTAATAGACCATGTTCCCGTAATTTATCTTTAATTAAAGCCATTGCTAATGGACCGGCATAAACAGGAACGTTAATGTACTTTAATAAATAGGGTACACCGCCGATATGATCTTCATGTCCATGGGTGATTACTAGAGCTTTGATTTTATCTTTATTTTTAATTAAATATTGATAATCAGGAATTACATAATCAACACCTAATAAATTTTCTTCAGGAAATTTAATTCCAGCATCGATTAAGATTATTTCATCCTGAAATTGAACTCCATAGGTATTTTTACCGATTTCACCAAGTCCACCAACGCCGTAAATAGCTACTTCGTTATTTTTGACGTTAAGTTTATTCATTTTATTTTAAGCTCCTAATTAAACTCAGTGATTAATTAAACTTCGTAATCTTAAAATCAGGTTCTTGTTCTTCATACTTTAAATGATTGCCTTCTAGGGGTTCCACGTACTCAATATTATAATTAGTATATTTTTCTAATTGAATTCGGGCTTCCATTTCAGTATCACATTTTAGGTATAAAGCTTGGGTAGTTTCTCTTCTTGGGATTCTGGTTTTATCGGCTTGGTATAAAACTTTAAAAATCATTATATTTGTCTCCTTTAATTTATTATTAATTTTGCTTTATATTTCATATTTTGATAATTCCGATAATATACGTAACTTAATATAATTTTATCATACATACATAAATAAGTATAGAATAAATGATGTTGAAACACTTCTGGAGGATTTTTAAGAAATATGCGAATCTTCGAAATATTAATTGGCTTAATTATCGCGGTGGGATTTTATAATTTGATTCATCATTTTTTAGTGATTATACCTAACCGTAAGCGTCAGCTGGTTGTTAAGAATAAGATTGACCAAATCGTCCCTAAAATCATGATTTCAATCAGAAATGATCGTTTAATACCTAAACGTTCGAATTACGTTATTATGTCAAAGCCACTGTCAAAGGTTTGGGGCCGTGATATATTTGCTTATGAATATGTGTTTAATCTTGATTTTCATCGCCAAGCTGATTTAATTAATTTCAAGCATTACTTTAGTAATACGTTGCTATCATATTGCCGTGAACATAAGATAACGACTAAATCAGGAATGGGCCTTTATTTGGTCGCTGATATTTGGAAGTATCAGCATCGAACTCATTTAGATATTGCGTGTATATATAATTCAGCCACCATTGATTATTTAAAAGATATTCATCGTTTGTAATAAATAAAAAGAGGGCCTAATTTCAATAAGTTAACTAAATAATACTTCGTCGCCTTGTTTAGCGAACCGGTCCTGCATATTGATGTGGTCATAGAATAAGGTCCCGTGAAGATGATCGATTTCGTGCTGACAAACGATCGCCGGATAGTTCTTTAATCGGACTACGTGCTTTTTGCCGGTAGTGTCCTGGTATTGAAGCTTAATTCGATCAGCTCTATGAACTAATCCTGGGATGTTTTTATCAACTGATAAGCATCCTTCGCCTTCGGTCATGGCACCACGCTGGACAGAGTTGGCAACGATTAGAGGATTAATAATAACGGCTTTAAATTGTGGATTATGCGGATTGTCATTATCATCAGGGACCAAGACGGCGGCCATTAGTTCACTTACGTTGACTTGTGGGGCGGCTAAGCCAACGCCGGCTCGTAAACCGTATTTTTTACATAGCTTTGGATTTTGACTAACTTCTAAATATTGCATTAAATCTTTAGCTAATTTTTGATCTTTTTTGTTTAATGGAAATTGAACTTTTTTAGATTGTTTTCTTAAGATAGGGTTAGGATCTCGAACTATATCTTTCATTAAAATCAAGATAATTCCTCCTCGAAAATTAGCCCTAATTTTATTTTACCATATATAATTGCTAAACTAATGTCAATATCATTGTAGGTATTGATGATATAGTAATTATGTGATACGATTTTTAAATGTACATTACGCGAATAATCTGCTTGAGATTATTTTATTAATCAGACTGAAGGGAATGAAGATATTGTTGAAGACAAGACAAGACATTAGAAATATTGCGATTGTAGCCCACGTTGACCATGGTAAAACTACTTTAGTCAACCAAATGTTAGCTCAATCGGATACTTTATCTTCTCATACTCATCTACAGGATCGTGCTATGGATGATAATCCAATTGAACGTGAACGTGGAATTACGATTTTATCTAAGAATACGGCCGTTAAATATAAAGGTAAGCAAATTAATATCTTAGATACTCCAGGACATGCTGACTTCGGTGGTGAAGTTGAACGTGTTATGCGAATGGTTGATGGTGTTCTTTTAGTTGTTGATGCTTATGAAGGTCCGATGCCACAAACTCGTTTCGTATTAAAGAAAGCTTTAGATCAACATTTAACCCCGATCGTAGTTATTAATAAAGTTGATCGTAAAGGTGCTAATCCGAAGAAATGTGTTAATGATGTCTTAAGATTATTCATTGACTTAGGTGCCGATGAAGAACAAATTGACTTTCCGGTTATTTATACTTCTGCAATGAACGGTACTTCTAGTTATAGCGCTGATATTTCTACTCAGAAGCATACGATGAAGCCGTTATTTGATACCATTTTAAAGTATATCCCAACCCCGATTGATAATTCTGACGAACCGTTACAGTTCCAAGTTGCTATTTTAGATTACAATGATTTCTTAGGCCGAATCGGAATCGGTCGTGTATTCCGTGGCCATATCAAAGTTGGTGACAAAGTTACCGTTATGAAGTTAGATGGTAAGACCCAAAACTTTACCGTTACTAAATTAATGGGCTTCGTTGGCTTAAAGAAAGTTAATATTAAAGAAGCTAAAGCCGGTGATTTAATTGCAATTTCCGGAATGGAAGACATTAACGTTGGTGAAACCATCGTTGATCCATCTTGTAAAGAACCGTTACCGAAATTACGAATTGATCCGCCAACTTTACAAATGACGTTTGGTGCTAATACTTCTCCGTTTGTTGGTAAAGATGGTAAATACGTAACTGCTCGTCAGATTCATGATCGTTTAATGAGTGAACTTCATACCGATGTTTCATTAAAGGTTCAGGATACTGATAATCCAGGTGCTTGGTTAGTATCTGGACGTGGTGAATTACACTTATCCATCTTAGCTGAAACGATGCGTCGTCAAGGCTACGAATTACAAGTATCTCGTCCGAAAGTTATTTTACGTAACATTCATGGTAAGTTATGTGAACCGTTTGAAGATGTTGAAATTTCAACTCCGCCAGAATATGCCGGTACCATCATCAGTACTTTATCTCAGCGTAAAGGTAAGATGAAGAAGATGGGCAACACCAGTACTGGCATGAATAAGTTACAGTTCTTGGTACCATCTCGTGGCTTAATCGGTTATACTACTGATTTCATGACCATGACCCGTGGATATGGAATTATGAGTCATTCGTTCTCTAAGTACTTGCCAGTAATTAAAGGCTGGCATCCAGGTCGTCGAAATGGTGCTTTAGTATCCATTAATCAAGGTAAAGCTACGACTTACGCTATTATGGGTATTGAACATCGTGGTACTATCTTTACTGATCCAGGTACTGATGTTTATGAAGGTATGATCGTTGGTGAAAGTAGCCGTGAAAATGATATTTCCGTTAATATCACTCGTGGTAAAGAAATGACTAACGTTCGTGCCGCTGCTAAGGATGAAACTGCTAAGATTAGAACTCCTAAGCACTTATCCTTAGAAGAATCGTTAGAATTCTTAAACGAAGATGAATTATGTGAAATTACTCCACATCACATTCGTTTACGTAAGAAGATTCTAAATACGAATGCTCGTCAAAAAGCTGCTAAGCATCATAAGCATAATTAATGTTTAAAATTAAAATATTAAAAGGCGAAGGAATTATTCCTTCGCCTTTTTTGTATTCTATCAATTGAATTTTATGGATATGCTATAATATTAGTATCTAATAATTAAGGAATCGATTAGATGAAAAAGATAATAAGGAAACTTTATAATTTAGATTTATGGATATTAGTACCATATTTAATTCTTTGTATGACCGGGATAATTATGGTCTATTCTGCCAGTTCAAATTTAGGTAGTTCACCTATAAAATTTATGCTAAAGCAATTAGTTTATGTAATTATTGGATTGGTATTATTAGCTGGCTTTAGTCATATAAAGATTCATAAATTGATGAATAAACGAATGATCGCCTATTTTTCGGCAGGCTTTCTATTGGCTTTTGGTGCTTTAAAATTTGTGGGCCAATCAATAAATGGAGCCGCCGGTTGGTTTAAGATTGCCGGATTTAGTTTACAACCGTCTGAATTTTCAAAGTTATTTTTAATCATTTATATTTCTCATGAATTAAGTAAAAATTATAAGTATTTTCATTGGCTAACGTTTTGGCGCTTTATTAAAATTCAGCCTGATTTAGGTGGAGCCATTATAAATGGCGTTATTGTTTTAGTTCTGATTATCGTTAGCGGCGTCTTTAGCTGGAAGCAATCCGTTGGTTTTATTATATTCCAAAGGCTTTATCGCCAGCTGGTCAAAATAGTTATAAAATGCAGAGAATCGTGGCGTGGCTACAACCCTTTAAACATGCTCAAGACGTCGGTAAACAATTAGTAAATTCTTATTATGCCCAAAGTAACGGTGGTATCTTTGGTGTTGGCCTTGGTAATAGTATTGAAAAGACCGGCTATTTACCCGAACCGAATACTGATTTTATTATGGCCGTAATATCTGAAGAATTGGGCTTAATCGCAGTGGTTATAATTATGCTTCTTTTAGGCATTATCGTTGCTAGAACCGTGTTGATCGGAATTCGTGATAATGATGCTTATTATTCACTCATTTGCTTTGGCGTTGCTACTTATATAACGGTTGAAATGCTATGTAATATGGGTGGGGTAGTTGGCTTGTTACCCATAACTGGTGTTACTTTTCCGTTTATTAGTTACGGGGGATCCAGTATGATTACGTTATCAGCTGCTTTAGGCTTAGTTCTTAATATTGATCGAACTCAACGAAAGCGTCAGTTTGCAATTCAAATAAAGGAGTCGTGAATTAAATTGAAATTAGATATTAAAGATCGGGTTAGTTTAATTGTTTACGTATATTCTTTAAGGCAAGCTTCAAATTTGAAAAAATATGGAGATTTAAAGTATATTTCAAAACAAATGCATTACGCTATTTTATACGTTGATAAAGCTCGATCATGATTATTTAAAAAGAATTGGTCATTTAAATTTTGTAAAGGAAATTTATGATTCTTCATTAGCCAAGTTATCAAAGGAATTGGCAGATCGAACAATTAAAGAATCTGTAGATGAGGGTGACTGACTTTGAGAGTTATTTCCGGAAAATTTGGTGGACGAATATTAAAAGCTGTTCCGAGTCGATTAACGCGACCGACCACTGATAAGGTTAAAGAATCTTTATTTAATATTATCGGGCCTTATTTTCATCATCAGAATTTTTTAGATCTCTTTGCTGGATCAGGAAACGTTGGTATTGAAGCCGTATCACGGGGTTGCAGCCACGCAACCTTAGTTGATCGTCAGTATCGGGCGTATCGAACGATTTTAGGTAACGTTGAATTAACGCACGATAAAGATGATTTTGATATTTATAAAATGAGTGCAAATGCGGCTTTGCATAAATTATCAAAGGATAATAAAAAATTCGACTTAGTGTATTTGGATCCACCGTATCGATTGCAAAAAATGGTTAAAGATTTAAACAAACTCGCTGCATTAAATTTACTAAATCCTAGAGCATTAGTTATTTGCGAAACCGATACGAGGGCTAATTTATCAAATAATGTTAATCAATATAACTTAGTTAAGCAGCGTAAATATGGGATTACATTGATTTCTATTTATAGGTTTATGGGAGAATAGTATGAAAATTGCTGTATATCCGGGTAGTTTTGATCCGGTAACTAAGGGTCATCTTGATTTAATTAACCGGGCTCGAAAAATATTTGATAAATTAATCGTGGCCGTAGGTAACAACGTAAATAAGAAGTACATGTTCTCGCAGGACGAACGAATTACGTTGATTAAAGAATGTACGGGTGATGCCTGATAAGGGTCTAACCATTACGTAATTCTCGTGATTTAGATTATGAACGATCAGTTGCTGACATTAATCACCATTTGGATCCTCAGATTGAAACGGTCTTTTTGTTAGCCAGGCCTAAATATCAAGCTATTTCTTCAAGTATTTTAAAGGAAACTTTTCATTTTGGCGGAGATATATCATCTTTTGTTCCTAAGAACGTATTAATAGCTATGGATCGGGCCCAAAAAAATGATAAAGAAAAATAACGTTTCGCAGTTTACTAAATATTTATTAGTTATCCTTGGTGTTTTCATACTTTTAGGTTTCTTATTTTGGCCGACGCCAGATTATTTTGAAGGCCCTGGCGAGGCTAATAATCTTAATCAATGGTTAGAATTAATCATCAACCAAGTCATTATCATGGAAAATTAATGCTGACTTCGGTGGAAGTTGGCCCGCTTCATCCGATTACTTATCTTTGGGCTAAGCTTAATCCCAGGATACGATTGAAAACACTCGAGACGTTACGGGTGGACAAAATAATAAGGCTTATAATAAAGTCCAAAAATTTTATATGCAATCAGCGATTTCTAACGCTAAGTACGTTGCGTTTCATAATTCCCATCATTACGTTAAGCGCATTTATCGCGGAATTTACGTAGTTAATGTAATGCCTCAATCTCGCTTTCGTTCCGTGATTAATGTTGGGGATGTAATTACAGAAGTTAATCGCCATCATTTTAATAGTGCTTATGGCTATCAAAAGTATTTGGCTCATTTAAATCATCGTTCTAAAGTTACCATTCAATATTTACATAATAGGTAGGCGTTATTCTAACTGATGATGACCCAAGTAAAACCAAGATTCCAGTAAATGTAAATTCGCAACAAATTGGTGGCCCATCCGGGGGATTAATGCTGTCACTTCAAATGTATAGTCAGCTTAAGCCCGTTAATATAACCAAAGGCCGTAAAATTGCGGGCACCGGTACGATCGATTCTAACGGTAACGTTGGTGAGATTGGCGGGATTGATAAAAAGATTATTGCTGCTAAACGGCAAGGTGCTAAAATTTTTTTGACTCCCTATCTTAAGCCAACTTCGCAGATATTGAAATATGAACCTGATCATATGACGAATTATCAATTAGCAAAACGAACCGCCCGTAAATATGATTCTAAAATGAAAATCGTTCCGGTTAAGAATTTTCAACAGGCTATTTATAAAAATTAATCAGATTTTTTGCGTAATTATGGAATGAAAAGGGGTGAATAGATGGATAGGATCAAAGAATTTATAAATGAATACAAACTAAAGATTATCTTGGGATTTTAATGGTGGCTTTATTTATAATGATATTTATTGATATTGAAGGTGCCGTTAAACGTCCGGGTGTTTATCAGTTTACGAATAACATGAGGGTTGACGACGCCGTAAATCTGGCGGGGGGCTTAAATCGATCTGCAGATCGTAAACACATTAATTTAGCTAAGAAATTAACTGATCAACAAACGGTTTATATTCCGGTCAAAGGTGAAATAAAGGGTTCTGGTAAAATTAATTTGAACAGTGCTGATGAAAAGCAACTACAATCTATTGACGGAATCGGTGAAAAGCGAGCTGAAAAAATCGTTGAATATCGGAAAAGTCACGGTAATTTTAAGCAAATTGATGATCTAAAAAAAATTTCCGGAATTGGCGATAAATTCTTAGCTAATATAAAAGTACATGTCACAGTTTGATATAATGAAGTTAATTAACAAATAGGAGTTATTAATATGGCAAAAAATGATCCTCGGATTCCGTGGGATCAGTTTTTTATGCTGCAGGCCGTTTTATTATCAACGCGGAGTACTTGTAATCGGCTTTCCGTCGGTGCCGTTTTGGTTAAGGACCGTCGAATCATTGCTGAAGGCTATAACGGTTCTGTATCCGGTGATTATCATTGTACTGATAAGGGCTGCTATATGGTTAACGGACACTGTTTACGAACCATTCATGCTGAACAAAACGCAATCGTTCAATGTGCAAAATTTGGTGAATCGATGGATGGTGCTCAGTTGTACGTTACCGATTTTCCATGCTTGCAGTGTACTAAGATGCTTCTGCAAGGCGGCATTACCGAAATTAATTATTTAAGAAATTATCATGATAGTCCGTATGCTAAACATTTAATTAAGTTAAAGCATATTAAATTAAAACAAATTCCTTTAACGATGAAAACCATTGAACAAATTCCGTTTAAATCCTATCTGTCTAAATAGATATTAAGAATAATTTATTAATATTTCCGGCAATTTTGTGGGCTTTGATTACGACTGCTTTTTTATTAATCATGGGTTAGGGATTTATTGCTTAAAGATACCCAAATTTTTGCTTAAAAATTGGTACGGGGATGTTGACTTATCATAATCAATTCATTTGTTTCGGCAAAGCTTAATTCGTCGGGCTCAAAATTTACCGACATCGTTAAAGACCTATGTCTTAAGCTTAATATTAGGTGATACGGATCAAGAAAATGAACCAGAATTAAGCGGTGTTAAGCAGCTGGGCTTAATTCATTTATTTAGTATTTCCGGATTTCATGTGTATTATTTGGTGGGAATTCTTGAGTTTATTCTGGTTCATCTACGAATTAGACGGGAACGTTATCGGTTTATAATCTTTAGTTTTTTGCCTCTTTATTATATTTTTGCTGGAGCCTCGATTGGTTTACTTCGTTCTATTTTAATGGTCGAAATTGGACTTCTGGGACGATCGGTTCATCGTATGATATCATCATTGAACGTATGGAGTTTAGCTTTAATTACTAAATTGATTATGGATCCGCAATCGTTAATTCAATTTGGGTGTCAGTTAAGTTATGTTTTATCATTTGCCCTAATATATACTCGTAAATACACGTTCTGGAAACAGACGGTATTTATGAATTTAGTTAGTTTTCCGTTTATTATTTATAATGTTTATAATTGGCACGTTTTAACGATTGCGGCTAATTTATTGATATTACCTCTATTTTCGACAATTGTTTTTCCGGTGGTGATCATTGGTTTTTTGATAAAATTCTTAATTTTTTAGGTAATCTTCCCGGTAACGTTTATTTTGGAAAACCGAACGAAATTTTAATTATAATTGCGTTCTTAGTGACGTTATTAATTATTCATCATCCTAATTGGCGTTTAATCACTGGATTAATTTGTTTATATTTGCTGATGTTTACGATGATTCATTGCCCATTGACGGGGGAAGTAAGTTATTTTGATGTTGGCCAGGGCGATAGCTTTTTGATTCGATCTCCATTTAATCGATCAGTAACGATTATTGATACCGGTGGAAAAGTTGCTTTTGGTCAACAGGCATCCTATTATCAGTCTCTACGAACTTCAATTAATTATTTAAATAGTCAAGGAATTCACACTGTTGATAATATATGTATAAGTCATCAAGATGCTGATCACTGTGGTGATTTACCGGCTTTCTTACAGAATATTCATGTTAAACGATTTTTTATTCCATGGGGTATGAATCGAAATCCTCGTTTTATGAAGCGGATTCGTCCGTATTTAAGAGGTACTCAATTAATTCCTGTAAAAAATGGTGATCAAATACCAGGTACTAATTTAACAGTAGTTCATCCATTTGTACCTGGATTAGGTGCCAATTCTGATTCAATGGTTTTACTAGGTCGATATGGCGGTAAACGCTGGCTATTTATGGGCGATTTAGGCCAACAAGGTGAAAAAGATATTATTGAACACTATTCAAATTTAAGTGCTACTGTCTTAAAATTAGGTCATCACGGTAGTTCAACTTCTTCATGTGGGGCTTTTTTAGATCGTATTAGGCCTAAGATCGCAATTATTTCGGCAGGACGAAATAATCGATATCATCATCCTGACCCCAAGGTTGTTAAATTAGTTCGCAATCAGGGAATTAAAATTTATAATACTCAGAATAATGGGATGATTACCTATCATTATCATGGTAACAAAGGATACTGGTCAACAAATAATTAAATAAGGAAATTTCAGTCAGTTTATTTGATTTTAGGACAACAAGAGTATTTAACCCGAGTAATTAAAAATCGTTTTATAAAGTTAATTCCAAAGAATGAACGGGCCATGAATTTTGCGGAATATGATTTAGAGTCGGGCCTGTTAGACAGTGTCCTAAATGACGCTACTTCAGCTCCTTTTATAGGGCGTAATCGCTTAATATTAGTGGATAATCCTGAATTTTTAACTGGTAAAAGAAATTGAAAGGCTAATAAACATCATGTTAATGAATTAATAAGGTATTTGAAGCGACCCCTTACATCCACAGTGTTGGTCTTTTTTGCGCCTTATCAAAAATTGGATGGTCGGAAAAAGATTACTAAAGTTGTTAAACACACTGCAACCACGATTAATTTAAATTATTTTACTGAAGGTCAGACATTACCAATCATGGCTATAAAATTAAGCCCGCAAATTTAGATTTATTGCTGCAGCGAACCGAAGGTTACCTAAATTATTTTTATATTGCCAAAAGACTAAGGTCATTTCTAAGAATGCCATTGAATCTTTAGTGACTAAATCGTTGAATCAAAACGTTTTTGATTTGGTGAGCGACGTGCTTTATAAGAGATCCGCCCAAGCAATTGAACTTTATCATAATTTAATGATTGAAGGGCAGCCATCCTTACAAATTAACGCAGTTTTAGTTAGTCAGTTTAGATTACTGTTACAAGCTAAGATTCTAACTCGGCAAGGGTATAGTCAAGGCAGTTTATCCAGAATGCTTAAAACAAATCCTTTCCGAATTAAAATTGCCTTGAGATTGATTAATAATTTCTCAATTCAACAATTAGTGGCTGCAGATTTAGGTTTAATTCATATGGAGATTAAAATGAAATCGACTAACCAATCTCCGGAGATGTTATTTGAATTATTTATGCTTAAATTTGCTAAAAAAAATAGCTAATCTGAATAAGTCAGATTAGCTATTTTGATTTAGTAACTTAATGTTTTTATAATAAAATTATTTATTAAATTTTTTAGTTAAATGAGATTTCTGACGTTTAGCTTTGTTGGCTTTAATTAAGCCTTTGGATTTGGCACGATCAATAGCACTAATGGCGTCCTTATAAGTAGCGCCTAAATTCTTAGAGCCGTTCTTTTTAGCTTGTAAGAACTTTTTAATGGCGGTTTTAGCGAGGCTACGTTGTGCTACATTACGCTTATTAGCTTTTGCGTTAGTCTTAACTCGTTTCATAGCAGATTTAATAACTGGCATATTTTCACCTCCATATGGAAAATTTATCCATATATTCAACAAGAATATTATACAGAATAGTGGCTTAAATTGCAACGGATTCGTCAGTCCTTCTTGCTAATTTATCAGTATCGTTGTATATTATAAATGTTGTATATATTCAACCCGGACTTGGTTTTGGGATTCCACTGACCCATTACTCGGTTTGTGGCACTTTTTTGAAAGGTGGATTTATTTTATGTTAAGTAAAGATACAAAAGCTAAGATTATGAAAAAGTATGCTCAGCACGATGGTGATACCGGTTCTTCTGAAGTTCAGATTGCATTATTGACCGCTGACATTGACGAAGTCAGTAACCACATTAAGATGCACAAGAAGGATCACGTATCCGCTCGTGGCTTAATGAAGAAGATTGGTCATCGTCGTAACTTACTTCGTTACCTTCGTAATAATGACTTTAATCATTATCATAAGTTAACCCAAAGCTTAGGCTTACGTCATTAAAATTATTTAATTTGAATTTATTATTTATGAATGCGGAATTACTACTTAGTAATTCCGCATTTTTTTGTAAATTCATGCGCTTAAGGAGAATTATATGCTAAACTAGATTTAGTTATATTTTATGTTCGGATAAATAAATTAAAAAGAAATACTTGGGGTGAATTATGAAAAGTAAAGTTGAAATTCTCCCACTTGGGGGTATTAGAGAAGTTGGTGAAAACCTGTACGCCGTTGTTATTAACGGTGGAATTTACGTTTTAGACTGTGGATTAAGATATCCTAATAATAAAATGTTGGGGATTGACGTCATTATTCCCGACATTACCTATTTAAAACGAAATCGTAATCGAATCGTAGGCGTTTTCTTAACCCAAGGCCATGTAGAATCCATTGGGGCACTGCCGTATTTCTTACGGGAATTTAACGTACCGGTATTTGGGTCTAAATTTACGATTGCAATGGCTAAGCATTTGGTTCATCGACATAAGGCGACTCGACATTTTAATAAATTTAACGTTATTAATCCGAATAGCGAAATTATTTTTCACGACGTAGTGGTGACTTTCTTTAACACTACCCATTCGGTTCCTGAATCGATGGGGATCGTGTTAAATACTAAAGAAGGTCAGATCGTTTATACGGGTAACTTTAAATTTGATCCGACCGTTTACAAAAATTATCGAACGAACTTAATTCAATTGGGTGAAATCGGTAAAAAGGGCGTCTTAGCATTGTTAGGTGATTCGGCAAATGCCGAAAATTATCATGAAAACGTGCCAGAATTAAAAGTTAGACATTATTTAACCTATTTATTTGGTCATCGGCACAATCGAATTATTGTGGGCTGCCGAGCCAGTAATTTAATTCGAATTCAGCAGATCTTTGATGCGGCTTTTAAATCCCATCGTAAAGTTTGCTTAATGCATCCTCATTTAGAAGCTCCAATCATATTAGGCCTGAAGTATCATGAGTTAAGGTTACCCGCAAAAATATGCTGGTTAAACCCAAGGATATTGGTTCGGTTGACGAATCAAAACTCGTCATTTTGGAGACCGGTAAAATGGGCGAGCCCATGAAATCGTTGCGACGAATGGCTAGTCAACAAAACGGTTCCGTTAATATTAAGCCTAAAGATTTAGTTATTATCGCAACGGCACCCAATCATTCGATGGAAGTTCAGGTTGCTGAAACGAAAGACGCTATTTGTCGAGCGAACGGAATCTTTAGAATGGTTACCGATGAATTTAATATTACGGATAACGCTAGTCGACGAGATATGCAATTGATTATTGATTTGATGCATCCGAAGTATCTGATTCCGGTACTAGGTGAATATCGAGTTCTAGAAGCATATGCTAAGTTAGCCCGTGAAATGGGATTCCCAAAGAATCGGATTATTATTCCGTCTAAAGGTAGTCCACTAGTATATAACGGTCATCGAATGACGTACGGTAAGTCGGTTCCTGCTGGTGACACCATCGTTGATGGTAGCGGCGTTGGCGACGTTGGCAATATTGTATTAAGAGATCGTAAAGTGCTATCTGAAGATGGTATCTTTATTGCGGTCGTTACTATTGATCATAAGACCGGTCAAGTCGTAGCTGATCCTAAAATAAAATCACGAGGCTTTATTTATGTCAGCTTAAATAAATCTCTAATTAATAAGAGTTCCCAATTAGTAAAGAAAGTCGTTCAAAATGATTTAAATAATAATCATTACGATTGGAGTTATCTGAAGCAGGGAATTCGTGATACCTTGGGATCTTACTTATATAAAGCAACTACTCATCATCCGGTTATTATGCCCGTGATTATGGAGATTAATCGCTCCTATAAAGATCCTTATTGAGTAACATGAAAGCAAAATGGACGAATAAACAAGCCTTTAATAAATACATAAGTGCTCGTCAAGATTTTACAAGAGGCCGTTATAAATTAGCAATTAATAAATTGATTTCATTAGATTTGGTTACTAAAAACGATGACGTTAATCATTTACTGGTTAAATGTCTGTATCGTCAAAGATCCTATAATGATGCGGAACAAGTATTATTAGCCGATGTTAATTCCTATACCGTTAATGTTTCGTTAATGAAATTGATGATTGACGTCTTGCTTAAGAATAACGAGTTTATTATGTGCCGAAAGATTGTTGCGTCGATCCCTTTTTAGCACCGATAATGCGGCTTAGTATTTTGGAATCGATTCGTAAAATGGGCCTTAATATTAAGTTAAAATACCGATGGATCAATTTGTTGATGCTAAATATTATCATAATCCGCCCCAAACCATAGCGTTAAAGCAGAATTTACGTTTATACTTAACGTATTTATATCCTTATAATGATCAAAAGATTATTCATCCCCAGTTATGGGTAAAAATAGCGGCTTTACGCTACAAGGTCGACAGCCAATCTTTAATAACCCAGTCGTTAAAAAAATTTATTATTTACAGGTTAAATTAGATGGCTTGACTAAGAATTTAGTTAAATAATGATGAAATAAAGTAAAGCCCTAAACTTTCGTAAAAATTTACTTTTATTGCTCATTACGTTAAAATTATTAACGTAAAACTCACGACTAAAGTAATGTTAAAAATATCGGAGGGAACATTATGTCAGCAAAATGGGAAAAAACTGGTACTAATGTTGGTAAATTAACGTTTAGTATTAGTACCGATAAAATTAAGGAAGGCTTAGATAAAGCCTTTGCTAAAAACAAAAAGAATATTACTTTACCTGGCTTCCGAAAGGGTAAAGTTTCTCGTTCAATTTTTGATGCCATGTACGGTGAAGAAGCATTATATCAGGATGCTTTAAATATTCTTTTACCGGAAGTTTATCCGAAAGCTTTAAAAGAAGCTAAGGTTAGACCGGTCGATCAGCCGCGCTTAAATATTAAATCGTTGGCTAAGGGTAAGCCTTGGGTATTAGAAGCTACGGTCACCGTTGAACCCAGTGTTAAGTTAGGTGATTATAAAGGTGTACCCGTTCATAAGCAGGATACCCGGGTCTATAAGAAAGACGTTGATTCTGAATTAAACCGTAAGCGTCATGATCAAGCTGAATTAGTATTGAAGAAAGGTCCCGCCGCTAAAGGTGATACCGTTATTATTGACTTTAATGGCTATATTGATGGCAAGCCGTTTAAAGGCGGCAAAGCCACTAACTACAGCTTAAAGTTAGGCTCTCATTCTTTCGTCGGTAATTTTGAAGACCAGTTAGTTGGTCATAAAGATGGTGATAAGGTTGACGTTAAAGTTACTTTCCCTAAGAATTACCAGGCTAAGAAGTTACGTAATAAGAAAGCCACTTTTAAAGTAACGATGCATGAAGTCAAAGAAGAACAGTTACCTAAGTTGAACGATGAATTCGCTAAAGATGTCGACGAAGATGTTGATACTTTAGACGAATTAAAGAACAAGATCAAGAAGCAGTTAAAGAACCGTAAAGCTTCCAATGCTAAGAATCGTTTAGAAGACGAAGCAATCGGCAAAGCTGTTGATAATGCTACCGTTAAATCGATTCCTAAAGTTATGATGACTGAAGATACCCGTCGTCAGATGGATCAGTACTTAGCTAGTATGCAGCAGCAGGGTATCAATGCTCAGACTTATTACAAGTTGACCGGTACTACTGAGGATGAATTAAAGAAGCAATTCGCTCAAGGTGCTAAACGACGGGTTAAGACTAACTTAGTTCTTGAAGCAATCGTTAAAGCTGAAAAGATTAATCCAACTAAGGATGATCGTGAAAAAGAAATCAAGAGCTTAGCTAAGACTTACGGAATGAAAGCTAGTTCCGTTAGAAGTGCTTTGACTCCTGATATGCTAAATCATGATATTGCAATTGAAAAAGCGGTTCAGATGATTACTAAGTCTGCTAAGCAGGAACCTAAGTCTTATTTCAAGGTAGATAAAAAATCGTCGAAAGAAAGCAAAAAATAATAATCTAACGATTGATATTAAGGAGGGGTCCATTTTAACGTTAAGTTAAATTGGATCCTTTTATTTAATAAATTAAGAATTAAATTAATGAATGTTTTTGTAGATATATGTTATAGTTTTTAAGCAATTAAATAATTGCTGAAACTATCGAAGGGGTGATTCATATGCGTAAAGATAATAATAAAGGCCCCATCGCCTGCTCATTTTGTGGGAAAACTGAAGATCAAGTTAAAAAGATAATTGCAGGTCCTGGTGTATACATCTGTAATGAATGTGTTGATTTATGTAAGCATATTCTTAACGAAGAAGCCGCTGAAAATGAATCAGCTGGTTAGAGCCGAATGAACAAGCTAAAGGTAGAAAAATTTTAACGCCTGCTCAAATCGTTGATAAGTTAAATCAATACGTAATTGGTCAAGATGAAACTAAAAAGACGTTGGCTGTGGCGGTATACAATCACTATCAGCAGATTCGTGATTTAGTGCATTTAAAGCCCGGTGATACTCGAATCAAGAAGAGTAATATTGCGGTAGTCGGTCCGACCGGTTCTGGTAAAACCTATATTGCTCAGACTTTAGCTAAGATTTTGAACGTTCCGTTTGCGATCGCGGACGCCACGACTCTAACTCAAGCCGGTTACGTCGGTGAAGATGTTGAAAACATTCTGCTGAAGTTGATTCAGAATGCTCATTACAACGTTAAAAAGGCTGAACACGGTATTATCTACATTGATGAAATTGATAAAATCGCTAAAACGTCTAATAACGTTTCGATTACCCGAGACGTTTCCGGTGAAGGTGTTCAGCAGTCCTTGCTAAAGATTTTAGAAGGCACGATTGCTAACGTTCCGCCGAACGGTGGCCGTAAGAATCCTCAGCAGAAATTTATTCAGATTGACACCAGCAACATTCTGTTCATTGTTGGCGGTGCCTTTCAGGGTATTCAAGATATTGTTAAGCAACGTTTAGGTGATTATACGATTGGTTTTAATCCTAAATCGGGTAATTCTAAAAACGGTCGTCTTGCTAAGATCACCGACCGGAACGTAATGCAGCACGTAATTCCTCAGGATTTAGTATCCTTTGGATTAATTCCTGAATTTGTGGGCCGTTTGCCAATTTTAACGGGATTAAATAAATTAGATGAATCTGATTTGATTAAAGTCTTAACGCAGCCTAAGGATGCGTTGGTTAAGCAGTACCAAAAGCTAATTTCGTTTGACGGTGCTAAATTACATTTTCAGAAATCTGCTTTACGGGCAATTGCTAAATTAGCAATTAAGCGCAAGACCGGTGCTCGTGGCTTACGTTCAATCATTGAAGACACGATGCGTAATATTATGTACGAATTGCCAAGTCGTCATGATGTTAAAGAAGTTATCATTACGCCGTCAACGGTTAATCGACATACTAAACCGAGGTTAGTTTTAAAGAAAAATAAATAATTGACCGAAGTGTAAGTAGGTTGTTTAACCTACTTTTTTGTTAAAATAGAAAGGTGGGTACTTATGGATACGACCGATGTTAAAAAAGTAAATTTAGAAATAAGTGCCGTGGCTCCTAAGCAGTATCCGCGGAAGCGATTTCCAGAAATTGCTTTTGTGGGTCGATCCAACGTTGGTAAATCGTCTTTGACGGACGTTTTGATGAACCGCCGGAATTATGCTCATACGTCAAAGCAGCCCGGAAAGACCCAGACGCTTAATTTTTATAACGTTAACGATCAGTTCTATTTAGTTGATATTCCCGGCTACGGATACGCTAAGGTGTCCAAATCCGAGCGCGAAAGCTGGGCCAACATGATCGATACGTATTTAACCCGGCGTAAAGCGTTAGACGGTGTCGTTTTACTGGTTGACGGACGCCGTTGGCCATCCAAATTAGATACTCAAATGAAGACGTGGCTAAATTATTACCGAATTCCAACGTTAGTGGTTGCCACTAAAATGGATAAAGTTAAACGAAGTCAATGGAATCGTGAAGCTAAGTTCGTGAAAGAAGCTATGGCGATTGATAATAATTCGTTGGCTTTGTTTTCAGCTAGTAAGAAGATTGGTCAACATCGAATTTGGCACTGGATTACAAACGTTGCTCAGTTATGAATTGAAATTAAAGTGAGGAATTATCGTGTTTAAAGATCAAGTGAAAGTAAAAATCGAAGCTGGTAAGGGAGGCAACGGAATCGTTGCCTTCCGCCGTGAAAAATTCGTTCAATTCGGTGGACCGTCAGGTGGTGACGGTGGCCATGGCGGTAACGTTATCGTTAAGGTTGACGAAGGCCTAAATACCTTAATGGATTTTCACTATAATGATATTTTTAAAGCTCCTAATGGCGGTAACGGGATGCCTAAGAAGATGCACGGTAAAAGTGCTAAAAATGCCGTGATTAAAGTTCCTGCCGGCACCACGATCTATGATGCTGATACTAATGAGCCGATTTGTGATATGGTTCATAAGAATGATCATTACGTATTAGCAAAAGGCGGCCGTGGTGGCCGTGGCAACATTCATTTTGCCAGTGCAAAAAATCCAGCCCCGGAAATTGCTGAAAATGGTGAACCCGGTCAGAAACGAAATATTCGCCTGGAATTAAAGATGTTAGCGGACGTCGGCCTAGTTGGCTTTCCATCCGTAGGTAAATCGACGTTGCTTTCGGCGATTACCGGTTCTAATCCGAAGATCGCCGGTTATCATTTTACGACGTTAGTTCCTAATTTAGGGATGGTTGAACTACCAGACGGTCGTGATTTTGCGATTGCTGATATGCCAGGACTTATAAAAGGTGCTTCTAAAGGAGTCGGCTTAGGCTTTAAATTCTTGCGGCATATTGAACGGACCCGAGTCTTATTACATCTAGTTGATATGAGTGGGATCGAAGCCCGAGATACCTTTAAGGATTATTACCAAATCAACCAGGAATTAAAAGATTATGATCCTCATTTATTAGATCGTCCCCAGATTATCGTGGCTAGTAAGATGGATATGCCACAGTCAAAAGCTAATTTAAAGAAATTTAAAAATGCTTTGGATAAATCTGATTTACCTAATCGAAAGATTATTCCGATTTCAGCAATTACCCATTACGGTTTAAAGGAATTAATTCGAGCTACCGCTAAGTTACTGGAGACCACGCCGCGGTTTCCAATTACTGATGTGGCTCCACCTAAGCCGAAAGCTGTTCATAAGTTTAAGAAACGGCCACCGTTTACCGTTTCTCGAAATCGTGATGGTAATTGGGTCTTGAGCGGTCCAAAAATTGATAAACTATTCGCGATGACGGATAAAACACATCGTCAAAGCTTAATTCGTTTTGCTAGGAAAGCTCATGGCATGGGCGTTGATAAAGCATTACGCAAAGCAGGAGCTAAAAATGGCGATACGATCTTAATTCAAGGTCGTGCGTTTACTTTCCAAAATTAAAATATTATTAATTAAAAGCCTGGTGAGATCCGGGCTTTTGCTTTTGTAGTTGATTAAATAAAGGAATCGATAAATTTATGAAACTTGAATTCTTAGGAACCGGATCGGGCGTACCCGGAAAATTTAGAAACGTGGCTTGTACCGCTTTACGTTTACTGGATGAATGTAATTCGGTTTGGCTCTTTGATTGTGGAGAAGGAACCCAGCAACAAATTCTTCGGTCTAATTTAAAGCCCCGCAAAATCAATAAAATTTTTATCACTCATTTACACGGGGATCATATCTTTGGTCTACCAGGACTATTAAGCAGCCGTTCATTTCAGGGCGGTCATACTCCTTTAACGATTTACGGACCTAAGGGAATTAAAAAATACGTATGTGTAAGTCTAGGGGTTTCTCAGACTAAATTGGCTTATCATATTAATTTTGTGGAATTAACTAAGCCTGGCAAGATTATGGAAAATAATAAATTTACGGTTTATATGAATACTTTGGATCACGGAATTACTTCGTTTGGCTACCGAATCGTTGAACATAATCATCCGGGTCAATTGTTAGTTAATAAACTTAAACGGGATCATGTTCCGTCGGGCCCCATTTATGGACAATTAAAACAAGGTAAAACGGTTCGATTAGATGACGGTCGATTAATTAACGGCAAAAAATATTTAGGGCCTGCTCAGAAAGGCCGAATAATTGCTATTCTCGGAGATACTAGAAAGAATTCCCATTCTTATGGATTAGCTAAAAATGCTGACGTATTAGTTCACGAAAGTACGTTTGCTGCCGGTGATAGTAAGTTAGCTCATGATTATTATCATTCGACTAATGTTCAAGCGGCTGATTTAGCTAAACGGGCCCACGTAAAACGCTTGATATTGACTCATATTTCGGCCCGTTATACCGGTCGAATGAACCGAACGTTACAGAAGCAAGCCCAAAAAGTATTTAAGAATACGAAGGTCGTTAACGATTTTGATATGATTAACGTACCTTTTGATAAACATGATTACGTTAAGAATAAGAATTAATTATTAGGGAAGAATTTAATGCAGTCAGCTAAGTTTAACTGGAAATTAATTCATTCTAATAACCCGGATAAAGTTATAAAATTTGCTAAAGCCTTAAAAATCAACCCGATTCTAGTTAAGATCCTTTTTCAACGGGGTTATCGTGACGTAGATTCACTCAAACGTTTTTTATCGCCGTCTCCGGAGGATTTTCACGATCCTTTTTTAATGCATGGGATGAAAAAAGGCGTCAAGCGGATTAAAAGGGCCATTGAAAATTCTGAAAAGATTACCATCTATGGCGATTACGATGCCGACGGAATCACCAGTACTTCTATAATGTATGAGACCCTTCAGGAATTAGGTGCTGACGTTGATTACTATATTCCGAACCGGTTTAAGGATGGTTACGGACCGAATCCGGACGCCTATAAGCGAATTATTGAATCGGGGACCAAGCTGATTATAACCGTTGATAACGGGGTCGCCGGACCTAAGTCGATTGCTTTAGCGAATCGATTGGGCTGTGACGTGATCGTGACCGATCACCATGGATTACCTGCGAAGTTACCCGAAGCTTATGATATCATTCAGGCTCGATACCCAGGCGGCCATTATCCGTTCGGCGATCTATGCGGTGCCGGTGTAGCTTTAAAGATCGCGACCGCCTTATTAGGTGAAATTCCTCAGGATAAATTAGACTTAGCGGCGATCGGCACCGTTGCCGATATGGTGTCGTTGACCGATGAAAATCGGGCGATCGTTAAGTTTGGCCTAAAGGCGATTAAAGTATCGTCACGGCCCGGGCTGCAAGCTTTGATTAAACTTGCCGGAATTAATTTGAGGAGCTTAAATGAACAAAGCATTAGTTTTGGAATTGCCCCCCGTTTGAATGCTTTGGGCCGAATGGGCGATGCTAACGTCGGTGTTGAATTATTAACCACTTTAGATCCTGCTCGGGCCGCTCACCTGGCTAAATTCGTTGAGAACCAGAATCGTAAACGAAAGCAATTGGTTTCTAAAATATCATCGCGGGCGATTCAAATTGCTAGCCGACCTCAAAATCAGCAACGATGCACATTAATGATTATTGGCCGAAATTGGCACCAAGGTGTGGTTGGCATCGTTGCCAGTCAATTAGTTGAAAAATTTCATAAACCGGCGTTAGTTTTAGACTATGATCCAGACAAGAAACGGGCTAAAGGATCTGGACGAAGCGTTAAGGGCTTTAATTTATTTGGAGCCCTTAATTCCGCTCGAAAAGATATGGTATCCTTTGGCGGTCACAGCATGGCTTGTGGCTTAACGGTTGATCAAGATCATTTAAAGGCCGTTTCCATGGCTTTAGAAGTAATTCCCGTTAAAGACGTTAATTCATTATTATATTATCAATTACGACGGTTGGGGCCGTTCGGCACTAATAATCCTCAGCCTAATTTTGAGGTCCGTCCTGACGTTGTAAATAACGTTTTTCAAATGGGTAAGAAAGATCAGCACCTTAGATTTAAAGCGTATGGTAAAAACAGTCGGCTTAACGTGGTTGCCTTTAAGCAGGGTCAGAAAGCTCCCATGCTAAAAGAAATGCCTTACCAAGTTAACGTGGTTGGATCGGTAGGCTTGAACGTCTGGCGTCATCGAAAAACTTTTCAACTCGTCGCGAAGGATATTTTAGTTAAAGGAATTAGAATTATTGATCGACGAACTCGTAGCTTATCCTAAATATGTTTAATCGTTCTGGGGTTTATGTATTTTTTCATTCTGATTTAGCTAAATTAGTTCCAAGTGTTTAAACGGTCGATTTAGAATTAAATTGGCTAAAAATTTGTCGCCGCGAGAACAGTTTGATAATATTATACTTGTTGATTGTCCGGATAATGTTAAACAATTTGTTTCTTTAATTAAGCGACTTAACACTCATCATTTGATAATGTATTTATATCGGAAGCGGCCTGCTATAAATTACGGGATGCCGTCGAGGATCCAGTATGTGAAGTTATTTAAATTTGTGCATAATCATCGAGATGTCGATGTAAGACATCAATCCCAATTGTTGGCAACGTACCTTAAAATTCCTTATGATCTATTGATTTTTATGATTAGGGTGTTTTATGAGCTTCATTTTATTTCTATCGAGAATGGGATTATGAATGGAATTAAGAACCCGAAAAAACATTCTTTACAAAGTTCACTTATTTATCAATCTCGAGTAAAAGAGATAAAGATTGAAAAAAGATTATTGGACGTTAGTTCTAGTCAATTGATTCGTTTTGTTGGGCAGTTAATAAATAATTAAAAGGGAGTTAATTTTAATGGCTTTTGATTTTACTAAGTACATTAGTTCTTATAAGGACTTCCCCAAAAAGGGAATTCTGTTTCGTGATATTTCGCCATTAATCGAAGATCCAACGGCTTTTCGTGCAGCGATTAACCGAATTGCTGAGTTCGCTAAGAAAGAACGTGCTGATGTGATCGTTGCTCCCGAGGCACGAGGCTTTATCGTTGGCAGCCCGGTTGCTTATAAATTGGGAATCGGTTTCGTTCCGGCTCGTAAAAAAGGAAAATTACCTACTGATACGGTTTCAGCTTCGTACGGGCTTGAGTATGGTAAATCAACCTTGTATTTAGAAAAAGGTGCCGTTAAACCGGGTGAACGGGTCGTCATTGTTGATGATTTATTAGCAACCGGCGGAACTTACGCTGCAACGGCGAAATTAGTTCAACAGTTGAAAGGCAAGGTCGTTGGTGCTGGCTTTATTATTGAATTGGCGGCACTAAAGGGTCGTAAAAAAGTTCATAATGCTGATGTATTGAGTTTAGTTAAATATTAATTTAGTTATGAGAATTTCGGATCTTCGACCCGTTAAATTACGGGTTTTAAAATCCAAAAATTTTTATGCTTCTGATCATCATTAACATGATTGGCAATTAGATTGGGGTCGCTTACGTGAATTAATCACCGATAATAGTGAATTAATGTCCCAGGTAAAAGCAGGAATCGCTGAAGATTGGCTAGATACAAACGGAATTATCTGGGATGATCGGATTGGTTATCATCGTCATCCTAATAGTCCGTATAATGCCATCGATTCCGTTTTTTGGGCTTATTCACCGTGGGGAACGCCATGTATCGTCATTACGTTTTTAAATGAAACCTCGCAAGCCTATGCTTTATATAAACACGGTCGGGATCGTAGTTTTCATTATTTAGGTAAACGTTAGTAAAAATAAAGGAGTGTTTTAATGTCTGATAAATTTTTAGATAGTTTACTCCCTAAAATTAATAAATTAGCTGAAATTGAAAAAAAACGAAAATTAACCCCCCAAGAACGAAAGGAACAGAAACAGCTTCGGATTAAGTATTTAAAACGCTTTAAAGCAAATTTTAGAGATCGATTAATTCATACGAAGTTTGTTAATAAAAATGGTAAAGACGTTACGTCAGATAAAGTTAAACGAATTCAAAAAGAGCGTGGCTGGCGTAAGTAAGTAATGAATTTATTATAATTAATTAAGAGGGAGGCGTTACTATGTCCTGGTTTTGGATTTTATTAATAATCCTGTTTTTCTTAGCAGGAATCGTTGTGGGCTTCTATGCAGCTCGTAAATATATGAAAACTTATTTAAAGAATAATCCGCCGATTAACGAAACCCAGTTAAGTTTAATGATGTCTCAAATGGGACGTCGTCCTTCTAAGAAAAAGTTGCGTCAGATGATGAACACCATGAAAAATCATCAAAATTATTAAAAAGAAAAGGCAACATAATATTTATATGTTGCCTTTTAATTTTATTCTAAATGGATTCATTTATTTTTTAAATAAGCATCAGAATAATGATAATTAGGATTAATTGAATCATCTAAAGTCTTGAATGCATTCTGCATCCGTTGATCAATCTTGTGCTGACCAGCTTTGCTGTTCAGATTTAACGTGGGACCGATATAAATCGGCTTACCAAACGCAACGTGAGTTGAATGATGTGATGAGATTAATTGCTTAAGGGTTAGCGGTCCCTGATAAACCGCGGGTTCTAACGGGACTTCCGCTAATTTAGCGATTAAAGCAGCCCCGCTTTTAGCTTTAGTTGAATGCCGAGTTCCGGATGGAAAGATTAAAAAGGATAAGTTAGATTTTTTTAATAATCGGACCGGTTTAATGATAACTGAGGGACCGGGATTCTTTCGATCAACTGGAATTCCGTGGGTTCGGTTCAAAATCGCTTTGAGAAGTTTATGCTAAAGAGTTCTTTTTTAGCTAAAAAGCCGAATTCTTTCGGATTACTTTTTGGGCTTGCCGCTAAAGCCAATGTGATGATATCTAGCCAAGTCCGATGAGGCGCGATTAAAATATAATTACCTTTTGGAATTAAATTACGGTTTCTTACGTCGATCTTGCCGTTAATAATTTTGACAATTGATCTAGCAACGCTTCTTAGAAATGGATAAAGCAATAAAGTTACCTCCTAGACTAAATGTATTTTATTATTTATTTATAAAGATGTAAACAGGAGATTATTTAAATGAATCTAAAACCAAACGAACGAATTGATAAATTATATAGCTTAGGGATTAAAGTAATTCAAAATTCTAAAACGTTTTCCTTTTCGTTAGATGCCGTTCTTTTAGCATTCTTTACTAAGTTAAAACGTTCCGCGAAGTCTTTAACGGTTGACCTCTGTGCTGGTAACGGTGCCGTAGGTCTGTTTATTAGCCCGAAGACCCGCGGTCGAATTATTGGCGTTGAGATTCAGCCTAAATTAGCTGATATGGCAAAACGCAGCGTTGTCTTAAATCATCGTTCCGCCCAAATTAAGGTCCTTCCCATTGATTTAAAAAACGTTTTTAAATATATCCAGCCTAATTCAGCTGATGTGGTACTCTGTAACCCACCTTACTTTAAAAATTTATCGACCAGTAAGAAAAGTCCAAATCCCTATTTAGCAATTGCAAAAAGTGAAATTAAAACGAATTTAAATCAAGTTATTGCAACAATCAGTAAATTACTTAATACTCGAGGACGTGCATTTTTTGTGTATCGACCGAATCGATTAATTGAAATGTTAAACGATTTACAGCAGAATAAATTAACGCCTAAGAAAATTCAATTTGCTTACCCATTATTAAATAGGCCTTCCCAACTAGTGCTAGTTGAAGCTGTAAAGTGTGGAAAGCCTAATTTGAAAATTTTACCACCAATCATTGTTAGGAATTTAAAATTATAATTTAAGTAGCTGAATGTTATAATACACATGTTCATAGGATTGGAGGTATTCATATGAAAAAAATTATTGCATATGGTGTTCGTAAAGATGAAATGCCATACTTTAAGAAATGGGATGCAGATAATTCTGACGTCCAGGTAAAAACTGAACCTAAATTATTAGATGACAGTACCGTTGATGAAGCTAAGGGCTTTAATGGTGTTGTTGCATATCAGCAAAAGCCATATACTGCTTCAGTATTAAATAAGTTAGGCAGCTTTGGTATTAAAGCATTATCATTACGTAACGTTGGTGTTGATAATGTTGATGTTAAAGCTTTGAAGAATAACGGCATTAAGTTAACTAACGTTCCGGTTTATTCTCCAGAAGCGATTGCTGAATTAGCCGTTACTGATATGATGCGCTTAATACGTCGTAGTAAGATTTTTGACCTTAAGAGTCTAAATGGTGATTTACGTTGGGCTCCTAACGTTGCCGATGAAATGGATAAGATGACCGTTGGTATCTTTGGAACCGGTCATATTGGCCGTATGGTCTTAAAGATCGTTCGTGGTTTTGGTGCTAATGTTATCGGTTATGATCCATTCCCTAATCCTCAGTTAAAGAAGGAAGGTATCTACGTTAAGACACCTAAGGAATTATACGAAAAGTCTGATATCATTACTCTTCATGCTCCAGCATTGAAGTCTAATTATCACATGGTTGACGCTAAAGCATTTTCTGAAATGAAAGATGGTGCTTACTTAATCAACGCCGCCCGTGGTTCCTTAGTTGATACCGATGCTTTAATTAAAGCATTAGACAGCGGTAAATTACAAGGTGCCGGCTTGGATACTTATGAAAACGAAGTTGGTAACTTTAACAAGAACTTCGGTAGCTTTGATAAGATTCCTGACGCCCGCTTAAAGAACTTAATGAAGCGTGATAACGTTATCGTTACTCCGCACATTGCCTTCTACACTAAAGTTGCCGTTAAGAACATGGTTGAATTTTCCATGAGTGCTAACAAGGACTTAATTGATACTGGTAAATCTGATAAGTTAGTTAAGTTTTAATTTTTATTATAAAATTTTTATAAATAACTTTTTTATTTTGGATTGAAATTTAAGATGAAATAAGTTATTATTCTAATTGGTGCTTATGCACCAATTCACACTCGTCACGATAGTCTAATAAGTGCTCAATTTTTAGTTGGGTTGTTAGATTAAGAGAATGGCGGGGAGGAAATAACTAAATTGGAGGTATTTTTATATGGCAGTTGTTACCATGAAACAGCTTTTAGAAGCTGGAGTTCACTTCGGTCATCAAACCCGTCGTTGGAACCCTAAGATGAAGAAATACATTTTTACTGAACGTAACGGTATTTATATTATTGATTTACAGAAGACCGTTAAGATGTTAGGTGATGCTTACAAGTACATGCGAAACGAAGCTGCTAAGGGTGCGGTAATTCTTTTCGTGGGTACTAAGAAGCAAGCCCAGAACACGATTCATGATGAAGCTACTCGTTGTGGCCAGTACTATGTCAACCATCGTTGGTTAGGTGGTACTTTAACTAACTGGGTAACCATTCATAAACGAATCCAGTACTTAAAGAAGTTAAAGAAAATGGCTAAAGATGGCACTTTCGATCGTTTACCTAAGAAAGAAGTTTCCGTTCTTACTAAACGGGAAAAGAAATTAGAATACTTCTTAGGCGGTATCGAAGATATGCCACGGATTCCTGATGTTATGTACATCGTTGATCCACGAAAGGAATCCATTGCCGTTAACGAAGCTCATAAGTTAAACATTCCGATCGTTGCTATGGTTGATACCAATACTGATCCGGATGCAATCAACGTTGTAATTCCTGCTAATGATGATGCTATTCGTGCCGTTAAGTTGATTACTTCTAAGATGGCAGATGCTATTGTTGAAGGTAATCAGGGTAAAGAAGGTAAGAATGCTGGTGCTAAAGCCACTAGTGATTCTGATGCTTCTGCCAAAAAATCAGCTGACGATAAAGACAATAGCAACAATGAATAATTGAATACATTATAATTTAAAGCTGTTTATTCAATGTGAATAAACAGCTTTTTTGTTAATCGTGTGTTTAAATAATAGTTATGATATAATTAATTTATAATAAATTATAAGAAATTTTAAATTATTAAATTACATATTTAAAATTTCGGGAGGTAAAAAAATGGCTAAGGTTACTTTTTCTCAAATTAAAGCATTACGTAATGAAACTAATGTTGGTATCGTTACCGTTAAAAAAGCTTTAGATAAAGCCAACGGTGACAGTAATAAAGCAATGGACATCTTAAGAAAACAAGGTGCCAAAAAGTCTGAAACCAAGAGTGGTAATAAGACCGAAAACGGTTTAACTAACATTGCTACTAAGGGTAATTTAGCTGCAATCGTTGAAGTGGATTGTGAAACCGATACGTTAACCGCTAATTCTGATTTTAAAGCATTGGTTAAGTTAATTACTGATAAGATTTTAGCTAATCAGCCTAAGACCATTGATGATACTATGAAATTATCAACTAAAGAAGGTACTTTGAAGGATAGCGTTAACCACATTATTCAGATCACCCATGAAAACATTAAGTTAAAGCGCTTTAAGTTAGTTAAAAAGAGTGATGATGATCACTTTGGTGCTTATGTTCATAACGGTGGCCAGATTGCTTCATTAGTTCTGTTGAACGGTGCTGATGATAATACTGCTGAAAACGTTGCAATGCACGTTGCCGCTATGGATCCTCGATACTTAAGTTCAAAAGATATTTCTGATGCTGATATGGCTAAAGAAAAGAAAGGCTTAAAGAAAGAAGCTAAAAGTTCAGGTAAGCCCGCTAAAATTATTAAATTTATGGTTAAAGGCCGTATGAAGAAGCATTTATCCCAAATTTGCTTAGCTGATCAGCAGTTCGTAATGGATGATAAAAAGACCGTTGCTCAATACGTTGCTTCTAAGAAGGGTAAGTTAGCTTCCTTTGTTCGTTACCAAGTTGGCGAAGAATAAATTATTAATAATAATATTTAAGATGTGTCAAATAATATTTTGACACATCTTTTTTGTTGGAAATGTTAATATTTAAAGGATTATGATAAAATCAATATGGATCTGTAGATTCTGTTGATATTGGAGGAAACATCTTGTCTAATTTAAAATATAATCGAATCGTTTTAAAAATAAGTGGTGAAGCTCTAGCTGGTGACCAAGGATTAGGAATTAATCCGGAAGTTATTAAAGCAATTACGAAAAAAGTAAAGACTGCATATGAGACCGGGATTCAAATTGCGATCGTAGTCGGCGGTGGTAACATGTGGCGAGGTGTTACCGGTGCTAAATTAGGCATGGAGAGAAGCCGTGCTGATTATATCGGCATGCTAGCCACGATTATGAATAGTTTAGCTTTACAAGATGGCTTGCGAGCAATCGGTGTACCAGCCTTTGTTCAAACTTCCATTCCCATGCGTCAATTAGCTGAACCGTATAATTTAGATACGGCTTTGAATCATTTAAAGAAGCATCAAATCGTTATTTTCGGCGGTGGAATTGGTAATCCTTATTTTTCAACCGATACCACTGCGGTATTGAGAGCTGCTGAAATTCATGCTGACGCTATTTTAATGGCTAAAAACGGTGTCGACGGTGTCTATTCTGCTGATCCCAATAAAGATCCAAAAGCTGTTAAATATAGCCATTTACATTATGTTGATTTGATTAAAAAAGATTTGAAAGTTATGGATACTACGGCTAGTTCTCTAGCGATGGAAAATCATATTCCGTTAATCGTTTTTGATTTTAAAGCCGCTCACAACATTACTAAAATTATTAAAGGTGCTTCCGTAGGTACTTTAATTGATTAAAGGAGAAAATTCGTTATGTTGAATCCTAATGATCTTTTAAAAGATAGTAAAAATAAAATGAATAAAGCGATTCAATCTTTAAAGCATAAATTAGGAACCGTTCGAGCCGGACGTGCTAACGCTAGTATTTTGTCGGGCGTTAAAGCTGATTATTACGGTGTACCGACCCCGATTAATCAAATGGCTTCGATTACGACTCCCGAGCCAAGAGTCTTAACGGTTAATCCTTACGTTAAAAGTTCTTTAAAGAACATTACGGAAGGAATTATGAAAGCTAATATTGGTCTTAACCCGACTAATGACGGTAGCGTTATTAGAATTGTAATTCCTCAGTTGACCGATGAACGTCGTGATCAATTATCTAAAAAGGTCAAAGCTATCGGTGAAAAGAGCAAAGTTGCGGTTCGATACGTTCGCCGTCATGCTATGGATGCTATTAAAAAAGGCGATAAGAATAGTGACATTACCGATGATCAAATGCATCGTTTAGAAGATCAGGTCCAGAAATTAACTAACCAATCAACTAAAGGTGTTGACGACGCGGTTAAGGATAAACAGCACGATATTCAAACGGAATAAACGCTAAATGTGAAAGGATTTAATTTAAATTGGCTAATAAGCAACACGTATTAGAAATTACACCGGGTTCACCTAAATTTAATAAAATGGTTTATCGAATGATAAAACCGGTAAATGATGATATTTTACAATCCATGGATTATGGTGGAAATCATTTACAAGAAATCCAAACGGGTGTCTTTGCTATGCCCGTATATGTAAAAAAGGATTTCAACTTATTTATGATTGTCGGTAAATTAGTGGCTAAAGATTGGGTTGCTGTCTTTTCACAAGCTACAATTAAGCATAAAAACGAAGTTACAGTTACTGATTTATCCAACCCGTTTCCAACTGGAAAAGGATTAAATATGCTAGGAGCTCACGACCCTAAGTCAGCTACTCATCTATTAAAGTATTTCCAAACATTAGTTGATGCTAAATATGGGGAATGGCGACTAGTTAAGTAACTTATATAGAAGGAATATTTAATGTATGTTACATACTAATGAGAAAGATTTAGATCCGAATAACATTCCCAAGCACGTTGCCATTATTATGGACGGTAACGGACGATGGGCTCATAAGCGTCATTTGCCAAGGATTGCTGGACACCATCGTGGTATGGAAGCAATCAAACGGGTCGCTTCTGCTGCTGGCCATTTAGGGATTAAAGTATTAACTCTTTATGCCTTTTCAACCGAAAATTGGAAACGACCCGCTAAAGAAGTTAAATATATAATGAGTTTACCACAAAAATTCTTTAGTACGTTTGTTCCCCAATTTATTCATGATAATGTTCAAGTTCATGTTATGGGCTATTTAGATCGAATTCCAGCATCAACTAGAAAAGCGATTGATGATGCGGTTAGGGATACTTCCCAATGTAACGGGATGATCTTAAATTTTGCCGTTAATTATGGCGGTCAGGATGAAATTATTACCGCCACTAAACGGATTGCTAAAGAAGTTAAGGATAATAAAATTAAGCCTAGTGACATTACTTCCAAGTATTTTGCTAAACACTTAATGACCGGCTTTTTAGGTAAATATGCCGACCCTGATTTATTGATTAGAACCAGCGGAGAAGAACGAATTTCTAATTTCCTGCTGTGGCAGATTGCTTACAGTGAATTTCTATTCCGTCCCGAATACTGGCCTGATTTTAATAAGGATTTATTGGTAGATTCAATTTATCAATATCAGCAGAGGCATCGTCGATTCGGTGGCTTAAAATAATTTTAAGAGGTTTTTTGATATGAAAAAAAGATTAATTACGGCAATTATTGCCTTATTAATTTTTATTCCAATTGTTATTCACGGTGGGATGTGGTTAACGCTCCTGGCTTTTATTTTAGGATTGATCGCAATCGCTGAAATTCTGATGATGGATAAACGAATTCTAGTATCACCGGAAGCCATTATTGCTTACGTTGCGGTGTTAATTCTAATTGCACCTGAATCTTGGTATAACTCGTTACCATCGTTTTTAAATCAAACGTTTTTATTTTATGTAATGGTAATGTTGCTGCTGCTGCGAATGGTAATTACGCGTAATCTATTTTCATTTGCCGATGCCGGAGTGATTGCCCTAGCCGTTCTGTACGTCGGCCTGGGCTTTCATTATTTTCTTAACGCTCGAATTGATGGAATCCACACCATTTTTTATGCACTGTTTATTGTCTGGTCAACGGATACCGGGGCCTATTTAATTGGTAAAGGTTTTGGAAGACACCGTTTAGCTCCTCACATTAGTCCCCATAAGACCTGGGAAGGATCCTTTGGCGGATCGATTCTAGCGATGATTATTGGCACGATCTGGCTCTATTATTTCCCGATTCATGCTTACGGCTTTTCTACCATGTTTATTATTACCATTTTCCTATCAATCGTTAGTCAATTTGGTGATTTGGTTGAATCAGCTATTAAGCGTCATTATGGTGTAAAAGACTCGGGAAAGATCTTACCAGGTCATGGTGGAATTTTAGATCGATTTGATAGTTTATTATTCGTATTACCAGTTTTACACCTGTTAGGTATTATTTAATTTTAGAGGGGACACCCATTAATGATCTCTACAATAATTGCCTTTATAATTATTTTTGGAATCCTGGTTATTGTTCATGAATTTGGCCATTTTATAGTTGCTAAAAAATCAGGAATCATGGTCCGTGAATTTTCAGTTGGAATGGGACCCAAAATTTTTTATCATCGTTATAACGGGACTACCTATACATTACGATTGTTACCGCTGGGCGGTTATGTACGAATGGCCGGTAGTGCCGATGACGAAGATGAAGAACTGCGTCCCGGCTCCGCGGTTAATTTAAAATTAGATTCCAAAAATTACGTTAAGTCTATTAATACGAGCAATAAACATTCTTTATTTAAGGGCTTACCCGTAGAGGTCATTAAATCTGATTTAGAACATCATTTATTCATAACAGGTTATGTAAACGGTGATGAAAAACGTCTTAAAACGTTTAAAGTAAATCATAATGCGACCATTATTGAACAAGATGGAACTGTAGTTCAAATTGCCCCGGCTGATGTTCAATACGAAACGGCATCGGTTTCCAAAAAATTAATGACTAATTTTGCCGGAGTCTTTAATAACGTTTTATTAGCGATTATTGTTTATATGATTTTATCTTTTGTTCAAGGTGGTGTATTAACTAACTCTAATCGGATTAACGTTTTACCTCATAATTCGGTGGCGCGAGAAGCCGGAATTAAAAATGGTGATCGCATTTTATCGATTGACGGTCATCGAACAACTGATTGGGCCGGTCTTCAGAAACAGATTTCAACGCGACCGGGTCAAAAAGTTAATTTAAAGAATAAACGAAATCATCAAATAAAGGATCTGTCGTTAAAAACTAAATCACGCTTAATTAATCATAAAAATTATGGATTAATAGGGATTGAGCAAACTCTGGATCAACGCGTTGGTACTGAGTTAGGTTCAGGCTTTACTCAAACGTGGGGAATGACAAAACAGCTATTTCATGCCTTAGGCTATATGATTTTTGGCCATTTTAGTTTAAATGATTTAGGTGGTCCAGTAGCTATATTTGCTACCACCTCTCAGGCTACTAAGTTAGGGATTACAGGATTACTACAGTTTCTGGCTTTCTTATCAATAAATTTAGCGATTATGAATCTATTGCCAATTCCTGCCTTAGATGGTGGTAAAATAATACTGAATCTAATTCAGGCCATTCGGCGTAAACCGGTATCTGAAAAAGTAGAAGCAACCATTACTTTGATCGGCTTTGCTTTGATTATTTTGCTAATGATTCTAGTGACCTGGAACGATATTGAACGTTATTTTATTCATTGATTAAAATTATAAATAAAGTAGGGAGCGATATTTTATGAGACAATCTAGAATGTTAATTCCGACCTTAAAGCAAAAGCCGAAGGGTGCCGTTGCTTTAAGTCATATTATGATGTTACGGGGTGGCTATATTCATCAGGTATCTGCTGGTATATACGCTTATTTACCGTTAGCATATCGGGTAATTGAAAAAGTTGAAAAGATTATTAACCATGAAATGCAAAAAATCGGGGCCATTCGGATGTTAGTACCCACTTTATTACCCGCAAAATTATGGAAAGAATCCGGTCGTTACAATACTTATGGCCCCGAATTATTTAAATTAAAGAACCGTCGGGGAACTGATTATATTTTAGGACCGACCCATGAAGAAACCTTTACGGCTTTAATTCGTGATACCGTTAATTCTTATAAAGAATTACCGTTAGTTCTTTATCAGATTCAGTCTAAATTCCGTGATGAAAATCGACCTCGTTACGGTTTGTTACGTGGCCGTGAATTTATCATGAAGGATGCTTATTCATTTTCTTTAAACGATCAGGATTTAGATCGAATTTATCATAAGATGGATATTGCATACCGAAAGATCTTTGATAAAATGCAGTTAAAGTATCGTCCCATCATCGGTAACGGCGGTGCCATGGGCGGATCTGATTCTCAAGAATTTTCTGCTCCGGCACCCGTCGGTGAAGACACGATTGTCTATTCTGATAAAGGTGATTATCAGGCTAATTTAGAAATGGCTACTAGTAAATGTATGGCTAAAAAGCCTGACGTTGCTCCTAAGAAGTTAGTTAAAAAAGCTTGTCCAAATACTAAATCGATTAATAAATTAGCTAAGTTCTTAAAGTTAGCTCCTAAACAAATTATTAAGAGCGTCCTATTTATTGCTAATAAGAAACAACCCGTTTTAGTATTGGTTCGTGGTGATCACGATGTTAATACAACTAAGATTCAAAATTACTTGTCAGCTGATTTCTTAGATTTAGCAAATCATGACCAGATTGAAAAGTTTATGGGCTGTGCAGCAGGTTACGTAGGCCCGATTAATGCTCTCGTTAAAGTCTTAGCCGATGATTATGTTAAATACATGGTCAATACCGTAGTCGGTGCTAATCAGGACGGTCATGATTACGTTAACGTTAATCCGGGCCGTGACTTTAAAGTTGATGCTTACGGTGATTTTCGGATCGCTAAAGAAGGTGACGTCGCACCGAATGGTGTTGGTCATTTGAAATTTACTCCCGGAATTGAAATTGCTCATATCTTTAAATTGGGGACTCGTTATTCGAAGTCGTTAGGTGCTACCGTTTTAAACGAAAACGGTAAGCGGGTTCCGATTATTATGGGTTGTTACGGAATTGGCGTTAGCCGTTTGCTTTCTGCAATTGCTGAACAGCAATCTGATAAGAACGGCTTAGTATGGCCGATTTCGGTTGCTCCGTTTGATATTCATATCATTCCCGTTAACGTTAAGAATGATGTTCAGATGAAATTAGCCCTGTCGTTGGATAATCAGTTAACTAAAGATGGTTATCAAGTCTTATTGGATGATCGAAAGAAGCGAGCCGGTGTTAAATTTGCTGATTCGGATTTAATCGGGATTCCATTACGGATTACCGTAGGCCGAGATGCTAAACAAGGCATCGTTGAAGTTAAGATCCGGAAGACCGGTGAAACGGTTAACGTTAAAAAAGAAGAATTAGAAAATACGATCGCTATCTTCCGAAAAGAATTAAGTCATAATAAGTAAGAATTTAGGAGAATCGTATCTTGGGTTCCTATCAGCATGATCTTTTTAAATCGCTAATCAACAAATTAACGGTGCTTTGGTTCAGATTGAGAATATGTATCAACAACTTGGTTTTCCGTCTCGTTTGTTATTAACAAGTTGATATGATAAACTTTAATTGAATAAGAAACTCGGTAAAAGAGTGAGCAGAAATGCTCACTCTTTTTATTGGACTCTTTAGGAGGGTTATGTATTGAATAAAGTTGAGAAGATCGTCACTAACTTAGTGCAACCCATATTAAAAGATCTTCATTTTACTTTATATGATGTTGATTATTCTAAAAAGGGTCCCAAATGGTATTTAAGTGTTTATATTGATAAACCAACCGGTGGGATCTCAATTAATGATTGTGAACAAGTTAGTGATAAATTAGGCCTAAAATTAGATAATTTAGACCCGGATCCAATTCCTCACGCCTATAATTTAGACGTTTCTTCTCCCGGTGCTGAACGTCCTCTTAAAAAGCCCCAAGATTTTAAGAATTCGATAAACCGTTACGTTCACGTTACGTTATATTATCCGGTAAAAAAACGAAAAATGTATGAAGGATATCTTAAGAGTTATAATTCTAAAGATTTAGTTATTAAATATAATGACATGAGCGTTATGCGGGATGTAAAGATTCCGATGAAAGCTATAGCTTTAGCACGATTAGCGGTTAAGTTTTAAAAGGAGATTATATAATGAGCAATCAAAATCACGAATTAGTTAGTGCTTTCCACTCCTTAGAAAAAGAAAAAGGAATTAAAAAAGACACCATTATTAATGCATTAAAAGCGGCTTTAGCTTCTGCATATAAACGTAACTTTCATCAGGCCCAAAACGTTGAAGTTGATTTTGGCGACGACGGCTCGTTAAAAGTATATGCGGTAAAGAAAGTTGTTCAGGACGTTAAAGATCCCCGTTTAGAATGCAGTTTAAAAGATGCTCTTAAACGGAGCCACGGCTATGAATTAGGTGACAAGATTCGAATCGAAGTTACTCCCCGTAATTTTGGTCGAATCGCTGCCCAGACTGCTAAGCAGGTCGTTATGCAAAAGATTAGTGAAGCTGAACGACAAACCATCTATGATGAATATAGTAAATATCAGGATGAATTAATTACCGGGACGGTAGAACGTCAGGATTATCGTTTTGTATACGTTAATTTAGGTAAAGTAATTGCTGTAATGCCTCGTAATAGTCAAATCCCTAGTGAAGAGTATCGTCCGCATGAAGATATTCAGGTTTATGTAACCAAAGTTGAAAACGCTTCTAAAGGTCCCCAGGTTTACGTTAGTCGAACTGCGCCCGGCTTATTAAAGCGATTATTTGAAGAAGAAGTTCCGGAAATTTATGACGGGACGGTTGAAATCGTTTCAATCGCTCGAGAAGCCGGGAATCGTGCTAAAGTTGCGGTTCGTTCAACTAATAAGAATATTGATCCGGTTGGTACCACCGTTGGTCCGCGTGGTGAACGAGTTCAAGCCATCGTTAATAAATTAGGCGGTGAAAACATGGATATCGTTCAATGGGATAGTGATGAAGCTACTTATATCGCGAATGCATTAAATCCATCTGAAGTCGATAACGTGATTTTTGATCCTGATAATGATCATGCTTGTACGGTAATCGTTCCTGATAATCAATTATCGTTAGCAATTGGTAAGCGGGGTCAGAACGCTCGTTTAGCTGCTAAATTAACTGGCTATAAGATTGATATTGAACCTGAATCTGATCAAGATGAGATTATTGATAAAGTTAATAAAGTTGCTGCTGATTCTGAAGAAGCATCAAATGATAGATAGTGATGATGATTCAGACGATCAGTGATGAAGATTAAGGAGTGATTAGCGATGCGTCGCCGAAAAATTCCTATGCGTAAAGATATTGTTTCGGGTAAAATGGCTCCTAAGAAAAAATTAATCCGGATCGTTCGTCAAAAAGACGGTAAAGTTTTTATTGATAAGACCGGTAAGCAATCGGGGCGTGGTGCCTATATTGGCATGAGTGTTTCCGAAGCTAAGCAAGCCAAAGCTAATAAAACGTTTAATAAAGCCTTTTCCGTTAATTTAGATGATAAATTCTATGATCGGTTAATTAAATATGCTGATCATGAGCAAGCTCGTCAAAAATTATTGAGACATGACAAATAAGATAAATAATCGTCAGCAGTTTCTAAACTTTTTGGGAATTGCCCAAGGAGCTGGTAAAATTATCAGTGGTGAAGGCACCTTGCGACGAAAGATTAAAGCTGATCAAATTGGCTTTCTTATTATCGCTTCCGATGCGGGTGCTGCCACTAGTAAGAAATTTCATGATAAAGTCCGTTCTCACCGAATACCGTTTAATGATCAATTTAGTAAAAATGAACTTAGTCACGCAATCGGTAAATATCGAACTATAATCGGTCTTCAGGATCGTGGATTTGTAAATCATTTGATCGAACTAAATCAGAAAATTAAAGGATAGTGATGATATGGGTAAAAAACGCGTTTACACACTAGCTCGTGAACTTCATATGAGTAGTAAACAGTTGATTACTAAAGCTAATCATAAAGGGAATCATATTAAGAATCATATGGTGACTCTTGACCCCAAACAGGAAACTAAGGTACGAAAAGCTGTAAAGCCAACTCGTAATGTAAAGCCTTCTAATAATCATAAATCAAATCATCATCAGTCTAATCATCACAATAATAATCATCGAGTCAATAATCATAAAAAGGTCGTAATAATCTAAATTCTAAACGTCATCATCATAATTCAAAATTTGTTCGTCGTCCAAAGAGTTATTCTAATCAAAATGGTAAGAGCCATCATCATCGCCATAATAATAAGCGTCGTCGTCGATGGAACCGTCGACATAACCGTAACTATAATCGATATAATACTAATCAACGAATTCGTCAAATTCATAAGCATCACCGTGGTCCCAAGCGAAAAGCTCGTCCGTTACCAAAGACGTTGTATTATACCGTGGGTATGAATGCTCAAGATATTGGTAAGATTTTACACCGGGCTCCAGCGGAAATCGTTAAGAAATTAATTGACTTGGGGATTATGGTTAATCAAAATAAGTCCTTAGGTAAAGACACGATTGAATTATTAGCGGTTGCTTATCATATTAATGCTAAAGAAAAGAAACGGGTTAATATTTCTGATATTGATAAGATGTTCAAAAAAGAAGAAAAGAATACTAAGCATTTAGTTTCTCGTCCGCCGGTAATTACGATTATGGGACATGTTGATCATGGTAAGACCACTTTATTAGATTATCTTCGTCATTCTCATGTTGCAGCTCATGAAGCCGGCGGAATTACTCAGGATATCGGTGCTTATCAAATTAGACGTAAGGGTAAGACCATTACGTTCTTAGATACGCCTGGCCATGCGGCTTTTTCTGCGATGCGTGCCCGAGGTGCTAGAATTACCGATCTAGTTGTTCTAGTGGTTGCTGCTGATGACGGTGTTATGCCACAAACGGTTGAAGCCATTGATCATGCTAAAGCTGCTAAGACACCGATTATCGTTGCGATTAATAAAATTGATAAACCCGGTGCTAACCCGAAGAAAGTTACTAATCAGCTGACTCGTTACGGATTGATCCCTGAAAAATGGGGCGGAAACACGATTTTCGTTGATATTTCCGCTAAATACGGAACTAACGTCAAAGAGCTCTTGGATATGATTATTCTAAAAGCTGAAGTTATGGAATTAAAGGCTAATCCTAAGCAGAACGCCGCTGGTTCGGTAATTGAATCTCGTTTAGATAAGGGTAAAGGACCCGTTGCTTCCGTGTTAGTTCAGGAAGGTACTATGCACGTTGAAGATCCGATCGTAGTCGGTGATACCTTCGGTCGAGTTCGAACCATGACGAACGAAAACGGTAAGCCTTTAAAAGCGGCTAAGCCTTCAACTCCGGTTGAAATTACCGGATTAAGTAGTGTTCCAGAAGCTGGTGATCGTTTCGTTGTCTTTAACGATGAAAAGGCTGCCCGGGCTGCCGGTGAAAAACGTGCTGAACAGGCTCAGATGGAACGTCGTAAACAGGATAATACCGTTACCTTGAGTAACTTATTCAGTACCATGAAGAAGAATGATATGAAGAAAGTTAACCTAATTATCAAAGCCGACGTTCAAGGATCCGTTGAAGCGATCGACTCCAGCTTGAAGGACATTAAAGTTAAAGGTGTCCTGGTAAGTATCGTTCATTCTGGCGTTGGAGCCATTAACGAAAGTGACGTTACTTTAGCTCAAGCTACTAACGCGATCGTGTTGGGCTTTAACGTTCGACCAACCCCGCAAGCTAAGATTCAGGCTGATAATTATAAAGTTGACGTTCGATTATACGACGTTATTTATGATTTAATTGATGAAGTTAAATCCGCGATGAAAGGTAAGTTAGCTCCTAAATATAAAGAAGTGGTTACCGGAGACGCCAGCGTTCGTCAGCTTTATAAAGCTTCCGCCGTTGGTACCATTGCCGGTGGTATGGTTACTAAAGGCTATATTAAGAACGGTACTCGAATTCATCTAATTCGTGATAAAAAAGTTATCTATACTGGTAAGTTAGGCAGCTTGAAGCGCTTTAAGGATGATGCTAAAGAAATTAAGCAAGGCTTTGAATGTGGAATGACGATCGCTGACTATAATGATATTAAAGTCGGTGACGTGATCGAAGCTTATGCCATGAAAGCCGTTCCTAGAAAGTAATAATCTAAGGAGACTTAATTATGGCTCAATACCGAGTTGGTAGGCTTGAAACTGAGATTCAGCGATACGCTAATGATATTTTATTCAAGCAGATTCGGGATCCCAGGATTCAAGGCGTAACCATTACCGGGGTTGATGCAACCGGTGATTTACAGCAAGCAACGATTTATTACAGTATTCTTTCGGATAATAAATCTGACCGAAAAACGACTCAAGAAGGTTTGGATCATGCTACGGGTTTGATTCAAAGTGAATTAGGTTCTCGTTTAAGACACGTTTATCATACCCCGAAGATTCATTTTGAAATTGATAAATCAATTGAATACGGTAGTAAAATTGATAAAATCATTGCAAAATTAAAGAAAGAACATCGATAATTAATTATAATATAAAGGGATGGGTAATTTGAATTCCTATCCCTTTATTTATTTTTTTGAGGAAAGTGAATAAATTGAACGGAATTATTCCATTATATAAACCTCAGGGCATTACTAGTTTTGGATGCGTAAGTAAAATTAGACATCTTTTAAACGTTAAAAAAGTCGGTCATAGTGGTACTCTGGATCCTGATGTGGATGGTGTACTGCCGATTTGTGTCGGTAGTGCTACCAAAGTAGCGAGTTATTTGATGCGCTTTGGTAAAGAGTACCAAGGCTCAATTACGTTGGGCTTTTCAACGGATACCGCTGATTTATCGGGTAACGTAATTAAATCGTCGCCCGTTAAGATCCCGTATTCAGATGAGCAAATTGCTAAGCAAATGAAGACCTTTGAAAAATCACACTTAGTGCAGATTCCTCCCATGTATTCAGCAGTCCGGGTGAATGGCAAACATTTGTATCAATATGCTCGACAAGGGATTAGAGTTAAACGGCCTAAGCACATCGTTAGTGTAAAGTCTTTTAAACAGATTAAGGCACCGCTTGATAAGATGCGTCAGATAATTTATTTTAAAATTATCTGTGGTAAAGGTACTTACATAAGATGTTTAGCTGTTGATTTGGGCAAAAAATTGGGTGTTCCCGCCGTAATGTCAAGTTTGACCCGAGTCAAAAGCGGAGCCTTTACTCTTCAACAAACGGTCACGTTTGAAGAAATTGCTCAAGATCTTGAAGATCATGATTTATCGTTTATGGCACCCATTGAGCACGCTCTGCCAGATGTTCCGATTTATAATTTAAGCCCTAGACAATGGACTCGGGTTAAAAACGGGGCCTTTTTATATCCTGATGAAATACCTAACTTTAATAAGTTGATCTTAAAGTATCATCATGATACCAAAGCATTATACGGCCATGATGTTAAGCAAAACTGTTATCGACCCGTAACCATGTTTAGTGTTAAGTAAGGTGAACAGTTAATATGCGAGTTGTTCATTTACACCATCCGTTAAGTCCTGATTTAAAATTTAAAGGGCCCATTGTATTAGCCATGGGCTTTTTTGACGGGCTTCATTTAGGTCATCGTCAAGTTATTATGACTGCGAAGCGGATTGCTAAACAAAAGCAAATGCCATTAGTTGTATTAACGTATAATCATTCACCGAAGATTATTTATCAACGTTTGAATGCTCATAATAATCGGTATTTAACTTTAAATCCGATGAAGCTTCAAATCTTAAAAAATTGGGGCGTTCAACGAGTTTATATGATTGATTACACCGCAAGATTTCAGAATCAAACTCCGCAGCAATTTGTTGATAATTACTTGATACGATTTAATGCTGATACGGTGGTGGCCGGTGATAATCATACGTATGGACCGAAAAGCATTGCTAATATGAAATTATTGCCTAAGTATACGGTCGGCCTTTTCAAACTGAAGGTACGATTGTTCGTGGCTATCAGAGGGGTCGGAAATTAGGCTTTCCGACGATTAATATTGAAGGTAGCGAGCATCAATGGCTGCCGAAAGTCGGGGTTTACGTGACTAAAGTTGCCATTAATCATCATTACTATAAAGGGATGGCTTCCATCGGTCATAACGTTACTTTTGGTAGCCATAATCCAATCACGGTCGAGATTAATTTGCTTGATTTTAAACAAAATGTTTATGGTGAAAAGGTTAAAGTTGATTGGCTTAGTGAGATCAGGCCCCAGATTAAATTTATTTTTCTAAGAATTAGTGATTAAATCGATTCTTTCTCTTGATTTATCATTAATCGTTTGGTACATTATAAACGTAAGTTAGCACTAAGGATATATGAGTGCTAAGAGTGCTAATGAGGGAGTGATTGATTTATGCTGACTTCGAGACAGAAGAAAGTCTTATTAGCGGTCGTCCGTGATTATATTCATAACGGTACGCCCGTAGGTTCTAAAGCCTTAGCAAATCAATTACCGTTCCAAGTTAGTTCAGCTACGATTCGTAACGAAATGGCCTATTTAGAAGGTAAAGGCCTGATTAAAAAGACTCATTCTTCATCAGGTCGTTTACCATCAATTAACGGTTATCGTTATTATATTGATCATTTGATTTCACCTAATCCGGTGACTAAGACTGATCAGGAAATCATCAGACATGCTTTGAACGGTCGTTTTCATAAAATTGATGAGATTGTTAAACAATCGGCTGATATTTTATCTAATCTGACCCATTATACGGCATTAACTCTGCGGCCGGAACAATCACAAAAGCGAAGGTTAAGCGGATTTCGGTTGGTACCGTTAGGTAATTCTGAAGTTATGGCAATTTTAGTTACGGATAACGGTGAAATTGAAAATCAGGTCTTTCATATTCCTGATAACGTTTCTGGTAAGCAACTTGAAATGATCGTTAGATTAATTAACAGCCATTTAAAAGGTGAAGCAATTTCAACCGTTCTACAACAGTTGAATACCCAAATTCCCGCTGAAGTCACTAAATATATTCATACGCCAGATGGTTTTCTGGATACGTTTCATGACGTTCTTAGTAAAGCCGCTCGGGATCGTTTCTATATCGGCGGAGAATTGAATTTGTTGAACTTTACCAATAGTAATGATATTGCTTACTTAAAGCCTTTATATTCGTTACTTAATAAAACCAATAACGTTTCTAACTTTATTGGTAATCCTCATCGGCCGATTTCAGTTAAGATCGGTTCGGAGCTCAGTAATGACCTGTTAAAGCACTACAGCGTGATTACCGGTACTTACAACGTTGGTAAATATGGGAAAGGCTTAATCGCAGTATTGGGACCGACCCGAATGCCGTATTCTAAGATTATTGGAATTGTGAGTGCATTTCGAAAGGATTTAGCTGAAAGGTTGTTAGGTTACTTTAAGAATTATGATCAGTAGTAGTAGATAGGAGGGATCTATTTGGCTGAAAAGAAAAACAAAAAACAAGTAAAGCAACAAAAACAATCCGCTAAAAAAGTTAATTCAAAAGCTGCGAAGAAAGGTGGCAAAAAGGCTACTAAAAAAGCAGCTAAAAAGCCATCAATAAACGGAGTTATTAATCGACTTAAAAAGCGGGTTGCTGATCTAAAGAAAAAGAGCAGTTCTTTAGGTGATCAATACCTTCGTGCTGAAGCAGAAATGCAAAACGTTCAAAGGCATGATGCCCAGGATGCTAAGCAGATTCGGAAATATAGTGGTCAGAAATTGGCTAAGAGTATTTTGCCGGGTCTGGACAATATGGAACGTGCCTTAGCCGTTAAGGTTACCGATAAAGGTGGCAAACAGCTAAAGCAAGGCGTTAAAATGGTTTATGACCGTTTAACGCAAGCTTTATCTGATAACGGTATTAAAGAAGTTAGCGTTGAAGGTAAGAAATTTAATCCGGAATATGCTCAAGCAGTTCAGACCGTTCCCGCTACTAAGAAACATCCTGCTGATCAAGTTGTTAAAGTTTTACAGAAAGGATATCGACTTCATGACCGGACTTTACGTCCAGCTATGGTAATTGTTGCTAAATAATTTAAATTAATAATTATTTATTAAAATTTGATGAATCGAGGTAATAAATTATGGCAGTAAGTAATAAGATTATTGGTATCGATTTAGGTACTACTAATTCTGCAGTTGCCGTTTTAGAAGGTAAAGAACCTAAGATTATTACTAACCCTGAAGGTGGCCGTACCACTCCTTCAGTAGTTGCATTTAAGAACGGTAGTCATCAAGTTGGTGCCGTTGCTAAGCGTCAGATGATTACTAATCCCAACACGGTTGCATCGATTAAGCGTCACATGGGTGATCCTAATTACCGGGTTCACGTTGGTGGTAAATCATACACACCTCAGCAGATTTCAGCAATGATTTTAGGCTACATCAAAGATTTTGCTGAAAAGTACATTGGTGCAACGGTTAATAAAGCTGTTATTACCGTTCCTGCATATTTTGATGATGCTCAGCGTCAAGCTACTAAAGATGCTGGTAAAATTGCTGGATTAGACGTTAAGCGAATTATTAATGAACCAACCGCTGCATCATTAGCATATGGCTTAAACAAGAAGCAAGATCAAAAGATTTTAGTTTATGACTTAGGTGGTGGTACTTTTGATGTCTCCGTTCTTCAGTTAGGTGACGGAGTATTCCAAGTACTTTCCACTAATGGTGATACCCACTTAGGTGGTGATGATTTTGATCACCGCATTATGAAGTGGTTAATCGATAACTTTAAGAAGGAACATAATGTTGACTTATCTAAAGATAAGATGGCATTACAACGCTTGAAGGATGCTTCTGAAAAAGCTAAGAAGGACTTGTCCAGTGAAACCGAAACTCAAATTAGCTTACCGTTTATTGCATCTGGTAAGACCGGTCCGTTACACTTACAGGCTACTTTGACCCGTACTAAGTTTAATGAATTAACTTCTGACTTAGTTGATAAGACCAAGGTTCCATTTGACAAAGCTTTAAAAGATGCTAGCTTATCCGTTTCGGATATCGATCACGTTATCTTAAACGGTGGTTCTACTCGAATTCCTGCTGTTCAGGAAGCCGTTAAGGAGTGGAGCGGTAAAGAACCTGATCATTCAATTAACCCAGATGAAGCCGTTGCCTTAGGTGCTGCTATTCAAGGTGGTGTTCTAACTGGTAACGTTAAAGACGTGGTTCTTTTAGATGTTACTCCACTATCCTTAGGTATTGAAACCATGGGTGGTGTATTTACTAAATTAATTGATCGTAACACCACCATTCCAACGTCTAAGACTAAAGTCTTCTCTACGGCTGCTGATAATCAGACCGGTGTTGACATTCATGTCTTACAAGGTGAACGTCCAATGGCCGCTGATGATAAGAGCTTAGGCCAGTTCCAGTTAACTAACATTCCACCGGCACCGCGTGGTGTTCCGCAGATTGCCGTTACCTTTGATATTGATAAGAACGGAATCGTTAACGTTTCCGCTAAAGATAAAGGTACTGGTAAGAGTCAGAACATTACGATTAAGAATGCTAATGGCTTATCCGATGCTGAAATTAAGAAGATGCGTCAGGAAGCTAAACAAAACGAAGCTTCTGATAAGAAACGTAAAGCTAAGGTTGACTTAAAGAATAGTGTTGATCAGTTAATCTTCCAGACTGATAAGACTAAGAAAGAAGTTAAGGGTAAGGTATCCCAAGACTTAATTGATAAAGCTAACAAAGCTGAAGATGCTTTGAAGAAAGCCCGTAAGTCTGGCAATGTTGATGACATGAAAGCTAAGAAGTCAGCCTTGACTAAAGCATTACAGGCCTTAGCCGTTCAGTTATATAAGCATAAGGGCGGCTCTACTAAGGGCGGCTCGAATGCTAACGGTAATAATGGATCTAATAATAACAACAACGGTAACGGCGGAAATGGTAAGACCGTTAACGGTAATTTCCATACCGTTCATAACAACAACAAATAATTGAAAGAATAAATTTATTGCAAGAAGCCAAGGTCTGTTAAAGGGACTTTGGCTTTTTGTTTAAAATCTGTTATTCTTATTATGATTAATTATATGTTGGGAGGTTAACTATGGACCCAAAACATTACTATAAGATTTTGGGCGTTCCGCATGACGCGACCCAAAGTCAAATTAACCATGCTTATCGTGAATTAGCTAAAAAATGGCATCCAGATATTAATCATTCTCCCGGCGCTGGTAAGAAATTTACTAAAATTAATCAGGCTTACAGCGTTTTAGGTAATAAAAAGAAACGTCAGCAGTATGATCAGTTTGGTTCTGGAGATGCTGGTGGCGGCTTCGGCGGCGCCGGCGGATTCAATAACGCCGGTGGCTTTAGCCAAGGCTTCGGTGCCGGTGGTTTTAGCGACATCTTTAACGATTTCTTCGGTGGCGGTGCTAGAGCGCATACTCAGCGTCGAAATCCAAACGCACCGCAACGGGGTCGTGATCTTCAGTATTCAATGACGATTAGCTTTACCGATGCCGTCTTCGGTAAGCACACGACCATCAGCTATAATCGTCAGGCTGAATGCCAGACGTGTCACGGTACCGGTGCTAAACCGGGTACTAAGCCCGTTACCTGTCCGCGATGCCATGGAACTGGCTACATCATCAGCGTTGCTAATACACCGTTAGGTCAGATGCAGAGTCAGCGAACCTGTCCCGTTTGTCACGGAACCGGTCAGGAAATTAAAGATAAGTGTCCGACCTGTGGCGGTACCGGTAAAGTAAGCCAAAGCCATGAAATCGAAGTCGATATTCCGGCCGGAATTGATAACGGTCAGCAGATGCGATTACAAGGCCAGGGTGAAGCTGGAATTCACGGTGGATCCTACGGCGATTTGTTTATCGTGTTTAGAGTTAAGCCTAGTAAGAACTTTAAACGTCATGGCTCGGATATTTATTATCATAAAAACATTTCGTTTGCCCAAGCTGCTCTGGGCAGTCAGGTAAACGTTAAAGCTTTAGATAGTAAAAATAAGAGTGAAGACGGTGAAGTTCAGTTAAGGATTCCTGCTGGGACCCAAACCGATACGACTTTTAATTTGAGAAATTTAGGTATTCCTTATATTCATAGCAGTTCACGCGGTGATGAAAAAGTAACCGTTACCGTTACGACTCCACGTCATTTGAATAAGCGTCAGAAAGAGGCTATGCAGGCCTTTGCTGAAGCTAGTGGAGAAACTCGTACCGGGAACGGCGGCAGCTTTTTCGATAAAATGAAGGATGCTTTTAATAAATAAAATTATTAAAGTTAATTATAAAGAGTTGAATGGGTTCAATTCAGCTCTTTTTTTTTGTTAAAATAGAAATAGAATCTTATATTGAAGAGGTCGAGAATAAAAATGGACTTAAAAAAGATGCAACAACGACAAAAATACATCCGTAATTTTTCAATCGTTGCTCATATTGATCATGGTAAATCGACGTTAGCCGATCGAATTTTAGAATTAACCGATACGGTCGCTAAACGTGATATGAAGAATCAGATCTTGGATAACATGCCCGTTGAACGTGAACGAGGCATTACCGTTAAATTAAATGCGGTCCAGTTAACGTATCATGCTAAAGATGGTCATGATTATATATTCCATTTGATTGATACTCCCGGCCATGCTGATTTTTCTTATGAAGTTTCCCGAAGCTTAGCCGCTTGTGAGGGCGCTATTTTAGTGGTTGACGCTTCACAGGGTGTTGAAGCCCAGACCATCGCTAACGTTTATTTGGCAATTAACGATGATTTAAAGATTATACCTGATATTAATAAGATTGATCTACCTTCAGCTCAGCCTGAAAAGACTAAAAAAGAAATTGAAGACGTGATTGGGATTGATGCTTCGAATGCGGCTTTGACTAGTGCTAAATACGGGACTGGCGTTCCGGATTTAATGGAAAAAATCGTTCATGATATTCCAGCACCGAAGGGTGACGTTGCCGGTCCGTTAAAGGCCTTAGTCTTTGATTCGGCTTATGATGACTATCGGGGCGTGGTTTTAAGCGTTCGTCTATATAGTGGCTATGTAAAAGCTGGCGATCGGATTCGGATGATGAATGGTAAACATGAATTTACGGTTACTGAAGTTGGCGTTAATTCACCCAAACCGATTAATAAGCCGTACTTAATGGCTGGAGACGTCGGCTACTTAACGGCTAGTATTAAAGATATTACCACGACCCGAGTCGGTGATACCGTGACTAAAGTTGATCATCCGGCTAAGCATCCGTTACCTGGTTACCGGGAACGGAAACCCATGGTCTACGCTGGTTTATATCCAACCAGTAATAGTAAGTTTGAAGAACTACGTGAATCACTTGAAAAATTAAAGTTAAATGATGCTGCTTTAGAATTTAAGCCTGAATCATCAAAGGCTTTAGGCTTTGGCTTTCGTTGTGGATTCTTAGGCTTACTTCATATGAGTGTGGTTCAAGAGCGTTTAGAACAAGAATTTAACATGAATTTGATTACGACGGCTCCTTCGGTTACTTATAAAGCCATTTTAAATAACGGTAAGGTTAAGAACGTTGAAAATCCTTATGATATGCCTGATCCTGGTACTACCAAAGAAATTGAGGAACCGTACGTTAAAGTAACCGTTATGACGCCTAGTAAATATATCGGTGCCGTCATGAAGCTTTGTCAGGATCGACGAGGTAAATATACTACGATGCGCTATTTAGATAAGTATCATGTTGATATCGTTTATAGCATGCCTTTAAGTGAGATTATTTATGATTTCTACGATCATTTAAAGTCCAAGACTCGTGGCTATGCTTCTTATGATTATGATTTAGAGGGCTATAAAGCTAGTGATCTGGTTAAGATTGATATTCTATTGAACGGTAGTAAAGTCGATGCGCTAAGCTTTATTTCTCACCGTTCTTTTGCTTATAGTCGAAGTCGTGAAATGGTCAATAAATTAAAGAAATTAATTCCGCGTCAGAATTTTGAAATTCCGGTTCAAGCTGCAATCGGGGCTAAAATTATTGCTCGAGCTACCATCAAGCCGTATCGAAAGGATGTTACCGGTCCGCTATACGGTGGTGACCAAACCCGTAAAGATAAACTACTTAAGAAGCAAAAGGCCGGTAAAAAACGAATGAAGGCCGTTGGTAAAGTTGTAATTCCTCAATCAGCGTTTATGGCCGTCTTTAAGACCGATGAAGCTGAACGTGGCGGTAAATAATTTAAGTTAAAGGTGAGATATGTGGAATTTTTAATAAATGTATTACCTAATAATCGTTATACCAAAGAAAACGTAAAACAATTTATTTTGAACGTTGAATCTCAACGTGCATCCAACGTGATGTTAATTTTCAATTAATTTAGATTCCAATCAATATAATTATTGGCTGAATTTACACGTAACGGATTGTTTATTACCAAACGCCTTTACACAATGGGAACAAATTATTGATCGCCATTCTAGTGATGTGATTGAATTAACGTATTTACGTAATGAGCAATCATTAACGAAGCAAACCAGTCTTATTATTAAGAAAATTAATCAAAATCATCCGGTCCGGGTAAATACGGTTAAGTCGATACTTGATTTGCCTTTAAACATCCCATTATTTAATTTGTCGTTATCATCCCAATTACTAATCTTATTAGGTTTACAAAATTATAAGGTAATGGATACGATTCAGCGTTATGGCGAATTAAATTTTACGAACGGCTTGGCTAACACGTTAGTAAATATCATCATTAATCGTCCGGAGATCGTAAAAATTAATTTACCCACCGTTATTTTAAGTCATTTTAGTTTACAGAATCGGCTTAATTGGTTATCTGAAGTTGCTAATGCAGCTAATTATATTGGCGATACTAAACTATTAAATCAGTATCAAAAATTCGTTAGTGAACAGATTAATGAATTAAAAGGAACATTTCCCATTTTAAGAATCTCGATTTACAAAACATCATTTAATGTCTAAAGTAAGTCGAATTTAGTAAAATCTACGTAAATCGAACTAGAAAGTATGATCGTTCTTGAAATACAGTATTATTACACCTTGTAGTCATCATGATTTAAATCGAATTAAAGAGCTTGCAATTAATTTATCAAAACAGGAAAAACAAAATTTTGAATGGATAATTGCTTGTAATTACCACTTAGAATTGCCTGATGTTAAATTCCCGGTTAAAATTGTTAAATTTCATCCTAATACAGTAGGTGCTGCAAAAAATGCGGCAATTAAAGCAGCTAATGGGAATTATTTAGTTTTTGTTGACGCTGATGATTATCTTATATGAGCCGAGAATCTTCAAAATTGAATTAACGAAAGGTAATCCCAAGGATGCGTTACCTGATTGGGGTGGTTTTCTTCATGGCTTAATGATCGTATTGGATTTTTGATAAAGAGCATCGTTATGATGATTTATTAATCAATTAATTTCAAGAGGTAAAGTTATTTCTCGGAAATTAGTTGTTGATAATCATTTCCACTTTGATGAAAAAAATCCTTTTATCCTGATATTCAATTTATGTTATCAGTTACCGAGTTATCTAATCAATTTATTAAATTAAGTGATTATCATTATATTAAGGTCATGCATAACGATCCCGTCAATGATCCGTCATTAAGTCAGTTAAATCGAAATGATCGTTGGGAGTTATGGGTTAATGCTTGTTGCCGGGGCTTGTTAAATTTAAATAATCAGCGAACGTTAATTGAGGTTCAAAAGTTCTTCAGTTAATCAGTTAATAGTTAATCGTGGTCGTGGTGTGACTAAAGATTCTTACTTCACGTTGTTTAAACATGTTCCGATAAATTCACACGTAATTTTATTTGAATCTTTCCTAGGCCGAAATTATTCAGATAGTCCTAAATACATTTATAGATATATTCAGAAGCACTATCCGAGTCAATTTACGTGTGTATGGATCGCTGATGCTGAACATTTTAATCATTTAAAAGCTGAATTAAATTCTCAACCTAATACTAAAGTGGTTCGTCGATTTGGCTTTAAATATATGTATTATCTAGCTACTGCTAAGTATTTTGTATTTAATATGCGACAGCCAAAATGGTTTATTAAACGGCCTGGAATGCGTTTTATTGAAACCTGGCACGGTACCCCGTTGAAGCATTTAGTCTTTGATATGGATAACGTGGCCAGTGCTTCGCATTTATATAAGCAGACGTTTTATCATCAATCTCGTCAGTGGGATCATTTGGTAACCGCTAATCAGTATTCATACGATATTTTTAACCGGGCGTTTATGTATCCTAAGGATCGGATGCTTAAATCCGGGTACCCAAGGAACGATATCTTAAATAGTCCTGATCGTGATCGGATCGCTAAAAGAATTAAAATAAAATTAGGTATTCCGCTGGATAAAAAGGTTATTTTATATGCACCTACGTGGCGTGATAATCAATTTTTTAGTCCTGGACATTATAAATTTAAGCTGCATTTAAATTTAGCGGAACTTAAGCGTCATTTAAGTGATCGTTACGTCTTAATCTTAAGAACTCATTATTTTATTTCAAATCATATTGATACGTCTCAGTTTGGTAATTTTGTTTTTAACGAATCTGATTATGATGATATTGCTGAATTATATTTGATTTCAGATATTTTGATTACCGATTATTCAAGTGTCTTCTTTGATTACGCAATTTTAAAGCGACCGATTTTGTATTATGTTTATGATTATGATGATTATGCCGATGTATTGCGTGGCTTTTATTTAGATATGAAGAAAGATTTACCAGGGCCGTTATTAAAGACTAGTCATGGAATTTTACACGCAATTGAAAATATCGGTCATATTAAAGCAAAATATCATGATCGTTACGTTAAATTTAATCGACGCTTTAACTCGTGGGATGATGGTCATGCTTCAGCACGTGTCGTTCATGCACTATTTAATTCGATTTAAAGTAAAAGGAAACATTGAATGAAGTTTAGTATTATTACCGCAAGTAATTCACATGACTCAAAACGATTAATTGAACTTGAAAGTAATCTTGAGGCTCAGAGTAATCATAATTTTGATTGGATAATTGCATGTAATCAACCCAATTTAGATCTTCATCCCGCCGATTTTAAAATTAAACGAGTTAGTTTTTCACCTAACACATTAGGTTCAGCTTTGAATCAGGCGATTAAAGTTGCTGACGGACAAGAATTAATTTTTGTTGATGCTGATGATTATTTAACTTTAGATACCATTAATGATAATCATACCGTAATTGATCTAAATGATTATTATACTTATGAACCTAAAAATATTTTTATAAACTCAATTCGTAAAAATAATTCAAGTGAAGATGCACTTCCAGAAACACCATATAAGATAAATAATTTTCATCCGGTTTATCGAGAATTTAATTATTCCAACGTTTCGTTAGATCATTTAAATGATGATCCTAAATATCAGGCTTGGTTATTTGATAAATATTGGATATTAGCGGGAATAAATCTGTATAAAAGAATAAAAAAATTTAACAATGGCTGGAAAAGTTATTCCTGCATCACTAGTTAAAGATCAGGAGCTCAGTTTGATCCCTACAATTCTCTATATCCTAATGTTGACTTTATGGCTGTCAGTTTTTTAAAGACTAAACGACTTTTAAAATTGAGTGATTATCATTATATTTTAGTAGGGCATAATGATCCCATTAACGATCCATCATTATCCCAGATAAATGCGTCTAATCGATGGGCAGATTGGTTAAAGGCTTGTCTGACTTCAATTCAAATTTTGAATAAAAATTATAATTATCAATTGAAGAGGGCCTTTAGTCAATTTACGGTTCTTTATTTACATCGTTATTTCTATAAGGCCGTTGCCATGGATATGCATTCGGTTGGATCAATAACTAATGATTTTAAACTTCTGCAAAGTTATTTGGGTGAGTTGAATCGTGATGCTTATGAATTAATTAATCCATTGAGTAAGCATATTCTAACCAATGTTGAACATGGTCACTTTAATCTAGCTAAACGTAAAATGTCTTTATTAGTAGCTAGTCGGGATGTTCATGATTTCATTAAAGATGATAATCAGACGGCGATTTATGAATCTTATCGGTTACTGTTTCGTCATTTACCGGTTAATCCGAAAGTCATTATTTATGAATCATTTATCGGTCGGAGTTATGCTGATAATCCAAAATATATTTATCTATATATTCAAAAACATTATCCAAATCAGTTTATTAACGTTTGGATTGCTGATGATGATAATTATGATAAGATCAAGAATGAATTAAGCACTCAGCCCAATACGATTGTGGTTCGTAAATTTGGCTTTGAATATATGTATTATTTAGCCACTTCTAAATATCAAATCTTTAATATGCGTCAGCCCCGTTGGTTCGTAAAACGTCCGGGTACTAAGTTTATTGAGACCTGGCACGGGACCCCGTTAAAACGGTTGGTCTTTGATTTAGATAATATTGCCAACGCACCTCTGTATAAAAAAGGCTTTTATTATCAAACGAAGCAGTGGGATCATCTTATAACTGATAATCAATTTTCTTATAACGTTTTTAGTCATGCCTTTATGTATCCGAAAAACAAGATGTTAAAGACTGGTTATCCTCGTAACGATATCTTAAGTGCTCCTAATCGTGATCAAATTGCTAGGAAAGTAAAATTAAAATTAGGGATTCCGCTGGATAAAAAGGTCATTTTATATGCACCCACTTGGCGTGATGATCAATATTTAGGTGCCGGTAAATATAATTTTCAGTTAAAATTGAATCTCGGTAAAATGAAACGTTTATTGGGTGATCGATACGTATTGATCCTACGGACTCATTATTTTGTTACTAATCATTTGAATTTATCAGATTATGGTAATTTTGTCTTTAATGAATCTGGCTATGATGATATTTCAGAATTATATCTAATTTCTGATATTTTGATTACGGATTATTCAAGCGTTTTCTTTGATTTTGCTAATTTAAAGCGACCCATTCTGTATTTTGCTTATGATTATGATCGGTATGCAGGGGTCCTACGCGGCTTTTATCTAAATATGAAACGTGATTTGCCGGGTCCGATCTTGAAGACGAGTGATCAGGTCCTGTCAGCAATTATGCATATTGATCAAATTAAATCTGAATATCATGATCGTTACCAAAGATTTAATCGGCGTTTTAATTCGTGGGATGACGGTCATGCCGCTGAACGAGTCGTTGAATTTAATAGTAAATAATAATTAATGTAATCGTTTACATTGGTTCTATATAATACTAAATGTTACCGATTACATTTAATCGATAACGCTAAGTTTGATTAATTTTATTAATGCTTAAAGGTGGCAAGTCATAATTATGGATAGTACCAAATCAAAACGTACAATTTCAATGACTACAGCAATTATTTACTTTGTGGTCTCGTTAATTTTTAATTCAGCCGGTAACGTTTTAACGTTAGTTAGTAGTGCTAAAATTCATGTTAAAATTTTAGGGTCGGCTTATTGGACGGCAGCTGAAAATAATTTTGGTGTTGCGTTTCATTGGCCATTGTTCTGGGCTTTCTTAGGCTTGGGTTTATTAACTACTTTATTGAATTTTATTTTAATTGGCCACTGGAGTTGGAGCCGATTAATTGGTAACTTAATTTTTCTAATTCCGTTTTCCTCATTAATTCAATTTTTTGATGGGGTGTTTAGTAAATTTTTCCCGCAAACTAGTAGTATCTTAGGAACTATTATTTACATTTTAGTAAACTTCCTAGGAGTAACGTTTATTGCCGTAGCAATTTCAATTTACCAGCGGGTTAATCTAGCTCTTCATCCGGCTGATGATTTAATGCAGATTTTACGCTTTAAGTTCTTTGACGGGAATGCCGCTAAAGCGATGTGGTGCTCTTATATTCCACCGACTTTAATTGCGATTTCAGCAATTGTTATGTCAGGAGTTATGCAAGGAAGTTTATTCGTGGCCTTGCTAACTTTGGGTTAGGGACCGTCTTTGCATTCTTATTCCAAGGAAGTATCACTGGGTATGCTGATAAACATATCTTTCCAAGTTTAAAGCATCAAGCGATTGATGTTGGTAAAGTTGAAGATTAATAAAACATAAGAATGATAAATAAAAAAGATGCNNTTCAAATTTTGAAGCATCTTTTTGAATAACGTTTTAATTTGGGCTTTAATAAAGTATGTTTAATAGGCAATTTAGGGGTATTAATTCGATAAATTAAATTAATCACCGCTTTAGAGCCCATTTTATAAGCAGGTTGCTTGATTACCGTCATTTTTCGATTTAAAAATTGATAAAAGAAATTATCATCAAAGGTTGCTAGTTTAACATTTTTTATGTGTGATCTCCGTATTTTTAGTAAGATCTTTTTAAAAATGGTATTATTGGCCGCAAAGATACCATCACAGGCTTGATTAATGATTAATTGACCCGTTAATTTCTCTACGTTTGAGGCTTTACGATTGCTTTCCTGGATAATATCTGGGTCATAATTAATATGGTTGCCATTTAGAGCCTTTTTATAGCCAATCATTCTTCGAGTGTTTACGTCGGGAACTGAGCTATTGATAAACCCAATTCTTTCAGCACCGTTATGAATTAAAGTATTGATCGCTTGGAAGCTACCTTTAATGTTATCGACTAATAGGGTGTCAAAGTGGTTAACCTCTTTTTTACTAGGAAGTCGATCGACAAAAATCGTGGGAGTATGTCGTAAAATTTGTTGATAGTTTTTAATCACCCCGGTACTAATGATAATTAAGCCGTCCACCATTTGATTTAGAAGATTATTAATGTCAGCATATTCATGTTCTGGCTTTTCATCGGTATTAGTAATCATAATTTGATAACCGCTTAATCGGGCTTGGTCTTCAGCTCCGCGAACTAATTCGGCATAAAAAGGATTAGTAATATTGGGTAAAATCATACCGATTGTCCGAGAGACTTTAGTTCTGATGCCGCGGGCTGCGGTATTAGGATGATATCCTAAAGTTCTAATGATTCCTTTTATTAAATTTCGCGTCTTTAACCGAACTCTAGGGCTGTTATTAATGGCTCGTGAAACCGTTGCTTTAGAAACTCCAGCCCGTTTAGCGACTTCTTCAATCGTAATTTGTTTTTTCATATTACCATCTTTTTATAAATTTAATTTCGTTACAGCATGTAATATTATAATACGGGAGCTTTTGTATTAGTGATTTAATGATTTATAAAATATTTGTCTTAATTTAATTGTCATTATATCAAAAAATGATTATGATATAAAGTAAAACATCTTATTAAATAGGGGGTGCTTGAGATGTTAAGTCAAACTAAGAGATATTTAAAAGAGAACGGCTATTATTATAAAAAAACTTATATTCGTCCTTTAATGGCCCCTGATAATGTTTACGTATTTCGTTTTGGCCGGAACCGACTGAATAATCGATTGATTATTAGATATGGTCATCGCTGGACAGGTCGTCAGAAAATTAACGAAATTGATTTAAGGCTTCATAAACAAAAGCATCCACGAATTTTTAAAGATGAAAACGGCTTACTTCATTATTTAAAGGGCCATTTATTAGAGCACGAACGAAACTTAAAAATGTTAAAGAAGTTAAAAAAATAAAGGAGCATTTATAAAATGCTTCTTTATTTTTAAATTAGATTGAAATTAATAGGTGATTACGATGCGAATTGTGATTCAACGTGTAAAACACGCGAAAGTAACCATTAATGGCAAAGTTCACGGCCAGATTCCACAAGGTTTTATGATTTTAGTCGGGGTTGAGGATTCTGACGGTGACGATGAAATTAAATACTTAGTTCATAAGGTTACTCATTTACGGATCTTCTCTGATGAAAACGGCAAGATGAATTATAATATTGAAAAAGTTCACGGTCAGGTTCTTTCGGTTTCTCAATTTACGCTATATGCAGATACTAAGAAGGGTAACCGACCGTCATTCTTCCATGCAGGTAAGCCTGACCACGCTAAGAAAATTTATTTAAAATTTAATCAAGCTTTACGGGATGCTGGATTACACGTTGAAACCGGTGTCTTTGGTGCTGATATGCAAGTTGAATTGGATAATGACGGACCGTCGACTTTTATTTTAGATACCGATAATAAATGATTAATATCGGCTTAAAATATTATCGACGCTAATTCCATAAGCTTCACCGAATAGATTTAAATGTGCCATTAAATAGTTGAATTGATACCATGGTAAGCGATGATTAAAGCCGGGTTTAATTGGGTAAATGCGGTTGTAACCTTCATAAAATTGTGGACTAAAGCCCCCGAAGACGGTCGTCATCGCTAAATCCATTTCTCGATCACCAAAGAAAACGTCAGGATCGATCAACATGGGCTTACCATCGGCTGTGAAGTCGACATTGCCAAACCAGAGATCACCATGTAATAACGAAGGTATAACTCGATGGTTAGGTTTGGAATAATATTTAATAAAAGATGCCCGTAAGTCTTGATAATGTTGCTCACGATAAGGATTCCAAACGTGATTCTCTTTGGCAAGTTGACCAACGGGTCTAATCGCTGATTGATATAAAATTTTATCCAGCTGTTTTGCCAATGATTATTTTTAGGAATTTTACCGAGCTTAAAGTCATGATCTAAGCCAAATTTTCGGCTATGAATTCGGTGGACTTTGGCAACGGTTTGGCCTAATTTATACTGGCTGCCGGTTCCAAAATTGATCCATTTCAAGATTAGATATCCATCCCGGCCAATTTGACCGTAAGTAATAACTTTAGGTATAAAGGCCGCCTGGCTTAGTAAGTTTAAGCCTTCAACTTCGTGAAAGAAGAAATTTTTGCCGCGACCGGGCTGTACTTTCATAAAGTACTTCTTTTGGTTAGTTTTTACACAATAGGCTTCGTTGATGTCGCCACCCGAAACCGGGGTTACGGATTTAATATTTTTGATTGGTAAACGTTTGATCCATTCTGAATTTACCGTCATTAGTAATCACCTCAAATTTAACGTCTAATTAAATTATATCGAATTTTATTTATGATTTGAAAGAATCACTAGCGGGTTTGACTTTAGGAATTAAGTATTCTACTCTTAATTTGTAATATATAAAAGCCAATGATAAAGATTAGTAGGAGATAGTTCCAAGCCCAGAGAGCATCTATTTCGGTGAAAAGATGTGTTGGGATTCTCTAAAAGACACTTTTGAGGCTAATAACCAAGGTTATTCGTTTCGAAGACGTTATTAAGAGATATAAGAAAAGGTGGTACCGCGCCTTATGCGCCCTCGTCTGTTTATTGATGAGGGCGCTTTTTTAATGCGTTGATGCGTTGATTAACGAATTACGAGGAGGATTTTAATGGTTAAATATCAAAGACCGCGTGGAACTAAAGATATCTTACCTGGTGAAACCGAAAAGTGGCAGTATATTGAAGATACCGCTAGAATGCTGTTTCAAGATTATCGTTATCGTGAAATCAGAACGCCCATGATTGAAAATTATCACGTTTTTTCTAGAACTTCGGGTGATACTTCCGATATCGTTTCTAAAGAAATGTATGATTTTCATGATAAGGGCGGTCGACATATTGCTTTACGTCCTGAAGGAACCGCCGGTGTAGTTCGCGCCTTTATTCAAAATAAGCTTTACGGTCCCGATACACCAAAGCCTTATAAAGTTTATTACATGGGACCGATGTTCCGTTATGAGCATCCACAGTCCGGTCGTGAACGTGAATTCCACCAAATCGGTGTTGAAACGTTTGGTAGTAAAAGTGCTGAAATGGATGTTGAAGTTATCGCGATGGCGATGGATTTACTTCATCAGTACGGCTTAAAGCATTTGCATTTGGCTCTTAATACTTTAGGTGATCGGAAGACTAAAGATACTTATTGTAAAGCTTTAATTAAGTATTTAGAGCCTCATTTTAATGAATTAAGTGAAGATTCTCAGAAACGAATGCATAAGAATCCATTACGAGTCCTAGACAGTAAAGATCCTCGAGATAAGCAATTCGTTGCTGGTGCACCTTCGATCTTGGATTACTTAACGCCTCCAGCTAAAGCTCATTTTGATCGGGTTAAACAGTTATTAGATGCTTTAGGCATTAAATATTACGTAAGTCCAGACGTTGTTCGGGGCTTAGATTATTATAATCACACCATTTTTGAAATCATGGCTAAATCAAGTGCTTTTGGCAATGGCTTTACCACCGTTTGTGCCGGTGGTCGTTATAACCGATTAGTTCATCAGTTAGGTGGACCTGAAGTACCGGGTATTGGTTTTGGCTTAGGTGTTGAACGTCTAATGTTAGTTATGAAATCTAAGCACTTACCATTTCCAAAGGCTAATCCATTAGATGCTTTTGTAGTAAGTATCGGTGATAAAGCGGATGTCGAGAGCTTAAAATTAGTTCAGGCCTTACGTCGTCAAGGTATTTCCACGGATCGTGATTATACGGGCCGAAAGCCTCGTTCTCAGTTCAAGATGGCTAATCGTTTAGATGCTCATTATACATTAACGATTGGTAACAATGAATTAAATAATAAATCAGTTAGTATTAAATCGATGGATAGCGGTAAACAAGTCACCGTACCGTTAGATAAGGTTACTAAGCATTTTAGCGACGTCGTTGATAAAGATTTTGATGAATAAAATCAAAAGGAGTTCACAGTTATGAAACGTACCACATATGCAGGCCTGGTTACCGAAAAGTATCTAGGTCATGAAGTTACTGTTACCGGATGGGTCCAAGATCAACGAAGCTTAGGTAAATTAGTCTTCGTTGATTTACGTGATCGTGAAGGTACTGTTCAATTAGTGTTTAGTAAGCAGATTAATGAAGATGCCTTAAAGATCGCCCAAAATCTACGGAGTGAATACGTAATTGGCGTTACCGGTAAGGTCGTTAACCGAAAGCCAAATGAAGTTAACTCTGATATGAAGACGGGTAAGATTGAAGTTCACGTTACTAAAATCGTGGTCTTCAATAAGGCCGAAACGACTCCGTTTCCGATTAAAGATCATATCAATTCATCCTTAGAATTACGTTTAAAGTATCGATATTTGGATTTACGTCGCCGTCCGGTCTTACGTGGGATGTTAATCCGAAATCAGATTGCTAAATCCGTTCGGGGCTTCTTTAATGAACACGGCTTCATCGATGTCGAAACCCCGGATTTGACTATTTCTAGTCCTGAAGGGGCTCGTGATTATTTAGTACCCAGTCGTGTTCATCCGGGTTCTTTCTATGCTTTACCACAATCTCCACAGCAGTTTAAACAAATGTTGATGGGAGCCGGCTTTGACCGGGTTTATCAATTAGCCCGCTGCTTCCGTGATGAAGATTTACGTGGTGATCGTCAGCCTGAATTTACCCAAATTGATATGGAAACCTCATTCTTAAACCGTTTCCAGATTCAGTCGTTAACTGAACAGATGATTGCTAAGGTTATGAATGAGACCTTAGGTATTAATATTAAGACCCCGTTCCCACGAATGACCTGGCAAGAATCTATGGATCGTTACGGTACTGATCAGCCGGATACCCGTTACAAGATGGAATTAAAAGACGTTTCTGATATTATGAAGGGCACCAGTTTCAAGATCTTTGCCAACGTTTTAAATAGTGATAACGGTCAAGTTAAAGGAATTGCCGTACCAAATGGTTCTAAGCATTATTCTCGAAAAGACGTTGATCGTTTTGCTAGTTACATTAAACGTTTCGGTGCTAAAGGCTTAGCCTGGATGAAAGTTACTGACGGTAGCTTTAGCGGACCGATTGCTAAGTTCTTTAAGGATGATTATGATGCCATTACTAAACGAATGGGCGCTAATCCTGGTGACTTACTACTCTTCGTTGCTGATACACCAAAGGTCGTAGCTGGTGCATTAGGTGCCGTTCGTGAAAAGATCGCTGCTGAATTAGGCATGGTTCCAAAGAACGTCTTTAACTACTTATGGATTACTGACTGGCCATTATTTGAATATGATGATGGCATTAAACGCTGGGTTCCGGCTCATCATCCATTCACGATGCCAAATTATGAAGACGCCCATTATTTGAACAAAGGCGAAGATCCGTATAAAGCTCATGCTCAAAGTTATGACATTATCTTGAACGGCTTAGAATTAGGTGGTGGATCGATCCGTATCCATACGCCAGGTCTACAGATGAAGATGTTCCATGCCTTAGGGTTTTCAACCGAACGTGCCAAGAAACGGTTTGGCTACTTCTTACGAGCATTACATTATGGATTTCCGCCGCATGGTGGCTTAGCAATTGGCTTAGATCGGTTTGCTAGATTACTTGCTCAAGTACCTAACATTCGTAACGTCATTGCGTTCCCTAAGAACTCCAAAGCTTCTGAACCGTTAACGGGTGCTCCGCGACCGGTTACTAAAGGTCAATTAGAAGATGCCCACGTTAAGGTTGATCTTTCTAAGCACGGAATTCATTATGATAAGTAAATCAAATTATGAAATTTAATAGTAATTTTCTTAACCAGTTTATAAATAGTTTTTTGTTTTCAAATAAAAAATTATTAAGATTGAACGAGTTAATTTGTGATAATTATCGATAAATGGAGCGAAATTTTATGAAAAAGAAAATTGATTTAAGCGTTATCGTTACTTGTTATAATATCGAGCATTACTTAAAAGATTGCTTGAATTCATTAACTAAAACCTTTTTCCTAAAAATAACTATTGAAATTTTACTAGTTGATGATGGATCAACTGACCAAACACCTCAGATTGTAGATTATTACGCCAAACATTATTCATATTTTAAGGCCCTGCATAAAGATAATGGGGGACCTAGTTTAGCCCGCAATTATGGTATGGACCATGCTATTGGAAAATATATTGCCTTTGTCGATGGTGATGATATCGTTCCTCCTAATGCTTATACCGATTTAATGTATACTGCTGAAGCTCATAATTCGCAAGTGGTGGTGGGCTTTGTTAAACGTTTTGATAATTTAAGATTTCACGGATCTTATTTACACAAATTTGCGGTTAAGGATACTAAGATTAATACAACCTTAAATCAAACTCATAGTCTTTTATATGATACTACCACCTGGAATAAGGTTTATTTACGAAGCTTTTTAGTTAAAAACCAGATTCGTTTTATTCCGCATATTATTTACGAGGATTTACCATTTACCTTAGATGTTCATTTACACTCACGAAATACGTCATTAATTAAAAACGTTGTTTATTACTGGCGTTGGCGACCCCAATCGATTACTCAGAGTCGTGATGCTTTAGATAATTTTAAGAGTCGGATTAATTCCTTGAATTTATGCCGAAAAATGTTAGAAAAGGCTGGATATACAACTTCTGACGGCTTAATGCAGGATTTCCGTAAAAAGGTCTTGGGATTGGATCTTCATATCTTCTTGGTTAACATCGGTGATTCCCAGGAAGATTATATTTATAAGATTCAGGAAATGATCTATAAATTCTTACGAGATTGGCATCTCTTAACATCACCGTATATCCAGCAACTGACGATTAAGGATCAGATTCTCTATTATGCGATTAAGACCGGTAATTTAGAATTACTTAAGAAGTTTACGTACGTCAAGAATAAGAATATTGGCTATTTGAAACCAACGTAAGCGGACCGCAACTTATAAACGGATCTTCATCCGCAACGACCTGGACTAATTCAAGATATTACCGATGACTTTAATACCAATTGGCAGCTAGTCTTTAAATTATTAATCATAATAAAACATGAATATAAATATAATCACGTTAAAATTGTAATGGTTAGTAAATCGTTAAAACATCGTTATGTCTTAACTACCCGTAATCAACAGATTAAATTTAGAGGTCGGCAGATGAATGGCTTGATAAATCACGAAGTTATCGAGCTCTGTCATATACTTTAGCTTATCCATTAATGCGAATGCTGCCAATTAATCGGCACACTGTCGTTTTTGATTCATATTGGGCATCTCAATTTAGTAGTAATGAAAAGGCCATCTATGAATATATTAGTAGACATTATCCAAAAATGAAGACCGTTTGGTTCTTTAAAAATCGGCAAATTCCGATTAACGGAAAGGGGAAACGTGTCAAGGTTAATTCTCTAAAGTATTGGTATTATATGGCTACTGCTAAGTATTTGTTTCAAAATACTAATTTACCTAATCAATATTTTAAGCGACCTGGACAGATTGAAACCGAAACGCTGCACGGGACGTTCTTAAAGCATATGGGCTTTGATGAACCGCATTTTAAGAACGCGAGCCGAAGGGTTCAGGATAACTTTGCTCGACGAAACCGCCGCTGGGATTATATGGTGGTTCCGTCTAAATATATGGAGCGAATCGCGTCCAACGCTTTTGATTATCATCAGAAAATTATTCCGTCGGGCTTTCCGCGAAACGATGAATTGATTAATCATAATAATCAGAAATACATTAATTCTATTAAGCATAAATTAAACATTCCGTTGAATAAAAAAGTTATTCTTTATGCACCGACTTATCGAAAGCACCAGCGCTTTGACTTTCCGTTGGATTTAGGGCGTTTGGAACGTGAATTAGGTAATAAATATGTCTTTTTAGTTCGTTTACATTATTTTGTAGCTCATTCAGGTAGCTTTTATGATAATCCGGGCTTTGTTTATGACGTTAGTGATTATCCGGATATTAATGATCTGTACTTGATCAGTGACGTCTTGATTACGGATTATTCATCCGTAATGTTTGATTATGCTTATTTAAAGCGGCCCATGATTTTTTATCCTTATGATGAGACGCTGTATTTGGATGATCGAAATCGTGGTACTTATCTAGATTATGATTCAAGTATGCCAGGACCGATCGTAAAGACTGAATCGAGCTTGATTCATGCTTTAAATAATTTGGATAAAGTTAGATATAAATATCACGATAAATCGTCCAGTTTGCTGATCGATTTGCTCAATACGGTCGCCAGGGGACCGCTACCAAACAAGTCGTGGACACCGTTTTACAGACTAAGAAAAGTCAACTGAATCAGGTTCCTGATCATCACGTAATCTTTAATAAATTCTGGCATTGGTTCCAGATTCAAGATTTCCAGTCGTTCTTACTGAATTATTTAGGCCGGGTCTTGCCGAAACGAAACATTATTATGTTTGAAAGCTTCTTTGGAACTAAATATTCAGATAATCCGAAGGCTATTTATCTATATATTAAGAAGCATTATCCAAAGTATAAGTTATATTGGAATGTTAATCGTGAAGATGTCCCATACTTTAAGAAACATCACATTCCTTATATTGTACGATTTAGTTATAAAGGGATGTTTAAGCAAGCTCAAGCTAAATATTGGATTACTAATGTTCGACGACCGTTCCGTTGGCAAGTTCCTAAAGGCACGACCGTTTTACAAACTTGGCATGGCACGCCGTTAAAGACGATCGGCAGTGACGTTAAGTTAGTTACAATGCCCGGGAACAACGTTGCTAAATATCATAAGCAAGTTTATGAAGATAATCGTCGTTGGGATTATCTGCTTATTCCGAATATGTATTCTGAACGGATAATGCCCAGAGCTTTCCGTGAAGATACTAATCAATTAATGTTAACGGGTTATCCGCGAAATGATATATTGATTAACGCTAATCAGTCTACGTTACAAAGATTAAACATCAGTTAGGGATTGATCCTCATAAGAAAGTTATTTTATACGCACCCACTTGGCGTGATAATGAATTTGTTAAAACTGATGAATTTGTTGCTCATCTTCATTTGGATTTGGCTAAGTTTAAGCAGCATTATGGTCATAAGGTTGTGGTTTTAGTCAGGACCCACTATATGATTTCTAATCATTTGGATCTATCTAAGTATCGGGATATTGCGATAAACGTTAGTGATTATCAGGATATTGCTGATCTTTATTTAATTAGTGATGTCTTGATTACTGATTATTCGTCAGTAATGTTTGATTACGCGATTTTGAAGCGGCCGATGATCTTCTTTGATTATGATTTCGATAATTATGCTAAGAGTACCCGAGGCTTCTACTTTGACTTTCGTAAGATTGCTCCGGGACCGATCGTTACCACAACTGATCAAGTTATTCAAAAATTGGATCCTATCTTGGCGGGTCATTGGCATATGACTGATCGATATCGTAATTTCATTGATAAATTTACAAAATGGATGGATGGTAAATCTAGTGCTAGAGTGGTTCATCAATTATTTAGTGGACATAACGTTCGTGAACATTACTTCACGAAGCAGCCGTTTAGATTACCTAATCAAGTTAAGCTTAGAGATGGTTCGTCAATGTGGTTGCCTAATAAAGACTTTACAAATCATAATCAAGTCGATTTCTATGGTAATTATGATAAAGATGGTCAAGTCTTTAAAGTCATTAAAGGAATGCAGTTACAATCAGTATCTTTTAATGAATTAATTGGTATGAAGTTTGTTTTGGTTGAAAGTCAAGATAACTCTTATAAAGTTTGGGTTAACATTTAAAGCCGGATAATAAGTAATTTCATTTCATTCCCGTTAAATGCTATAATATTAAAATGAGTTGTTAATAATGATTTCATGGATAAAAAGCCTGTATATATGGCTAGTAGGAATTGTTTCACTGATTAATTTTCATAAACATAGAAAAAATGTAGTTTATGTGATGAGTTTTAATAATAATGTGAAATTGATAAATAAAATTGCTGAAACGATTCCTAAACATCATCAATTAATTGTTTTTTATACCGGGATCTGTTTTAAAGATGCCTTGCTTATTGTTTTATGAGTGCCAAGTTAATAATTTGTGATAATTATTTTCCGTTTTTAGCGGGATTACGGTTACCAAAAGGTGTTCAAATCATTCAGGTCTGGCATGCTGATGGTGCTGTAAAAAAGTTTGGCTGGGGTGATCCTGATACTAAGCACAAAAGCCGAAGTGATCAAATTCGTTTTCAAAAGGTTTATAACTGTTTTGATCATTATATTGTCGCTTCAAAAGTAATGGGCCGGGTCTTTTCAAATGATTATCACGTTCCTTTATCAAGAATGGAACTCCTTGGTTATCCGCGATCCGATCAATTTTTTAATTGAAAAAGGATTGAAAGATCGGATTATTCTTTATGCCCCCACATATCGGAAGGATGTAACTTTTAATCCACCTAACGGGCTAGAAAACGCATTAACGTGTGATCCAAGCGCAATTGTGATTATACGATTGCACCCAGCGTTACATCGTAAATTCGGGTTGATTAAACAAAAAATTGGTCATTCATCTCAGATATATTATTTGAATCATACTTCAACCGCTGAATTATTGACGATCACTAATACCTTAGTTACTGATTATTCTTCGGTTGCTTTTGATTATAGTTTGCTTCCGAATGCGTATTCGATAATCTTTTTTATGTATGATTTAGATCAATACCAAAGATCACCGGGCTGTCAGCCTTGTTTTTTGAAATGGTTTCCCGATAGGCCGGTGACTAATTTTCAGCCGTTTAATTTACGATGGAATACATATAACGATGGACATGCATCGGATCGATTTATTAATCAATATATAAAGCCGTTAAGAAGAGGGAATTGATTTGAAAGAAATCGGAACGTTAATTAAAGAACAATTTGGTAATTTAGGAATTATGTTTAGAATTTCTAAATATCAAGATATGTCAGATTATCAAAGTCATTATTTAGGCCTGGTGTGGGAATATCTTTATCCGTTAATTCAGATTGGAATTTATTGGCTAGTTTTCGGAATTGGCTTAAAGAAAGGAACTTCAACCGGAATGGATTACCTGTCATGGATGGTAATCGGGATTACCCCGTGGTTCTATATGAATAGCGTCACTAACCAGTCTAGTAAAAGTATTTACCGGCAGGTCGGGATGGTTTCCAAAATGAAGTTTCCGGTTAGCGTCCTTCCCACGATTAAACTGATCAGTAATTTAAGTTCTTTCTGGACCATGCTGGGTTTCTCGATCGTCATCGCGTATTTCCGCGGTGGTATCGTTCCCACGATTTACTGGCTCCAGTGGTTCTACTACTTCTTCGCCATGGTAATGTGGTTAGTGGCGTTTGGGATCTTTAACTCAACGGTTACCGTTTTGGTTCGTGATTACCGGATTTTCTTACAGTCGGTGATGAGGGTTCTGTTCTACATGTCAGGGGTTCTGTTCAATTTTGAAACTAATGCGTTTCCGGCGCCGTTTGCCCGAATTTTACAGTTAAACCCGTTCTTTTACGTGATTTCTGGATTTCGTGATTCCATGTTCTCGCAGTATTGGTTTTGGCAGCGACCGATTTTAACGATTGTGTTCTGGCTAATGGTTCTCTTCTTCCTGTTAGTCGGATCTCATTTGCATTATAAGTTCAGAGCTCGTTTTGTTGATTTAATTTAATAGAAAGAGGCTGCAAGTAATGAAATTTATTCATCGGATTATATATGATTTAGTTAAAATAATTAAAATTATAATTCGAAATGGGCTCATCGTGATAAACGATGGGCTTATTTGCTTACCCGTTAAAAAAGGCTATTATCTTTTTGAAAGCTTTAACGGGAAGGACGTTAGTGATAATCCAGCCGCTATATATAAACAGCTGATTAAAGATGATCCTTCAGCTCGGCAACGAGCTTACTTTGGGGTTAAGCCAAAGATGTATAATGAATTACATCATAAATATCCCCAGATTCATCTGTTAAGACGTTTTATGCCTAAATGGATTTATTATACAGCTCGTGCTCAGTTTTGGATTTTTAATTCTCGAATGCCGACCTGGTGGCGAAAGAACCGGGGTACGGTTTATATTCAGACCTGGCACGGAACGCCGTTAAAGAAATTAGGCTTAGATATGAAACAAGTTGAAATGCCCGGGACGAGTACTAAACGTTATAAAAAGCATTTTAATAAGGAAACCCAGCGCTGGGATTATTTGATTGCGCCTAATCTATACTCAGAAAGAATTTTTAAAAGGGCTTTTGCTTTTCATAATCGATTTTTAAAGATTGGTTATCCCCGAAATGATGTTTTATATCGGGACGATCCACCGCGACGAATTAAGCAATTAAAGCAACGAATTTTAGGACGTTCTAATGTTCAAGTGATTACTTATGCACCAACGTGGCGTGATGATGATTACCTGCGACGCGGAGCTTATCGGTTTGAACTGAAATTTAGTTTGAAGAAGTTTTTCAAGCACGTTAGTACAAATACGATCTTAATCATTCGGCCTCATTATTTAGTTAAAAGTCGGATTCACGTTGGTAAATATAAAAATCGGGTTAAGGTCATGCGAGATGTTGATATTAGTAAACTATATTTGATCAGTGATTTATTGATTACGGACTATTCATCGGTCATGTTTGATTATGCTAATCTAAATCGACCGATGCTTTTCTTTAGCTATGATTTAGATCACTATCGAAACACGTTGCGGGGCTTTTACTTTAATTACCAGAAAGATATTCCCGGACCGTTAGCTACTACGTCTAACCAGTTTTATAAAGCTTTAGATGATTATACTAATCATTGATTCGATTTCGGGAAAAATATTGTACCTGGGAATCGGCTAATTCTTCAGAGAAAGTAGTTGAATTGATGAATAAAATTGGTAAATAGTATTTACCAACCTTCATTTTATTGAATTAATCAATTCCTAAGCTTTCCATAATGATGGTGGCCGTTTCTTCGATTGATTTGTCGGCGACGTTGATGATTAAGCAGCCAATTTTTTTATAAAGCTTTGTTGCATAGGATAATTCTTTTTTAATTCGTTTTGGATCTGAATAGGGTGTGTTAGGTCCTAAGCCATACGCTACCGTTCTAGCGCTCCTAATTTTTTGAAGGATCCTAATTGAATTGGTTAATCCAAAGATTCGGTTTTTATCAACATCCCAAATTTGTTTTGGAAGTTGAGTCTTAGGACCAATGGGGACGTTAGCCACTTTTAACTTTTTGTTTGCTAGATATAGTGATAACGGTGTTTTAGACGTTCGTGATACTCCTAAGATAACTATATCAGCTTTGTCTAAATCTTGTGGATCTTTGCCGTCATCATTTGCGACGGCAAATTCCATTGCGGCAATTCGGTCAAAATAATTGTGATTTAAACGATGAATCATTCCGGTCTTCATAACGGGCTTAATCCCTAATTTTTTACTAATCATAGTGACCGGTGCATGTAAGCAATCGAATTTATAAAGGTCATGTCCTTTAGCAGCTTTATTAATCATTTGGTTGAGCTTGGGGCTAACCAATGTATAAAAGATCATTGCATTTTTTTGGGCGGCTAATTTTAAAATTCCGTTTAAAATGGATTCGGTTTTAATGAAAGGAAATCGTTGATAATTTACACGAACATTATTAAATTGTGAAATGGCAGTTTTAGCAACGGTTAATGCAGTACCACCACTGGAATCGGAGATTACGAAAAGATTTAAAATCGACATAAATATCAGTCCTTACTAGTTGTTTCCATTATAGCGAGATTTTTTGTATAATTATTAGGAAACTATCTCAGGGGCGCTTTTAAATTAAATTTATAGGGGAGTAAAGTATATGAGTTTAAATGATAGGTTAACTAAAGATATGATCAAAGCCATGAAGGCTCGTGACAATTCTGCATTGTCCGTTATTCGTCAATTAAAGACAGATTTAACCAATAAAAAAATTTCTCTTGGCCGTGATTTAAAATCAAAAGATGAAACAGCTGTGGTTATGCACGAAGTTAAACAGCATAAACAATCGATCGATGCTTTTAAAAAGGGCAAACGTGCTGATTTAGTTAAGGAACAAAAAGCGGCTTTAAAAGTTTTAATGAAGTATGCTCCTAAGCCGTTAACTTCAGATCAGGTTAAGAAGATGGTTAATGATACTATTAAAGAAGTTCATGCCACTAGTATGAAGGACTTTGGTAAAGTCATGGGTACCGTTATGTCTAAAGCTAAAGGCCGTGCTAACGGGTCGGTAATCAATAAAATGGTTCGTCAACTCCTTAAATAAAAAATCTTATCAAAGAACTTCTTAAAATTATCGGATTATGCTAATCGAAGCATAAATTTTTAATGAAAGGGTCATTGAAATATTGGCAGAAAGCGCTGGATCAACTAAAAAATTTGTTTTACAAAATTTGAAGGACGCTCCTAAATTATTAGGAGTTCGTGATAAGTTCGCTTCAATTTTAGAAGACGGAATGAACGTTTCGATTAATTTACGGGGGACCACCATTAAGGTCTCTGGTAAAAATGATCGAGACACAAACTTACCCGTTGCCATTTTTAAGCATATTTTAAATTTGCTTCATCAGGGAATTGCTTTACATAGTAGTGATTTCGTGAGTGCGATGAAAATGGCCAAGGGTGGTACTTTAGATTATTTTGAAGGATTATATGATAAGATCTTGATTTATGATCATAAAGGTCATCCCGTTCGGGTTAAGAACTTTGGCCAGCGTGAATACGTTCAAGCCGTAAAAAATAATGACATTACATTTGGGATTGGACCCGCCGGAACGGGTAAGACCTATTTGGCGGTAGTAATGGCGGTTGCTGAACTTAAGGCTGGTAAAGTTGATAAAATTGTTTTGACTCGTCCGGCGGTTGAAGCCGGTGAAAGTCTGGGCTATTTGCCCGGTGATTTACGAGAAAAGATTGATCCGTATTTGCGGCCGATTTACGATGCTTTATTTTCGATTATCGGTGCTGATCACACTCGTCGATTAATGGATCGGGGAGTTATTGAAATTGCTCCCTTAGCTTATATGCGAGGGCGGACCCTAAACTCATCGTTCGTAATTCTAGATGAAGCTCAAAATACAACTAATGCTCAAATGAAGATGTTTCTAACTCGATTGGGATTCGGTTCTAAAATGATCGTTAACGGTGATATATCACAGATTGATTTACCTAAAAGTAAGCCGAGCGGTTTAGTTCAAGCACAAACGATTTTAAAGGACGTTAAAAGTATTCGTTTTGTTCGGTTTACTTCTCAGGATGTAGTTCGTCACCCAATCGTTGCTAGAATTATTAACGCTTACGAAAAGCATCATAAATAACGGGGTATTCTATGGATTTAGAAATATACAAGAGAACCGATGAAAAGGTACCTAAAAAATATATTCAATTGATTAAAGGTCTTCTGCAGTATGCCGGCAAAGTCTTCATCTGAAAGGATAATACTGAAATGTCAGTTACCGTTATGGATAATGACCAGATGCAAAAAATGAATAAAAAGTATCGGGGCGTCAATCGGGCTACTGACGTGATTAGTTTTCCTGTTAACGAATCTAACGCTGCGGGAAAAGAATTTCCTTTAAAATTAACTCCTGAAATGAAGGCCGAGTTTCCTAAAAATTTAGGTGATATCTTTATTTCAATCGATAAAGTTGCTGAACAGGCTGAATTTTTACAGCATTCTCGTGAACGTGAATTAGGATATTTAGTGGTTCACGGCTTTTTGCATTTAAATGGCTATGATCATATTAAGCCGGAAGATCAAAAGGTAATGTTCCCGTTGCAAAGGAAGATTCTGGATAACTATGGACTCACGAAATAATCATCAAATTAGTAAAAACACTAATTTTTGTCAATCGTTAGGTCACGCTTGGGATGGTATTATCGATTTATTTAAAGAGGAGCGCAATTTTCGGTTTCATACTTGCACAGCGGTTTTGGTTATACTTTTTGGCTTCCTATTAAAGGTTAACCTTGAAGATTGGTCATGGCTGTTGGTAGCCATTTTTGCAGTTCTAGTTATGGAAGGTGTCAACACGGTCGTTGAAAACGTCGTCGATTTACAAGTGGGACATCATTATAACGTTCGTGCTAAACATATTAAGGATATCGCAGCCGGATGTGTATTAATTACATCATTTTTTGCGGCTTTGATTGGCTGTATTGTTTTTATACCTGCTTTATTGTCATTAATTTAAGTTATCGAGAGGAAATTATAGATGAAATTAAATCCTAATTTTAAATCTGGTTTTATTGCAATTATCGGTCGTCCTAACGTGGGTAAATCGACGTTATTAAATCGAATGGTTGGTCAAAAGGTCGCTATTATGACCGATAAGCCCCAGACGACTCGCAATAAGATTCAGGGCGTTTATACCGATAAAGACCATCAGATCGTATTTATGGATACTCCGGGAGTTTTAAAGCCGAAAAATAAATTAAGTGATTTTATGGAAGATTCGGCAATGTCCGCATTAAAAGGCGTTGATGGGATCTTATTTATGATTAATGCTTTACAGCCCCGCGGTGCCGGCGATAATTTTGTAATTAAGCAGTTAAAACAGGTTAATAAGCCCGTTTATTTATTGATTAATAAGATTGATCAAGTTAATCCTAATAAATTACTGCCCATTATGGATTCATATAAAAACGCAATGAACTGGGCGGGCGTTTACCCAATCTCGGCCCTTCATGGTAATAACGTTAATGAGTTATTAGATGAATTAAAGAAGAATTTGTCGAAGGGCCCGCAATATTATCCTAGTGATCAAGTGACGGATCATCCGGAACGGTTTATCGTATCAGAATTGATTCGAGAAAAGATTTTTAAATTAACTCGACAAGAAGTTCCGTATTCAGTTGCGGTTCAGGTCCAAAGTATGAATTCCAAAGTTGGCAATAAGCTCCTCATCAGAGCTTTGATAATTGTTGAGCGACCCGGTCAAAAGGGAATTGTGATCGGTCGTCGCGGTTCAATGCTAAAGAAAATTGGAACCTTGGCCCGAAAAGATATTGAAAGATTATTAGGCACCGGTGTTTATCTGAAGTTATGGGTTAAAGTTTATCCCCATTGGCGTGATAATAAATCGATTCTTAATCAATTAGGCTATAAGCGTAGTAATTATTAAATTCTTTCGGGTGATCTGATGAACGAACGTCGGCAGCTCACTTTTCACGGGATCTTACTTTATCGCAAGCATTATGGTGAACATAGTATGCTGATTAAATTTATGACGGCAGAATGCGGTAAAAAGATGTTTCTAGTGAGGGGTGCGACCCGAAATCGATTTAAATTAAAGGCTGATATTTTGCCGTTTACTTATGGTGTGTACACCGGCAGTATTGCTTATCATGGCTTATCGTATTTAAAGTCGGCTGAATCGACTCACCATTACTTAAGAATTATTAATAATATTAATTTAAACGCTTACGCAACGTACATTATGGGCTTAATCGATGCCGCATTTCCCGATGGCCATCCGTCCATAACGTGGTTTAATAAGCTTTATTATGGATTGCGTTTAATTAATCAAGGCTTAGATCCCGAAATTATAACCAACATTTTTGAGATTCAGCTCTTATCGGTATTCGGGGTTGCTCCTGATTTAAAGGGCTGTGCGGTTTGCGGTCGACAAGATTTTCCGATGGACTATTCTGATAAATACGGTGGCTTGCTTTGTATTAAACATTGGGATTTAGATCCGCATCGTTCTCATTTGGATACCAAGACCGTTGGATATTTAAGATTATTGTCTAAAGTCCCTCTAAAAAAGATTGGTCAGATTCACGTTAATCGGCGTACTAAGTTTCAATTACGTCGACTTTTGGATGATATTTATGATAATTCAGTGGGTTTGCGATTCAAGAGTAAACGATTCTTGGATCAAATGCAGCGGTTCAAAATATAGTTTGACAAGGATTATAAGTTAACTTACTATTAAATTGAAATTAACGTTATCGGTAATGAGAAAAGAAGATTAGATTCAATTTTGTAAAGCGAGGTCAGGCTGATGAAAGCTGACCCGGACCGAATTTGATTTTGGCGCTTTTTGAACCGATTTTATTTGAGAGATTTTATTTGAGAAATTAAGTGCTAGTTTTAATTAACTAGAAGTAGGGTGGAACCGCGAAAAAGAATCGTCCCTATGTAAAGTAAATTCTAACTTTGCATAGGCTTTTTTTATGCCCAGTTTCTTTTTTAAGGAGGATAAACCAATGAAAAAGAAATTATCTTTGCAAGAGATTATCTTTACCTTGCTAAAGTATTGGACATCGAAGGGTTGTTTATTAATGCAGGCTTACGATGTTGAAAAAGGTGCCGGGACCATGAGTCCGTTTACGTTTTTACGGGCTTTAGGACCCGAACCTTGGAAAGTTGCTTATGTTGAGCCTTCACGTCGTCCAGCTGACGGTCGTTATGGTAGAAACCCCAACCGTTTATATCAGCATCATCAATTTCAAGTATTGATGAAACCAGCTCCGAAAAATATTCAGCAATTATACATCGGAAGCTTAAAAGCATTGGGTATTAATCCGTTGGAACATGATATTCGATTTATGGAAGATAACTGGTCGAACCCGTCCATGGGCTGTGCCGGTGTCGGCTGGGAAGTCTGGCTAGACGGCATGGAAGTTACCCAGTTTACGTACTTCCAAGAAGTCGGTGAACATCAGATGCACCCGGTCGCTTCTGAAGTTACCTACGGCTTAGAACGTTTGGCAATGTACGTTCAAAACGTCAATAGCGTTTATGATTTAGATTATGGCTACGGCGTTAACTATGGTGATATCTTTAAGGAACCCGAATATGAACATTCTAAGTACGCTTTTGAAACCAGTAATCAGCAAATGCTTCTAAAACGCTTTGATGATTGTGAAAAGGAAGCTCGGGCGCAGATTAAATTAGGTTTGGTTCATCCTGCTTATGATTATATTTTAAAGTGCAGTCATACTTTTAACCTGTTAGATGCTCGTGGCACCGTTTCGGTTACTCAGCGAGCCGGTTATTTACACCGGATCCGTCGGCTTGCTCATGACGTTGCTTCGGCATTTATTAAAGCTCGTAAAAAGCGTGGTTTTCCGTTAATTAAAGACCCGAAACTTCGTCGTAAAATCTTTGGTAAAAAAGATCCGTTGAAGAACAACAAGGGGGATAAGTAAAATGAAACACACGTTTTTACTTGAAATCGGTTTAGAAGAAGTTCCGTCACAACTTGCGACTTCAAGTGCTAAACAGTTGGTTCGCCGTGCGGGAAAATACTTGAAATCAAAGCGCATTAGTTTTGATAAAATCACGCCGTATTATTCGCCTCGTCATATGGCAATTCGAATTACTGGCTTAGCTGATAAGCAGCCCGACGTTAATAAATCCGTTAAAGGACCTTCTAAAAAGATTGCTCAGGATGCTAACGGTCATTGGACCAAAGCTGCCATTGGCTTTTCTAAAGGCCAGGGCGCTTCCGTTAAGGATATTACGTTTAAAGACGTAAAGGGCGTTCCGTACGTCTTTATTGAAAAGCATATTCAAGGTCAGCCGGTCGCTAAGATTTTAACCGGTATGAAACAGGTCATTACCGGGATGACGTTCCCGGATATGATGCGCTGGAACGTTTATAATTTCCGTTTTATTCGGCCGATTCATTCGTTGGTAGCTTTATTGGATGATAAAGTGATTCCGTTCCAGATTTTAGACGTTAAGACCGGTCGTAAGACCGAAGGTCACCCGTTCTTAGGTAAGACCATTACTTTAAAGGACGCTAATCATTACGTTAAGCCGTTATATGAACAGCACGTGATGGTCGATGAAAAGCAGCGTAAACAACGAATTAAGAAGCAGTTTGCCGCTTTAGAAAAGAAGCACGGCTGGAAGATCGTTCCCGATCCTAAATTAATGGAACGGGTAACGAATTTAGTTGAATGGCCGACCGCTTTTTCCGGTGACTTTAAGAAAGAATACTTAAAGATGCCGCCGGAAGTCTTGATTACTTCGATGCGTGATAACCAGCGTTACTTCTCGGTTGAAGATCAGAACGGTAAATTATTGAATCACTTCGTTTCGGTTCGAAACGGTAACCAGGATTATTTAGATAACGTCATTAAGGGTAACGAACGGGTTCTTACCGCCCGTTTAGACGATGCCATCTTCTTCTATCATTTTGATATGACCCATTCGATTGATTACTTTGTTAATCGATTAAAGAACGTTAGTTTCCACGATAAGATCTCGACCATGTACGAAAAGATGCAGCGAGTTCAAGTTATTGCTCAATTATTGGGTAAAAAGGTTGGCTTAAATTCAGCTCAATTAAAGGACGTTAAACGTGCTAGCCAAATTTATAAATTTGATTTAGAAACTAAGATGGTTAATGAATTCCCTGAATTACAGGGAACCATGGGCTATGAATATGCTTTACGTAAGCATGAAAATCAGCACGTTGCCCAAGCCATTGGTGAACAGTATATGCCAACTTCTTCGACAGGTAAATTACCCCAGTCCGCAGAAGGATCCGTTTTGTCATTTGCCGATAAGATTGATAGTATCTTGACCTTCTTTGCGGCGGGCATGATACCAAGTGGCTCTAGAGATCCCTACGCTTTACGTCGTCAAGCGAACGGGATCGTTCGAATTATTCAGGCTCGTCGTTGGCATTTACCTTTGCATCACTTTGTTAAACAAATAGTTTCTGCTGAACAACAAGCCTCTGTAATCCCTAATCATTTAGATCAGGTTGCTCAATCCAAGAACGTCTTAAAGTTTATGAATGATCGAATCGTCAAGGTTCTTCAGTCTGATAAGATTCGTTACGATGTTATCGATGCCGTAACGGGTGGTACCAGTGACGATTTATTATTTATCATGGATGCCGCAAAAGTCTTAAATCAGGATAAAGAAGATACTGACTTTAAAGACGCCATTGAATCATTAACCCGAGTTTTACGGATTTCTAAGAAAGCTAAATTTAACGGATCGATTAAGGTTAATTCAAGCCTATTTAAGAATGATACCGAAAAACTCTTTAATCAAGCGGTTGTCGAGATTACACCAAATTATTTGAAGCTGAAGCCGGCTGATGCTTATCAGAAACTGATTAGTTTGAAAGATGCTATTAATCAGTATTTTGATAAAACCATGGTTATGGCTAAAAATAAGTCTTTGAAGACCAATCGCTTGAAACAGCTAACCATTATTTCCCGAATGATTTTACATCTCGGTGATTTAGATAAATTAGTTGTTAAATAACTGATAAATTATTAAATTTATGATATGATAAGCCGCACCGGTTTAAGTGCGACTTTTTATGTAGCGAATGAGGTGTTCACATGGCAATGATTCCCAATTCGGTGATCGATAAGGTAAGATCACGAGCTAAAATTCAAGATATCGTGGGCCAGTTCGTCCATTTGAGCCGCTCCGGGAAAAATCTGTTCGCTCATTGTCCGTTTCACGAGGATCGAACGCCCAGTTTCTGTGTGTCTCCTCAGAAGCAGATTTTTCACTGCTTTAGTTGCGGCCGGGGCGGCAACGTCTTTCAATTCTTGATGGATATTAAAGGGATGTCGTTTCCACAATCAGTGATGGCGGTTGCTAAACATGAAGGTATTAACCTTTCGGGCCGATATCTGCAGCATCGTCCCAGACGACCGGTCAATAAAGAAAACTCAACCTTAATGCGAATGTACAACAAAGCTGCTCAGTTATATCATCATATTTTGATTGATACGGAAGCGGGTCAGCCCGCCTTAGATTATCTTCACCGACGGGGTTTAACTGATGATACGATTAATGCTTATAATTTAGGCTTTGCTCCCCAGCAGCCCTTACTGAAAACGTTATTTGCTGGTCAGCATTTAAGCCAGACGACTTTACGTAAATCAGGCTTGTTTATTGAACGCCCGAACGGTGAATTAAAAGACCGCTTCTTTAATCGGGTTATGTATCCAATTCGTGATCGGAATGAACAAACCATTGCCTTTTCGGGACGAGTCTTGAATAAAAAGGCCAGTCCCGCTAAATATTTGAATAGTCCCGAAACCCCCATTTTTCATAAGCGGGACGTTCTTTTTAATCTCGATAAGATAAAGCCGACCGTTCGGAAAACGCACACGGTCATTCTCTTTGAAGGCTATATGGATGTTATGTCTGCTTATCAATCGGGTGTTAAAAACGGGATTGCATCGATGGGGACTAGTTTGACCGGTGACCAGATCAAGCGGATCGAATCGTTTAGCCGACGGATCTTGGTCTGTTACGATGGTGATACGCCCGGTCAGCGAGCGATTAACCGTGCCGTTAATATTTTAATGCCGACCCGTTTGCAATTAGGCGTTATTCAGATGCCGAACGGGATTGATCCTGATGAATATCGTCAGAAATACGGTGAAAAGCAATTTCATCATTATGTTCATAGCGCTCAGGAAACCCCAACCGCCTTTCGGTTGCGGTTCTTGAAACGAGGCCGAAATTTAGATAATCAGCATGATCAATTAGCTTATTTACGGGATGCTTTAAAAGCGATCGCTCAGGTAAACTCTTCGGTTAGTCGGGACGTTTATTTAAACGGTCTGGCAAAAGAATTTCACGTTAAGGTCAGGATCTACAAAATCAGATTGCTAATATCGTTCGGTATTATCAGAAATGATATCAATGAACTGGCTGAGCAGAACTTTTAAACCGAATGCTGTTTAATCATAATATTTGGTATGATCCGGATGAATTTGCTCAGTTTGCTCAGCGGGCTAATTTAGGAGCGTTAGTTAATCAGATTAATGGCCTTGATTTGCCTAAACAAATTGATAATTCTGGGATTCAAGATTGTGTTAAAATAATCATGCGTAAGAACAGGGGGCTTTAAAATGGCTAGAAAATCAGCTAACAAAAAAGAATATAAACAGTCCGTCCGTACTTTAATCAGTAAATATAAACGGGTTGGCCACATTACTTATAACATTTTAAGTGACAGTATCGCGTTACCGTTTAAATTAACCACTAAACAATTAGATAAATTGATCGAACGAGTTGAAGATTCCGGAATCAGTATCGTGGATGAAAAGGGTAATCCTGATCCTCGAGCTTTAAAGGCTTCCCGTAAGGTTACCAAGAAAGAACTAAAGCATTCTTCCAGAGCACCGACGGGGATTAAAATTAACGATCCGGTTCGAATGTATTTAAAAGAAATCGGTCGAGTTGCTTTATTGACTGCTGATCAAGAAGTCATGTTAGCTCTGCAGATCGAAAAGGGCGATAAAAAAGCTAAGCAACGATTAGCCGAAGCTAACTTACGTTTAGTGGTTTCCATTGCTAAGCGTTACGTTGGCCGTGGAATGTCATTCTTAGATTTAATTCAAGAAGGCAACATGGGCTTAATGAAAGCCGTTGAAAAATTTGATTACCGTAAAGGTTTCAAGTTTTCAACTTACGCTACCTGGTGGATTCGACAAGCCATTACGCGAGCAATTGCTGATCAAGCTCGAACGATTCGGATTCCGGTTCATATGGTCGAAACCATTAATAAGTTAATTCGAATTCAGCGTCAGCAGCTACAGGATTTAGGTCGTAATCCAACCCCTGGTGAAATTGGTGCTGAAATGAATATGCCGACGGCTAAAGTTCGTAATATCCTTAAGATTTCGCAGGAACCGGTATCCTTAGAAACGCCGATTGGTGAAGAAGACGATTCTCACTTAGGTGACTTTATTAAGGATAAGGATGCTACCAGTCCAGCCGATCATGCTTCGTATGAATTATTAAAAGAACAGCTAGGTGAAGTCTTGGATACGTTGACCGATCGTGAAGAAAACGTTTTGCGTTTACGTTTCGGCTTAGATGACGGCCGAACCCGAACCTTAGAAGAAGTTGGTAAAGTCTTTGGCGTTACTCGTGAACGGATTCGTCAAATCGAAGCCAAGGCTTTACGTAAGCTTCGTCATCCGTCCCGCAGCAAACAATTACGAGACTTCTTATAATTAGAAAAAAATTTTAAAAAGGTAGGGAAGCATTAATTTGCTTCCCTTTTCGTTTGTGAGGTAAGAATCTTGGATAAGAAACAATTATCAAAACGATTAGCAACGGTTGCTAAATACGTACCTAAAGGGAGTCGGTTATTAGACGTTGGCTCCGATCATGCCTATTTACCAGCTTATTTAGCAACCCATCACGTAATTGAGTTCGGAATCGCAAGTGAAGTTGCGAAGGGCCCGTTTACTAATACTCAAAATGAGATCGTGTCAAACGGCTTAAGTCAACTGTTAAAGCCCCGGTTAGCTAACGGCTTACAAGCCATTAGTTTATCAGATCATATTAATGTGATCACCATTTCGGGGATGGGTGGCGCATTGATTCGTGACATTTTAGAGCAGGGGCAAAAAAAGTTATCTAATCATCCGTTATTAATTTTACAGGCGAACGTGGATTCGTTTATTTTGCGAAAATGGTTAATGATGCATCATTATCGTTTAACTCATGAGGCTATTATTGATGACCATCACGAGATTTATGAGATTTTAGTCGCTGAATGGACTCGACGTTTAGTTCACTATAATTATCAAGAACTGGTCTTTGGGCCCCTTTTATTAAAGCAAAAAAGTTCCGTTTTCATTAAGAAGTGGCAAGATGAATTTCGTCATTTACAAGTCGTAATTAAGCAAATGAAAAGGTCGTCCCATCCCCCGATAAAAAGAATTCGTAAAATCCAAAATCGTTGTGAATTGATTAAGGAGGTTATTTAAATGAAGGTTCGTGATTTAGTCAGCCGCTTTTTAAAGTTTGCCCCGGCTAAAATTGCTGTTAAGGGTGATCCAATCGGTTTACAAATTGGTTCGTTAGCGGCGCCGGTCCATAAAATTATGACGACGTTGGACGTTCGACCACGAGTGGTTGATGAAGCCATCCGGCACCATGTCGATTTTATTTTTGCTCACCATCCGGTCATGTTTCATCCCGCTCGTAATCTTGATATGGCAATTCCGCAGAATCGAATGTACGCCAAAATTATTCAACATCACATTACGGTTTATGCCGCCCACAGTAACTTAGATAGTGCGAACGGTGGGATGAACGACTGGCTAGCTAAGCGAATTCATCTTCATGACGTTAAGGGTCTGGTACCGATGTACCATGATGATCAGCATGCATATTTTATGGGACGGGTTGGTAATTTAGTTCAGCCCATTTCAGTTATGGATTTTGCTAAAAAGTGTAAGAAATATTTTAACGTCCATGGCTTAAGGTTAGTTACTTTACATCCAGATCGAAAGATTCAACGGGTCGCAATCCTCGGGGGTAGTGGAGATGATTTTTATCATGATGCCTTAAGAGCCAAAGCTCAGGTATACGTTACCGGCGACGTTTATTATCACACCGCTCATGATATGTTGGCTAACGGTCTATCGGTAATTGATCCAGGTCATCATATCGAAGCCATCTGTATTCCTCATTTAGCGAAGTTGTTTAATCAATGGAATCGACAATACGGCTGGAACGTTAAAGTCGTTGAATCCAAGGTTAATACGGATCCTTTTACTTTTATTTAAAATTAATTGGTCAATAATGGTCAAACTATTTTACCTCCGGTTAAATGTTTGCTAATATACTAAATGATCGATATCTAAGTAAACGAAAATTTAATCAGGTGATAAATTTATGAATCCAAATGATTTAACGGATGCCGTTACTCAGGCGCTGGGCCAAGCACAGCAAATCTGTGTTAACCGCAAACAGCAGCAGATCGGTGTTGCCCAGCTGTTTAAATTCTTAATTCAGCCGGGTAACCTGGTTCGTCAGATGTACAGTCAAATGAACGTTGATTTGAACGGCCTGGACCAGTTTCTGGATCAAGAAATCGACCAGGTTCCGGTCGTTAGCGGGGTTGCTTACGGCCATACTATGTCGCAGAATCTATATCATTTACTACAGAATGCTAGTCAGATTAAATCCAAATTAGGTGATCAGTACGTTGCCATTGATACGTTGGCTCTAGCTTTAATGAAGATTGATGAATCGTTAACCGATTACTTGGAGAAGCAGGGCGTCACGTACGCTAAGTTACTAAAGATCGTTAAAAAAATTCGTGGGGGTGAAAAAGTGGTGTCTAAAAATCAAGAAGAAGGTTATAACGCCTTAAAACGTTACGGTGTCGATTTAGTTAAAATGGCTCGCCAAGGTAAGTTAGCTCCGGTCATCGGCCGTGATCAAGAAATCCTGGACGTGATTCGGATTCTTTCCCGAATGACTAAGGATAATCCGTTGCTTTTAGGTAATCCGGGAGTTGGTAAAACCGCAATCGTTGAAGGCCTAGCTCGTCGAATGGCCGTTAATGACGTTCCGGATAACTTAAAGAACAAGGAACTTTATGAATTAGACATGACTTCCTTAGTGGCCGGCGCTAAATACCGAGGCCAGTTCGAAGGCCGTTTAAAGGCCGTCTTGAAAGCCGTCCGTAAATCCAAGGGCAAGATCATCATGTTCATCGATGAAATTCATACCATCGTGGGCGCCGGCAGCAGCGCCGGCGGTATGGATGCCGGTAACATTTTGAAGCCGATGCTGGCCCGTGGCGAACTGCATTTGATCGGTGCCACCACCTTAGATGATTATCATAAGTATATGGAAAAGGATAAGGCTTTGGACCGGCGTTTCGAACGGGTCATGGTTAAAGAACCCTCGGTTGAAGACACCATTACCATTCTTCGTGGCTTGAAGGACCGCTTTGAAGTTCATCACGGTGTTAAAATTCATGATAACGCGATCGTGGCGGCGGCTAAGATGTCGAACCGTTACATTACGGACCGTTATCTGCCTGATAAGGCAATCGACTTAGTCGATGAAGCATCCGCTACGATTCGGGTCCAGATGAATTCGAAGCCGGCTTCGCTAGATCAGGCCAACCGGGAACTGTTCCGTGAAAAGGTTGAACGGACCGCATTAAAGGGTGAAACCGATGAAGCTTCCAAGAAACGCTTAAAGAAGTTAAAGCCTGAGATTGCTAACACCCAGGAAAAGGTTAATAATCTAAACGCCCGCTGGCAGGACGAAAAGCAGGTTATCGACCGGGTCAGTAAAGAACGACAAGCTTTGCATCAAGCCAAGAACGATTTAAAGCAAGCCGAAAGTAACTACGATCTGAATAAAGCCGCCGTCTTAAAGCACGGTACGATTCCGAAGATTAAACGAACTTTGAAGAAGATGGCTCACCAGGATCATTCCAAAGACTGGTTAGTTAGCCAATCCGTCACCAGTAACGAAATTGCTTCGGTCGTCAGTGAAGAAACCGGAATTCCGGTTACCCGTTTAGTTCAGGGCGAACGAGAAAAGTTGCTTCACTTACCCGAAAACTTGCATAAACGAGTCATCGGTCAAAATCAGGCCGTCAATGCCGTTTCGAATGCCGTGATTCGAGCCCGAGCCGGTTTGGAAGATCCAACCCGGCCGCTAGGTTCGTTCCTGTTCTTGGGGCCGACCGGAGTTGGTAAGACTGAATTAGCTAAGGCCTTAGCCCAGAATCTATTTGATTCCGAAAAACAGATGGTTCGGATCGACATGTCCGAATACATGTCAAAAGCTTCCGTTTCTCGATTAGTCGGTGCTGCACCCGGTTACGTTGGTTACCAGGAAGGCGGCCAGTTAACTGAAGCCGTTCGTCGTCATCCGTACACGATCGTTCTACTGGATGAAATTGAAAAGGCTAATCCGGCCGTCTTTAATATTTTGCTACAGGTCTTAGATGACGGTCGCTTAACCGATGGTCAGGGCCACACGGTCGACTTCAAGAACACGATCATTATCATGACTTCAAACTTAGGTTCAGACTTACTGCTAAAGGGTACCGATAAGAACGGTCACATCAGTCCGAAGGCTCGAAAGGCGGTTAAAATGCTTTTGAAGCGCAGCTTTAAGCCTGAATTCCTAAACCGGATTGACGAAAAGATCATGTTCAAGCCGTTGACCTTGGATAATATCGAACACATCGTCATTAAGTTGATTCGTGAAGTCAACGCCCGTTTAGAAGTCAAGGCCATGAGTATTCATATCCAGCCGGATGCTCGTCGCTGGATCGCTAAAGGCGGCTACAGTCCGCAGTACGGAGCTCGTCCGTTGCAGCGGTTCATCACTAACTACGTTGAAACGCCGATCGCTAAGATGATCGTCGGTGAAAAGGCAAAGGCTCATGAACAGATCGTGGTCGGCTTGCAGGATAATCACCTGACGTTTAAGGCGGTGCCGGAATAATTTAAAACGCCATAGTTTCTCGCTTTATTATTTTTATTTTTTAAAATATGATAAAATTAAATCATATTTCTAATTATGATGAAGTAATATGAAAAATCATCAATTCGCGATCCAGCCCGTTAGGTTATCACAAATGTTCAAAGAGCTGAAAATCATTCATTTTTATAATGATGCATGAAGAAATTAACGCCCGCTCAGTTATTTAGCCTGGTACCTGTTATTAAATACGCACACTAAACGCGGCCAAACCTACTTAGACGATTTAGCTAGCGACGGCTATTATCGACAATTTAAGATCTCCCCAAGCCGTTATTTATCGACGGCAAGGCCCAGCCGGTCTTCGATACTAATCATCTGATTCATGAAGTGGTCTATGTGGAAGCCCCGCTGGACACTGATCACGACGGTAAACGCGATTTACTGCGAACTGACATTATCCGTCCTAGTGAAACGAACCGCGGTCTGAAAGTCCCGGTCCTCTTCACGGCCAGCCCCTATAATTTAGGTACTAACGATCAGGGCGGTCGGGACCTGACCCACAACGTCAACGTCCCGCTAAAGCATAAACAGCCGAATCATCTGACTTATCAAGATATCGAATCAAATCCGGATCCAACCCAAAACATTCCGACCTACACGCTGAACGACTACTTTCTCGCTCGCGGCTTTGCGGTCGTCTACTCGGCCGGAATCGGTACTCTGGATTCACAGGGCGATCAAACCACCGGTGACCCGGCAGAAGTCATCAGCGCAAAATCAATTGTCGAGTGGTTAGCCGGTAACCGAACGGCCTTCACCAGCCCCGTCGATCACGTTGCTATCAACGCTTGGTGGTCAAACCATAACGTTGCGATGACGGGTCGTTCCTACTTAGGAACGTTATCCACAGCCGTTGCCGCCACCGGTGTTCACGGATTAAAAACGTGTATCATCGAAGCCGCCATTTCCAGCTGGTATGACTATTACCGAGAACTGGTGATTACAACGCTTTCTGGGACGCTCGCAACTACTTAAAGAACGTTCATAATACGAAAGCTAGTGATCGTCCACGGCCTGAACGACTGGAACGTCAAGCCCCGCAACGCGAAGAAACTCTGGCAGCATCTGCAGAACGTTCCCGAACTAAAGTTGATCCTCATCAGGGCAGCACTTAGCAACCAGCTTTACGGGGTCAATAATCACGCTAAACAATTGATCCCGAACGTGACCATTCAGGATAATACGCAGCCGGAAACCTGGTACACTTATTTTGATTTAGAATTTAACCAATATTTTTTATAAGAAATAATAAAGAGCCTAAATTTAAATTTTTTGAATTGTGAATAAATATAAAAAAGTAATAATACTCCAGTAATAACAGCAGAACTAGCTGAAGATACTGAATTAATTTTCGGTGCCTGATGTAATTCAACCAATTTAAAGTCATGAACTGACGTTCTTAGCAAAGAAATTCGCGCCGACACTACAGGACTGTTCATATGAGTTCAACGCTGAGATCTTATGCGGATTCACTAATTCATGAACCGATGCCGTATAATTAGAATCGGTTTATGACGATGTTGGTCGACAAAGTTACCGATAGGAATGAAGAATAATAGATCAATAACGGGGTCAATAGCTACGCCTAAGCCAAAACTTAATGGTGAATGAGTATTGTATAACAGCATAAAAGCTAGGCCATAGCTTAAGATGCCAGTACTTAAAGAACTGATTACATCAGCGATTACAGCTTTAATAATTTGCTGATTTGATTTTTGATCAGATATTATAATAATTTATAATATTTTATATACTAATTTACTTGTTTATCCCTTAATATACGGATGCCTCTTCTTCTCGGTATCCATATTAGCGAACGATAGTTTAATATTAACCGCCGTCTTATGGGGGATGCCCAGGTCGCTGATGGCCTTCACGGACGCCTTCTGAATCTTGCCAATGGTGCCGAAGTGACGGAAGAGCTTATTTCGGGTCCGGATTCCCACGCCCGAGATTTCGGTCAATTCGGAATGGATTTCGTGACGGGAATGGACGTTGCGATGGTAGCCGATTACGAAGCGGTGGATTTCGTCCTGAACTCGGGTGATAAGGTAGAAGCCTTCGCTCCGGCGCTTAAACGGAACTCGGTAGAATACGCCGTGGATTCGCTGAATGAGGTGATTAGTGCGATGTTTGTCATCTTTGACCATTCCGGCGACCGGGATATTTAAGCTGAGTTCGTTTTCCAAGACGTCCAGGGCGGCGTTGACCTGGATCTTGCCGCCGTCCATCAGGATTAGGCCGGGCATGCTTTTATGCTCTTTTAATAAGCGGGTATACCGGCGCCGGATGACTTCGTGCATCCCGGCGTTTTCGTCGGCGTGTTCCGTATGCAGTTTATACTTTCGGTACAGATCTTTATCGGGACGGCCGTTGACGAAGACCACGTCGGCCGCGGTGTTATCAAAGCCCTGGATATCGGCAATATCGAAGGCTTCGATCCGTTTCGGGTAGGGGATCTGCATGGCTTTAGCTAATTCTTGGGCGGCACCCTTGGTCTTTCGATTGTTTAATTCCAGTAATCGGAACCGATCACGAAGGTAGATCTTGGCGTTCTTTTGCGCCATTAAAAGCAGACCGCGCTTCTGGCCTCGTTGAGGCGTTTTGATTTCGGTGTGTAAAGCATCGTTTAAGATTTGCTTAGGGATGTCCTTCGGTACCAAAATGGTTTGCGGCGTGATATTGTGACTAACTCGGTAGAATTGAACGATATAACTTAGCAGGGTTTCCTTCGGTGATTGGATAATCGGGAAGAAGCGCCGGATCCGTTTCATTAACCGGGCTTGCCGAATGTAAAATACGCTGATGCACATCCAGTTATTTTTGGCATAATAAGCAAAGATATCCTGGGTGGTGTAATCATTAGAGATAATCTTCTGGGGCTCGACCGTAATTTTGATGAAGCGATAGAGGTCCCGATATTCGGCGGCGTCTTCGAAGCGAAGCTGCTTGGCCGCGTTCTTCATTTTCTTGATCAGGATGTGTTTAGCGGGGGTCAGATCTCCGCTGAGGAAGGTCTTGATCCGTTTGATCTGACGGGCGTAGACGCTGCGTGGAATCGTCTTGAAGCAGGCACCCAGGCATTCGCCCATGTGATAGTACAGGCAGGGACGGCCGTGGGTTCGGCCGTGACAGCGCCGCAGCGGGTACAATTTCTGGAGGAAATCCAGGGTCTTATGAGCAGCCGTCTTGTTTGGCTAGGGACCGAAGACCCATTCCCGCTTCGGCTTAGGATTCCGGGTCATCTTCATCATGGGATCCCGTTGCTTAGTGATGGCAATGTACGGGTAGGTTTCGCGGCCCTGCTTTAGTTGAATGTTGAAGTACGGCCGGTACTTCTGAATCAGGGTGATTTCCTGTAGAAAGGCTTCTTTATCGTTAGCACAGTAAAAAACGTTGAAGTTCCGAATTTCAGAGACTAATTTACCCCATTTACCGTAGTGTTTAGCCTTAAAGTAGGAACGAACCCGGTGCTTAAGATCTTTAGATTTGCCAACGTAAATGATTTTGTCGTGAGAATTTTTCATTTCGTAGCATCCGGGTTTATCCAGAAGTAATTTTAGTTTATGTTCAACTAACGGAACTGCCATTAAATCCCACCTTTTTAATCATGATTCATATCGTTACTGATTCAACGTCCGTTGTTAATCGAGCCGATGCCAAGAAATACGGCATTACCGTAATTCCGTTGACGATTACGTTAGGTCAACATTCTTATTTAGACGGGATCTCCGTTAATAGTGATCAGGTCGATCAGTATAATGATACCCATCGAAAAGACATCTCACGATCTAGTCAGCCACCGATCGGTAAATTTGTTCAAGCTTTTAAGAACTTAACGCAAAATGGTGATTCGGTCTTGGCCATCTTGTTAGGTGATAACTTTAGCGGCACCTATAATGTTGCTTGTCAAGCCGGACAAATGGTTAAAGGAACCGTCAAAGTAATTAACAGTAAGACTACCGACCAAAGTCTTCGGCATATGGTGGTTGTTGCCGCCCAAATGGCTAACCAGAAGAAGTATTCGATGGATCAAATCGTTAAACAGGTCGATGAAATTCGACAGCACAGCGCCTTATACATGGGCATCAGTACCTTGCGCAACCTTCGCAAGAACGGGCGGATTAACATGTTTGCCGGCGTTCTATCTTTTATTTTTCATCTGTACATCGTGGTCAATTTAGACCTCAACCAGAAATTACACATCTCCGCAAAGGGACGAGGGCGCAAGACGTTTCTGCGCTGGATGCCGCGGTATTTGAAATCGTTGAAGGGTCAGTCCATTAAATATATGGGCATTAGCTATACGGGAGATGCCAGAATTCCGGAAACGTTAGCCCAAAAAATTCAGCAAGAATTTCCTAAGGTGCCGATGATTTTACGACATACTTCCGCCACCATTACTTGCCATACGGGTGAAAACGCCTTTGCGGTAATGACGTGCACTAAGTAATTATTATTACTTTCTCTTAGCGGAATTTCTCTTAGAGAAAATGATGTTAGCGTAGAACGGCACGAATGGACTGTAGCTTAAGCACCCCAGCGCAAGCCACTCAATCGCAGCGTACTTCAAACGGATCGTAAGGAGTTCCTTGATAATGCGAGGACAAGAAGTGCTCCACGTCCTGAACCGAAATCTTACGGTCCGGCATGGTGAAGAACGGAATCTGTTGACTGGTCGGCGCTTGTTTAATTTCGGGATTGAACATTCGCTGTCCGTACCAAGCTCTCGGCGTATTATAATGACCGTCCCAATGGGAATGGGTGCCGGCAATATTCCGAAAATTAATAAATTAATTTTAACGATGAATTAAAATTAATATCTTGAATACTGATCTGATTAGGAACGACGGCATAACAATCGTCAGGAATCCGTTTAGCAACCCAGTGATGACCGCCGGCGGTTTCCATATACCAAATATCGTTCTTATCGGCAAATGATATCCCGTTGCTTTGTCCAGTTCCATACTTTTCGATTAACTCGCCAAGCGTTCGACACCCTGTCGAGCGCTGTTGATGTTTCGGTCGCGCTCATCGCCACGTTTTTTTCGTTAATGCCACCTTCTTTAATTTTAAATTAATTTACGAGATTTAAGAAATCTTGGAATTCATGAATTAGCATGGACACCGTTGACAGCGATTACCGCAATCACGGCAGCCACGATCCCGGCTAACGGAGTACCCGCTAAAGCACTACCGATATAACCCACGATCATGCCGAAGACGAAGGCCCACACGATTACGGTCAAATTTGCAGCAATAAAACGCATTTTATCCACCTCGCATTCTTTAACCTAATTCGCGGTTCCTAATTAACCGCATGCAAATTAATTATTGAACGGAACCGTTATAATTAGATTTCATTTTTATTATAACTTAATTTAGAAATTTTGAACACTAACGTATTTTGCGTACCTATACTTTGTTATAATTATTCTAAAGGAGGGTGAATCTTAATGGGCTTCGTTCCGCTACAGGTGATCAGTGCGTATAGTTTATTACAGAGTACCGTTTCGGTCCCTGAATTGGTTAACCGGGCTAAACAGTTAGGCTACCGCTCGATAGCCCTGACCGATCGTAACGTCATGTACGGCGCCGTGCGTTTTTATAACCTGTGTAAGTCCCGGGGGATCCATCCGGTCATCGGGATGACGCTTACCGTCAGCGGCGTAATCAACGAAAACGAGGACTACGACGTTATCCTCTTAGCAAGAAACCTGATCGGTTACCGTAATCTAATGAAGATTTCGACCTGGTGAAGAGCACCGATTCACGTGGGGTCAGATTGATTCATATCTTAAAGGCTTATATCTAATCACCCCGCTAAATCAAGAATTCAGTAAATTGGTTCAGCTGGGCCAGCAGACTTTAGCGAACGTTACCTAGACACTTTATCCCGATTTATCCCGAAGTTAAATTAATTAGTAAACAAGCCCAGATTAATTTATTAGCGTTGTCACCGGTTAAATACCTTAGTTCTAACCAAGCCTTTACATTAAAGGTACTTCATACCATTCAAAAAGGAAATCGAATTCCCAGTCCGGTTAAGGAATATCATAACCAAAATCTAGGCAGTCAATGGTTAAAAAGTGAATCTAACATGACGAAAGCCTTTACTAACGTGGGCCTAAAAGATGCCGCTAAAGAGACGACGAAGGTCGCTAATGACTGTCAGTTTATTATTAAAAAACAGCAGATGCGCTTACCGCACTTTCATGATGAAGCGGAAGCTAAGTCGGGACATGGGCAGAGTTCAAAGGAATATTTAAGATATTTAGCTGAAAAAGGGCTAAAAAGAAGATTTCATGTTAAAAATTATCAACACACTCCGGTTAAATATCGCCAGCGATTAGACTATGAATTGTCGATTATTCGAGAAATGGGCTTTGATGACTATTTCTTAATCGTATGGGATATCGTTCGCTTTATTCGAAAGCAACGAATTACCACGGGTGACGGTCGTGGATCCGCAGCTGGTTCACTAGTTGCCTATGTTCTGTACATTACCGATGTCGATCCGATTAAATATCATTTATTATTTGAACGGTTCTTAAATAAAGAACGGGCTCAAATGCCGGATATCGATCTGGATATTCCGGATGTCCGACGGGATGAAGTCCTTCAGTACGTTCATAATAAGTATCAGTCTGCTGATCCAAGCTACCGTGGCGATCCGTTGCATGAGCACGTGTCTCAAATCATTACGTTTGATACGATGGCGGCTAAACAATCGGTACAGGACGTGGGTCGAACCTTTGGCCTTAATCGTCGGCAGTTGAGCCAATGGAGTAAAGCCATTCCTAGTATTCCAGGGATTACCCTCCGGGATGCTTATCGTGATTCGAAGCTGTTGCGAACGTTATATACTTCTGGGACCCCCGAAAATCCAAGTGTTCCGCTTAATCAGGTCTTGTTACAGACCGCTCATCAAATTGAAGGCTTGCCTCGTCATTACTCAACCCATGCGGCGGGTCTGATTTTAAGTGATCAACCGTTAGTTAAATTATCTCCGTTGCAAAACGGTAACGAACAACTATTAATGACGCAATATTCGAAGAACTATGCTGAACAGGTCGGTCTACTAAAGATCGATTTCTTGGGGCTCCGGAATTTAACATTATTAGGTAACGTTCTAAAGTTAGTTAAAGAAGATTTTGATCCTGAGTTTAATCTGCGAAAAATTAGTTTGAACGACCCGAAAACCTTGAAATTATTTCAGAAGGGTGATACTGACGGGGTCTTTCAGTTTGAATCAAGCGGGATTCGTCAAGTATTAAGAAAGATTCATCCCGATCGCTTTAGTTTAGTGGTCGCCGTTAATGCGCTTTATCGACCGGGACCGATCCATAATATTGATACCTTTATTCAGCGGAAAAACGGTCACCATCAAATTAAATACCCGAGCCCAGAGGTTAAAAAGATTTTAGCGCCCACTTTTGGCATCATCGTTTATCAAGAGCAGGTTATGCTAATTGCCCAAGTAATGGGTGGCTTTACCTTAGGCCAAGCTGATATTATGCGTCGGGCCATGAGTAAAAAGAACCATGCTTTAATGAGCGGCTTGCGAACGAAATTTTTAACCGGTGCTAAACGAAAGGGCTTTAAGCCACAGGCCGCTAAAATGATGTTTGATTATATGAACCGTTTTGCGAGCTACGGATTTAACAAATCGCATGCGGTAGCCTATAGTAAATTAGCTTTTCAGCTAGCGTATTTAAAAGCTCATTATAGTACCGCTTTCTTTGCGGCATTGTTAAATTCCGTTATGGGCAACGCCAAAAAGACGAAGCGATATTTATCGGGCGCCCGTCGGTTGGGCGTTAAAATTGTTGCGCCTGACGTTAATTCCGGATCGAAAGACTGTACCGTGAGAGACGGTAATCTTCAAATTGGCTTAAATTTCTTGCATGGGATTTCAACCGAATTTTAAATGATTTCGTGTTTAAGACCTATCCATATCTATTGTTAAAAGCAAAATCTAACCTAGCGCCTAATCGTCAAGAGAAATCATCGAAGAATTTACTTGGTAAAGACGACCCGACGCCGGCGTTATTTCCTTTGATCTATTCCGGTGCTCTGGATAGTATTAATCAGATTAATGATAGTGATCACAATGGTTTACCGCGTTATGAACTGAGGAGCGCCTGTTACCGAATTTTTCATATCGTTCACGTGTACTATCAGCATTTCTCGGGGTCACGAACTTATAATCACGAGTATCGGGCCGTCCAGAAGTATCGGGCCCAGCAGGGCTTAGCGAAGCACATTGCTTTAATCCGAAAGAAAATCGCGGTCTTTGAGGGCCTCGGTCTAAAGATTAATTCTGACGTCCGGCACAGTCCGCTGGACATGAAGCGAGCGGCTTATTATTACTTGAACCTCAACCCGATGAATCTATATACGCCACTGATTGGACCGCTTCAGATTATTTCGATTGCCGACCTTAAAGCGGTCAAAAAGTGGGCCCGCATTATGGTTGCTATCAAACGCGTTCATGAATTGCGAACCCGCAACGGTAAATTAATGGCCTTTGCAGACGTGACCGATGGAATTAATAAGGTATCGATCGTGTTTTTCCCGATTATCGTGATTAACGGTCGGGTCGAACGCTCGCCTAAGTTACAGCTGGTTGCTAATCAAATCTGGCCGGCCGCTAATTTAATGCGGCGGTATCAGTATGACTGGCGACAGCATTGTTGTTATTTGCGAATTGATGGCCGATCCATTTTGCACCGTTTATATCAAGTTATTAAGCAAAATCACGGACCATATCCCGTGTTAGTTTATAATTCGTTAATGGTAATAAATTCTTGCTAAGTTCTCGATATACCGTGTCCAAGAATGCAAAAGCTCAGTTAATAAAGCTATTAGGTGAACATAACGTGATATACAAATAGTAAGACATCGAAAAAGTTACGTGATACAATAATTGATGAAATAACAAAGGGGAGATTTTGTTTATGAAGAAGACCAAGATCGTAAGTACATTAGGACCCGCTAGTTTTACGGTCCCAATTATTGCTAAGCTAATTAAAGCCGGAGCTAACGTTTTTCGTTTTAACTTTTCTCACGGTAGCCATCCGGAGCATTTAAAGCGTTATAAGATGGTTTGCCAAGCTGAAAAGAAAACTGGAATGACGGTGGGTATCGATTGTGATACTAAAGGTGCTGAAATTCGAACCACCGCTAATCAAGGCGGTAAGAACTTTACTTACCATCCGGGCGATACCTTCAACATCGGCATGGACGCTGACGGTAAAAAAGAAACCACTAAAGATTTAGTTCAGTCTACTTATGACGGCTTATTCGATGACGTTCACGTCGGCGGTCACGTTCTTTTTGACGATGGCATTTTGGATACCATTTGTGTAAGCAAGGACAGCTCCAAACGTCAGTTACACGTTAAGGTTCAGAACACCGCTACCTTAGGATCTCGTAAGACTGCTGATATTCCGGGTGCCATCGTTAACTTACCAGGTGTTACTAAGAAAGATGAAAATGATATTCGTTTTGCGTGTGAAAACATGAATATCAACTTTATTACCGCATCGTTCTTGCGTAAGCCGCAAGATGTCCGTGACATTCGTAAGATTTTAAAGGACGAACATATGGAAGATGTTCAGATTTTCCCTAAGTTAGAAAACCAAGAGGGGATCGATAACTTACTTCCGATTATGAACTTGGCTGATGGCGTCATGGTACCTCGTGGTGACATGGCCGTTAACATTCCGTTCGAAAACGTTCCGTTAGTTCAAAAGCACATGATTCACGTATGTAACCGATTAGGTAAACCGGTTATTACTGCTACCCAGATGGAAGCTTCCATGGCTAAGAACCCTCGTCCTAGCCGTGCCGAAGTTTCTGATGTTGCCGACGCCGTACTTGACGGCACCGATGCCACGATGCTTTCCGGTGAAACCGCCAACGGTGACTGGCCTGTTCATGCCGTTGCTTCAATGGCTCGAATCGATGAAAAGGCCGAATCCGTTTATGATAAGTACGGCTATCCGCGTCCTGAATTTAAGGACGGTGACGTTACCGAATCCATTGGCCATACCGTAACCCAGATGGCTAAGGACTTAGGTATTCATACCATTGTATGTGTGACCGAAACTGGTTACACCGCTCGAATGATTTCTAAATATCATCCCGATGCTGATATTTTAGCAATGACCTTTAACGATCGGGTTCGTCGTGGTTTAACGATTAACTGGGGTGTTCAGCCGATTTTGGTTAACCGTCCGAATAACGCTTCTCAATTATTTGAAGAAGCTTCAAATAAAGCGGTTGAAACCGGTTTAGCTAAAGAAGGCGACATGATCTTGATCGTCGGTGGTGCTCCAGCTGCTCAAAAAGGCACCACTAATTTGATTAAGGTTCAGTTAATCGGTTCTAAATTGACTCAAGGTCAAGGAATTGGTAATCAAGCCGTAATTGGCAAAGCCTTCAAGGCTAATAATGCTAAAGAAGCTAACCAGAAAGCCATTAAAGGCGGTATCTTAGTTGCTAAGGACACTAATAAAGATTACTTACCGGCGATTAAGAAGGCTAGTGCTTTAGTAGTCGAAAACGGTGGCTTAACTTCTTATGCGGCCGTCGTTGGAATTTCAATGGATATTCCAGTCATCGTTGAAGCTAACGATGCTACTAAACATATTAAAGATGGTGATTTAATTACCGTTGATGCTCGTCGTGGTGTTGTATATCACGGTGCTTCAAAATAAAAAAAAATAAAAATCTAAATAACTGTTTTTAAAAGGGACGCCTTTTAAAGCGTACCTCTTTTTGTGTACAATATTACCTAGAGCAGTTGAACGAAAGGGTCTTACCATTGGACACCAATTCCATTTTAAGAAATATTTTAGGCCGGGTGGTTCCCGGTAAAGTTACCGATCAGAATGATAAAAATTATTATGTTCAGATTGACGGAATTACTTTTGAATTAAATAAAGCTGAAATTAAAAAGCCGATGCATAACGGTAGTCAATTTAAAGGCTTTACGTACGTTAACGTATCTCATAAATTACAGATTACTCGTCAGGTACCTAACGTTCAGGTCGATCATTATGATTTTGGTACCGTAGTTAGTAGTAAGTACGATTTAGGGGTCTTTGTTGATATTGGTTTACCCAATAAAGATATTGCGGTATCAAAAGATGAATTACCTTTAATTCATTCTTTGTGGCCGAAGCGCGGCGATAAATTAATGATTTCGTTAATTACCGATAAAAAGCACCGGATCTGGGGTCATTTAGCCGATGAGGATATTTATCGAACGATTGCCTTACCTGGTGATCAACAAATGATGAATAATAACGTCAAAGCCGTAGTCTTTCGGGTCATGAAAGCCGGGACTAAAGTAATGACCAATCATTTTCATCTAGGCTTTATTCATCCTACTCAACGGGATGTCGAGCCCCGATTAGGTGAACAGATTAAAGCCCGGGTCATCGGAATTCATCATGACGGGACGTTTAACTTTTCGATGCGTCCCCGAGCTTATGAAGCAATTGACGGTGATGCTTTAATGTTGCTGGCGATGCTTCAGCATGATCCCACCCATCACTTGAACTTTACCGATAAAAGTGATCCTGAAAAAATTAAAACCTTCTTTGGAATCAGTAAAGGCCGTTTTAAACGGGGCGTGGGTCACCTTCTTAAAAATGATTTGATTAAAGAAACGGATCAAGGCTTAGACGTGACCAGTAAAGGTCATGCTACTTAAATTTCAAAATCGCTATAAAAAAATCGTGTTCGACATGCTGTCGCTGTTTCCCCACATGAGCGAGATCAATAATTTAAGCAGACTTTTCACTGGTATCGGGACGACCGGAATCGTCTTTTGTACCTATGGAAATCCAATTCCCATAATTGGCAAGGTTTAATCGGTGCTGAACGTAAGCCTAAATTATTAGTTATCCGGCAATTAGTGTTAGTACCTGAAATAACTAACCGAAAATTTAATTATTTTCGAATGCTATGGGTGATTTAGAAACCACCAAGATATGCCGGGCCTGGGAAAGAAGTCATTAACGTGCAAAAAGATGAGCCTAAAGTTCATCTAAATCAATTTAACGGTCCGTTAGAATTACTGCTAAAGCTTATCCAACGGGATAAAATGAATATTTATGATATTCAAATTTCGGCAATTACTGCTCAGTATCTAAAGTATCTTCATCATTTAAAGTCTTTAGATTTAAATGTAGTGGGTGATTTTTTGGTCATGGCGACTAAGCTAATGGCCATTAAATCCCGAATGCTATTGCCAAAACGTAAATCGTACGATGATGAAGATGATCCACGCTAAGTCTGAGTTCATCAGTTAATCGTTTATAAGAAATATAAATATGCTGCTGGTCGATTGCAGAAATTAGAGTTGAAACGTAAGCGTTCGTACACTCGTCCGGCGCTGGTGCCCAGCAAAAGTAATCATTTGATTAATCTGCATAATCAGCTGAGTTCGAACCTTTTAGGACACGTTTTTCATCACATAATTGAAAGACGGGTTAGACGACGGCCGATTAGAGAAAACGTCACCGAATGGCACTATTCGGTAAAGGCTATTTAAATTAAATGACGATCTGGAAGAGCTGATCACTAATTTTTTAGCAATCCTGGATTTAATTAAAGAGCATCGAATCGAATTAACTTGAGGGTTTATTATACATTGCTGGTGATACGGGATTAACGATTAAGCAATTAGTGTCTGTCACGAACGATTTATTAATAACGAAGACTGCCCGTTTAAATTATTAAACATTCACGGGCGGTATCAATTGTTAACTAAACGGGGCTTAAATAACGATATTCAAAGGTATTTAAAGAATACCCACACGTCGATCCTGACGTCAGCTGCTTTAGAAACCTTAACGATTATTGCCTATAATCAACCGGTGACCCGGATTGAAGTTGATAATGTTCGCGGCGTTAATAGTTCGGTTACGATTAAAAAGTTATTACGGCAGCGGCTGATTAAAAAGGCCGGCCGTAAAAAAGTTTTAGGGAATCCAATTATGTACAAAACGACGGATGCGTTTCTTAACCTTTTTGGCTTAAAGAATCTTAAACAGTTACCTAAAATTAAAAAATAAAATCGAGGAAGATTTATTTTGGAAAGATTACAAAAAGTTATGGCTCATGACGGGGTCGCTTCTCGTCGGAAGTCTGAAAAAATTATTTTAGCCGGTCGAGTTAAAGTAAACGGTAATGTCGTAACTAAATTAGGAACTAAGGTGAAAAACCGGGACGAAATCGAAGTTGATAACGTTCCGATTACCAAGGAACGTCAGGTTTATTATTTATTTTATAAGCCACGAAAGGTAATTTCGTCGGTTAAAGATGAAAAGCACCGAACGACGGTGGTGGATTTCTTTCCCGACGTTACCCAGCGAATCTATCCGGTAGGCCGTTTGGATTACGATACTGCCGGCTTGATTATTTTAACCAACGATGGTGAACTAGATAATTGCTTGACCCATCCAAAGTATGAAGTCCCCAAGACCTACGTTGCTAAAGTCAACGGAATTCCCGATAATTCTGATCTAGAACACTTGCGCTGGGGTACTAAAGTCAGTGGCCGAAAAGTGGTTCCCGATCACGTTCGGGTCTTAGAAACGGCACCCAAGACCAAAAACGCCGTAATCCAGGTCACGGTCCATGAAGGCCGTAATCATGAAGTTAAAAAGCTGTTTGAATATATCGGTCATCCCGTTAAAAAACTGACCCGAATTCAATATAGTTTCTTAACCGTCGGTCGATTAAAGCCTGGTCAATATCGTTTCTTGAGAAAATCCGAGGTTAATAAACTCAAGACGTTAGCTGGAATATGGATCCGCAATCGTTACTTTTATTTTTTTCGTTACGTCAGCCACGCCGGATTAAAGTGATTGAAAATGTTTTGTCCGGACGCAAGACGGTGTCTAACCTTTATTGGGGGATGCGCTACGGTATTATTGATTATCTCGGCGCTTTGAAATCAATTAATAAAGGGTACCAGAAGTAATTCAATTACGAAAAAATTGGTACATACCCAAATTTTTAAAATATAATCTCTACTATGATTTAAAGCGTTTTAAAGCTCGATTTTTACTAGCTGTGCAAGTTGCTTCGGAATATAGTTATCGGAATCGAAATTACTATCCACTTCAGATTGATTATCGTGATGCTGAAGTGGTAAAACGCTGGTTTCACTATTATCCGACTTTAGGTTGGCAAGCGGTTAATTTACTGGTGGGCCATAATGATCCTGGACAAACTTTGGCTCAGCAAAGTCGACAGCTTCATCAACCGATAACCGAATTGCTTTTTCGGCAATTGGATATTATGTGGGATTTCACCAATCAGTGATAATGCCTTTAGGACTTTTCGGTTAGCTATGAAATTTTTAAATCATTTATATCACGGAAATCCTGATAAGTGGGATTATTCTAAGTGCCAGAATATTAATGGGCAACGTTTAGATTTCTTTTATTTTCGGCTCTTTCAAATCTTGAGGAGTAAGCAACATGAATGATAAGCAACATCAACAATTGATAACGATTTTAGGACAAGAAAAGGTTCTTGAGGCTTTGATGCAACATCAAAACGTGATGGCTGTTTTGCCAACGGGCTCCGGTAAAAGTTTGATTTATCAATTGTACGGATATTTAGAATCTAAATTAATCGTGGTGGTGTCGCCGTTATTGTCACTAATGCAGGATCAGGTTAGCCGGATGCAGTATCTGGGTATTAAAAGGGCCGTGGCTTTAAATTCTTTATTAAATTTAAAGCAAAGAACTTTTGTGATGCATCATTTAACTTCTTATCGATATTTGTACGTTTCGCCCGAGATGCTGGCTAATAATGTTCTAATCCGTCAATTACAGCGATTCCCAATTGGATTGTTTGTTATTGATGAAGCCCATTGCATTTCGCAGTGGGGCCCTGATTTTCGTCCTGAATATTTAAATCTGCAACGAGTTTTAATTCAATTAAAACATCCGTTAACGTTGATGCTAACTGCGACCGCTACGGATCGATTCAAAAAGATATTTTGAATAAACTGGGCTTAAGCCATGAAACGTTAAGCGAATTGATTATTCTGTTGATCGACCCAATATTTTTTTAGCGGTTCAACACGTTGTTAATCAAAGGGAGAAAAATAAGGCCTTAGTTCGGTTGATTAATCATATTAAACTACCGGGAGTAGTTTATTTATCCAGTAAGAAACAGGCTAACCAATTAGCCAACGATCTGCAAAAAAATTGTAAATTAAGGGTTGAAGCTTATCATTCCGGATTAGATCAAGAATCACGCTACCGAATCCAACATCAATTTATGAATAATCAGATAGACGTAATCTGTGCAACCAGTGCCTTTGGGATGGGAATTGATAAAGATGATATCCGGTTTGTGATTCATTATCATCTGCCGCCTGATTTGGGTGCTTATACCCAGGAGATCGGTCGTGCAGGAAGAGATGGTAAGCAAAGTTTGGCGATGATTCTTTATCAGGATCATGATGAAGAGCTTCCGTATACACTAGCCGTCGACAGATTCCCGATCGTTCGTTAATTGAAGCCTTTTATCGAAATCCGTACAAATTGGCGTGTTGAGCTATTATTTGCGTCATCATTTTTCAAAAGTTCGCAGCTTAAGATCATGATGGGCTACGTTAACTGTAAAGGCTGTCGCCGTCAGTATTTACTTGAGCATTTTGACCAGAAATTTAATAAACATGGCCCAAAATGCTGTGATTTTAAAAACCCGTTTAATTTAAAACGACTGGGATTATTTGTCGATCATCATAACCAAGGATCATTAATTAATTTTGATTGGCATTCAACACTTGATCGATTATTTAATGTGAAATAGTAGTTATGGATGTTATAATTATTGCTAGAATTCAGGAGGGTATTATTGATGAAACGAAATCAAAAACAACCTTGGAACGAAACCTTTAGTGACGTTCGAGATTCATCAGGACATTTATCACGAACTAAGTTACATCGTCAAAATCATAATAATAATGTAATCACGGTAATTTTAGTGGTTATTATCGGCTTAATTGCGGTATTTGCTTTGATTTATGGCTTGGCGAGTAACACTTTTGGGCATGACTAAAAAGCATCATGAAAATAATAAAAATGCGTAAAAATGGATTACAGGTCGCCGTTGACGGCCCAGCGTCAGCTGGTAAAAGTACCGTTGCTAAATTAATTGCAAAGCGGTTTTCGTATATTTATTGTGATACCGGCGCCATGTACCGTTCGGTTACGTTAAAAGCAATGCGTAATCACATTAAATTAACTGATGAAAAACGCATCATGCATATGATGAAAAATACCAAAATAAGTTTTGCCCCTGGTAATCCTCAGCAAAAAGTCTTTATTGATGGTAATGAAGTGACAAACCAGATTAGAAGTGAAGCTGTTACTAATTCAGTTTCAACGGTTGCCGCTTTATTAGACGTTCGTAAAGATCTTAGGGACCGTCAGAGACAAATTGCTAAAAACGGCGGTATCGTAATGGACGGCCGTGATATTGGGACCACTGTTCTTCCAAAAGCCGAAGTAAAGATCTTTTTGGTGGCTAGTGTTCAGGAACGTGCTAAGCGTCGTTTAAAGGATAATGCTCAGAAGGGAATTCATACTCCGCTGAAAAAATTAGCTCACGAAATTGAAGTTCGTGATTATAAAGATTCTCATCGTAAAATTTCACCGTTAGTCCAAGCTAAAGATGCGATTCGAATTGATACGACCCATTTGACGATTAAGCAAGTGGTTAATAAGATTGCTAAAATTATGGATAATAAATTAAAATAATTAAAAACTAGCATTTATTGATTTTTTAGTCTAAAATAATAATTAGTGTTGTCGCAAGGAGGAAGTATTGGATGAGTGAAGAAAATACTGATGGAAACAAAAACGAAAAATTAATGAAAGCTCTTGACAGCATTAAGACCGTTCATGTCGGCGATGTTGTTGATGGTGACATTTTAGCTATTGATGCCAGTGGCCAAGTCGTTGTTGGCATTAAAGATTCCGGTGTTGAAGGTGTTATTCCGCGCCGTGAATTATCTACGGAACCGATCAAAGATGTTCACAGTAAATTTCATAAAGGCGACACCGTTAAGGTAGTCGTCTTAGAACACATTGGCGATGATAACGAAGGCGGCAGTTTCTTACTGTCCATTCGTCGTCTTAAGGCCCGTAAAGTTTGGGCTAAGATTCAGGACAAGGCTAAGAGCAAAGAAACCATTAAAGTACCGGTTAAGCGTGCCGTTCGTGGTGGCTTAGTTGTTGATGCCGGCGTTCGTGGCTTTATTCCTGCTTCAATGATTACTGATCATTTTGTTCGTGATTTAAAGCAGTTTGAAGGTCAGACCTTAGAATGTAAGATTATTGAAGTGGTTCCAATGAAGAATCGTTTGATTTTATCTCACCGTGCCATCGTTGAAGACAAGCGTAAGGTTGCTAGAGATAAAATTATGTCAACCTTAAAAGCCGGTGACACCGTTAAAGGTAAGGTCGTTCGTTTAGTTAGCTTCGGTGCCTTTGTTGATTTAGGCGGCATTGATGGCTTAGTTCATATCTCTCAGATTGCTTACCAGCATGTTGACAAGCCTTCTGATGTATTAAAGGTTGGCCAAGAAGTCAAGGTTAAAGTCTTAAACGTTGACCCTGACCGTAACCGAATTGCTTTATCCATTAAGCAGACGTTACCATCTCCTTGGGAAAAGGTTAAAGAAAAAGCTCCTAAGGGCAGTATCGTTAAAGGTATCGTTCGACGCTTAGTTGATTTTGGTGCTTTCGTTGAAGTTTACCCAGGTGTTGAAGGATTACTTCATATTTCCCAGATTTCTCACAAACATGTCAATACTCCTAGCGATGTATTAAAAGTTGGTCAAGAAATTAAGGTTAAAGTCTTAGATGTTCAACCTGAAAATCATCGTCTATCATTATCAATGCGAGCATTAGAACCTGCACCTGCTCACCGTAATGGTAATAATAACGGTGGTGGATATCGTCGTAGTAACCGTAACGCAGTTAATGACAACTCCACTCGTAACGCACCTAGCGAAGACCAAGGATTCTCCGTTGGTGACGAAGGTGAAGCTGGTAAAGCCTTAAAAGAAGCTGCTGCTAAGTTACGTAATAATAAGTAATAATTAAAAGAAATTATTTTAATTAATTTTTCATTATCCTTCAATTGTTTACAATACAGTTGAGGGATAATTTTTTATCTAATGTTTTTAAAACGAAAGTGAGGTAGGTAATATATGAGCCAACCCACAGTCGCAATCGTCGGCCGTCCTAACGTCGGTAAATCAACCATTTTTAATCGTTTGGTCGGTCACCGAGTCTCGATCGTAAACGATGAACCAGGAGTTACCCGAGATCGAATTTATGCCCATGCCGATTGGTTGGGTACCAAGTTTAACGTGATCGATACCGGTGGCATCACCATGGGCAATGCACCGTTCGTTAAGCAGATTACCGCTCAAGCTGAAATCGCGATGGACGAAGCTGATGTAATCATTTTTATGGTCGACGGTCGACAGGACATCACTAGCGGTGATGATCGAATTGCTAAGATTTTGTACCATACTAATAAGCCCGTTGTTTTAGCCGTTAATAAAATGGATAATTCTAAATATCGAGCTAATATTTATGATTATTATGCGTTCGGCTTTGGAAAGCCGTTTCCGATTTCTGGATCTCACGGTTTAGGATTAGGTGATCTATTGGATCAAGTTCTCCGTAAATTCCCGACCGGAATGTCAAATCAGGACGATAACAGTATTCACTTTAGTTTAATCGGTCGTCCTAACGTGGGTAAATCTTCGTTAGTTAACGCAATTCTAGGTCAAAACCGAGTTATCGTTTCTAAGCGGCCGGGCACCACCCGTGATGCAATTAACACCATGTTTAAACGTAAACATGATACCTTTACCATTGCTGATACCGCAGGCTTACGTAAACGTGGTAAAATTTACGAAAGTACCGAAAAATACAGTGATTTACGTGCTATGAAAGCCATTGATAATAGTGATGTTGTGGTCGTGGTGCTGAATGCTGACGAAGGAATTCGTGAAGAGGATAAAAAAATTGCCGGATATGCTCATAATGCCGGTAAAGGCGTTATTATCGCAGTTAATAAATGGGATGATGTTAAAAAGACGACTTCTAGTCAGCATGATTTTAGGATTGATTTCTATAATGAATTTAAATATTTAAGTTACGCACCGGTGATCTTTGTATCCGCTAAGACACGTTTACATTTAGGCCAGTTGCTTAACTTAATCAAACGAGTTTATCATAATCATAACGTTCGAATTAAATCATCGGTTTTAAATAACGTGATTACGGATTCGATTTCATTAACGCCGACACCGTCGATTAAAGGCCAGAAATTACGGGTCTACTACGCGACCCAGGTTGCGGTGGGTCCGCCGACTTTCGTGTTCTTCGTTAATAATCCTCATTTAATGCACTTTTCCTATGCCCGTTATTTAGAAAATCAAATTCGTGAACATTTTGATTTTATGGGGACGCCCATTCGATTTATCAGTCGCCGCCGAAGTTAAAATTAAATAATTGATTTAATGGGAACCGTGTGATAAATTTAAAATGGTTCTAAGCCGTGTTGGCCGTTTGTAAAAGATCAGTGCGGCATATTTGTCGGCTGGTCTTTTTTATCGATTAAGGAGCTTAAGATGAATTATTCGCAAAAAGCGTTAATGGAATTTCATCACCAAAAATTAAAGGGTTTTAAAGCTAATTATATTTTGGCTTTGCATCATGACAGTGATGATGATCTTTACGCTTTAGCTTCGCAACTATATAACGTTGGCTTTTCGGTTCAAGCTAAACGGATTTTTTTAAAATTATTAAAGAAGTATCCCAACGAAGATGAATTAAAGAGTGATTTAGCCGAAATTGCGATTGATGACGGGCAAGATAATAAAGCCTTAAATTATTTAAGTCAGGTTAAACCCGGTTCACCTGATTATGTTCAGTCGTTAATGGTGGCTGCTGATCTTTATCAGACCCAGGGATTACTAGGGGTTAGTTTACAAAAGTTGTTGACCGCTAAAAAAATTGCTCCGCATGAAGACGTTTTAACGTTTGCGTTAGCTGAACTGTACTTTACGATGCGTCGTTATAACGATGCGATTCCGTTATATCTGCACATGATTAAAAAGGGGATCCCGGAATACGCCGAAGTTAATTTAGTTGAACGGATCGGGGTTGCCTACGCTAATGCGGGAATGTTTAATCACGCTATCGGTTACTTAAAGCAAATCGACCTTAAGCATTCGTCTCCTGATACTCAGTTTGAAACAGCTTTTACCTATCTTCAGTTAAATGATTATGAAAAAGCTGCACAGGGCTTTAAGCAGCTGCATCAACGAGACGATCAATACGCAACACTTTATCCTTACTGGGGTGATACGTTAACCCATCTTCATCTTAATAAGGAGGCCCTTAAAATTTATCAGGAAGGTCTTCGGGTGGATCAATATAACGAAAAGCTGTGGGCTAAAGCCGGTGACGCGGCGATTCGTGAAGAAAAGCCCAAGTTAGCTGAAAAATATTATCTAAAGGGTCATCATATTGCTCCGGATAATTTAATTATCGCCGTTAAGTATTCTAATCTACTGGTTCAAGCCCGTCGGTATCATGAGAACGTTAAGTTTCTGGCAGATTACGTAAAAGATGATAATTTAGATCCGCGTTTACTCTGGAATTTAGCAACGTCATATCGTAATCTGCATGACTTTAAGAACGCCAGCGGATATTATCATCATGCTGAATCATACTTTGCTGACGTACCGAGTTTTTTGAAAGAAGCGGGCTTATTTTATCGTGAAGCTGGAAAAATGAAAGAATCAGACCGGCTTTTGAAGCTATACGTTAAACAAGTTCCGAATGATATTGAGATGCAGAATCTGTTAGATGAGGATCAATAATAACTAGCCAAAATAATCGATTTCCACTAGAATTAAATTAGATTGAATCTTAGGCAGGATGATGAAATGCGATTAACTAATTTACCAGTTGAATTTAAAAAGGCCCGGCCGGTACTTCAACGAGTTGAACGAGCGGGATATCAAGCCTATTTTGTGGGCGGCAGCGTTCGGGACACGATTATCGGGGTTCCGATTCACGATGTTGATATTACCTCCAGCGCTTATCCGCAGGAGATTAAAAAATTATTTCCGCGAACGGTAGATACGGGGATTAAACACGGTACCGTAATGGTTCTGTATCACGGTAACGGTTATGAAATCACCACCTTTCGAACCGAATCGGGTTATCAGGATTATCGTCGACCCGATCACGTTACGTTTGTAAGGTCTTTGCCTAAGGATTTAAAGCGGCGTGATTTTACGATTAACGCTTTGGCGATGCGTGAAAACGGTGAAGTTACCGATTTATTCGATGGCCTAGGCGATATTAAACGAAAGGTCATTAAAGCCGTGGGCGATCCGAACCGGCGTTTTCACGAAGATGCGCTACGGATGATGCGAGCGGTTCGGTTCGCTAGTAAATTAGACTTTCGGATTGAGCCTAAAACTTTAGCGGCCATTAAAAAATACAGCTTTTTGTTAACTAAAATTGCGGTCGAACGGGTTCATTCCGAATTCGTCAAAATGATGATGGGGATGAAGCCTCGAATGGGCCTCAATTATATGATCGAAACGAATCTTTATCGTTACGTTCCGGGCTTTAAAAATCATCTAGACGCCTTAAAGCGAATTAGTGCGATTCCTAATTTAACTTTAAGCAACGAGGCTCAGGTCTGGTCTTTGATCAGCTATGAATTTGGCTTAAACCGTCATCAGATCAATCGTCTGTTGAAGAAGTGGAAGTCCGCCGATAAGATTATCGACGATACCGTCATTATTACTCGAACTTTAAGTGCTATTCATGACCGTAAATTAACCCCGTTCTTAATTTATCAAGCCGGATTACTCGACTTTTGGATGCCAATCATCTGGCAACTTTATTGGGGTTTGGTGATCAACGGTGGAATCTTAATTAAGCAGCGGGTCTTAGCACCCGGCCCTAAATTAGGAAAGGTTATTAATCAATTGGAATTAATGGTGATCAACCGCCAAATTCCCAATCAGGACTCTGCATTGTTAACCGCAGCTAAGAAATTATCCAAGTAACGAAAGTGTGATAAATAGAAATGCAAACGCTAAGAGCTGAGCATTTAAAGAAGAACTATGGCGAAAAGACCATCTTTAACGACTTAAATTTTATCGTTAAAGAACACGATCGAATCGGACTGATCGGTGTCAACGGCAGTGGTAAAAGTTCGTTGCTCAACACGTTGTCTGGTCTAGATCATGATTCAACCGGTAAGATTATTACTTCTAAATCTTATACCATCGGTTATTTAAAGCAGCATCCGGTGTTAAATGATGATTTAACCATTTTAGATGCCGTTTTTGCGGGTCAACAAAAGGTTTTTAAAACGATTCGTCGTTACGAAACAATTTTAAATCGTTATTCTCATCACCCGATGGATCCTAAAGTTCAAGATCAATACGAACGAATTTCTTCCCAGATGAATAAGGAAGATGCCTGGGATGCTGAAAATCGGGTCAAGACCATTTTGACCCAGCTTAAGGTCAAAGATATGCACCAAAAGGTCGGTACCCTATCCGGTGGTCAAAAACGACGGGTTGGTCTAGCTCAGGTCTTGATTCAGTCACCGGATCTATTATTACTGGATGAACCCACTAACCATTTAGATTTTGATTCGGTTGACTGGCTTCAAAAGTATTTAGCTCAGTATCACGGGGCATTAATCGTCGTTACCCATGATCGTTATTTCTTAGATGAAGTCGCGAATAAGATTTGGGAATTATCCTTCGGTAAAATTTATCAGTATCAGGGCAATTATCAGGATTACGTTCGTCAAAAGAACGAACGGGTTCGTCGGGCCGTTACTGGTGAACACAAGGAAGAACGGAAATATAAAAAGGAACTGGCTTGGATGCACCACGGGGTTAAAGCTCGTGGAACTCGTCAGCAGTTTAAAATCGACCAATTCAACGAAACTAAAAAGAACGTCGGTAATCTAAAGGTGCATAAAAACGTTAATATTTCGTTAGGTCAAAAACGGCTGGGTAAAAAAGTTATTCAGCTAAAGCACGCTAATTTAACATTAGGTAGTCACCGGATTCTACATGACTTTAATCTATTAGTTCAAGGTGGTCAGCGAATCGGAATTAGTGGCCAAAACGGAGCTGGTAAAACCAGTCTCTTAAACGTGATTGCTAAAAAATTACCGCTGGATTCTGGTCAGGTGATTATCGGCCCGACCGTAAAAATTGGTTATTACACCCAACAGACCGAACCGATTCCGGGCGATAAACGGATTATTAACTATCTAAATGAAGTCGGCCATAGTGTTACCGATAAAGATGGTAACCAAATTAGCGTATCAGAATTATTAGAACAGTTTCTGTTCCCGCGTTTTATGCACGGAACTTTAATTCGTAAACTATCCGGTGGTGAAAAGCGTCGTTTATATCTATTAAAGTTATTGATGCAGGAACCTAACGTTCTATTGCTAGATGAACCCACGAATGATCTGGACATTAGTACGTTAACCGTTTTAGAAAATTATATTAAGCACTTTAACGGGACCGTAATTACGGTATCACATGATCGTTACTTCTTGGATCACGTTGCTAACCGAATTTTGATTTTTGACGGTAACGGAGTCATTGAACATCACGTCGGTAAATTCACAACGATTCTGGCTAAGCGAAAGAAAAAAGCCCGGAAAGCGAAATTTGCTAATCATAAGGCTCATCTTCAGGCTAAGAAAGTTAATAATCAGGAAAAGCAAGCTCAGTCTAAGCCTAAACAGCATCGTCATATAACCTATGCCCAAAAGATTGAATATCATAAATTAGGTAAACAGATTGAACAGATTGATAAAAAGAAGAGTCAACTTGAAAAAGCCATGGCTAAAAACGGTAATGATTATACAAAATTAGCTAAACTTCAGGCTCAGTTAAATAAAATCAATCAGTCTAGTGAACAAAAGATGAATAAGTGGATGCAGCTAGGTGAATTGGCCGAAAATAATTAAAGGGGATTTCGCGAATGTCAGATCAAATCAATCCTAACGAAGAACAATATTTAAAATTAGCAAGCTATGTTTTACATCATGGCCATAAAAAAGCCGATCGTACCGGAACGGGAACCATTAGTACTTTTGGTTACCAAATGCGCTTTGACTTAAGCAAAGGTTTTCCGTTACTGACGACCAAATTCGTTCCGTTCCGTTTGATTAAAAGTGAATTGCTCTGGTTTATTCACGGCGGTACTAACATTCGTTATCTCTTACAGCGTAATAACCATATCTGGGTCGAATGGCCGTTTAAACGTTATGTTGAATCGAACGCCTATCAAGGTCCCGATATGACTGATTTTGAATCCCGCCGTTTAAAGGATCCCGATTTTAAAAAAGTTTATCTGCACCAGAAGCATTTGTTCTGCAAGCGAATCCTAGACGATAAACAGTTTGCTAAGAAATGGGGGACTTTAGGCAACGTCTACGGTGCCCAGTGGCGTCATTGGCAAAAACGGAACGGCGGCCAGATTGATCAATTAAAATGGGTCATTAATAAAGTTCGCAAGACGCCGTTTTCGCGCCGAATGGTCGTAAGCGCCTGGAATCCCGAAGACGTTCCCAGTATGGCTTTACCGCCTTGTCATACGTTATGGCAATTATACGTTAACGACGGAAAATTAAGCTGTCAGTTATACCAACGAAGCGGTGATATCTTCTTAGGCGTTCCGTTTAATATTGCTAGTTACGCTTTATTAACCTCGTTAATCGCTAAAGAATGCGGCCTTAAGCCGGGTTACTTTGTTCATGACTTAGGGGATGCTCATATCTACCTAAATCATATTAAACAAATTAAGGAACAGTTAAAACGAAAGCCCTATCAGGCCCCTAGCTTATGGCTTAATCCGAAGAAGAAGAGTATTTTTGATTACGATATGGACGATATTAAAGTTCATAATTATCATCATCGCTTCTCAATCAAAGCACCGGTCGCAATTTAATCGAAATACGAAAGGAAAATTTGAATGTTAACTTACGTTTGGGCTCAAGATCGAAAAGGAACCATCGGTAAAAACGGTGCATTACCATGGCATTTACCAGCTGATATGCATCATTTTCAAGAGGTGACCGTTAACCACAGTATGTTAGCGGGCCGAAAGACGTTTGAAAGCTTTGGCCGACCGTTACCGCGTCGTAAGAACATGGTCTTAACCAGCCATCCCAAAACTGATTTTCCGGATAACGTTAAGGTCTTTAATACCCCGAATAGTTTCTTAAAGTATGCTGACGCCCATCCGAATGATCAAATTCGAATCGTAGGCGGTGCCCAGATTTTTAAGATTTTTTTGCCTTACGTTGATTTTCTGTGCCGAACCGTAATTGACGGCACTTTTAACGGCGACACCAAAATGCCGGCCATTGATTATAAGAAGTTTAAATTGATTAAAACGGTCAAAGGTCATTCAGATAAAAAGAACCAGTATGCCTACCGTTTTGAAACCTATCGTCGAATTTAATAAAAGTTAGAAAAAGGTGAATCATGTTACGTCGAAATGAACCTCAAGAAAGTTTTTATCAATATTTAATGTCCCGCCGAAATCAAAAGGCCGTTGCTGATCCGATTGCTAATTTCGCCAATAACGCTTTTTATGACGAGTCATTCCCTAAGCAGTCTAAAAATTATAACCAAGTTTCTAAATATTTAGAAGAATTTGGAAGTTATTTACCTAACATGACCATCTTTGATAAAGCTTGGCAGCAGTATCTCGATAACGTTCATTAAGGTAAAGAGGTGAATTAAATGCCCGTTAATATCCAGTGGTTTCCGGGTCATATGGCCAAAGCTTTAAAACAATTTAAAGCTAACTTGCCGAAGGTCGACATTATTTTTGAATTGGTCGATGCCCGTTGTCCTTACAGTTCGATTAATCCGGAAATTAAGAAAATCGGTAAAAATAAACCGCATTTATTAATTTTAACGAAGTCTGATTTGGCTAATCCCAAGATGACCCAGCGATGGTTGCATTATTTCCGTCATCATGGTTATTTTGCCATTTCGATCGATAGTAAACAACACGTCAAATCTGGTAAAATCGCTAACATCGCCGTCAGCAAGGAATCCGTAATAATAACGTCAAGGCGATTTGTGTCGGGGTCCCGAACGTCGGTAAGTCAACCTTGCTAAACCAGTTAGTGCATCGGCGAGCTGCTCAGGTCGGTAATAATCCCGGAATCACTAGAGGCACGCAATGGCTGCGTTCTGGACAAGGTCTTTTGTTATTGGATACTCCCGGAATTCTATGGCATAAGTTTCAGAATCAAACCATCGCTGATAAGATTTCGTTAGTCGGATCAGTTAAAGCCGGACAGTATTATAACGACGACGTTGCGTTATTTGCTTTGAAGTTTTTCCGAAATTATCATCCCAAACATTTGGCAAAGCGATATCGTTTGACGGATGCTGATTTTAAATTAAACGACGTTGATTTACTGTTAAAGATCACTAAAAACGTTGGGATGCGAAATGATTATGACCGAGCTTCTTTGCGAATGATATTAGATACTCGAAAGGGTAAACTGGGTCGCTTTACTTTAGACAACGTTAAACGGCGAAGATCTGAAGCGTGATTCGATTAAAGTTATTCGTCAGTATGAACGTCAATTACATGATCAGGGCTATCAATGGATAGCCGGGGTTGATGAAGTGGGCCGCGGTCCGTTAGCAGGCCCCGTAGTTACTTGTGCAGTGGTCTTACCAAAGGATTTTAATTTGCTTCAACTTAATGATTCGAAACGGTTAACCCCGAAAGAACGGGAAGCTTTATATCCAAAAATTTTGGACCAAGCCCTAGATTTTAGTATTGGGATTGGTTCAAGCGATTTAATTGATAAAATTAATATTTATCAAGCTGATTTGGTGGCGATGAAACGAGCTGTATCAATGCTAAATCCACAACCGGATTATTTAATCGTTGATGCTATGCACATTCACGTTCCGATTCCGCAATTAATGCTGTATCATGGGGATGCTAAAAGCGTTTCGGTGGGTGCCGCTAGTATCATCGCTAAGGTCTACCGAGATCATTTAATGACCAAATACGGCTACTTATATCCGCAATATGATTTTAAGCATAACGCTGGTTACGGGACTCAGGAACATTTAATGGCTTTAAAGAAATATGGTGTCACGCCGCTTCATCGGCGAACGTTTAACCCCGTTCCTAAATTTTTAAAATAATTTTTAATAAATTTTCGTAAATAACTTTAGAGGAGACTTTAAAGTGAATTTACGAAATTTTTTGTTTAAATTAAGGTTATGTCGAGGAATCGGGCCACATGGTGAGCATAACGTTTATTTAAAAATTGATTTTATGCTAAAATATCATTAAAATTGCTAAAATATCAGCTCGGTTTCAAGCGACGTTTAAAAAGGATTATCAAAGCCCCAATTTACGATTACGAATGAAACGAAACCGAAGAGAAAAATGGATTTGTATTTTGGACTCGATTTATCCGCAGCGATTGAGGGAAGCGAATTGTCCGCCCAACGTTATTTTTTATCGGGGCCAAATTGAACTATTGCAGACCCGTTGCTTAGGGGTTGTCGGCGCTCGTAAAAACAGTCAGTATTCAATTGAAGCCATGGGTAAAATTTTACCGCCGGTGGTCAAAAAAGGGATTACGATTGTTGCGGGTTTAGCGGAAGGCGTTGATAGTTTAGGTCATCAATGCGCGATTGCTAACCAAGGTAAAACCATTGCCGTAATTGGAACGGGACTTGATCAAGTTTACCCCCGTTTTCATCATGATCTGCAGAAATATATTGAAACCCATCAATTATTATTGACCGAGTATCCGTTAGGGACTCCGCCGCTCGGCTATAATTTTCCGACCCGAAACCGAATTATTGCCGGATTAGTTGAGACGATTATGATCGTGGAAGCGAAACAACGTTCCGGAAGTTTAATCACCGCTAATTTAGCGTTAGATGACAACCGGAACGTGACGGCGATTCCGGGATCGATTACGAGTCCGTTGTCGAACGGGTGCAATGAATTAATTCAGGAAGGCGCTAAACCAATCTGCTGTGCTAAAGATATATTAGAAGAGTTCTCTGATTTGACAAAGTCCGATTATTTGCCCTATTATGTTGACCGATATTAATCGGAGATTTTAATCGAAATTAGATTGAAGGTCGATTTTAGTAATGGTTGCAAAAACTAAAGCTAGAAAAACACGGACCCGACGAACGACTCGTCGTCGGCGCCGTCGTCGAACTCATAAGAAATTAGTTATTGTTGAATCGCCGTCAAAGGCCAAGACCGTTGGTAAATTCTTAGGTCGGACCTTTCGAGTCGTGGCTAGTAAAGGCCACGTTAGAGATTTACCCAAGAGTAAAATGGGGGTCGATATTAAGCATGATTATAAGCCTCATTACATTTCGATTCGTGGTAAAGGCGACACGATTCGAATGCTTAAATCTGAAGCTAAAAAAGCTAAAAAAATTTATTTAGCTTCAGATCCGGATCGTGAAGGAGAAGCCATTTCGTGGCATTTAGCTCATTTATTAAAATTAAACGTTAAGGATAAGAACCGGGTTTCTTTTAACCAGATTACCCGGGACACCGTTCGGAATTCGTTTAAACATCCGCGAACGATTGATATGAATCTGGTCAATGCTCAGCAGGCACGCCGAATTTTAGACCGGTTAGTGGGTTATTCGATTTCACCGGTTCTATGGAAAAAAGTTAAACGGGGCCTTAGTGCCGGCCGTGTTCAATCAATTGCTCTATGGTTGATTATTCAGCGTGAACGAGCTATTAAAAAATTTAAGCCTCAAGAATACTGGACGATCGGCTTAAATCTTAGAAAAGCTAGCTCTAAATTTAAAGGAAGCTTCTGGGGTGTTAACGGTAAAAAACGTGATTTGCATAATAATCAGGACGTTCAAAAGGTCCTTAAGAACGTAAACGCTAAGGATCCGTTAACGATCGATAACGTTCGTCACCGAATTCGTCATCGTCATCCGACCCGGCCGTTTACCACCAGTACGATGCAGCAGGCCGCTAACCGACGTTTGCATTTTCGAACCGGTCGAACCATGATGGCCGCTCAGCAGCTGTTTGAAGGAATTACGATCGGTCGTCATGGTAATCAAGGTTTGATTACCTATATGCGAACCGATTCGACCCGAATTGCTACGCAGGCTAAGCACCATGCCGCTAAGTTCATTCACGATCAGTTCGGTCAGGAATACGTTGCTAATCCACCCGCTAAAGGTAAAGAATCTAAAGAAGAGCAGGACGCCCACGAAGCGATTCGGCCGACCTCCGTCTTTAGAACGCCAAATAGTATCAAGCGTTATCTAACCCGTGATCAGTATCGCTTGTATTCATTGATTTGGACTCATTTTGTCGCTAGTCAAATGACTTCGGCTAAGATCAACACCATGACGCTTAATATGGAGCAGAACCACGTTGACTTTCGGGCTACCGGTTCTCGTCTAATTTTCCCAGGATTCTTAACGGTCTACGGGATGAGTAATAAAGACAGTAATTTAATGCCTGATTTAAAGACGGGCGATACCGTTAATATCGGTAGTATTAATCCGGATCAGCATTTTACTCAGCCACCGGCTCGTTATAGTGAAGCTAATCTGATTCATACGTTGGAAAAGAACGGGGTCGGTCGTCCGTCGACGTATTCACCAACGTTAAGTACGATTCAGCGGCGTTATTACGTTCGTTTACGGGCTCGTCATTTTGTTCCAACTCAGTTAGGTGAAATCGTTAATAAGATTATCGAAAATTACTTCCCGGATATCGTTAACATTGATTTTACCGCCGATTTAGAAAGTAAACTAGATCAAATTGCCGCCGCTAAACAAAACTGGGTTCGCGTAGTGGATCGTTTCTATCAGCCGTTTTCTAAAGAAGTTGATCATGCTAAATCCCAGTTAAAAGACGTTCAGGTTAAAGATAAGTTAGCCGGCTTTAACTGTCAGATCTGTGGCGCACCGATGGTTATTAAGATGGGCCGTTACGGTAAGTTCTACGCTTGTTCTAGATTTCCAGCTTGCCGAAATACTAAAGCCATCGTTCAGAAGATTGGCGTTACCTGTCCAAAGTGTCATAAGGGTCAGGTTATCGTTCGTCATTCTCGTCGGGGTCGGAAGTTCTTCGGCTGCTCCCGTTATCCGAAGTGTGACTTTGTCAGCTGGAATAAGCCGATCGGCCGTAACTGTCCGAAAGACGGTCATTTCTTAGTTGAAAAGCGGACCCGCGGCGGCTATCAGGTCGTTTGTCCAAACCACGATTATAAAGAAGCTTTACAGAAATAAGTTAAATATGATTAAATAAGAGCAGATTAATATGAATAAAAATAAAACGCCTCGTGAAATCGTTAGAGAACTAAACAAGTATATCGTTGGCCAGACCGAAGCTAAAAAAGCCGTTGCGGTCGCTTTACGAAATCGTTATCGGCGAATGCAGCTACCCAAATCGATGCAGGAAGACATTACGCCTAAGAATCTATTGATGATTGGGCCGACGGGAGTTGGTAAGACCGAAATTGCCCGTCGTTTAGCAAGAATCGTTAACGCCCCGTTCGTAAAGGTCGAAGCGACTAAATTTACCGAAGTCGGCTACGTCGGGAACGATGTTGAATCGATGGTCCGGGATCTAGTTGATAACGCGGTTCATTCCGTTAAAAAACATTATTTTGCTAAGGTTCACGATGATGCGGTTCGACGAGCTAATAATTTGTTGGTTAAATTATTAGTGCCCGCTCAATCCAAGGCCCAGAAACAGCAGACTCAGCGAAACAACCTGAAAGATTTAATGAACATGTTCAAAGATTTACAAAAGGGCAAGTTGCCGGATTATTCTCAAATGACTAATGGTAACCAGACGCCACACGTTAGTAACGAAGTTAAAGAGAAACGGATGAACGTTTCAAAACAGCTGCGCCGGGGTTATCTAGAAAATAAAATGGTTACGATTTGGATGAACGATCCGAAACAAGCCGTTAATCAGCAAAACGGGGCCCTAAGTCAAATGGGGATCAATCTTAGTAATTTGATTCCCAAACGAAAAGTTCAGCGAACTATGAAAGTTTCGGAAGCTCGCAAAATTTTAACCCGTCAGCAAGCTGCTGAATTGGTTAACTCCGCTGATGTTTATCACGACGCCATTAAAAAGGCCGAAAATTCGGGGATTATCTTTATCGATGAAATTGATAAAATCACCGGAACTAATTCTAAGAATCAAGCCGAAGTTTCTCGCCAGGGCGTTCAACGAGATATTTTGCCGATCGTGGAAGGTACCCAGGTCAAAACTAAATACGGCTTGGTGGACACCAGTCATATTCTGTTCATTGCTTCAGGGGCCTTTGCAACCAGTAAACCGAGTGATTTAATTCCTGAACTACAGGGCCGTTTCCCCATTCGGGTCGAATTGAATCCGTTATCGCAAGAAGATTTCGTTAAGATTCTAACCGAACCCAAGAATTCGCTGGTTAAGCAATACATTGCTTTGATCGGTACTGATAACATTAAAGTTACGTTTACGATTGAATCCATTCAGGAGATTGCTAAAATTGCTTATAACGTTAATCGGGATACCGAAAATATCGGGGCCCGGCGACTTCAGACCGTTCTGGAGAAATTATTGGAAGATCTGTTGTACGAAGGTCCTGATATGGAAATGGGCAACATTACGATTACCCAGAAATACGTCGAAAAGAAAGTCGGTAATTTAGCTAAGGATAAGAAGATAAAAATCAAAAGAGTTGGTGATTTCGTTGAAATCATCAGCTCTTTTTTGCTAAAATAAAAATGAACGTAAATTGAGGATTGATTTGAATGAAAGTCACGCTAAGTAATCGTTTTTTAACCGTAATAACTAATACTAAGGGTGCCGAATTGAACAGTATTAAGGGGCCTGGTCAGACTGAATACCTCTGGCAGGCCGATTCTAATTACTGGGGTTGGCACGCACCCATTTTATTTCCGATCGTGGGCCGGTTAGTTAATAATCAGTATCAATATCATGGTAAAATTTATCGCATGCATCAGCACGGTTTCGCGCGGCAAAGTCAATTCACGGTCGAAAGTAAATCGGCCGATCAGGTTACTTTTGATTTGAAGGCTTCAGAAAAGACTTATCAAAAATATCCCTTTAATTTTGATTTAAAAGTAAGCTATAGGTTAACGGCGCATACGGTAAAGGTTCAGATTCAGGTTAATAATATGGGACCAAAAGAACTCTGGTTTTCGACGGGGTCCCATCCCGGTTTTAACCTGCCGTTAAAGAATGACGGGACCCGTTTTGAAGATTATCATTTAACGGTGGCCCCGAAGAAGATTTATCCGAGAATTATTCTGAAGAATTCTTTAAATGATATTCAGAATCCGGTTAAAGCCGATATGAGAACGCCGCTTAATCTTACGCATCAGCTTTTTAATAATGATGCCTTTGTGTTATCACTTCATAATCAGCAGACGACCTTAATGCTAACCACGTTTAAGAATAATAACGGGGTTGCTTTGACGGTTTACAAATGTCCCTTCGTTGGGATTTGGTCGTCATATCCAAAAGAAGCGCCGTTCGTATGTATAGAACCCTGGTGGGGCTTAGCTGATAATTATTATCATCACGGTGAGCTCACGAAGAAGACTGCGATTAATAAATTACCTGCTCGTCAAAATTTTTCTGCTCGTTATGATATAACGGTTTTTTAAATTAGATTTTAAATAATAAAAACGCCCTAATAATTTATTATCATTAGGGTGTTTTCTTACCGTTAATTTAGTTTAAAATTATTTCAGTTACGTTTTCTTGAAATGCCAATAAACTAAACCGTAGTGAATTAAGTTTTCGTGGCCGTGAACCATTCGAACGATGTTCGAACGGTGCTTATAAAAGACGAAGATAGTTAGAATTACGGCTAATGGAAACAAGTACCAGTCATGCAGGAAAAAAATAATAATGGTAACGGTCGTGAATGAAATCAAACTGGCTAAGCTGACCATGCTGGTCAAGAGCGTAATGATGATCATCATGCTGAAGCAGTAAAGAAACAGCGGCCACTATAGATCAGCAGCATTCCGGCACTGGTGGCGACGGCTTTTCCGCCGTGAAAATGATCAAAGATCGAGGCCGTATGACCAAGAATGGCGAAAATGCCGAAAATTAACATGTTCCACAAATTAATGTGGAACCAGATGGGAAACAAGTGGCGAGGCTTCCTTTTGCGATATCCAATAACATACTGTCAATTCCAGGGAAGATACCTAAAATTCTGAGTGCGTTGGTCGCGCCCACGTTATGCGATCCATAATCTCTAATATCACGATGGTAAAAAAGCTTACCGATCCACAGTCCATTCGGAATCGCACCTAGTAGATAAGCAATAAATAAAAACAAAATGATTTTCAAAAAATTCACCCTCGAAATTGTAATTAAATCCAAGTTAATTTTATCAGTTTTTGCTTTTTGATTAGAATAGTTATGTCAGAAAAAGGAGTCAACATAATGGCTAAAGATAGACAACAATATAACGCTTCTTCAATTAAGATCCTAAAGGGATTAGATGCCGTTCGAAAACGACCCGGAATGTACATTGGATCGACCGATAGTACCGGCCTTCATCAGTTGGTTTATGAAATCGTTGATAATTCCGTTGATGAAGCGCTGGCCGGCTACGGCAAAACGATTCGGGTCACCATTCATAAAGACAACAGCGTTACCGTGGTGGATCACGGCCGAGGAATTCCGGTTGGGATGCATCCCTCTGGTAAACCGACGCCGGAAGTTATTTTTACCGTTCTTCACGCCGGTGGTAAATTTACCGAAAACGGTGGCTACAAGACCTCCGGTGGCCTGCACGGCGTGGGTGCCAGCGTTGTTAACGCGATGTCTTCTTACTTAACCGTTACGATCGTTCGAAACGGTCATCGTTACCAGGAAAAGTTTCAGAACGGCGGTCATCCCGTTGGTACTTTAAATGATCTAGGACCGACGAATGCCCATACCGGAACCACCGTAACCTTTAAACCCGACGCTAGTTTATTCACCACGACCGTTTTGAATTACGGAATCCTAAAAGAACATTTACGTGAAGAAGCCTTTCTCTTAAAGGGCATTAAAATCGTCTTGACCGATGAACGTAAGCAGCCTAAACGTCAGGACGTCTTTAAATACGATCAAGGAATCCGGGAATTCGTTAAGTATTTAAACGAAGGTAAACATACGTTAGGTCACGTAATGTACTTTAAAGGCAAAAAGAAAGGCATTACCGTCGAAGTTGCTGCCCAGTACAACGATGGCTACACCGAAAACATTTTATCGTTCGTTAATAACGTCCGGACTCCCGAAGGCGGAACTCATGAAATCGGCTTTCGAAACGCCTGGACCAAGACCTTTAACGAATACGGTAAAAAAGTGGGCTTGATTAAATCTAAACGCAAAGCCTTAAGCGGCAGCGACGTTCGCGAAGGTTTATCCGTGGTCATTGCCCTTTGGATTCCGGAAGAACTGCTAGAATTTGAAGGCCAGACCAAGGAAAAACTCGGGACTCCGGAAGCCCGATCGGTCGTTGATCAAATCGTTACTCAGCAACTAGGCTATTACCTAATGGAACACGGTAAATTTGCTCAGCAGTTAGTTATGAAATCCACCAAGGCTAAGCAGGCTCGAGAAGCCGCTCGAAAAGCCCGGGACGCCACCCGAAAGGGCAATAAGCGCAGTAAGAAGCAGCAGTGGCTATTGTCGGGCAAGTTGACTCCTGCTCAATCGAAAGATACCCACGAAAACGAACTGTTCTTAGTCGAAGGTGATTCGGCCGGTGGATCCGCTAAGCAGGGTCGTGACCGTCGTCATCAAGCAATTCTACCCTTGCGTGGCAAAGTCCTGAATACCGAACGAGCTAAATTACCGGCCGTTATGAAGAACGAAGAATTAAGTACGGTTATCTATACCGTGGGTGCCGGTGCCGGAACTGAATTTGACATTAAACGAGCTAATTACGATAAGATCATTATTATGACCGATGCCGATGATGACGGTGCGCATATTCAGATTTTACTGCTGACGTTCTTCTATAATTACATGCGACCGATGATCGAACACGGCCGGGTCTATATTGCCTTACCGCCGCTTTATAAGTTACAGACCAAGCGGGGTAAAAAGACCCGGATCGCCTACGCCTGGACGAAGGGTGAATTAGATGAAAAGGTCAAAAGCTTTGGCAAGAACTATACGCTTCAGCGGTTCAAGGGATTAGGTGAAATGAACCCCGATCAGCTATGGGAAACCACTATGAATCCTGATAAACGAACTCTAATTCAAGTCACGATCAACGATGCTCAGTTAGCTCAGCGACGGGTCGCTACGCTAATGGGGAATAAAGTTGCTCCGCGCCGCAGCTGGATCGAAAAGCACATTCAATTCACGATGGGCGCTAACGGCAGCATCTTGGATAACACCAAGTCGGAAAAGTAAGTAAGGAGGACTCCTCTTGAAAGATAAGCAGAAAATTAAACGTTTAAATCTAGAAACCGTAATGAGTGAGCGGTTTAGCCGTTATTCTAAATCGATTATTCAGCAGCGGGCGCTTCCTGACGTTCGTGACGGTTTGAAGCCGGTCCAGCGCCGAATTCTGTACGCCATGGATAAAGACGGCAACACCTTTGATAAGGCGTTTCGTAAATCAGCGAAGGCCGTCGGTAACGTCATGGGTAATTTTCATCCCCATGGTGACAGTTCCATCTACGAAGCTTTGATTCACATGAGCCAGAGCTGGAAGATGCGGGAGCCGTTGATCGACCTGCACGGTAATAACGGTTCCATGGATGGTGACCCGGCTGCCGCGATGCGATATACCGAAGCCCGAACCAGTAAAATCGCCAGCCAGATGCTGCGGGATATCAATAAAGATACCGTCAGCTGGGTCCTTAACTTTGATGATACGGAATATGAACCCACCGTTTTGCCGTCCCGTTTTCCAAATTTATTGGTTAACGGCTCCAGCGGAATTTCCTCCGGTTACGCTACCCAGATTCCGCCGCATAATTTAGGCGAAGTCATCAACGCGATTATCTATCTACAGAGTCATCCCGACGCAACGCTGGATGAACTAATGCACTTCATTAAAGGGCCTGATTTCCCGACCGGCGGCATTATTCAAGGCCTAGATCAAATTAAGAAGGCTTATCAGACCGGCCGGGGTCGAATTATGGTTCGTTCTCGAGTTAAAATCGTTAGTATTCGAGGCGGACGTAAAGAGTTAAAGATTACCGAAATTCCGTTCGGTGTCAATAAGATGCAAATGGTCCGCCAGATTGACGCCATTCGTTTGGATAAAAAAATTAACGGAATCGCTGAAGTTCGTGATGAAACTGACCGCAGCGGTTTATCAATCGTGATTGAACTTAAACGTAATGCCGATGCTAACGGGATCTTGAACTATCTATTCAAGAACACTGATCTACAGATTGCTTATCATTTTAACGTCGTTGCCATTGATCATATGGAACCGAAACGGTTACCGTTAAAGACGATTCTAAACTCATACTTGGAATTTCAGCGGCAGGTGGTTTACCGCCGAACCAATTTTGATTTACAGAAGGCTCGTCAGCGTCAGGAGATCGTCAAAGGCTTAATTAAAGCCATGTCGATTTTGAGTCAGGTTATTCAAACCATTCGAGCTAGTCAGAACCGAGCCGACGCCAGCCGAAATCTAGTTAAAGCCTTTCGGTTTACTCCACGACAGGCCGATTCAATCGTGGCTTTACAGTTATATCGATTAACAAATACCGATGTTACGGCTTTAACTAACGAAAATAAGCATTTAACTCATAACATCAATAAATTTAAGTCGATTCTAAATAGTCACACTAAATTAGATGCCGTATTGCGGCATGAATTACGGGAGATTCAAAAGGAATACGCTTCGCCGCGTCGCACCACTATTCAGCGACACATTCAGAATCTTCATATTTCTCAGAAGGTCACCGTTCCAAATGAAGACGTGGTAGTCATGGTTAGTCATGACGGTTATCTAAAGCGCAGCAGTTTACGTTCATATAAGGCTTCGCCCAAGAATAAGAACGGTTTGAAGCCGGGTGATTACCCGATTTTTGAAAAGCAATTAAACACCCGGAATCATTTGCTGATGTTCACTAATAAGGGTCATATGATCTATCGGCCCGTTAATGAAATCACAAACGTTCGCTGGAAAGATACCGGTCAGCATATTTCACAGGCAATCGGTCTAGATCCGGATGAACGGATCATTGCGATTTATGCCTTTAAGTCGTTAAATCCGGGCGGTATGTTTATGCTCACGTCCAATGACGGCTACATCAAACGGAGTCTCTTTAAGACGTTGAAGCCGGGCCGTAATTACCGTCGGCACGCTTCGCCGGTCATTAATTTAAAGACGCCGGCATCAAGAGTGGTTAACGTAAGTTATTTGCCGGATGATCTGCCGAAATGCACCGTTCTTTTGATGTCAAAGTTTGGTTACGCCGACCGATTTGATTTAGCTCAGGTGTCCGTGAGCGGCCAGCGAAGCGCTGGAGTTCGCGGCATTAATTTAAAGGCTCATGATCACGTTGTTAACACGGCGTTAGTTAACGATGACGATACGTTAGGGATGATTACCCAGCGCGGTGCCTTTAAGAAACAGCCGGTCAAAGAAATTCCGGTAACTAGCCGGGACCGACGCGGAAATCGCGTTCTCAAGAAGTTAAAGAGTAATCCTCATTACTTAGTCGACTTTCTTAAACTTAGCTCAGAAGATCCAAATCAGCCGATTAAGGTCTACACGGATCATCGTCGTAAGCACGTTATCGTGCCAAGTGATTATCCAATCAGTAAACCGAAATCGAACGGTGAATTCGTGGTTAAGACGAAACAAGAGGGTACGCCAGTCGTTATGATGTATTAAGTTCACATCATTTCTGAACCATGATAAAATATAGTGATAGAAAATATAAACGAAAGAAGAATTAAATATGATTGATAGTGATAAACAATTAGTCTTTGGTCATCGTAATCCTGATACCGATGCCATTGATTCAGCAATTGCCTATTCTTATTTAATGAATAAGTTAGGTTATAATACTGAAGCCGTTGCCCAAGGTCATCCTAATGATGAAACCAACTGGGTATTAAAGTACTTTAATCATAAGGCTCCACGTGTAATTACCCACGCTAGTCCTGAAGTTAAAAAGGTTATGTTAGTTGATCATAACGAACCTCAGCAAACGGTTCCCGATATTAAGAAGGTTACCGTTACCCACGTGGTTGATCATCACCGAATTTCTAACTTCAATACGTTAGCTCCGATGTACTATACGCTTCGTCCATGGGGCTGTACCAGTACCATCTTAACGGTAATGTTCCATCATCATCACGTTGAAATTCCTAAACAGTTAGCTGGTTTAATGATGTCAGCCATCATTTCTGATACCTTACTTTTAAAGTCACCAACCACTACTAAGTACGATGTTAAAGCCATCAAAGAATTATCCAAGATTTCTGGCGTTGACTACAAGACTTATGGCGTTAAAGAATTAAAAGCCGGTACTAACGTTGCCGGTAAGAGTGCTAAACATTTAATTGATAACGATGCTAAGTCTTACGTTATGGGCGGTAAGCACGTTCGAATTGATCAAATTAACGTGGTTGATTTAAAGGACGTTATGAACCGTGAATCCGAAATCAAGAAAGCCATGAAAGCTGAAGCTAAAGCTAATGGCTATGATTTATTCTTAGTTATGGTTACCAACGTTTTAAACACTAATTCTACCTTAATTGCCATTGGTGACTTAAGCGTTGTCGATACGGCCTTTGGCAAGAAACTGGGTCCTGATGGCTCGGTTAACTTACCAGGTGTCGTATCCCGTAAGAAGCAGGTTGTACCACCGTTAAATAAAGCTTTTGATAAATAATTTAAATTAACGTTAAGGATCAGCAAAAGATGAAAAGCCTATCACGATCCAACCGATGATAATGTAAGGATATAAGTTACCCGGGAATTTAGGGACCGGATAAATATTGCTCAAAAACGGCGGTAAATAATGATGTTTACCCAAAGCGTATAGCATATATGCACAGGCGTTAGCTGAACCTAAAATTGAGGCTAAGCCACTTAAAAAGATAGCTAGATCCATAATGATGGCCATGGTATTGCCTAAAAATTTAGTGGATAATGCATCTAACGGGGATGATGAATTAGCAAATGTCCATAATAACGTCTTAGGAATGGTCTTCGATCCAGCCGGTGATAAAGCCACCCTTTTCACCAAAGGCCTGCCGATTATAAGCATAGGCCGATCCGGAACCAGCGATATGCTTTGCCATCGCCGCAAAGCAAACGGCGACACATAAAATACCAAGGCCGCCCAGCAGGAACGACAGCGGAACGTTATAACCAGCAACTTTAGCGGTTGCAGTAGTACTGTACGCCATCGAGCCGGTCGGCGCAATCCCTGAAATTGCAAGAGCAAATAGACCACTAGTAGCATAACTAACTCTAACGTAGCCTTCGCCTCCGGGACCAAATACGCTACCCGGGACTAACCCCACGTGACCGCGCTTAGCCAGTCGATTGCAAAGCCGAAGCTATCATTCTGGTATTTTTTCGGTAATTTAGCAAACGTCATCGGCCCCGTTTTTATAGGCTTCACTAGCGGCATACTGACCTTATTAATCTTACTAATAATTTGGGCCGCAAACGAGGCCGATTCGCCAGCCGGTCATGGCAAATGAATAATGACGACATCCGTATGTTAATTCACTGTAAATTTCGTCACTGATGCAAAAAATCGGGTACTGTTTGTTTGGCCCGTGCATAAACACGTTCGGGATGTATAACGGAAAGATTGGGGTTGGGATAATAACCTCATCGCCCGGATTCAAGATGGTGTCAAAGTAGAATGAATCCCTTCGCTAACGCCGACAGTAACGAGAATCTGCGTTTTTGGATTGTAGTTTAAGACATTAAGCCCGCGGGTCGGTATAATGGCTGTCGTTATTAAATCCTTTGGATTAATCTTAAACGGATCGTAACTATTCGGATAGTGAAAGCACATCGCCTTGCTACAAAGCTGATGAACCAATTGGTTGCCGAGGATTCCCGAATGACCTTTAATCTGACGGATGTGGAGATGGGTAAAGCGTTGAAGGTATTCCTTTAAAACGCTAATTTGACCGATCTTCCATTCCGTATTTCGGGCGATGGATTGAATGGAGATACCGTGCCGAACGTTATGAATAATGCTTTTAACGGAAACCGAATCGGTATCGATTCGAATTCGTTTATCATACCAATGAAGGTTAATCAATCGTTTTAAGACCTGAATTACGGCTTCTAGTTCGCAATAGTTATTGTTTTTAGTGTTAAAGTACCGGGAATTAGATTCGATTTGCTGCTTTGAACCGTTAATGCTGTAAGCCCAAGCCCCGTCGTTAGAATTTCGCTGACCGCCATCCGTGTAAATGACGAGGTCTAATTGATGAGCTTTAATTAAGCGTTGTTCAGTCGGGGTCGCAAAGGTTGGATAAAATATATAATTATAGGCATTTTTGTAATTATTAAAATAATGAACGAAATAGGGCGCCATTCATTTTCATCTCCAAGCTAATTATATAACTTGCATCCGGATCAATTTAATTAGAATATATCGTGTAAGATATATTATTCACTCAGACAAAAAGAAAAGGTGATAGCATGGCTAAATTTGAGACTGCTATTTTTGCTGGAGGTTGCTTCTGGTGCATGGTAAAACCGTTCGATACCATTCCCGGAATTGAAAAGGTGGTTTCCGGTTATACCGGCGGCCACGTTCCGAATCCAACTTATGCTCAGGTTTGCTCAGGTAAAACGGGGCATACCGAAGCGGTTGAAATCACTTATGATCCGAAAAAGATCTCTTACCATAAATTAGTTCAGATTTACTGGCAGCAGACGGACCCAACCGATGCTTCGGGACAGTTCCAAGACCGGGGCAGCAGTTATCGTCCGGTAATTTACGTTAATAGTCCTGAACAGCGAAAAGTAGCTGAAGCGTCCAAGAAGAAGCTCCAGGCTAGTCCGTTATTTGATAAGCCGATCGTAACTCAAATTGAACCCGCTAAAACGTTTTATCCCGCCGAACAATATCATCAGGAATTCTATAAAAAGAATCCGCTTACGGATGAAATTGAAGAATTAGGTGGTCGAAAACAGTTTATTGATAAATATTGGAAACATAACAAGAAATAATAAATATAAATTATTATTTTTATAATAATATTTAATATAAAAATCGCCTTACTTATAAATAATGAGTCATTTTTTTTTTATTTAGCAAACACCTTTAAATAATTTATTAAGGTATTTTTTATTAGTGATCTTAATCGCAACGCCGGTGATGGTCACCGTGGCAGTTTGCTGCTTAGACGTGGGCGTCTGGGAGTAACGAACCCCGAGAAGAGCGTCGGCATGCAGTTTTGGAGCTTGATCCATCATGTTCTGTTTGGCAATTTGGTAAGCATCCCTTAATTTACCGGCTTTGACGCCTTTAACAGGACCTAAAATTTTATAAGCTTGCTTGGGCAAATTATTATTTAAGATTTTCATTCATACCTCCGAGAAGTTAAACTTTAGCAATTTTACTGGGATAGCTTAGTTTATAATCGTAATGCTGAATAAAATCTAACGGAACGTAACCTTTACGATATTTCTTAACCCGGGCTTCAAAGCTGATTTTTTGGTGCTTCTTTAAATGACCTAATTTTCGAAAGCCTTGGGTGTAACTGAACCATAAATGATCCGTGACTTCTTTGTCATGGTATGTAATGTGTTTTAATAGTAAGGATAAACCGCCGCTGCTTTTACGGCCAAAACGAGTATAAATACCCACAAATCGGTAACGTTGGTTATTTCCCAATCTGGCTAGAGATTTACGAGCGTGATTAGCAATTTTTTCTTGATGTTTAATATGAATCCCGCTGATTAAAACGAAGCCTCGATATTTAGTTTGAATTTGCATAAGATTATCAAGCCAAGTTGCAATCGTCATTAATTGATGATTGCTTTTAGATATGTATGATGATGTTTCGTAAAAAAGTTATCCTTAATAAAAGCTTTAGGTTTAAAGCCATAAAGATAACTTAAACCACGAATCACGCGCCGATAATTTTTATCAATGTTTAGATGATAAGATTTATTTTTACGTAAACACGTTATTTTGTGATTAATGTTATGAAGACTTCTAGTAATTAGTTTTTTAGCGCGAATCCTTTGTCTATGATTAGAATTATGATATTGAATTGGATTTTGCCGAAATTTAATAATAAACATTTAATCAATTCTAAAAATTTAATTATTTCAGAAATTTAATAAGCTATAATACTAATATACCAGTGACATCAATACTAATGCACATAACCTAATAAGTTATGTGCATTATTAACACCCAAAATTATTTAAAATTACTCAGATTTAACGTTACTTCAATGAATTTCGGGTTCATTTTATTAAAACGTTTATAATATTCTTTATCTAAATTTCGATAATGCTGAGCAACTTTATGAATTTTGCTAACGGCATATTTATGATACTTAGGTAAAATGGTTAATTCTTCACTCAAACTCGATAACGCATTGTGCATTTTACCGATTGAATAATCATTGTCAATCACGGTTTTAACTTGCTCGATACTATTATCAATTAAGCTTTTTTGAAATTCGCTTAAATCATCCATAATTGTGCCCTAATCCGCTATATATTGTAAGAAAATATAAATTTATAGTGAGTCATATTTCTAATAACAATATAAAAATATTATTTATGAATTAATCGGAATAATGTGATTTGAAATCCCGCAATAATAATTAATAATATATTAAAGCCAATTTTTGATAAATGATTTCTGAAAAATGAAAAACCAATTATAAACATTATTATCCAGAAAATGGAACTTGCCCACCACATGATTTTAGTCATTATTAATCATCCTTAATTATTTTTTGCTAGATCTTTTTTAGCTACGTAAATTAAGCCGGTCGTTAATAAACTGATTACGATACCTAAGATTAACGGGCTTAAAAGATACGGGAATGCAACCACGGTCCAAACGGAGCTTAAAATTAACAAAACTTCACTAACGTAAGCTAGTTTAATTAATTTAGAATTATAAATAATCCGGTTGATAATAAGGATATATTAACGCCATTGCCAAAGTTGCCCACGAAAACGTTGAAGAACGTTACGCAGCTAACGTAAATGCTGCCTAAGCATAGTAATAATCGAAACGCACGGTTTGCCATTTAATCCCTCTTTTAATCAAACACCAAGCTAAATTGATTTTCAACGTTGATAACGCGCTGCTGATTTAGGTTAAACTTATTTCCGTGATTCTTACAAAAATCTTTAATAACGTCACTGTTGGTATTCGTAATTTCAAAGATCGGTTGCCCTTTAACCGATAATAAATCAAAGATAATGTATTTATGAGATGATAATTTAGCAGCTAAATTTCGGCTAAAAATATGTGAATTAATGTGAATTTCTTTTTCCATAATAATTTCAATCCTTTTCGTTATCGATAAGTTAACGGATACCAAAAGAGACCAATGCGAATAACATTGGCCCGAAACTGCCATAAAAAATCTACTAAATAAATTTTCACCAATATCTACAATAAGGCGAAACTCTACTTATAATATATCTACATAAAATGTACATAATAAAATCTATTATGGTATGGCTCTCTACTGTTTCATTTATTATATTAAACTAATCTTATATTAATTACAAAATTTAGAATTTAAAACAGCAAAAAAAGCCATCTCAAAAGAGATGACTTTTTGGTGGGTCAATGGAGAGTGAGGGATTCGAACCCTCGCGCCATATTGGTGACCTACGCCCTTAGCAGGGGTGCCTCTTCAGCCACTTGAGTAACTCTCCATAATTGTTATTCATATCACTCAACAATTATTATTATAATACTTTATTTCCTCAGTTGTCTAGGATCTATCGAAAATTTCTTGACATTTATTCAAACTACGGGTTACCTTTTACTTAGTCGTTAACTAAAGGAAGGATTCAATTTATGTATCGAGCCGTAGTGTTTTTTGATTTAGATGGCACCCTCTTGGATTCTAAAAAAAGAGTTCAGTCTTCTAGTTTAAATGCTTTAGATCAATTACGAAACAATCATATTTTACCGGTAATTTCAACCGGTCGCCATTTATTAATGGTCAAATCAATTATGAAAACGACCCATATTCAGACCGTAATTTGTGCTAATGGCAGTTATATTCAGTATAAGGGGAGCCTTTAAACACGATCACGATTCCGACCGGCCTTAGCGTTTCAAACTCGAGATCAAATCGTTTTAAATCAAGCTAATGGATTAACCGAAGCGGCCTATCTTCATCATTCGGTAAGTCCCCAAGTTAATCCTGATTTCTATCAAAATCACCCCATTAACTTCGTTAACTTATTTACCAAGGATCACGACAGATATTATCAGAAAAAATTTAAAGGCCAGTTAAATATCGTCCGTAACAGTACCAAATGTTTAGACGTTATGAAATCAGGCGTTAGTAAGCAGTTAGGTATTAAAATTTTACTAAAGAAACTAGGCTTAGACGGGGTTCCTACGTATGCCTTTGGGGACGGCCTAAACGATATTGAAATGTTTAATCAAGTTTCACATTCGGTCGCCATGGGCAACGGCTTAAAGCCTTGTAAAGCCCATGCAGAGTTCATTACTGACACTAACGACCGCGACGGTATCTATAACGGCAAGCAAAATAAAAATGACTAAATTTATTAGTCATCTAAAAAGGATTGATTATTAGTTATCGCAATCGGTCTTTTGATCTGGCGAATTCGTCAGTTTAATCAACCCCAAACGATTCGCTGGCAAATTGGTCACCAAATCTTTACGTTTCAATTTCCTTTTAAATGGATGCGTTTAAGCCGTATTTGTTTTTCTCTTCTTGTTCCTCGGAATTATTTTACCGATTCTTTTAACGATCGGTTTAATCACCTTAATTTTATTCTTACTTTTTGTAATTTAACTAAATTGACATTCCGTTAATACTGATTTTCGGAATGTTAACGACTTTTAAATGGTTCCCGGTTTGCTGGTAGTAAACTTGGAAAACACCTCTGATGGTATTAATCGTGTTTATATCAAAAGTTGTACTGTTGATGAAGCTTCCGGAGGTTGAATTCGGCGTTCGGAAGCTATTTTTGTACGCAATGTAATTTTGCAGATCAACCACTTTGGAGGTAATGATACTGTTATAAATATGAACGAAGTAGTCTAATTGCTTTGCTTCCCCTAAATGATAATGATTATCGATATAAACGATCTTACAGGCCATGTTGGTTAACCAATAAATCTGAATAATGGTCTGTTCGTTAATGGGCTTCTTTTTGAAGGTGGCAAGTTGATCGGAAATAATTTTATATATAGTTCTCATGGAGTTGCCTCCTTAAATAAATATAAGTAGTTATTATTATAAGTAAATTTTCGATAAAATCAAGATCTCTTTAACCCGATGAAAGAAATCACAAAAGAACTTATTTTGAGCTGGATTACTCTGCCAGAGATTTTCGGGATGCCACTGAACACCTTGGATTAATGCGTGAGGAGACTCAATCCCTTCAATGATGTTATCCGGTGCTCTAGCGACTACTCGCAAACTGTGACCTAAAGTCCTGATGGCTTGATGATGGCGTGAATTCACAATCTGATGGCCTCCCAGGGTCCGATAAAGATGACTTCCGGGATCAATCTGGACCGAATGAAAACTACCATCGTGATTGATAAGCTTTCGATCATGAATCTGAGAATAGATGTTCTGATATAAAGTTCCACCTAACGCTACGTTAATCATCTGACTACCGCGGCAGACACCCAGAATAGGCTTACTTTCTCAAAACGATCACGAGTGGGATAAGAAAGAACTGGTGCAACGGTTGGTTCATTATAGGTAGATGGATCAATATCGTCACCACCGCCCAAAATTAATCCGTCATTTTGGTTCAGCAAATTTTTAATTAAGCTTGGAAGTAAATGATTTAACGATGGTAATAGTAACGGTTCCACGTGATTATAAATTAAAGCGTCCGTTAACGGATAGGCACCGTAATGAGGAACTCTAATTCTCGTACTGGTGGTTGGGAACGACGTCTCATACATAGTTATACCAATTTTCACTTATAGTTAAATTTAGCAAACACCTGAACTGATGCCGATTACTAAGAAACTGATTACTAGTAATGAAACACCAGAAACGATGAATTTGCTTTCGCCGGCTTTAATGGACCCCATTGAGCTTTTAAAGTCGAAATTAAGGTCATAACGAAACCGGCAGCAAAAATAAAGAAGCCTAAAATAACGGCAACGCTAACTCCGGGAGTTAAGCCTTGCATAAACGGGAACCAGCCTTGAAAAATAGCTGGAATTTTTGCCATTGCTAAAATACTCATATTAAAGAGCCTCCTGATTTATTTTCCTATTTTCAATTATAATCCAAAATTATATAATTCACACCCGACTTACGTTTTATTTCAAGATAACGGAGAGATTTTTAGATCGATTAATCAGATAAAAGCCGTATTAACCCACCGATATATCGGCACGGCCTAAATAAATACTCGATTAAAACTCATAGTAATCTCCAAATTCGATTCGTCGGTTTTAGACTACGTTAATTTTATTAAAAAGTTACATGATTCAGGGATGGCTTTTAAGCACGTGTATTAANNTTACTTTAACACCCTTAGTAAGTCGTTAACGTTCATATTTAACACCTTAGCGTACTTTTTTATGGAATACATCGTATCATTGGGTGTCATACCGGTCGTCTCCCAACGGTGAACTACGCCCTGAGTTACGCCGCATTCTTTAGCGGCACCGTCAAGGGTCCACATGTTGCCCATTCGGCGTTCTGCTAATTTAGAACGGGTCCCCTGGGCATGCTTAGCTTGATGCTTAGCGTGCTTGACCGTTTTATTCTTCATGTTGTTAACGGCGTTTTTATTAAGTAAATCACTAAATTTCATGATTTTAACTCCTTATCTTACTTCTTATTTTTATAGATCTGCTCGATCGAGCTGCCTAAATTTTTTTTAGTGGCCGGATTACGCTGGGTGTAGATCGCTAACGTGATTTGCGGATTAGCGTGGCCCAGCGCATGTGAAACTTCCGTCAGGGGCATGCCGTTATTTAGCAAATAACTGGCGAACATGTGACGGAACGTATGGGCCGTAAAATGATTACTTAAGTAGCCTAAACCGGCCCGTTTTAAGATTCGTGACAGGTTTCTGGAAATGGTGGTGTTGGACATGGGATTTCCCCGGTTGCTCGTGAAAACGAACGTATTAGAATTCCACGGTTTCCCCAGTCGTTTGAAAAGTTTAATCTGCCAGCTTTGGTATTTAACCAAGAACTGAGCTAATTCTTTTGACATTCCGATGATTCGACGACTATGCGGGGTCTTCGGGGAACGATAACCGTTGCTGTCCCGGGTGTGATTAATGTGAATCCGAAGCTTATCCAGAATGACGTCTTGCCACTTTAAGCCCAAGAGTTCGCCTTCCCGCATGCCGGTGTCTTCGAGAACGTGAAAGACGGTCTGATACAGGATCGGCTCCTTATCTAACTGCCGGTTAAACCGGCTTAGTTCTTTCGCCGTCATCAAACGTTTTTTGACCTTGCCAGTAACTGCCGGGATCTTGGTTCCGCTTAGTTTATTTCGATCGATCAAATCGTTATCGACCGCTGAATTCATTAACGTAATCATTCGATGGTGGACGTTGACGATGGTGTTATGTTTTAAACCCTTTGCGATTAAAGTATTAATACACCTTCGCTGGTAGATATTTTTGTTGATCTGCCGAATTTTAACGTCACCCACGGTCGGGATGATGAAATCACGAAACGTATAAAGATACAGGTGATAAGTCGACGGCTTCCATCGGGACCGGTTCGCATCGATAAAACTATCGACCCACTCTCTAACGGTTAGATTGCGTTACCGATCATTAACTGGTGACGGACCTGGTCTAGATACAGATTAGCTTGCGTAAGCGTGTCAAAATTACGGCGAGAGATCTCGTGTCGCTTATGGCTATGGTCATAGTAGTTATAACGAAAGCCGTATTTCTTCCGCCCGTTCTTTTGTACGTAAAAGATATGCGGATAGCGTTTTAAATGATATTTTTTTGCCATTCGAGACCTTCAAACTAAGATTATTCTAATTTCATTTTATCATAACTATGGAATTAACGAAATTACTAACAATTAATCATTCTTGGAATCATTTTCAGCTAAGGTTCAGAAATTAAGTCGTTTGGGTGATTGTTTGTCAGTTGCTCATTACGTACGATCGCCCCGGGCTTTGAAATACGGCCTCAATTTTACTAATAATCAAGATTTTCAAAAGCTATCGTCTAAAACTCAGAAACATTTAACGGATGAAGTCCAGGACTGCACGATCTCGTATTCGCGGGATTTAGGTAAATTATTAAGTAAGAAGGCTTAATCATGCACCGTAACGAAAATTAAAGAACGTTAAAAACGTTAAAAAACTGACTTTAGGCAAAGTCTGTCCCAACTGCCACTACCTCGTACCGGTTCATGAACGATATTGTTACCACTGCGGACTGAATTTTCTTAAACACGCCCGTTGCGCCGTGGTGGATGCCGGTAAACACAGTTTTCCGACCATGAAGGATACCCAGGTGTGTCCCCGTTGTCATCATAAGATTAGCTATACGAATCGCTATTGTAATTATTGTGGATACGATATGCTTAAAGAAAAATAAGTTAAGGAGGGGTATAATGATATTTCTAATTGGAATTGGGGCGGGACTGTTACTTCCCGTTCAGACTTCGATTAATTCGAAGCTACGGTTTCGCGTGGGTTCACCCTATTTGGCTTCGACGGCATCCATGGTTACCGGGATGCTTTTTCTAATGGCCATTGCGTTACTCATGGGCCAGTCACTGCTACCATCGTTATCCGTCTTCGGTGACGATCATTGGTGGCTTGGCTTAGGTGGCTTAATGGGTGCCATTGCCTTTACCATTAACGTCTTATTGCTACCGCATTTAGGTGCCGTTCAGACCATAATCATGCCATTAATCGGCCAGATCATCATGAGCATGAGTATCGATAACTTCGGCTGGTTTAATCTGCCGGTAAGCCATTTTAATGTGATTCGTCTATTGGGGGTAATCCTTTTACTCGGGGGCGTGTTAACGGTCATTTATCAGAAAAGATAAGACTAAACGCCGCAGGGAAACCCGATTCCTTGGCAGTTACTAGGAATCTTAGCGGGTTTCGCTCTAGCGGTTCAAACGTCTTCGAACGGCGCTCTCGGTCGAACGATTCACGCTCCGGTCAGCGCCGGCGTTTTTTCGTTTACTAGCGGTTCCGTAATTCTAGTCTTAGCCGTTGGCCTTCTGGAACATGATTTTGGTCACTATTTAAAGGCCGTGGGTCACGGCAGCCGCTGGTGGATCTGGATCGGCGGTCCGCTGGGTGCCACTTACGCCTTTTGTAATCTAAGCCTAGCCCCGCTTATCGGTGCCGGTCCCACCATTGTCCTGACGATTTTAGGTAACGTTGCCGGTAGCGTCGTGATTGATAAATTCGGTCTGCTCGGAACGGCTAAACGAGCCGTCGGCCTCCGTCAGTATTTAGGCAATATTTATTAAATTATTTTAATGCTGTGATAAATGGTAAACGGTCGTTTTAAATTACTTAAGTTCTTAAAGAATGGAAATGCTAAAATAATTAAGACATATTGTAAACCAGTGCATACGTTATTCATATTTGAACCGCCAAAAGAAATTAAGAATAGGATAATAGTAATAATAGTCGTTTGTAGCCACATAGCATGTTCAGGCATTTGATGTTTATTAGTATGTAATATCCATTTAGGCCATAATTTTTTAGAGGATCCAAAGATAAAGACTTGAATGGAGAATATAATAGAATTAAGAAGCCACCAGATTCGATTCCGCCATAAGCGAACATGGCGTATACAATAATCCAAGCAGATAGCCAAATGAACGTACCAACAAATGCCCAACGTTCGCCTAAGGCCAGTTTTATCCAAGTGAAGACTCCACCACCATGATTACCAAGAGCTGATCCATATTCAGCAAACATAAAAGCAGTTGGAATGAAGAAGCAAATTGCTCCTAATAAATACCAAATAATACTAGAATAACTCATTTGGTCATAAGCAGTAGAAACGTTTACGAAACCAAAAGCGGTTGATAGAATCATTAAAATTAAGCTTAAAACGATGGCATCAATTTTAATGTTTAACTTTATTAGATAAATTATACTTTAATTAATTTATAGAAATAGAATAATGATGGGATTCACTATTACTGATATTATTCCATATTAGAACCTTCTTTATTAAGATCTAAAATAATTTTACTGACCGAAGTTTTACGATGATTCATCATGCCTTCCGCCTGAAGTAGCATATGATTTTCGTTAACGGAAACCACTTCTAATTCCGGATCGCCAATTTGGTTTTTTTTAAGGATCGCTTTGATTTGATCCAGCGTATCCGATTTATTGACGGCCCGAATCTGCAGCCGAACGCTAACGTTATTAACTAACCAGTCACTTAACGAATCATCGTGGAACATGAACTGAATGGCAACGATAATTACCGTAGCGGCAATGCCAATGATGTACAATCCAGCACCGACCGTCATACCAATGGCGGCCGTTGCCCAGATTCCAGCGGCGGTCGTTAAACCGCTGACTTTAGTTCGACCGGTTAAAATCATTCCGGCACCGATGAAACCAATCCCGCTAATGATTTGAGCGGCGATTCGGGACGGATCCAAACTGATGTTATGCAGGGCTAGGATATCATAAAAGCCGTATTTAGAAACTAAGGTCGTCAATGCAGCACCGATGGCGACCACGATATGGGTTCGAATTCCGGCGCTCTTGAATTGGCGTGAACGTTCGTAACCGATTGCTCCACCACAGAGTAACGCAATTAAAAGCCTAACGATCCATTCGATTTCGGTTGAAGCTGAAATAATATCACTTCCCGTTAAATTTAGAGTTTAATTATTTAATGTTTGGTTGGAAATATCGGTAAAATAACGGCACAGACGATACAGATAAATTCAAGAAACGCACAGCCGTTTTCATAAGTAAACAAAATCCAATAGACATTAATCCCGGCGTTTCGATAACGACGAACCGTTAAACTGATGCTCGGGATTAAACACCCTTTAAATGGCTAATTAATGTCCATAGTAATAAAACGACCCGGATTAGCCAATTACAAAAGAAAGCCCCCCAGTATTCGGTTCGGCTACTGTTACCTTTAAAATTTAGATAATTCTGAAAAAATAAACGGTATGCTTTAAATATATTAACGTGTCTAGTACTCATGAATAATAATCATCCTTTACAATAACTATAAACTAAAAGATTATTCTCAAATCAACTCCGTAGAAAGCAGTCCATGGTGTGATCGTTTACCATGCCACTCGCTTCCATAAACGAATAGACCGTTACGGGGCCCGTAAATTTAAAACCCGCCTTTTTCATTTGTTTACTAATTTTTACTTGAGAATGGGTTGGATAATGGTTAACGATGGGCCGGTCGTTTACAAAACTCCATAAATAATGGTTCAGATCAGTTCCGGATTGATTGATTCGATTAACTACCCTGGCATTATTAATAATTGCTTTTAACTTTAATCGATTTCGAATAATCTTCCGGTTATTAAAAGCTCTTGGTAAAGCCGGAGCCATCTTCATAACCTTCCGATAATTGAAATTATGAAAAGCGCGATCAAAAGCCGTTCGTTTATGTAGAACGGTTCGCCAGCTTAACCCGGCTTGCATGATTTCTAAGGATAATAGCTCAAATAATCGTCGATTATCATGAAGCGGACGTCCCCATTCATGATCATGATAATCTTTCATTAACGGATCGTTAACGTTGGCCCATTCACATCGATTAACTCAATTAGGCCTTCAATCACTTTAGAACCCGGCCATGATACATATCCGAGTAGAACTTGATCTGCTGAGGAGTGTCGTTGCTGCTCGTAAATTTAACGGACTGTTTCTGATCTTGGGGAGCTGATAACCCCTTAGCATTTAACTGACGGGCCACGTAGCGCGCTAAACCATCGTATCCGGTGTAAATAGCTGGTTGATCGCTAAATTCATGACTAATCAGCGATTTAATGTATGGATAGTGAGTGCAGCCTAAGACGACCGAATCGATGTGATACTTTTTAAGAGGATCCAAGAACTTATGAACCAGTGCTTTAATCTGGGGTAAATTCTTAGAGCCACCTTCGATTAAATCGGCCAGACCGGGACACGGCACTGAAAAGATCTGGTGTGATGACTGATACTTATCCAGCTGCCGATTGTATTTAGGTAAGCTCATGGTTAAAGGCGTCGCCATCACGGCAATATTCTGGCCGCCGTTATCAACGGCCTGTTTTAAAGCAGGTTCGATGCCGAAGATCGGTAGATCGGGATGCATTTTCATTAATTCAGCCTTGGCGGAACTAGTGGCCGTGTTGCAGGCAATTACGAACGCCTTGATATGATGGTGCCGGGTTAAATTTTTGTACACGTTATTCGTTAATTTAACGACCGCCCGCTTGGTTCGTTCACCGTACGGCGCGTTTTTAGAATCACCGTAAAAAACAAAATCTTCGTGCGGCAGCATCTTAGCTAGCGTCGCAAGCGTACTGGTACCGCCGACACCGGAATCCATAACGCCGATGGGTTCTTCATTTTTATTCATATTATTACTTCCTTAGTAAACTAAATTCGATTACCTAGAATATAATTAATTAAAAATGTAATTTTATGAAAAGAAAAAATTCTTCACCAAAATTTTAGCAATTTTTTCTAAAATCTCTTGATCTTTTTACTAAAAGCATTCAGTTGATTAGAATCTAAATCCATGACCCCGATTACTTTAGAATCCTTTAGTAACGGAACCACGATTTCGGATTGACTAGCACTGTCACAGGCGATGTGACCCGGAAATTTGCTAACGTCTTTAACTAGTTGGGTTCTGTTAGTCTGATCAGCAGTTCCGCAAACGCCCTTACCGTTCGGAATTATGTTACAGGCTAACTTTCCTTGGTAGGGCCCTAACCATAGATGATTAGCTTTCGGACGGTACATGTAGAATCCAGCCCAACTAACTTGAGGATTAGTCTGCATCAATAAAGCCGCGACGTTAGCTAAATTGGTTACCACGTTATTTACGTCAGTCGTCAGCGCCTCAGCTTGTGATACTAAGATTGAATCCATAATTATGTCCTTTTAAAAGACCGTCTTACGATTAACGGTCCCCTTCACGTTTTTAGTTGCCTTAAAGCTCTTCCAGTCAACTTTGATTAATTTTAATTGATGAAGGGCCGCAAAATTAAAGTTTAACGACGGTTTATTGAACATGAATTTTTTAACGACGGCTGATTTAGGAACGTTAAAACGATCCCGATCGTCCATTTTGGAGATTAGAAATTTAATAAGTCCCAAAGTATCGGAAGTTTGCGTCTTAGCGGTTAACTTAGCGTTTTGATCATCGTTAATGTTTTCGTCAAAGTTGGTCAAGCTTTTGACGATTCGAGGGCGCACTTTAGGCTTTTTTGCCATTCGTTTTAATAATTTCTTATTAATTCTCATGGTGGTCATCGCTTTCCCGAGCCTGATTCTTAATTACGATTTCTGCATAGTGAATAATGCTTAGCGCCATCACGGCGTATTCAGCGATGGCTTTCTTTAAATGTAAGTAGCCGTGGGTCTTAAAGTGCTGAACGATCGTCCCCCGCTTATTAACGGGCTTTAAATAGCTGAACATACTGTGAGGATTATTCATATAACGAACCAGGCCCCCGCTGTAAATTGGGATCACGTTGATCTTTCGAACCTTAGTCTGTTTTAATTGAAGATTATAAATAATTTTAACCGCCTCAACAGCAACCTTTAATAGATTACCGTCATCGTTAAAATGAATATCGTTATGATCGTCAATCGTAAAGCGAAGGTTAATACTAAAGCCTAGCGCTCGATGATCACTCACCTGAAGATGAGCGAAGTTAATGATGGTTACGGAATAATGATAGGCGTCTAACGGTAATAAGTTTACGTTTAAACCGTACGGCTGTTTTTTCATATCCGAAGTTAAATTTTCGAGATTAAGCATTTTATCCCCCTTTTAAGGATACTATCTTCCGTCCTTAATATCTTATGTTATAATTAATTTGTCAAGTTATGGAGGATTAGCTCAGTTGGTCCAGAGCACTTGCATCACACGCAAGGGGTCGTGGGTTCGAATCCCACATCCGCCATCAAAGGTTTCAAAAAGGACTTATCATTTTCTATGATAAGCCCTTTTATTTTTACGTTATTATCCTTAATGAATAAATCCCGTCATAACTCCGCCGATCACGACTAGCGCGACACCGGACAATGTATATACAAGTGATTTACCACGCTTATGTTCATGAAGGATTACTAAGCCGACGAAAGTGGCAACCACCGTCGTCATTTGCGATAACGTAAAACCGGTCGAGACACCGTTCAGAATCATTGAAATTAAATAGGATAACGTTCCTAATCCGGAATTAAAGCCGGTAAAGACGTTGGTAAAGGTATCTTTACTAAAGACAGTAAAACATTAAACCAATCATTACGGCACTGACGATCATGCCTACGGTTTGCGCAGGAAACGTTGACCAACCGGAAACATCAGGAATTCGAGGCAAGGTTGAACAAGCTGTATAACCAATTCCGGTGCCCACAATTAATTCTAGGACGTATTTAATTAAAGTTTTTTTATCAGTAACCGATTGCTGTTTCTTGCCGGTTCGAGTGGTTAAGAAGACCCCGAAGATAATTAAAATAATTGCGACCAAACCGATGGTCTTTGCTAGGGCGCTTTTCCAACTGCCGAAAAAAGACACCCCGATGAAGTTAACCCCGATCAGTTGAACACCGGCGGTGATTGGCGACGTGGTGGATACCCCTAAATTAATAAAGGATCGGTATTGAGTTAGCTGGCCGATCGACCAGCCAACTCCGCCTAGGAATCCCCACCAGAAAATCGAGGGAGTCATTAGCGGCTGTTTAATTATAAAAATTAAAATACCGACGATTAAAGCACCATAGGTCGTTCCCACTAATTGCTGAATGGGTTTACCGCTGCAGATATGAGCCCATAGCGGTGTACACCCCCAGAACAATGCTGGCAGCAATGCGATCAAAAGTTTCATTTAATATTACACTGTTATGAAGTAAACTACATTATTATGCAATAATTAATAGATTACGCGTCCAGATTATTAAAGCCCTGAATTAGCAACTTCAACAGGATTTTTTGGGATTGATTGCTCATGCCCTTTAGCAGTTCTTTGCCCGTAACTAAACCAAATATTTTTTACCGGTCCGGTTAGTTGAATAATTTGGCAGCGACCGTCGCGTTTTGATCGGGACATCTCTAATAAGCCGTTGTTAACCATTTTTTTGACCACTTCTTGAATGGTCTGATGGGCACACCCCATAAAAATGGCTAAATCCGTCATGGTACTATTCGGATTTTGATTAGCATAAAAAAGAACGTCGGCTTGTCGTGACGTCAAGCCTACTTTACGAAGATGAGCGTTTCGGTTTCGATTAATTGAATTGGCAATTTTAAGAAGTAAAGAAATTAATTGGTAACGATCTTTTTTACGTAACATTATTTAAAGACCTTGTGAGGAATAATTTCGCAGTCAAATTGATCGTGCTGGGCCGCTAACTGGGTTAGGTCAATATGGATTAAGCCCAGTCGATCCAACGATAACAGATCAAAATTTAAGGATGTCTGATTAGTCTTTAGAATTTTAATCAATTTAGACTGTTTAGCAGTAACGCGCCAGTCGTAATTAGATTCATTAATTAATTCGTTTAATAAAGATAAAGCGTCGTAACGATCATTCTTAAGAGTCTTGTATTGATGCGAACGAACGTTGGCCCCTAAATCAAAATGCTTAAGTTCTTTTTGAACTTTAGGACCAACTGCAGGTTTATGAAGCATTTTTTTAACGGTTTTTTTATTAGGTTTCATAAAAAAGCTCCTTTCTAGTAAAAATAAGGCACCTAAATAAGTGTCATGTGCTTGCCTGTTACGCATATTAAGTATAACATAATCAATTTTAATTTGGCCATAATCTCGTTTAAAATTTCCAGAGATATGCTTAATATTTTCATAGATCTCTTTTGGCAGATAGAAGATGGCGTTAATTAAAAATTGAGACGTTCGATCAAAGTCTGCTAAGTTCATTTTTAATACGATCATTATAATTACAATCCAGAAAAGTACGGAGAACATTATTCAAGACCTCCCGAAATTTTAGCAACCATTTTAGCTAAGATTTTATCTTCTGTATCAACTTGTTGTGATAAATAATTAACTAATGAATTTTTCATATTTAATTGCTTTTTTAAGCTGTCGTTTTCTTTCATAATATCTATTAAATTTAAACGTTTCATAAGGCAGGACCCTTTCATAATCACAATATGTTGAAGTTTGTTAACGTATTTATTATATTCATATATCTCAATCAGCAATTATTATATTAAGCCTTCGTTAACAAAAATGCAACAATAAATTAACACCTTTTGAACTTTTGTTAACGGTGGTATACTAATAATAGAATATGAAAAGGAATTGATATTTTGACAAACGTCAATAAAACTAATTTAGCAAATTACGTTCATAATATAATTATTAAGAACCATTGGTCGCTACGCGAAGCCGCTAAAAAAGTTGGCGTTTCCGCTGCCTACCTTTCAAAGTTAATTAACCGTAAATCGAATTCGAATCCTAAGCCGTCAACTTTAAAGAAGCTAGCTCACGGCTCCGAGATTAGTTATACTAATATGTGTCAAATCGTGGGCTACGATACCCGTAAGCAACGGGTGATCGATCTTAAGCAAGCCATTGACAATGATGATTATCTTACTTTTGGCGGTCGTCCGATTAGTAAAGAAGAAAAGATATTTGTTAAACGCATGTTAGATGGTGGCAATGATGATAATTGATGATGTTATTGATGATCTTTTAGCTTTTGCCAAAAAGCATCATATTATGATCAAATTCTTAAAGATGCCCGATGGAATGCATTCGTTAGCTTTTATAAAGCAAAAATTTATTATCATTAATACTAATTGTTCTGAATCGGAGCTGCCTTTTAAAATTGCTCACGAATTGGGTCACGTTATTTTAGAATCCGGCGATCAAATTTTTCATTCTAATTCTATGAATAACCGTTTTTCGTCTGAAGGCACGGCTAACGACGTTGCTTTACACCTTATGGTTAAGTTCTATTTACAGGAATGTGAGGACTATAATTTAAACAGTGTTGAACCCATTATGGAGCAGCTGCATATTGCCCCTAAATTTTTGCCAAAGGTTCAAGAAATCGCCAAACACTGTTTAGCACATTAAGTTTGAATTAGATAAGGATGCACTAATGATCAAGCCTTACGTTCACCGAGTTCAGTATTACGAAACGGATAAGATGGGAATTACTAATAACACTAATTACGTCCGCTTTATGGAAGAAGCTCGGAATGATTATTTAGCTCAGATTAATTTTCCCTATTCTAAATTTGAAGCGCACGGGATTATTTCACCGGTGGTTAAAATTAGTTGTGAATATCGAAAAACGACCACCTATCCTGATCACATTAAAATTCGGGTTCGTATCATTAAAGTTAATCGCTTTAAACTGGTGGTCGGCTATAAAATGACCGTTAAAGGACATTTGGTTTGTCGAGCCCGCAGCTCCCATTGTTTTATCAAAAACGGAAAAATCATTAATATGGAAAAACAATTACCTCATTTTTATCGTCGTTTAAAAGCCGAAGATAAAGAAGGCTTATTAAATGTTTGATAAAGGTACCTTGCAGAAACTCCAAGCTGGATTCCAAAAGGGAAAATTACGAGGCTTGATCAAAACCGACCCTAGCCGGCTTGCGTTAACCTTTGACGGTGAAACTAATTTGGTGCCATGAAAATTAACACCGTTCGAATTCGGTTAGATGGAAAGCCTATTTTTTCAGCCGGCTTTGGATGTCCGCCCCATAAGACTTCTTACATCATGTTTACGATTGCGCCTAATCCCCATCATTATACGTTGGCGCACATTAATAAAGATCTAAAGCCGCTTAAGTTGCAAGCTAGTTTAACGGGTGGATCACTGCTTTTAATCACTCTAGTTCGGGAAAAGACCTTCTTTAACTGTATCGGCAATATTTTAAGAGCGACAAAAATGTTGATTCGCTAATTTTTATCTTTTTAAAGACGTCTGGAATCCCCTTTCTTAACGGTGAATTATTAATGATTTGTCGCCGGGGTGCACTAAAGATTCGGCTCTGAGTTTCCGAATTCCAGGGCTTGGAATTTAATTTTTGCTGATGCATCCACCGCTGGGTTTGCCCGACCGACGTTAAATGGTGTCGTTTCCACTTCATTATTAATCGATTTAGATACGGAAGTGATTCTCGGTAACTGTGACAGTGCTGTTTGGAGACTTGGATCCCGTAAAGCACCATGGTGGGATTTAAATATTTAGCTAGTTTAGCTAGAGCTCTGGTTACTCGGGAATCGTCACGGTGCCACACGATCAGCCACTGATTCTGTAGGAATTGGTCAGTTATATGTTGGTCATGATAATTCTTTTATAATTAATAATTTATTATAAATTACTAGATAATGAAACTTGCATAACTCTTTAAAACTAGCTTTAAACGATTTTAAACCGTCTTTAGCATGGGTGGACAATTCAATTCCATCCATTTGAGAATGATTTGGAAACTGAATCAATTGGGCGTAAACCCCTTTGCGGCCCAGCTTAAGCGATTCACTTTGATTTTAGATGATTTTCAGAAATAAGCCAATTATTGTTTCATTTAGCTAGAAATTAGTTAAAATAATAATTGAAGAAAAGATGAAAACGCTTTAAATATAAGAATCGAGGTCATTAAAATGCCAGATATTCCAAAAACTATGAAAGCATGGGAAGTCGTTAAACAAGGTTCCGTCAATAAGAAGCCCTTCCCTTTGAAGTACGTTACTAAACCGGTTCCGCAACCGAAGCCCGGTGAAACCCTAGTTAAGGTCTTCGCCTGCGGAATTTGCCACACGGATTTACACGTAACCGAAGGCGATTTACCCGTTCATAAAAAATTATTAACGCCGGGTCATGAAATCGTGGGCGTCGTCGTTAAGAACGGTAAAAACGCTCACCGCTTTAAGATCGGTGACCGGATTGGAATTCCGTGGCTCCGTTGGACCTGCGGCGTTTGTCAATACTGCCGCTCCGGTCACGAAAACCTGTGTCCGAATTCTAAGTACACCGGCTGGGACCACGATGGTGGCTACGCTCAGTACGCTACGGTTCCCGAAGGTTATGCTTACCGAATTCCGAAGCGGTTCAGTTCCGTTGAAGCGGCACCCTTACTCTGTGCCGGAATCATTGGTTACCGTGCTTATGAACGAGCTAACGTTCCTGCCGGTGGTAAGTTAGGCCTCTACGGTTTCGGTGGATCTGCCCATATTACTGCTCAGATTGCTTTAGCTCAAGGCATTCAAGTCCACGTCTTCACCCGAGGCGGTGACGCCGGTAAATATGCTAAGCAACTGGGCTGCAGCTCCGTTAACTATACCTATGATCTGTCACCGGTTCCGCTGGATTCTTCGATCATTTATGCCCCGGTGGGTGATTGTGTACCCAACGCCTTAAAGAGTTTACGCCCCGGCGGTACTTTAGCCTTAGCGGGTATTCATATGACCGATATTCCGCAAATGAGCTATGAAGACCATCTCTTTCACGAGAAGACCTTAACCAGTGTCGATAGTAATACCCGTCACGATGGTGAGACTTTCTTAACGTTAGCCGATCGTTTAGGAATTCAGCCTCACGTTACGACGTATCCGCTCGATAAAGCTGATCAAGCTTTGAAACGAGTTTCAAAAGGCAACATTAAAGGTGCCTGTGTCTTAAGATGAGTAAAATTAAATATAAATTAATATCCATTTGAAAATGATTATTAGATTAATGCAACAGCTTCTCAAACTGATCTTCGTTAATAATCTTAACGTGTTTAGCGACCGCCGCTCGGTACTTACGAGAATTACTCTTGTGATTAGTAATCAAATATGCCGTTTGACCGTTAACGTTGCTCTGCATTTTACCGCCGTTCTGCTTAATCAACGTAGTAAAGTGCTTTCGCGGCTGGCTCAAAGTTCCGGTAATCACGAACTTCATTCCACCTAGTTTTTGATTTTTGATTATCAATCAGATCTAAATAAGGACTTAACTTCTGGAGCTGTTTAATCATATCCGGCATGAACAAATCGTTGATGACCGGTACGGACGAAGATCCAAAGCCTTTGATCATCGGGATTTCAACCACTAATTTATGATGCATGGCGTGCAGCCGCTGGGGATCACTCAAGAACGGCTTAAAATTCTTGATTCGTTTTGCGATCGGCTTCAATAAAGCTAAGCCGGCGTTGTTCAGCGGCAAGCCCAGTAAAACTCGGGCTAACGGACGGGACTGGGCTTTTCGTAACTGTTCTTGCAGCATATCCCAGCGTTTTTTACCGAAGCCGTCAAGTTTCATGAATTGATTTTGATCGATTCGCCACAGACTGCTAAAGTCTTGCGGATTGATTAAATGATGCTCAATCAACTTGGCGATCATTTTAACGGACAAGCCCATGATGTTTAGGCACGGCTTGGAAACGAACTTCTTCCAACGGTTTAGGATGACCGATTTCGAATTCTTATTAACGGGTAGGTATAGATAAGCACCCTTTTTAACGGCGCCCTTGGGAATCGTCTTGGAAATCGGCACTTCTTTTCCGGTTCGGAAGGCTTTAATCGGTTTGATTAATTTGGGAATTACGTCGTTCATCCGCCGAACCGTAACGTGATCGTACAGCATGATGTCCCGACGTTTAATGTCCGGCATCGAAGCTAAAGAAGCTTTACTGATTTCGGAACCTAAGATATGAACGGGATGTTTTAAGATCCCGACCGGCGTTAATTTACCGTTGGCGCTTTCTTGCCAGCGGACCTTCTGTAAAATTCCGATTGCCGATTTCGGCGGGAATTTCCAGCTAACGCTGTACCGCGGACCGTGCGGATTCGAACCGATCTTACTTAAGTTAACGGTATAGTTCGGTTTGATGACCATCCCGTCGATCGGGTGACCGATGGCCTTTCGCTTGGCGGCCGGAAACGTGAACATGAAGCGGATAATCTGACGATGGCCTTCTGGAGTGTTCGGAAACTGATGAACGTCTTTGATCATGTAGAAACCGAGCGACTTCAAAAACTTTAGCTGATCCGTTTCGGTCGGGTACTCCTTTGTCCATTCGTCACGGTTGATCAAAGTATAGACCGACAGGAAAATTCCTCGTTGGCCGGCAACCCGCGGATCTTTATTCATGATGGATCCGGAAGCCAGGTTACGGGAATTGGCCCAGCGGTGATTCTTATTGACCCGTTTAAAGTCTTTATCACTGATCAGGGCTTCACCACGAACCACCAAGTGACGTTTGCCAATTCGTTCCCGAATCTTAGTGATGTCCATCCGGTTAAAGTGATAGAGCTCGTTGGTGATGTCTTCACCGACGTGGCCGCCACCTCGGGTTAGAGCCACGAACGGTCGGTTCATTCGTGGATCGTTAAAGTACAGCACGATGGATAAACCGTCTTCCTTTCGTTGAACCAGGAACGAATCGGTGTACCAGAGGTCGCCTTTCTTTTGGTTCCATTTATCCAGGAACTTGGCGACCGCGTCTTTGGTTCGGGTCTTATCTAATGATCCAATGAAATACGGATGACGAACGTGATTGAACGTGTTATCCGTATTGTACGGAATGGTCGCAAAGTAATGCTGAATCATCTTGCTATCAGGGAACTGCTGCTTATACTTCTTTAGTTTAAAGTACAGGTTATCAAACTGTCCATCGGTCATGATGGGCTTACTGTTGTAGTAAGCTACGTCGGCCTGATGCATCTGTTTAATTAACGTTTGAATCGCTTGTTTAGTTTTGGGAGTCATTGTTTCACTCATGAAATCCCTCTTCCGAACGTAATCTAACTAAAGACTAACTAAAACTAGCCTTTTTATCCAAATAAAAAAGAGCTCGTTATTCAATAACGAACTCTCGATAAATTAATGGAAATTCAGATTTACTTATTAACCTTAGCTAACCAGTAATGCTTCTTACCCTTTCGAACGACGACGAACTTACCGTGGAAGGCGCTGGATGGATCAACGGTAGCCTTCATGTCCTGAATCTTATCACCGTTGATGTGAACGGCACCGCTCTTAACGTCCTGACGAGCCTGACGCTTGGACGGTTCAATCTTAGCGTTAACTAGCCAGTCAATGATGCCTTCCGGCTTAGCGGAGATGTTAACGCTGGGCATGCCGTGAAAAGCCTGCTTAGCTTCTTCATCGGTCAAGCTCTTGATATCACCGCCGAAGAAAGCGTGAGTAATCTTTTGAGCTTGCTTCAAGCCCTTTTCACCGTGAACGAATTTGGTAACTTCTTCGGCTAACTTACGCTGAGCGATTCGTTTCCAGGGCGTCTTCTTAGTGATTTTAGCTAGCTTAGTGATTTCGTCATGACTCAAGAACGTAAAGTACTTTAAGTACTTGATAACGTCCGCGTCAGCGGTGTTGAACCAGAACTGATAGAATTCGTAAGGACTGGTCTTCTTCGGATCCAGCCAAACGGCGTTCCCGTTCGACTTACCGAACTTAGTCCCGTCGGACTTCAGCATTAACGGAATGGTTAAGCCGTAAGCTTGAGCTTTGGGGCCCTCAATCTTCCGGATTAACTTGATTCCGTCGGTAATGTTGCCCCATTGATCGGAGCCGCCGACTTCTAAATGAACGTCGTGCTTCTGGTACAGGTGCAAGAAATCAATCGATTGTAAAATCTGGTAGGTAAATTCAGTAAAGGAAATTCCGGCGGCTAACCGGCTCTTGATGATTTCCTTATGAATCATGTTGTTAACGTTAAATAATTTACCGAACTTCCGTAAGAAGGTTTCTAAATTTAGCTTGGATAACCAATCGTAATTATTAACGATGGTGACGCCGCCGTCTTTATCGAATAACTTCTTGGCCTGGCGGGTTAAGCACTTTTCGTTATGCTTAACCTGAGCCTGGGTCTGTAAGGTCCGTTCGGCTTTTTTACCACTTGGATCACCGATCGCACCGGTCATCCCACCGATTAAGATCACCGGATGAAAGCCGGCTTTCTGGAACCGTTTCAAGATCATGAACGGAATCAAATGGCCCACGTGCATACTGTCACCGGTCGGATCGATCCCGGCGTAAACACTGATCTTATGATGAGCCAATAAATTCTTTAAGCCTTTTTCGTCGGTCTGCTGATTAATGGCGCCACGCCATTTTAAATCATCAATAATGTTCATAACGAATTCTCCTCGTTCAATTGCCTTGATAAATTAATTTAATTCTTTTTAGAATGCTTAATACCGATACCGGTAACTCCACTGATGATGGAGAAGACCGGTGATAATAAACTAAAGAAGACGAATGGTAAGTAGTGTAATACGGGAACGTTCAAAGCGTTAGCCACGAAGGCGCCGGCAACGCCCCACGGAACTAAGTAGTTAATGACGGTACCACCGTCTTCTAGGGCCCGGCTCAAAGCAACCGGTGCTAAACCGTGTTTCTTAAAGGCTTCGTTAAAGGCGGCCGCCGGTAAAATAACGGATGAGTACTGTTCACCGATGAAGACGTTGACGCCGATACCGGAAAGGATAACGGCAATGATTAACGAACCGGTACGGTGTAAATGACGAACTAACGGCGTCATAACGGCTTTGATGATGCCTAAGTGCATTAACAAGCCACCTAGAGCTAAAGCAATGATAACTAATGAAACGGTGCTCATCATGTTCATGATACCGCCGCGGCTAAGTAAGGAATCCACGGCCTTATGACCGGTCGTGGACTGAAAACCGTTAACGATAACCTTATTAATTTTCGTCAGGCCGAAATGCGGATGCTTTATGAAAATCATAACGATCGAGACCGTAATATCAATGAATAACGTCGAAACGGTCGGGATCCGCACCCAGGCACAGATGAACAGCAAGGCAATGGGAACGATCGCCCACCAGGTAACGTTGAAGTTCCGTTCCAAAATAGTGATCGTTGAATTAACGCTGTGTAAACTCGCGTCATGGTTGCCGCCGTCTAAGAAGCAGAAGATCATAAACGTACATGATGTGATCCATTAAATCAGCCCCGACCACCGCAGCGGATAAGTTATTGGTTGCGGATAACGGTGAAGATTTATCACCAAAAATGGCCCCGCATAAAACGGCACCGGCGACCATCGCGGGATCAATATGCATGGTTAAGCCCATGCCCATAAAGGCAACGCCTAAGGTTGAAATGACGGTAAAGGCACTGCCGATGGCGGAACCCACGATTGCCGTGACGATAAAGACGGACGGCAGGAACCAGCGAATACTGATCAAATGAAAGCCAAAGACCATCAAACTGGGAATGACCCCCGCAGCGATCCAGATTCCGATTAACGAACCAATCATTAAGAAGATCAGCATCGGGACGATACCGTTTTTAATACCCACGATAAAACCTTTATCAATTTGATCCCAGCTAAAGCCCCGTAACTTAGTCCATAGAATCATCATCATAATACTGGCCATAATGGGGACTTCCGGTGAAATCTTGAAGCCGATCACGCTAACGCCGATAATTACTAAGACCATCAATAAGATTAATAAACCTTCGCCAAAATGAATTTGGGGTTGAGTATTTTCTGCTTTATTCATAATTTATACCTATCTTATCGAAAACGTTTTGATAACGAGGAGTTCCGCCCCACGGGCGCGTTAATATTTTACTTTCATCTCATAACACCTCTTTTAACGTAACAAAAAATCGCCTCAATTATTATATCAAATAATTGGGACGATCATCTTTTAATAACCGCGGTACCACCCATTTTAGTAGGTAAATGCTCACTCCAATAGATGATAACGGTTCTATTATTTCCGAACATCATCACTCACCGTATTTTGCGAAATCACCCTGCCCGGTTCACAGCAAACCACCGGTTCTCTGACGTTCAAGTGATTTCACTACTTGAAATGAAGTTCACGATTACTTATGATTTCCCATTGACAATTATTAATATATCATTCATTTTATGATTGACAAGTGAATGGAAAGAAATTTTTAAAATATTAAATATGGTTTCTAAATATTATTAGCTTTAGGTTCGCAATAGAAATAGCCGAATAAATTATCGGACATCCCGTCGATTAGACCTTCGACTCCGTAGCCGGATTTTTTCAATACTTTCGTTAAGTCCTTATGTAATTTAGATCCGTAAGGAATGTAGCGGATGACTTTGTCACCTAAAATCTGTTAATGGCTACTTCGGTATCTTTCAAGCTAGTTTTCTTTTCATAGTATTTATCAGCTAGCTGCTGAATAGTCTCGAGCAACCGATTATAATTCATAATCCGGACCATAGCGGCACTCATGGTTTGAATATCCTGCGGATCGAACATTTGAGCGTCGCCCACTTCTTGATCGATTCCAAAACAATAATCACTAAGGAAGCAATCAATGACGATTTTAGTAACGTCACAAGGATGATCGATCATGTGATTTTCGGCGTTTAATTCAATTTCTTTAACGGTCGGTGGCCTCTTTTTAGACTTTAGATTTAATGATAACTGTTTCGACATGGAATCTCCTTTTTATCGCCTACTATTTCTATTAATTGCTTAAGCCTGGCAAGAATGGAAAAGCCCTCCGGTCCAGAGGATCTTAAAAATTTTCATATATTTAGGGGTGTTATTTAGTTTATAGTCGAGATAGTGCATGTATTTAACGTCTTTTAAGTTATTCAACCCACTTTCGATCTCGTATATTCACTATATAATATATTTAAGAAATCATTATGTTTATGTGCTTCAGCTTTAATGATGCTCAGTCTTTTATTAAACGTCTTAATATTGATTTAAAATCAATTACAAGAAAATCATGAAAAATTATCATGATTTTTAATTAGGTTTAATGATTATTTAACGATTTTAGCTCCTAAACAATTCTTAAAGTGATTTAAGGCCCATTTTTGAGCAGTGTCGTTTACGGTAGCTACCCCGCTTTTATGAATGACCAAATTATAGTTTCGATTATAAGCGCCAATGGCCGTATGGAGTACGCAAATATCGGTACAGACTCCGACTAAATGCAGAGTATCGACGTGGCGTTCACGGAGCATTAAATCCAGATTAGTACCGATAAACGCACTGTAACGGGTCTTGTCCATTTGAAAGACTTTATGATTATCTTTATGAGCCTGATACCAGTCGTTTAATTTTCCATATAACTTACGGCCCCACGTGCCTCTAACGTTATGAGTTGGAAATAAATAAGTTTCAGGATGATAAGGATTATCTTTAATGTGGACATCAGTTGGTAAAATCACCCAGTCGCCGTTTTTATAAAATTTTTCAGCTAGGTTTATGATATTAAGCCCTAACTTCTGAGCCGGCTTTCCGCAAGTCAACGAGCCTTTGTCAGCAACGAAGTCGTTCGTATAATCAATAATTAACAGAGCTTGATGACTACTGTAAATATCATAATAATTATCGTTTATGTAGTTACCTCCCATGTACGCAGGATCATCGGAATTAAGGCTGACCATGGCACCGGTCGCTAATAACTTTTTCAATGGCCGGGCCATCATGTCGTGATAAATATATAGGTTTGAAACGGGGCAAGCTGTAAAGCCCAGATGCTTTTGGATTGCGAAATCTAATAGGTCCCGGTCTTCTAGAATATTAGGGCCATGATCGATGCGTTCGACTTCGATGATTTCTAACGCTTGTTTAATGTGATGGATCGAATCGACTTGATCGGGGTCACAATGCATGGTGATATGATAGCCCTGAGCTTTAGCTTCGGCAAATAGCGTCATAAATTTTAACGGCGGATTGTGGTGTTCATCGGAATCCAGGCCCAGGCCCATGATCCAGCCTCGATCATGGTAGGGTTTAGCTTCGATTAACGTCTTACGGGCTGACTCTTTAGGAAAGTCCCGCAGAAAGCACATAATTAATTGAGCGTCGACCCCTAAGGCTCTCGCGTCCACCGTTGCTTGATGAATCCCGTTGATCACCGTTGAAAAGTCGATGCCACGACTGGTGTGCGCCTGCGGATCGAAGAACATTTCGACGTGTTTAACGTTACTTTGGGCCATCTTTTTGAGGTAATCCCAGGTCAAATCGTAAAAATCCTGACTGGTGATTAACGTCTTCATCCCTGAATAGTAAGATCTCAGAAAAGCGGGCAGTCCGTAGTTATAGCTATTGTTGATCTGATCGGGACTGCTAACACCGAGTTGACGTGGTTCTTCCGGCTAATTTAAACTCCAATTGTGGTTCCAAAGCGCCCTCGATATGGATATGTAACTCTGCTTTTGGTAAACCTTTAATAAGAGTTGGATTTTAAATTAATTTGATTAAATTTTTATTTGTTATCAGTGTAGTCAGCTGAGCTAGCTAATTTTCTTAACTTTCGGAAACGGTTCAGCTCATCCTTAAGATGGTCGATCGTTCCGTTAACTGAACGGGAGCCCAACGGTAACTGCAGTGGTAAGGTATCAAAATGATTGGTAACCTGGTCATAAATGATTTTAGCGGCTTTCTTCGGGTCACCCTTTTCATCACCGGCTCGTTCAGCCATGTGCTTCATTTGGGGATTTAAGAATTTGTAATTCTTAATGTGCGTTAAATTCGGATGAGCCGTTTTCGCAAAATGGGTTCGAAAAGCACTGGGTTCCACCATCATGACTTTAATTCCGGATGGTTTAACTTCTCGAGCTAAGACCTGGTTCATTCCTTCAACGGCGTATTTAGCACCGGTATAGTAAGCCACGTCCAGGAACGGGTTCAATCCGGACATGGACGAGAAATCAACGATGGCGCCGGACTTTTGAGCTCGCATGATCGGTAAAACTTCTTTGGTCACCTTGGTTAAGCCCCAGACGTCGGTATCGAACATCTTTTTAGCGGCTTTAATCGACGTTTCTTCATAGGTTCCCACGATTCCGTAACCGGCGTTATTAACCAGTACGTCGATACGGCCAAACTTTTCTTTAGTTAATTTAACCAAGCTTTCAATCTGGTTATTATCGGTAACGTCCAACTGAGCTTTTAAAATCTGACCGTGATTATACGGGTCTAAATAATTTAACTGCGTTTTAGGCTGACGCGCCGTCGCAACTAAATTAACGTTCTTTTCCTGTGCCAACAAAGTTGCTAGGCATTTACCAAATCCGGTGTGACAACCGGTAACGATCCAAGTTTTGTTCATAAAATTCCCTCCGTTTGATCAATTCTTTTACTAAATAAATTATAAGTTAATTCAAGTTAAAAGCCAACGTAAAAATAACGCCGATGATTTCCACCCACCGACGTTACTGCATGATGCGCTTTGCCTTGCGCAATTCCAATTATACAAGATATGACGTCTGTAGCTCAATAAACAAAATTTTTAAATAATTATCAAAATTAACATGTAACCGTTTACAATTTGTAGTATAATAACCCAATGTTAAAGGAGATATTTGACACATGAATATTTTAATTGCGATTCTGCCTGCTCTATTGTGGGGTTCAGGACCAATCTTAGCCACCCTGGTCGGTGGTAAACCCATTCAGCAAGTAACTGGAACCTGTTATGGTCAGTTAATTATCGGAATTCTTTTATATCTAATCTTTAGGCCGTCGATTCCGTTTGAAATGTTCTTATGGCCGTTTCTAGGTGGACTAGTATGGGCCATTGCTCAGTTAATGCAGTTCACTTCGTTTAAGCAATTGAACGTTTCGATCGCGATGCCGATTTCGACCGGTCTGCAGCTGATAGAAATTCCGCTCGCCGGAGTTATCTTCTGGGGTGAATGGAATTCTGCTGCTGCTAAGCTGGCTGGCTTCATAGCGATTTTAGTTTTGATCGTTGGAATTTGCATGGCCAGTATCAATGATCATTCGGCCCCTGATGCCAAGCACATGGACTACAAAGGCGGCCTAACGATGTTAATCGTGGGCTCCTTTGGCTACACCGCTTGCTCGGTCTTTCCGAAGATCACTAACGCCAGTGGAATGACTAACCTAATGCCGCAGACCTTAGGGATGTTCTTAGGTGGTGCCTTAATGGCCTGGTACTACCAAGCTAAGAGTCATGATAATATCCTGACTTCAAAGGTATCCCTTAAGAACGCCTGTGTTGGCTTATTCGGCGGGATTGGTACTTTCTGCTACCTTTACGCTTTGAGTAAGTTAGGTCCGGCAACCGCCTTCCCGTTGACCCAGATGAACGTGATCGTTTCCACGTTAGGTGGAATCTTCATTCTTCATGAACACAAGGATCACAAGGAAATGTGCTTCATTATCGCGGGCCTGATCTTGATCATCGGTGCCGCTACGGTAATCGCTCGTTTATATGAATATTTTAATCGCAATTTTACCAGCCCTATTATGGGGATCCGGACCTATCTTCGCCACCTTAATGGGTGGTAAACCAATTCAACAGGTCACTGGAACCTGTTACGGTCAGCTGATTATCGGAATCCTTTTATATCTATTCTTATGGCCTTTCTTAGGCGGACTGCTTTGGGCCGTCGCTCAATTAATGCAGTTCACTTCGTTTAAGCAGTTGAACGTTTCGATCGCCATGCCGATTTCGACCGGCCTGCAACTGATTGAAATCCCGCTCGCCGGAGTTATCTTCTGGGGTGAATGGGGTATCCATGCCGCTAAATTAGCCGGCTTCATCAGCATCGTCGTCCTGATCATCGGGATTTGCATGGCCAGCTATAACGACCACTCCTCGACTAACGGTAAACTGGATTATAAAGGCGGTCTAACCATGCTGATCGTCGGATCGTTCGGCTACACCGCCTGCTCAGTCTTTCCTAAGATCACTAACGCCACGAATTTATCAGACCATCGGGGTTTGCTTAGGTCAGACCATTGGGATGTTCCTAGGCGGTGCTTTAATGGCTCAACATTTTAACCGCTAAGGTATCCTTTAAAAACTCAATCGTCGGCTTATTAGGCGGAATCGGTACTTTCTGTTACCTATACGCACTTAGTAAATTAGGCCCGGCCACCGCCTTTCCGCTGACTCAAATGAACGTCGTCGTTTCTACTTTAGGCGGAGTCTTCATTCTTCATGAACATAAGACCACAAGGAATTAGCCTCATTATTATCGGTTTAATTCTAATCATCGGTGCTGCCACCGTAATTGCTCATTTTACGTAATTAAGAATGTCGCATTTCTTATAAGATTTTACTGTTGATTTTTATTAACAATTATCAGAGTTACTAATCATAACGATTTATTTAAGATTAAAGGAGACTTAATATGGCTAAAAAACAAAACCAAGCCAAAATGCGTAAGAACGCTTTAGACGGCGCTCTAAAACAAATCACTAAAGAATTCGGGAAGGGCTCGATTATGCGGATGTCAGACCGTCCGCTAACCGTCCCCACCTTTTCATCCGGCAGTTTAGCAATCGACTACGCTTTAGGCGGTGGTTTCCCAAAGGGTCGAATCACTGAAATCTACGGACCCGAATCTGCTGGTAAAACCACCCTAGCTTTAGAAGCAACCGCTCAGGTGCAAAAACAAGGCGGAGTCGTTGCTTATATCGATGCTGAAAACGCCTTAGATCCGGATTACGCCAAGGCTTTAGGCGTTAATATTGATGACCTGCTCTTGTCGCAGCCGGATACCGGTGAACAAGGCTTACAGATTGCTAACGCCCTGGTTAAAAGCAGCGCCGTTGATCTAATCGTGGTGGATTCCGTCGCTGCTTTAGTACCCCGTCAGGAAATCGAAGGCGAAATGGGTGACAGTCACGTTGGTTTACAAGCCCGCATGATGTCACAGGCCCTACGTTCCTTCTCGGGTGAATTAAGCCGAACTAATACCGCCATGATCTTTATTAATCAGCTTCGTGAAAAAGTCGGCGTCATGTTCGGTAATCCGGAAACCACTCCTGGTGGCCGAGCTCTAAAGTTCTACTCCTCAGTTCGTTTAGAAATTCGCCGTGGTAAAAAGATCAAGAAAGGTACCGACGTAATTGGCTGCCAAGGCAAGGTCAAAATCACTAAAAACAAAATTGCCCCGCCGTTCAAACGTTGCGTCGTCGACATCATGTTCGGTGGCGGCGTCAGTCAGCTCGGTGAACTTCTGGACATGGGTGCCGATAAAGACATCGTTGATAAAGCCGGTGCCTGGTATTCTTACGACGGCCACCGAATCGGCCAAGGCCGTGAAAACGCCAAGAAATGGTTACATGATCATCCAGACGCTTGTAAGAAATTATATAACGAAGTTCGGACCGCTTATGGAATGAAAACTGATAAGCAGGAAGATTTATTACACAACAAGAAAGCCGGTAAATAATGAAGATCGTATCTAATCGGAAGCACCTTGCTAACCAGATCAAGGCGAACGTCAGCTGGTACGATCAACAAGCAAAGCAACGGGGCCAAGGCGCTTTAAGTTACACCTGGGTTAAATACGTTGCTAAATTACGCTTCGCTTATTAAAGGACATGGAAGAAAGTGTTCTGGGAACTACTTATCAGAGAACATGCAAAAAGTCTTGGCCGGGATTGAACAGCAGCAAAAAGCACGGCATGAATCATGCTAAACAAAATTTGCAAAAGGTCTTAAAGCGAGTAGTTACCTTGATTAAAGCGCAAAAACGAAAGAATCGTTTTAACGTTTACGTCAACGGTCGTTACGCGTTTCCGGCCGGAATTGATGAATTATCGAAATATCATCTTCAAATTGGCATGCCGATCTCTAAACATCTTCAAAAAGTTATCAGTGAGTCGTCGAATGTTTCAAAGATGTTTGACCGGGCGTCAACTCGGATCGTTCATCATCTCCGGACTGAACATGAAATTCGAAAATGGCTTCATAAAAAGTATGATGTTCTCTAACGGATGCCGATCGAGTAATTAAGCGACTGAAGAACTATCACTTAATCGATGATGAGCATTATGCTCACGAGTATATTCGCGCTGAAATCGTGAGTGGTAGTAAAGGCCCGGGTGCAATTATTCGGCACCTTAAATCGAAAGGTGTTTCGGATCCAATAATTCAAGACGCCCTCGCTAAGGCTTATCCGCATAATAAGCAATTAAAGGTAGCAATCCACCAGGCTAAAGATAAATTTAAAATTAAAGCTAACGATCCCTTCGCTAAACGACTTCGTAAAATTAAACTAGCTTTGGTTAGGAAAGGCTTTAGCTTTGAGATCGCTGATCAAGCGGTGGACAGTTGTCATTTCCAGCCGGATCACGAACGCAGAAATACCTGTTACAAAGATATACTAAGCAGGCCTTTCGGCGTTATGGTCGCCAGCTTAAGCGAACTAATCATTATCAAATTCGAATGAAAATCAAACGGTTCCTGTTTCGAAAAGGCTTTGATTTTGATACGCTTGATCAAGCGATCGATGATTATAAACAGAAGGGAACGGAATACATTCTCGAACGTGGTCTTCTAAGTAATCCAAGTTAAGAAACGTTCTAATCCCATGCCAAAACCAGAATGTGGGACACTGCCGTATTTTCTTAGATCTAAGTACCATAGATAATCATAATTAGTGGCACGTTCAGAACCGCCGATAATTTCTCCATAACCTTCGGGTGCCATAAAGTCCGCACAAATTACTAATTTATCATCATCCGGATCCGGCTTCATATAAAATGGCTTAGCTGATTTCGGATAATTCATACGAAGCTTGGTGTAAGCCTTTAAGGTGTCAATACTCGACCTAATATCTTCAGTTCATACTTACAATTATCGATAATGCTCTGAACTAAGTAGGCCACGTACTGTTCCTGGATCTTTAGACTTTGATCCTGATGACAGAACGCCATTTCAGGTTCGATCATCCAAAATTCAGTTAAATGACGACGGGTCTTTGATTTTTCGGCTCTAAACGTCGGTCCAAATGAATAAACACGACCGAACGCTTCGGCACCGGCTTCTTCGTATAGTTGACCACTCTGGGATAAGTATGCGTTGTCGTCAAAATACTTGGTCTTAAATAAGTGCGTCGTACCTTCGGGTGCGTAAGCGGTAAAGATCGGTGCGTCAAATTGGACGAAACCGTGCTTATGGAAAAAGCGATAGGAAGCCCGTTTAACTTCATCACGAATTTAACGACCCCCTGGAAAAAGGCAGTCCGTCACGCAACTGCAAAAATACGATTTTACCACTTGAGCGTCTATCAGTTAGCCAACGCCAATCTTGACTTCTTCGCCAACGTGATTCTTGGCATCAGCAATATGAATTTGTAGAAATAATTCAGTTATTCGCACAGACGCTAACGATTTAAATTCAAATTCTGATTTTGATTCGACTACACTTATTATATTATCATGAATATATTATTATTAATTAAATGTCAAGAACTAATTTCAATTTAAATTAAATTTTAGTCTTTCGTAATAATGGTACCGGAATGGTCCTTTAAGTAACCGTCAATGTTACCTAAAGCAGTGATAACGGCTTCGTTGCCGGTTGCCTTAACGTAATTAATAGCAGCCTGAACCTTCGGTAACATGCTGCCTTCTGGGAACTGATGCTGCTTGATGTACTTTTCCATATCAGCAACGGTTACGTGGGTTAAAGCCTTTTGGTTTGGCTTGTTATAGTTAACGTAAACGTTCTTAACGGCGGTTAAAGTAATCAAAGCATCGGCGTGGGTTTCTTCAGCTAATTCAGCACTGGCGAAATCTTTATCGATAACGGCATCTTCACCGTTTAAGGAGTTACCTTTTTTAGAAACGGCAACACCACCACCACCGACGGAAATCGGGATCATGCCTTTATCGGCTAAGTCTTCAACGGCGTTGGATTCTAAAATGTTGTCTGGCTGTGGAGATGGAACGGCACGACGGTAACCACGGCCAGCATCTTCAACGACGGTGTAAGACGGATGAGCCTTCTTATATTCATCAGCTTCGGCCTTGCTCATGAAAGGCCCGATGGTCTTAGTTGGTCGCTTGAATGCTGGGTCGTCATTATTGACCTTGATCTGAGTAACGATGGCAACGGACGCGTTATTAATGCCCTTAGCGGCCATTACTTCATCCATGGCTTTCTGGATCCAGTAACCAATACCACCCTGGGTCATGGCAACACAGGTGTTTAACGGCATGGCCGGATTCTTTTTCGAATTAGAAGCGGCCTGCTGTAATAATAAGTTACCAACTTGCGGACCGTTACCGTGGGCGATGATTAATTGATCACCGTTTTCAACGAACTTGACTAAATTTTTAGCAGTGTTTAATAATGTCTTTTGCTGAGCTTCGGCGGATGGGTCATCCGTTAAGATGGCGTTACCACCTAAGGCAACTACAATACGTCTGCTCATTTAAAATACCTCCATTAAATTTCGGTTTACATGTTTAGTTTATAGGAAAACCGCGCTTAATAAAAGCAACCTAACTTATTTCTTGGCTAATTTACTCTTAATCGTAGCTACGTCTTTTAACGACTTCTTCTGGTTTTGAGCCGTTACGTCATCGATCAACATACTGATCCAGACGTTCAAGATGTCATCGGCATGGTGTTGTTCAAGCTTGTCAGCTTTTTCACCGGCATCGTCAAAGTTTTTACCTTCGACGTCCGCTTGAATGGTCTTAATTAATTTTTCGTCACTCATCCATCTTTAGCGCCTCCCACTATAAACAAAAAAGGCCATTAATGGCCTTTTATTAATTATTGATTAAACTTTTTCTTAAAATCATCGGTTGACATAACGTGTAAATCATCAACGGAATACTTAGCTTCGGTGGGGTGCTGTTTGATCCAACGCTTTAGGTTGGTAACGTCACCTTCGGAAAAAGCATGATCACGGTTATCCATCCCGATGATCATAGCGGTTGGATCGGTGTAAGTCTTAAAACCGTGCTTAGTCTTAGAGAAGTAAGTTAAACTAGTAACTTTGCTGCCACTCTTTTTGTAGTTTAAAATAACGTAATACTTTTTCATAATTTTTCTCCTTAACGTTTATTTATATTTCAATTATAATTATAAGTCATAATCCGTGATCAACCAACCGTTAAATCGCGATTTAAGCGGATAATGACGGTGCAGATATTCGGCAAAGACGACCCGTAGGAATTTATCGTGAAAGATATGGTTATGGCCCATGATACTGATGACCGGGAAGAACGGGATAAACATGTAATGATCCAGCATCCCGATCCGGTACAACTTATTCGGAACCACCGGCTTACCGCAGTAATACACCACTTCCGTCTTCGGATCGTACTTAATTCCGGCAAAATGAACGTAGCCGAAGATTTTACCGCGGAAGCCCATGCCTTTCATTGGATATCGGGACAGGAAAGTCCGATTCTTATTGACTTCTTTGACCAGCATCCAGAGACTCCGGCCGCTCATTAACGAGCTCATGGGAAAGATGGAGTGCGGTAAGCAGTTATGGATCTGCTTCATGTTTACGACCCCTTTCGGAATGGTGTGTAAAAACATCCCCGAACTGATCATGGCCGCATGGGTGTGGGTAGCTTCCATAATGCAATTTTATCGTTGGTTAAAAGCTGATCACCCTGTTTCATGTAATCCTGGACTTCTTTATTGTCACCCGGTTGACTCGGTAAATCGGCCGTTCGAACCGTCGTAGCTTTTTCGTCGAATATCTGATGATGCTTTAATTCAAAGGTTGCACAGCCCACGTAATAGCCGTATTTCTTAGCGGCGACTAATAAGGTGTGGTTATCCTTTTCACCGTGCCGGAACAGATGATGAGTGTGACCGCCCACGATCAGATCAAATTCCGGATAATGCTTCGCGATGTAACGATCCCGGTCGACGCCCAGATGTGATAGTAAGATCAAGAAATCATACTTGCCCTTAACTTTCTTTAAGATCCGGGGAACGGCCTTTTTATAATCAATTGCTTTCCAGTTTAAGAACTGATAACCGTTTTGGTAAGGCACCGTCAAGCCGACGAACATGATCCGCGTCCCGGCTGGGGTTTTAACCACCTTATCAAAATGAGTCCATTTCGGCCGCTGATTAGTTTTGGCGTCGTACAAATTATCTAAGATCACCGGAAAGTTAGCGTGATCATAGAGATGATCCAGAACGGGATGCGAATTATTAAGGCCTTCGTTATTACCGATGGTAACGGCGGTGTAGTGAATCCGGTTCAGCTGCTTAATATTGGCCTGGCCGTTAGTCGCGTCAGTTAAGGGATGCCAACGATCAACGGCGTCACCGACGTCAACGGTGTAGACCTGGTAGCCTTGCTTCCTTAACTGAGCCCGCTTACTTAATAGGTAATGACGGACCTTTGGCCAGTTCTCAAAATGTGAATGTAAATCGTTAGTGTGCAAAAAGGCAATTTTTTCTGCCATGTAATTTATTTCCGATGAATGACGGTTTTCTTGGAACTAAATTCTACTAAAACGTATAAGCCATGACTTGATCTTCGGTAATAAGTACCAATCCCTACGTAGCGATGCTGAGGCATCATAATATTTTCACCGTGCGACCACTGATCTGCGGCGTCATTATTTAACGAATCAAAAACGTTATCATTAGCTAAATCTCTGGGATTACTAAAGTAATAGCCGGCGAGACCGTTATTAAGCTGGATCTGTGATAATTTACCAACGTAAAACATGTTTTCGCCGATGTTACGTCGATTATACCGATAGGAGCCCAAACGCATTTTTTCAGCATCGAGCCAAGCTAACGGCTGGCCCTTTTTATTATAATGGGTAAATTTTTGATGGGCTTGTTGAGCACGCCAGTTAGCATTCTGGTTTTTAATTACGGATCGTTCATGAATTGAATGCCGGGCTGATTGATGGCTTGATACTCATTTTTAATTACTGAGTTTATATAGCCTTTAGACATGACCGTTTTGGGTATAATAAAGCAAATCCTTAGGATATACGCCTGACGGGATTAATGCTGATTAAAATTAACCAATTTTTGGGTCGCATAAAAGGATCCTTTGCTTGCATTTCTTTAGATGACTTAATTATATCATCAATTAAGATTAGAATAAGACATAGACTTAGTATATAAGAAGAGATTATTTGATCGATCGTGTCGCTAACATTATGAACGGTCCCACGCCAAATAAACCGTGGGCCCTTTATCACTTATTATATTTTGCTTATCGTTATCGTTTTGAATATCAATATCGGGATAAAAATACGTTAATCAATTTAAGAATTCCGGAATATCTAATGGCCGGAAGTGCTTTTAATACGACCCAGATTTTTCTTTATGATCTCCGGAAAGAACGAAAGGCCTTAATTAAAAAGCTGGGCCACGATCAATATCGCTTTTACGTAATGAAGCTGCGTCAGCAGCTAGTCTTTCTAGAACGGATGTATCGTCAGCATTCCCACACCATTTTGGGAATTAATCCGAAGACGGGTCTAGTTCACCCGATTGATTTTTTGGAAGCTCAACAAATGGCAAAGAAGTTCGCTTTAATCATTAAACAATTTCCGTTTAGTTTGGAAGAGTTCCTCGCTTTTAAAAAGCCTTTTCCCCAAGAAGCCATCTTTTCAATTTTGCAAGGGATTCAGATCTCTGACCAAATGGGTGGAACCGCCTTTCTGATTAAGGTGAAGAACTTTATGGTCATGTATTATGAAGTCCCCGAAACCCGGACGTTAGATAAAAATAAAATCCACATTAATAATCAGAACGTTAAAGTGAATCAGGGAACCCAAAGTCCGAACGTTAATTTACAGACAAATCTGTTTAATTTTTAATTATTTTAATTTTTTAATTATTTTCCTTTTCCGCCGACAACTTTGTAAAGCGGAAGGCAGCCGATCATAACGATAAACGTCATTACCACGAACGCAGATTCGGAGCCCTTTACGGTCAGAGCGACTTTACTCGCCCCGCCGACTAACTGAGCATGGTTAATAATAGCGGACACCACGCTGGTTCCCATGGCCCCCGATAATTGCTGCAACGTCGTAAAAACGGCGTTGCCGTCGGCATGGTTAGTAACGTTTAAGTAGCTGATGCCACTGGTCATAATGTTACCAAAACTGATACCGATGCAGGTCATAAAAATCCCGTAGAATGAAGCGATCATCCAGTCGGCTAAATGCGTTCCGGTCGCCACAAAAAGCATCATGGCAATCAAGCATAGAACGTTGCCAAAGAGAATCGGTTTCCGAGCCCCGAACTTATCTAAAATTCGGCCACCGAACGGTGCTAGGGCTGCACAGATGGAAGCCCCCGGTAAAATCAGGAGACCGGCGCTTAACGAATTACCGCCGTTGACTATCTGAATATAATTAGGGAGCACGAACGATAAGCCCAAAGTTAGAAATTGCAGCGAAAAGAATCCCGATAAATGGCCCAAAAAAGTTTTATTCTTTAAAATTTTAAGCTGAATTACCGGATGTTTGATTTTCATTGAGCGGTCAATTACGGAGCCCAAAACAAAGACGCCTAAAATAATCGGGCTAATGCAAGCAATATCGGCCTTGTCACTGGTGCCAATTTTACCCATTTCACTAAAGCCGTAAACTAAACTAATGAACGTAATGAAGATTTCGATCACGCTCTTGACGTCAAATTTAGCTCGCTTGGTCGGCTTGACCTGACGAATATCTTTCATTCCCATAACTAACGAGAATAAAAGAATCGGAATCAGGAATACGAAGATCCATCGCCAGCTGAGGAACGAATTAACGACACCTCCATAGGTGGGTCCGACCGCCGGAGCGATTCCGGTAATTAAGCAGCCGACCCCCATCATCATACCCACTTGGGATTTCGGAACCTGTTCCAGAATGATGTTAAACATTAACGGCAACGCGATTCCGGTCCCGATTCCTTGGATGACTCGGCCCAAAAGTAACATCCAAAAAGCCGGAGCAACCATATCAATAACCAAACCGACGATAAAGGCGATGTTGGCCGTTAAAAATAGAGCCCGGTTCCGAAAGGTTCGCTTTAAAATCGCGGAAAGCGGAACCACCATGGCAACGATCAATAAATAAATGGTCGTCATCCACTGGACGGTGCTGACGCTGATATGGAACTGTTTGATTAAATCCGGGAACGCGACGTTCATCGCCGTTTCTACCACTACTCCACAAAACGACATGATTCCAGGAGCAATAATGGCGCCTAGCATCTTCTTGGGGATTTTATTATCTGACATGGTGGTCACCCTCCTTTTAAATTGTGATATTTATTATTTTAGCATGCAGAATCGGGGCCCTTAAAGGGATATTTAGGTAAATATTAATAAAAGCGGTTCAGCGTTGCTTCCGTAACGGCTGACGGTCACCCACTGGGGCGGTGTCAGTACGCTGATTCCGTTCGGGATCATAACTGGCTGGGGTTGGTTGCCGTGATCACGTCGGGGACCGTTGATTATCTATTGGGCAATAAAGGCGCGATTTTACCTATCGCTGACGTTCATTACTATAACCTGGTGCAGCTAGTTAAATCATCGTTCAGTTTAACTGGGCAAACGTTGGCAAGTATATCTACTACATTGCTAATAATTAATCATCAGGTAAATGCTGCTTAATCCGTTCCGCCAAGCCAATCACATCTTCGGCCCGCAACGGAGCTGCGCACATCATATAATGATCATTCTTATTCATAAAGTGAAAAGCATACTTTTCAAAATTCGGCACCTGACCGTACGCAAACACTAAATAGCGATATTTTCTAATCGGTGTTGCAGCAGGTTCAAAAAGTAGTCGTTGATGGCGACCGGATACTTATTATAGGTGATCGCCTTTTTACTGAAGTTCTTCATACCGGTCAAAACGTGAGGAAGATTGCCCGAGATCTCGTACGACCATTTATCATGATCGACCACTAACGATTTATACACCGCGTGAACGTACATGATACGGTCACAGGTGACCTGATCAAAAGGATCGTTGATCAGATCCAGAGCCTCCCGAACGAAGGAATGTTTCGCCATTCGTTCGCAGCGATCCAAAAGCTTTACGACGTCAGACATCCTTTGGTACCAAAAAGACGGTCACCAGCATCCCCAAAACCATATGCATTATAATTTTGCGGAGTTAATGGACCGTCTTCTTCAGAGGTATTAAATATAACTTTTGGATATTTTTTAAGAATCTTATTGATTCCGTTCGGGGAACAAATGATACACAGGAACGTAATATTACTAGGTGAAACGCCTCGTTTAACTAGAGCCCCGATGGCATCGATGGCAGTAGTACCTGTAGCCACCATTGGGTCAACCATAAACACCTTTCGTTTAGTAATATCATTAGGACATTTAACGAAATATTCATGCGGAATCTGCGTCTTCGGATCACGGTAAAGACCGATACAAGCGATTCGAGCGGACGGAATTAATTCCAACATGCCATCCAACATTCCTAAACCGGCTCTTAAAATCGGGGCAATTGCCAGTTTTTTGCCGGTTAATTCCAATAATAATGTGACTTCTTTGATGGTGTCACGGAATTGTTTCACGCTGGTGTGTTTATTACGAATAATCGCCATTTTATGCTGAATTAACGGATGGTTATCAATATGAAAATGCTTTAATGAAAACCGACCTGATGACGGGTCGATTTTTTAGTGCTTTTATGCCTTCATTTGTTTAACGACCTGGTCATATTTCTTGACCGTCTGTTTAGGGGTTAATTTAGATAAATCAGATCTTTTCATATAAAGCATAGCTAATTGCTGAATAATCATGTTTCGGGTCATGATTGTTACTTCCTATTCTCTTAAAGTAAGCCACCCGCTTTAAATAATCCTGAAAAAGCTTTTCCTGTTTTGGATAATTATAGTATAAATCTTCGGGATGCCACTGAACACCTTGCAGTAATCCATCCCGAGTTTCTGCGGCTTCGATAATATGATCGGGAGCATAAGCACTAACGATTCAGCCTTTCCCGATCCGTTTAACGGCTTCGTGGTGGCGGGAATTAACTAAGGCTTTACGTCCTAAGGTTTGATAAAGAAAGGTTCCAGGTGTAACCGAAATGAAGTGAGTTGGTACGTTACCATCGACCGTCTGTTCATGCTGAATCCATAATGTTCTGATACAGAGTTCCGCCCAAAGCCACGTTAATGACCTGGAGCCCTCGGCAGAGGCCTAAAACCGGCTTATGTTCTTGAATCGCTCGATGAACTAATTTAATTTCAAATAAATCCCGTTTTCGTTCGCCTAACGGTTTTTCGTGATAAAATTGCGGGTCAATATCGCAACCTCCGGTAATGATAATCCCGTCAACAGCCTGTAAATAACGCTCGATTAATTTTGAATCAACGATGGGTAATATAAATGGTAATGACCCGTTTTTGGCTACTACATCAGCCACCCGCTTATGAATACCTTCGGCAGCGGTCTGCCAATGGTTAAAAGTATGGGTATTAATAATGTCACTAGTGATTCCAATTTTCATAATTTACTCTCCATTTCGATTGATCAATTTTAAAAAGCCACGATTCACGCAGCTAGCCTGCGTGAACGGAGAAGCATCATGATGCTAATTATTCAACACAGGCAGGTCAATTTTGAATCACTAAAGCAACAAGCCTGACACATTAATTGAATTGTCATCATGAATAACTCCCTTCTTATCATATCGTATACTTTAAGTATACAGCTAATGATTTTAATGTCAATTTCACAAATAGGTCTTAGATGATTTTTAGCGATGAATAGTCTATAATATTAATTAGGTATGTATACATCGATTTCCAATTCTGATTTAAAGAGAAAAGGAATGATCATTACGAAAAACAGTAGTAACCAACATTATTCATATACGTTAACCGATAACAATGTGGTTCATATTTATTCCCACATTTTAGATAACGAAATCATTGACATTACTTCAAAAGTAATTAACGCTTTTTATTATCAGGAAAATAAGAGTAATAACGTTATTATTCCAAAGGATAAAATTACGCAGAAATTATTGCCTTTCTATGATGAAATGATTAAAAACGCCGTTAATCGGATGTGGGGCAACAACACCCTGGGCTTGGATTTACCTAAGAATCCTCAGAAGATCATCAAGGAATTTCAGAACCAGACTGATATTAATCATTTCTACGCGTTAAAGGTTCATTCCCTCTTAGCATACTTAATTCCTAAATACTGGGCATACATGCAAAAGGCGACCGGAATTGCTCCGGCTCGTTTAGCCTATGATCTTTACCAGATTCCGCTGAACCGTTCCAGCACGTTAAATTATTACGTTTACCGTGGTACCGACCGCGGATCTTATTACGTACCGAACCAGTTCCTCTTCGGCGGTGACATGCACGACAGTAAATTCTACGCCGTCAAGCACTTCCTAAAGTGGGCTAACGACGTCTACCTACCGAAGCACCCCGTTGATGAACTAAAAAAGAACGGCATCGAATTTCATAAAAAAGGCTAATTTAATGTAATACTTAATAATATGAAAGCATCCCCTTTGTGGGATGCTTTTTGTTTAGAACAGGAGAATCAGCGATGCGAACTAAACCGATTCTTAAATTAATTAAATCCCTGCGTTTTCACGTTAATAATCACGATTCGTTTAAAATCGATTATGATATTCGAAACGTTATTCAGGTCATGCAGCATTTTCAAGCCGTTAGTAATAAGATGACTCAATATCCGGATATGGACGTCAGTAAAAAGGTCGTTAGCTATGCAGAGGATCTGCAAAATTTACTTCATGATTATCCAGCTTACCCTGATTTTAATCGTCAGGAAGAAAAACGGTTCATTCACGATCTCTGAAAGGTCTATTACTTCATTTATTTCGATATGCAGAACAAGTGTGAAGTTAAAGAAATTGAACGACCGTTAAAAAAGCGCAGACGGTGGCATTTAAAAAGAAGCGGCAAGCGGCAACGTAATTCTCGACGCGCGTTTCGTGTCTGACGCTAACTTTACGCCTAGCCCGAACGGGACTTTGATTATTAAGTATTTACCGAAGGAAACGATTAAAAAGTTTTTAAATAACTTTATGTTTATAATAATTAGTCATCAAAAAATCATTATAAATATGATAACGACTAACGCCTAAAGCGGATAGGTACAGAGCGCTCATGATCCCGGTCCGGTCACGGCCCTGAATACAGTGGAAGTAAATCGCACCGTTTTTATTATTTAATAATTGAATGAATTTCCGTACTTATAAATTTCACCACCGTAACGGATCAGCACCACCCTGATGATGATGACTGCGTAAATCAATCACCTCGTGAATTACCGTATCTTGAGCTCTTATGCAGATTATAGAGATTTGTTGTTCACTTTCACAAAATGATTAATCGGACCATAAGCATGGCCAATGTCTAAAGAATCACGGATCGCGCGATCAACATAAGCCCGAGCGTGTATAATGGAATCTTTCACTGATCTTCCTTTCGCCAAACCGGCTGAAATACCGGCTGACAAGGTGTCGCCCGTTCCGTTCTTGCGCTTAGTCTGATAATATAGCCAGCATCCCGGTCTTAGCGGATCTTATATTATAATCATCCGCTAAATCTTTAAATTCTTGATCAATAAACGATAACGGCATGATCTGCTAGCGTGGATACCGTACGAATTACCGGATACACAGGCCGTAATAATCGAAGCTCCATAAACTTTAAAGTGCAAAAAAGTTTCTAAATCAGCCTGCATCCCCGCACTGCCGTCACTATCCGAGCCGGCAATCGTTACGGCTTGTGGAAATGAATTTAACATTATTAATCACTTCCTTATCAACTAACTCCCGTCTAAAGGCGGGAGCATGATAGACATCACTTCTATGAATAGAACGAAGTAATTGACTACCAGTAGTCTAGCTGTGGGAGGTATCTAGAAGCCTTACGGCTTCCCCGACAGAGCCTACTTAGCTAGACCATATTATTAAGCTTGCTAGTCGACTTTAATTCGCCGGTTGACTGCGGTCTTAGGTTAAATTAGTATCATTATCAAAAAGATATTAATGGCAGCGTTCTGATCACGAATATGATAAGCCATTAGAACGTGTACAAATGAATCCACATTTACTGCACATTTGTGTGGTATAAGCAGGATTTACTAAGATTACATTTTTACCGTACATTTTAGCTTTACGCTGTAGCATCGATAAGAATGCACGCCAGCCAACATCACTAATTTTCTGAGCTAATTTATGATTGCGTAGCATATTCTTACTTTTGAGGTTCTCTGCAACTATCAAATCTTGGTTCTCGATAAGTTTCGTTGAAATTAGCATGACGGATTCGTGCCCGCTGATATCCTCTATCTACAGAAAGATCAATATGATGATGAGTGGCATATCGCCTACGGCGATTAACTCGCTGATTAAGAAACTTTAGGTATGGTAGTCCCTGAGTGTAGAACCTAGGATTGGGAACTTCGTTCCCATGATTATCCATCAAGAAGTTAGATACATTCATATCAATACCAAGTCTGATACTTCCAAACGTAAGGAGCTGCTTTCTTACTATGAAATTGGGGCTGACCTTGTTTGCGCTTATTGGCTATTAGATGATTATAATAATAACGGCTCTTATCAGAATTTACCTTAATGATTGCTTTTGTTTATCCGAAGGATAAAAGCGGTACTTAAATCCAAAATGATACTGTAACTGCGACATTGCTTTCATTTGATTTCACCTCCTTCTACATTTATAATTATAGCATGTTAATGGATTGATTAAAATAATATATAATCACTATATTATTAGTATATAAGGAGATATGTATATGGATAAGAAATATGATTATAATGATGCAGTCCATATGAGGAATTATGTTTATAATATTCATTGTCATTTAGTTTGGGCTACTAAATATCGTAACAAGGTCTTTGTAACACCTAAGTTAGTTCAAGGTATGGAAAAACTGCTTAAGTATATCGCCAAGTGCAACGAAGTTGCAGTAGAAAATATTAAAGTGATGCCTGACCATGTGCATATGTTAGTATCATTTAGACCAAAGTTATCAATCACTACTATGATACGCACACTAAAAGGCAACAGTGCTAGATATTTCCTACTTAATCATCCAAAACTTCGTAATGAAGTTTTCTGGAGCAATCATTTATGGTCTCATAGCTACTACGCTAGAACCGTAGGTGACATGAGCAGAGAAACCGTTGAAAAGTACATTGAAGACCAATATCAAAATAGTCCGTAGCTCAACTTAGACAAAAGAAAGCGAAAATGACGAACTTCATCTTCTGTTTGAAAGCAGGAGTATTCGTTCTATTTTCGCTAAGTTTCGATAAATAAAAAATTGATTATAAAATGAAATCTTATTTAATGGCTTTCATAACGGCTGATTTTTCGTCATGAATCAACCGGACCTTATTTTCGATAGTTTCTTGATCCAGTTTGATTTCACGGCCTAAGCCGGGAACCGTCAACTTCGGATCGAAGAACGCTTTAAATTCAGCTAAGCGTTGCGGAGTATGGAACGTTCCCGCGATTAAGGTAATGTACATCGCGAATTCCATATCACCGCCGAGTTTCTTGACGAGCCATTGCCAGTTGTTTCGGAACCAGTCCCAGTCGGCTTGCTGGCCGCGTGAATTGTTAAGAACCCTGATGAACCAGCTGCGGTGGTCCTGCGGCTTGATAAAGCGGCTGTCTTTATAGCTATGAATGATCCGACTAAGAACGAAGAATCTTTAGCTGAGTTACCGCCAACATCAAATCGGTCTTATAACTAGGATCGCCGGTCGTTACGTAGCCGTGTTTAAGCCGGTCATAAAGCTGCTGATTACCGTAATTCTTCATTTCGTTGGCTAAGATAAACCGCGTAGATCAGCCGCGATCTTACCGGGTTGGGTTGTTAGCGTATAAAGCTTCCCGTAAGACGAGTTTACGGACTAAGCCGTCGTCGTTGGTGTCGTTCGGCTGATGCTGAACGCCTAAACGATTGAACTGATCAGTAGTCAAGAGATCAAAGAAGCCCTGCAGCTGCTTTTCGTCTGCGGAGCCGGGTTTAACGAAGTCCTTTAATTCGTCAGCTAAGTGATACAAAGCTTGGTTAACGATTGCGGAATGACTGTCCGAGAGCTTAAGTAATAACGGAATCACGTCAGCATACGAAATCTGATGAGCTTCGGCTAATAAACGGGAATATTCTAACAACTGGAGCTGCCCGACGTTGCCTAATTTATCCAAGTGCTCAAGCTGATCTTCTAATAATTGATGATCATACTTAACGATGAAGTGCGAATTGTTGCCGACGTTTAAAACGAACGGTTAGTTGGCGTTTAACGGGATATCCCACTGACGACCGACGTCTTTGCCGTTACCGATAAAGAACTGCTTCTGGGATAAGACCAAGTCACCGTTTTTATTAACGCTTGCGGAAACGACGGGGTAACCCGGTTGAGCTAACCAGGTATGCATTAATTTACCAACGTCGATGCCGGAAACTTTGCCTAAGGCGTTCCAGAGGTCATTACCCTTGGCGTTATGGTACTTATGGGTGTTTAAGTAAAGCTTTAAACCGTTCCGCAAGTTTTTATCACCTAATAAGGCGCGGACCATAACTAACATCCGAGCACCTTTAGCGTAAACGATGGCCGGATCAAATAAGGAGTTAATGTCAGCCGGCTTTTCGACGTTGACCTGAATCGGCTGAACGCCGTCGATCGCGTCCCGTTGCAAAGCCATCGGAACTTCCGAAGTCTGGAAACGATCCCAGATGTGGAACTGCGGTTTGATGGCGTTGACCGCGACGTATTCCATCATGTTCGCAAAACTTTCGTTCAGCCAGATATCGTTCCACCAGTTCATGGTGACTAGATCACCGAACCATTGATGGGCTAATTCATGGGCAACCACCGTGGCAACCAACTGGCGCTTGGCGAATGACGTGTTCTTAGGATCCAACAGCAATAGTGATTCACGATAAGTTACCAAGCCCCAGTTTTCCATGGCGCCGGCTGAAAAATCAGGCAACGCCAGCTGCCAGGAATGCGGCAACGGATACTTAACGTGGTAGAAGTTTTCGTAAAATTCGATCGAACGCTTGGCAATGTCTAAAGCAAAGTCCAGTTCGTCCGGCCGATGAGCCTTGGTGGCGAAGACCCCGATCTTAACGCCGTCGTTGGTTTGGGTCAACTTGGACTGCATTTCACCAAAGGCAAAGGCAATCAAGTAAGTCGACATCCGACGGGTGGTTTCAAAATAATGAACGCCGTTGACGACCTTCTTTTCGGGCATGTTGCTAATGGCGATTTCACCCCGGTGTTCATCAAACTTCAAAGCCAGACTAAAGGTCGCTTTAGCGGCCGGTTCGTCTACACACGGAAAGGCCTGCCGAGCAAAGTTGGTTTCGAACTGGGTCCCCACTAATTCCTTTTTAACACCGTTAACCTGATAGTAAGACGGGTAAATTCCCATCATTTTATCGGTTAACGGAGCGGAATACTGAACGGCTAAAGTTACGTTGCCGGCTTTCGGTAATTTAATGTTGAGGTGTTCTTTAGCATTATCAACCTTAAACGGAACTCTTTGATCGTTAGCCGTTACCGAAGCAATCTTCATATCTTTTTCATGAATGGCAACGTTAGCTTGGCTAGCGTGACCTTTCACAACGGATTTACCGCTGATTTTTTTGTTTTTACGGTTAACGTTAATGTATAAATCATAATGTTGAGGCTGAAATAAATTCAGCAAACGATGTGCTGTCATAAATGAGCCTCCTAATTTTAATATCTTTAGCATCGGGTTCTAAATTAATTTTTAAACACTTAGCACCCTGGACGGCTTTAGTCCGTTTAAAAGCTTGGTCAAAAATATCCACGGCGACGTTATAAAAGCGTTTATAGAAAGTATCTCCTGATCCAGCCACTCCATAGATCTGCTTAGATAAATCGAGTTTCTTCAATTCTGAAAAGAAATCAATGCTTTCAATCGGTAAGTGCTTATCCCCGTTTTCGTAAGTATAGCTGCACACTACACAAATATCGGCATCTTTAAATTCGATGGGATCGGTCTGATCCATATCGGTTTCAATAGTCTTAACCCCTAGATTAGTTAATTGATCGGTTACAGCATCGGCAACTAATTCGTTATTTCCGGTAATGGTCGCAAAAACGACGTGAGCTTTTAACATACGTAAGAACCTTTCTTAATCACTCATTTGTAAATCAATCAAGCGGTTTAACTCCACGGCAAACTGCATCGGTAAACGCCGAGAGAAGGGTTCAATGAAACCCATTACAATCATCTTAGTGGCTTGATTTTCCGTTAATCCCCGACTCATTAAATAATAAAGATCGTCGGCGGAAATTTTAGACACCCTAGCTTCGTGTTCCAAGGCGCTAGTTCCGTTATTAATAATGTTCTTCGGGATCGTGTCACTGCTAGAGGTCTCATCCATAATGATGGTGTCGCATTCGATGTGCGATTTGCAGTGGTCACTATCCTTAGCCATGGTAACGTGACCTCGATAATTACAGATTCCGCCGTCTTTACAGATGGACTTAGACACCACGTTAGACGACGTGTGGGGAGCATTATGCTTCATGATCGATCCCGTATCTTGATAAACGCCGTGACGGGCAAAGGCCACTGACAGCATCAAGCCGTGGGCGTGCTCACCGTTCAGCCAAACGCTGGGGTACTTCATGGTCTTTTCCGAGCCTAAGTTGCCGTCGACCCATTCCATCGTGGCGTTCTCTTGAGCTGCTGCTCGTTTGGTCTCTAAACTATATACGTTATTCGACCAATTTTGGATCGTAGTGTATCGGCAGAAGGCGTTCTTTTTAACGAAGACTTCCACCACGGCCGCGTGTAAGCTGGATGCTGAATAACTCGGTGCTGTACACCCCTCGACATAATTAATGCTAGCGCCTTCATCAACGATGATTAGCGTTCGTTCAAATTGACCGGTGTTTCCCGCATTGATTCTAAAGAAGGCTTGAACCGGAACTTTGGCGTGAACGCCTTTCGGTACGTACAGGAACGTGCCACCGGACCAAACGGCCGTATTTAAAGCCGCGTATTTATTACAGAATGGTGATATCAAATGAGCGAAGTACTTCCGAACTAACTTCGGGTATTTCTGAAGAGCGGTATCGGTATCCATAAAAATGATACCCATTTTACGGAAGTCCTTCTTTAAGTTCTCGTAAACCGCATCGGATTCGTATTGAGCAGCCGCCCCAGCCAGGTACTTTCGTTCAGCCTGCGGTACCCCGATTCTTGAAAACGTATCCTTAATGGTATTGGGAACGTCTTTCCAAGAGCGAGACGGGTGATCAGTCGGCTTTTGGAAATACTTGATTTTACTTAAATCTAATTTGGAAAATCAGGACCGAAATCGGGCATGGGCATCCTTTTAAAGATTTTGTAAGCCCGTAAACGAATTTTTAACATCCATAGGGGTTCGTGTTTATTAGCTGAAATTTCACGGATCACGTGTTCATTTAATCCCCGCCCCGTTGAATAAACCGGCTTAATGATCTTTAAAACCGTATTGATATTGATGTTGATTCCTTACTTATTGCAAATCATTTTAATTAAACATAAATTACTCATTATGTTGGTAGAAGCTCGTGAAATAATGCAACCGCTAGCTTTAAAACTGATTTGCTTTAACTTATCCACGATGATGCTCTGATATAGATCCCTGAGCTGCATGAAAGAATTTCACGACCTTTCTGACGCAATTAACTAACCGATCACAATCTTCTCGGTGTTATAAAAGTATAGACTTGCCCGGACCGTTGCAGAGGCCTTTAAACATTGGTTAATTAACGGTTGGGCACAATGCTGCCCCGCCCGAACGTAAATATGATTAAGATCCAAAGCGGTAGCGACATCATGGGGATGAATCTTGTGATAACTGGTCATACAAATACTGGCCTAAGTCAACGCAACGCTTTTGAATCCATGCCATCGAAAGCCGATTTAAGTAATTAATCGCGGTTCCTAAACCGATCACTCCTGAAATATTGGGAGTCCCAGCTTCGAACCGTTGAGGGACCGAAGCATAAGAAAAGCCTTGGATGGTAACGTTCTGAATCATTTCGCCACCCAATTGGAATCTTTTGCACGTTGATCGGCATTTCCGGCGCCATTTGAGCAGCATCTAATAGAATCGGGCATGATTTATTAATGCTATCCGTAGTTCCACGAGTAAAGATAATGCTTCTCGGATGATGACTCCCAAGAAACTCGCTACCTTTTTACGAACTAATTCGTACTGGTCAGTCGTTTTCTGGGCAGGGGTATAAACGCTTCGGTGAACGTTAAAATTATCCTTACCGACACTTGCGGAATGGCCCGCTTCGACATCGTTATCACGAATTAACAACACCGGTGCGATCATTCCCTGACTATCCCGATCGAGAGTTAATAACCTGGCCGATTGATCGGAATTAGTTTGGCGAGCACCCTCAACGATCTTGCCGACCGTATAACAATGAGTGGCCGCTTGATTAGCAACGATTCCCCGCTGGCGGATAATTCCGGTAGTATGGCTCTGGCGATTGACCACGTCATTATGAATGGCTTGGTACTGATGATGATCAGAGAGACTGACCAGGTTCAGGTAAGCTTCCGAACCTTCACCGTTCAAATCAACTTTGCCCTGATAAGCGGTATCGTGCTGATTAAATAACGTGACGTACGAATCCAATCTTGAATCCTGGGCCAAGTATGCGTATAAGCCCTTCTGATTCTTTTTGGCGTTAGTCGTAGCGGAATCATAATAATTTAAACGGGTATTTTCACCCATTAAAATTTCTGTAATCTGCCGGGTGTACGGACTGGTCTCATGTCCAGAGGAATAAACGATCGTTGCCTTAGAATTCGCTCCGGCGATGATCAACAAATGCTTTTCCTGTTTCATCGGGTCAATTAATTTTGATACATCGATGGGGTGTTTAACACTACGTTCGAAGGAATGAAGACGAAAGCTCCGGTTTGCAAATAGGCAACGTGCTGAGCAGAAAACTGATCATGATTCCAAACGAAGCACTTCTCAGTCAAATTCTCCTGAAGTAATTAGCATTGACGCCCCTTAAATGAAATTTAGGCAACGACGGAGCAATCTGCTGAGCAACCACCCGTTTGAAAATTGCTTAATCGGATATATTTCACATCATCGTCCACCAGCTTCACGTGTAATCCAAGATCATCCCGAAGTCCTGCGTAGCCTTCACGTTCTAAGCGATTAGCTAGTTCAGGACCACCATGAGTAACGACACGGCCGTCCATCATGACGTGAACGACATCCGGTTTAACGTACTTTAGGATCCGGTTGTAATGGGTAATGATCATCCCGCTGAAATGCGGACTTCGCATGTGATTAATCCCTTGGCAAACCACGTGTAAAGCGTCAATATCCAGTCCGGAATCAATTTCGTCCAGAATCGCCAAGCGAGGATTAAGCATCATCATTTGCAAGATTTCGTTCCGTTTCTTTTCACCACCGGAGAAGCCCTCGTTTAGATAACGTTCAGCGTAAGAATCGTCCATATCCAAAAGCTGCATATTGTTATGCATCGCTTTCAAGAAGATGGGTCGCTTCGACCGCTTGCCGAATAAAATCAGCATTTTTAACCCCTTTGATTTCCATCGGATATTGCATCCCGATAAACAATCCTAGACGGGCCCGTTGATCGGTCGACATATGGCTTAATTCTTGGCCGTTAAAATTAATCGAGCCCTGGGTAACTTGATACCTGGGTGATCCCATAATCGTCTGGGACAGGGTCGATTTCCCGGTCCCGTTCGGTCCCATAATGGCGTGAATCTCACCGTCGGGAATCGTCAAGTTAACGCCCTTCAAGACTTCCCGGTTATTTTCTTTAATTTTGACGTGTAAATTACGAATAACTAAACCCAAATTAAAGCTCCTTTTAATGGACTAACTTATCCCAGATCACAACGTGGTTAGCCTTTAACGACTTCTTGACATCGATAATGCGTTGATTAGAGCTGCCCCGAAACTGAAGGGTCAGATCCTTTTTACTCTGCAGAAAACGGCCGTCAACTAATATGTCGATTAATGACAAGAGCTTCAAGCGATCGAAGGATTCCTTCATTAACTCTTCCCATTTAAAGCCGGTCCATGACCAGATATCTTTCGTGTGGCCAAAGACCTTGCGAACTCGTTCGCAAAGCCGGATACAAACTTGAGTGTTCAAGAACGGTTCACCGCCCAAGAGCGTTAGGCCCTGAACATAGGGCTTACTTAGATCATGAATAATTCGATCTTCCAACTTTTTCGTGTATGGGCGTCCATAATGGAAATTTTGAGCCGCCTGGTTATAGCATCCTGGGCAGTTGAACAAGCAGCCACTTACGTAAAGGCTGCAACGGACCCCTTCTCCGTCAACGAAGTTAAAAGGCTTGTAACTAGCAACGTATTTATAAATACCATGCATTCGATATTGATTAGGTAACGCCTTTGCTTCCAGCAATAACAAGAAGCCAAGGACGATCGGCAGTAACAAAGCGTTCATAACTTCAATCGCAACGGTCACGGTGACTAAATTAAAGGGTACTAGTGAAATTGCAGCACTTATGATAAACGTCAAAGCATACATCCCATAAAAGCCGGCGGTCTTTCGGTTAACGGTTCGTTCAAACTATGGGGCCAATTTAAGACTTCGGTCATACCCCAGGTTCCTGCTAACGCGACCACCAGCGCAGCTACGATTGAGCCACCTAAAATGCTGGCACCGATTAGCAAACAAAACAATGAAGCCAATCATGATCGCTTGGGTGATTACGGTTCCAATACCGGTATCAATCTGCTCTTTCTTGATTGATTTAACCGAAAGTCGTTTATCAACTACGGCGCCCTGCTGATAAAAAATCATCCAAGGCATAATTACCGCACCTACATTCGCCGCAATTAAATAAATGTACGAAGAATTATTCCAGGGAACGTGAAATGCCAAATAATTCACTGACCCCGGCGACTCCGATAAATTCGGTTAATAAAGCGCCAATTACTGATACCATCAACGTAAATAATGAGTGTTATATCTGTTTATTAATAATCATCTTTTTCTAAATTTATATATGCGTGATATATTTGAGACATGCACAAGATATAGTACATATATCTAAATTCACTAAGGAGAGTTATTTTGAAGACTGCAACCATTAACTTGATCATTTACTTAAAGGCCAAATTATTAAACGCGGCGGTGACAAAACACCGTTTTATCAATACAAATTGGATTTCATTCTGAAGCAATTAAACGTACCTCAGGATTTACGAATTAAATTTAAGAAGCATCTTTATAATCGATTTAAGGAGGTCAAAATAATTTATACTACCCAGATTCGTGAAGAATTTCACGATTTTTCATTAAAAATAACCTTAACTAAGATGCTAAAAAATACACTGAACACTTCAAAAAGCAGCAAAAACATTTTAAGGATGCCACTAACGTTCAGCTACAAATGGAACGTCTTTTCCATCGTGACCCTCGCATCGTTCATGAAAACGCTAATAAGAACAGTAAGGTCTTTAATACCCTACGTGACCTTCAAGCGGGCACCGCTTGCCGGGCCATCGGATTACAAATGCTCCCTGACATCGTCGCCAAAGCTCACCTCAGAGGTGATATTCACTGGCACGATCTAGATTACTCACCCGTAACGCCCGAAACTAACTGCAGTTTAGTCGACTTTAAAGATATGCTGGCCCACGGTTTCAAGATTGGTAACGCCTACGTGGAAACTCCGAAATCAATCAATACGGCCATTGCTCAGATCGCCCAAATCATTGCTAACGTCGCTTCTCTTCAATACGGCGGGATTTCATTCAACCGGGCCGATGAAGTCTTGGAGCCCTACGCTAAAAAGAACTATAGTAAGCACGTTAAACGGGCTAAGAAATGGATCGCACCTAATAAGCGTCACCAGTTTGCGGTAGAAGCCACTAAGCGAGATATTTATGACGCCATGCAGTCATTAGAATACGAGATCAACACCCTTTTCTCGTCCCAAGGACAAACGCCGTTTACTACCGTCAACTTCGGTTTAGGAACCAGCTGGATCGAAAAGGAAATTCAAAAGGATATTCTTAAGATCCGGATTCACGGCCTGGGTAAAGAACGTCGAACCTCAGTTTTCCCAAAGTTAATCTACGTTCTAAAGAAAGGCCTTAACTTATATCCGGGTGATCCAAACTATGACGTTAAGAAGCTAGCCATTAAATGTTCGACCCTGCGGATGTATCCGGACATCTTAATGTACGATAAAATCTGTCAGATCACCGGAAACTATAAAGCACCGATGGGCTGCCGTTCCTTCCTACAGAAATGGACCAATAAAGACGGTAAAGAAGTCAACGACGGACGAATGAACTTAGGTGTCGTGACCGTTAACTTACCTAGAATCGCCATCCTGGCTCACGGCGATAAAAAGCTTTTCTGGCAGATCTTTGACGAACGGATGCGGACTTGCCATCGGGCTTTGAAGTACCGAACCCATCGAGTTTGCCAGGCAAAACCGCAAAACGCACCCCTTCTTTATGAATACGGTGGCTTCGGTAAACGACTAAAGCCTAACGAAAACGTTCGGCAGCTTTTCGATCATTATCGAGCAACCGTTTCGTTGGGCTACATCGGCTTTATGAAGTCGGGACCACCTTTGGCGGCGCCGATTGGGAACATAATAAGAAGGTTCACGCCTTCACCGTTGCCATCGTTCGGAAGATGCACAACCTTTGCCACAAGTGGTCCTTAGAAAGCGGTTACCACTACAGCTTATACTCCACGCCTGCTGAATCATTGACCGATACCTTCTGCCGTGATGACACCCGTAAATTTGGCAAAGTCAAAAACATCACCGATAAGGAATATTACACCAATAGTTTTCATTACGACGTGCGGAAACAACCGACCCCGTTCGAAAAGCTTTCGTTCGAACAGGCCTATCCACCTTACGCCGCCGGTGGATTCATTCATTACTGCGAATATCCAAATCTAAAAATGAACCCAGCCGCTCTAGAAGCCGTTTGGAACTGGGCTTACAATCACGTCGGTTACTTAGGGACCAACACGTCGATCGATAAGTGTTTCAAGTGTGGCTTCAAGGGTGACTTCAAAGCCACGTCAAAAGGCTTTGTCTGCCCGCAATGTGGTAACAGTGATCCGCGCTACTGTGACGTGGTCAAGCGACTATGCGGTTACTTAGGTAATCCGCAAGCCCGACCGATGGTTCACGGCCGTCAAATGGAAATCGCGTCCCGTAAAAAGAACATGACTACCGGGATGATCGATAACGTCGCTAATTACGAAAAGGATGGTTCGCTTATGATTACGTTTAAAATGGCACAGTTTTTCTATTATTATGGTGCAATGAACAGCGGTAAAAGTATCGAAGTTTTAAAAGTTGCTCATAATTATCGTGAACAGGGTAAGCCGGTAATCGTGATGACCAGCGCGGTCGATACTCGAGAAAAGTTCGGTACCGTCAAATCACGAATGGGGCTTAGCTGCCCCGCTTACCCGATCCGATGAAGCCCAGTTCTTAAAGAAGCATCACATCATTGAACTAGCTAAGGTCGTGGATCAGCTGGAGATTCCGGTGATGGCGTTCGGCCTTAAGAACGATTTTCAGAACAACCTGTTCGAAGGCTCTAAATATTTGTTGCTGTATGCTGATAAGATTAAAGAAGTTAAGACCATTTGCTGGTTCTGCGGCCGAAAAGCGACCATGAATCTACGGTTTCATGACCATAAGCCGGTTTACAGCGGGAACCAGATTCAAGTCGGCGGTAACGAATCGTATTATCCAGTTTGCCGTAAACATTAGAAAATTAAATTAATTAATCATTACTCGTTTGGCTAGTTCAGTATATTCAGTTTCAATAGTGTATCAACAAGCAAAGCTTGCTCAAGCCTAGTTTGGAAGCCATCCAATGACCTTCCCGTATTATGCTCAATATGGAATAACTGATTCAATCTTGAAAATACGGTTTCAATATGGCGACGTAGTCGCCTTAAAAGACTGTCGTCATAGGAATATTGCTTCATGTTTGAACGTACTGGCGTCCAAAACCAGATTCCATGTTTTGCCAAGTATTCTTTTAGTCTTTTACTGATGTAACCTTCATCAGCTAGGATATGTCGACATGGATACTCATTAACTAAAGTTTTCACCATTTTAATATCATGGATGGATGCTTTGGTTATGGTATAAGTAAGGACTATTCCTGAATCGGAAACTTCAAAGCTGCCTTTAAATCCGTAATAATACATCTTTTTAGTAGATTTAAAACCGATATTTGCATAGCGATTTAAGAGCGTAGCTCTTGTATTACGCACATATTTACATAAAGGCATCGGAAGACTGTCAATTATGGAATATCTTGGATGAACATATTTTTCAATAAGTCTAAAACGTATGATTTGAAGAACAACGCCATCTCGATTACAAATTCGATTAAAGCGTGATTCTTCAGGCATTCTATTAGGACTTATTACATCGTTGTTCATCACAAAATAATAAAATCTCAGCCTAGTGTTAATTCCAAGTAATTCTTGTAAGCACATTAACGACAATACTTCCACATCAGTTAATTTAGAATGATTGACATTTCGCCTTCGGCGGAAATGACTGCAGATAAAGGCTTTATAGAGTGGCTTAATTGCGTTGATACAAGATTGAAATTGTAATAATGAATGATTATTAGTATACTGAACTTGGTCGGACATAAGCTACACTTCCTATTGTTTAAGCTACTTTTAGTGTAGCCGACATGTTCGGCTTTTTTAATATCATCTCCAACTAGCCAAACGAGTAATGCTAAGATTCCCGACCGGCACCGAAATAACCGTTAGCCTTCTATGATTACGTTTTTTAGGTTTACATAAATATGATAAGAATATTACTACAACTAAGTTATCCAAGAAGCAGGTCAACTATAATGTTATTCTCAGACGTAATCAAAAAGAAAGCCTGCTTTTCTTTATCTTAAATTTTTATTTAAAGCCAAACTTCTGGTACTGTTGTTTACATAGCACTAAGTACTGGTTTAAGAACGGCTGTAAATTAGCGAGTTCCTTGAATTTACCGCTAACGTTAAACGGCGTGTGATTCTTATTTTTCTTAACTTGACTCTTTTTACAATAATTAGCGTAAATAACGTCATTATCCGTGAATTTAAAGCCGTTTGTTTTCATATTAACGTAAGCATTAAAAATTCGGTATTTATTATTCTTACGGGTAATCAATGACTTGGGTTGTAGAACTTCGATCTTGGCAACGAAAACGTCCAACTTTTTCTTTGAAATTCCGACTTTGATTTCGTTTAGGGGTGATTTCTTATCGGGTTGTGTGTTTGCAAAGGCTTGGCCACCTTTGACCAAGGCCTTTTTCTTATCAGCCATCTTCTTAGCAACGTTCCTAAAGTTTGGATCCGGTTGCTTTGAAATTATCCTTCAGGTATTTTACGGAGTCAATCCCAAACATAAATTGGGCGCCCTGAATCACCATTAATACACCTTTACCGTTACTTTCGGCAGATGGATTAACTTTTTCCAGGTAATTTAATCCGCTAATGATTTGACGATATCCCATATCTTTCCAACTTAATGGCATGAAGACTTCATCCCGTTTGGAGACGTCGGTCGTTAAGCCAATGGCTTTGCCACCGTTGGCATTAACTTCTTTAACGACTTTATCAATCTTGTCCTTTTGCGGGCAACTACGGCTACCGCAAAGCCGTCTTTACTTAATGTCTTAACGATGGCTTCACCAATACCTTAGCTACCTCCAGTAACTAATGCAACTTTATTACTCATGGTATAAACTCCTTTTTTCTATATATAATGTTGATTATACTTTCTTCTAATTGCTTCTTTGCATATTTTAATGCTGCTAAATTACTATTAACTATCATTTATATCTCAACAATTATTATAAATCTTATAATTATTTAATTTTCATTAATTAATAATCTTAACCCAGTTCTTGTTAGCCGTGACGTAATCACCGTTCGTCAACTGCAGACGAGTCTGTTATTATTAAAATGACGATCAATGAACATTCTGCAGGTAAGCGTTCGGTACGTAGTCGTTACGACCGGTTACCCAGAAGTTATGGTGGTTAACGCTGAATTCGTAACGAACGTAGTTAGCGTGCTACCACGAACCTTATTAGAAGTAATATAACGACCGTTCGTTAATTCAAAGCGGGTCTGGTAATTACCTTTATTGAAGACCTTTTAAATCTGAAGCAATACTATTAGCATCACTGTCATCACACTAGCTGCCGAGTTAGCAGCACTACTATCCCACGCTGTTACCAGAACTAGCTAGAACTAGCAACGGAATTAGCTAGCGACCGAGTTAGCTGCACTGGCATCACTAGATGCTTCACTGGAACTAGCGGAACTAGCTACGCTAGCAGCACTGGATGCAATACTGGCTTATTCATAGCAACATTATCACTTAGCCTTAGCAGCATGGTTCTTACACTTGAAGCAGCGGAACTAGCGGAACTAGCTTACTGTCACCAGCAGCAGATGCAGAACTAGCAGCAGCGTTAGATGCGGAACTAGCGGCCTGTTAGCGGAACTAGCTATAAACTATCAGCAGAACTAGCAACTAGCTTTAGTAGCTTCGCTATTAAGTTTCAGAATTAGCACTGCATTACACCTGAATAAACGTTGGATGTTGATGTCGTTAGCATCAGTATTACTAATAGAAGCAGGATCTGTTGCAACGCTTAAAGCGTTGGATGCACTAGTGGCAACGTTAGCTGACTTAGCAGCGGAGTTAGCGGCGAGCATCACTAGCATCACTAGCAGCTGAACTAGCATCTGGAGCTAGCTGACTGGCGTCACTGTCCGCACTGGAAGCCGTTGAACGGCGTTTTTATCAATAACGATACTAGCGGCGGAACTAGCGGCACTGGATGCGACGGATGCAGCTGAATTAGCATTGTTAGCAGCACTATTATCTGAACGTGCTTGATGCATCATTTGAAGCAATAATGGCATTGCTACTAGCAACACTATTAGCACTGGAAGCTACCGAACTAGCGACTAAGGAATTAGCGGATGACACTACCTGCAGCACTAGCTGCAGCACTTGATGCATTGATCGAAGCACTAGATGATTAGCAGAATTAGCATCGGCACTCGGAATCACTTAACGAACCGGTAGCAGAATTAGCACTGGAAGCAGCGCTCTGGCTAGCGTTATTAGCAAGGCATCACTAGCGGCGGAACTAGCACTCTGTTTAGCAGCACTGGCACTAGCATTCAAACTATTAGTGGCGTTAGTAAATTACTATTAGTATTTGAAACATGTTCCATTACTACCAGTAACAGTACCATCATTATTACTAGCAGTGCTGTCAAAGCAGCTGAATTAGCACTGGATGCATTATTAGCATTTCAATTATGATACCTATTTATTATTACCATTATTACCACTATTAGCAGCATTAGATGCGGAACTATGCGGCACTGGAGGCAACGGATGCATCACTTGATGCATTACTAGCAGTCATCATTACTAGCAATACTACTATCGTTACTAGCCGCTTAATTTTAATATCAATAAAAGCATCATTATTATGAGTTCCATAACTACGTTAAAACGGGTAAATCACTAGAAGGATCTGGTAAGTACAGGTATTGTAAATTGTTTTGATTTAAGCCACCATTAGGTATCTAAATTACTAAGATCCATGGATTCAAAATGGCCCCAGAAGCAATCTGTAATTTCCAATCATTAATCTAATTTTATATCGTACTCAATTTTGATTTAACGTACCGGTATCAGCGTCTTTTTTGGCCTCATCTAGCATTATTAGAATCATTATCAGCTAATTAGCCTCTAATTGATTATTAGAGCAGGGCCATCGACATGATTACCCAGTGCTTCCCTACCTTATGCAAGACTCTTTTTATCGTTAGACTTTTTAAATTGATTTTTATTATATAACACTATTTAATATTAACTATTTTCATTAAATATGGTTATCCGGCTGGTTCACTAAATTCGTTAATGAACGCGTTGGATCAAGAACGAAGCCGAATTAATTTCATTCAAGTCCGCCATGAGCAGGTGGTTCTGCAGGACCCGGGGCCGTTAACATGCTCAATGGCTTGTACGACGCTAAAGAAGATCATTTGATCCAAATCAATTTAAGGGCATGAAGATAATCAATTCGGTCGACAGAAATTAAATAATAAATAAAATATTATAAATTATTAATAATAGGGGTGGTAAATGTCAGAAGAAAATATATCCTTACACACAGATGCTTATGAACTTAGTATGATGCAAACCTATTGGGGTAAACATCTTCAAAATCGTCGGGCCGTTTTTGAAATGTTTTTCCGGACCAATCCATTTGGAAATGGTTACGCGATTTTTACTGGATTACAGCACGTGATTGATTACCTTAATCATCTCCATTTTACCGATGATGATATTAAATATTTAAAAAGTACGCATTTCTTTAATCCTCAGTTTCTAGACTGGCTACGTCATTTTAAATTCAAGGGGACGATTCGATCGGCCCATGAAGGCGATTTGGTCTTTGCTCATGAACCCATTTTTCAAGCTGAAGGTTCTATTATGGAATGTCAATTGATTGAAACGGCCGTTTTAAATATTATTAATTATCAGACTTTAGTAGCCACTAAAGCTTCGCGAATTAAAATTGCGGCGGGGAATGATCCGGTTATGGAATTTGGTTCCCGGCGGGCTCAGGAAGTTTCGGCTGCCATCTGGGGAACCCGAGCTGCTTACATCGGTGGTTTTGATGCCACTTCCAACGTTTTGGCCGGTAAGCTATTTGGTTTGCCGATCGCCGGGACCCATGCTCACTCTTTGGTTGAGCTCTATGGTAATGATTACAAGGCTTTTAAAGCCTATGCCGAAACTCACCATAATTGCACGTTCCTGGTCGATACTTATGATACTTTAAAGAGTGGTGTCCCTGCTGCGATTCGGGTTGCAAAAGAAATGGGCAACCGCATTAATTTCCAAGCCGTTCGTTTGGATTCCGGTGACATGGCGTACCTATCAAAACGAGTTCGCCAGATGTTAGACGCCGCTGGCTTTACCAATACTAAGATCGTCGCTTCGAACGGTCTGGATGAAAACATTATTACGAATCTAAAGATGCAGCACGCTAAGATCGATGCCTGGGGCGTTGGAACCCAGTTAATCACCGCTTATGATCAGCCTAGTTTAGGTGGCGTTTATAAGTTAGTTGCCATTGATGATGGTACTGGTCACATGCGAAACGCCATGAAGTTAACGAATAATCCGGCTAAGATTACGACTCCCGGTAAGAAACAAGTTTGGCGAGTTACGAGCGGAGACGGCAAATCCGAAGGGGATTACATTACGATTGGGAATGAAAATCCCAATCGCGAACCTTCGTTATTTATGTTCCATCCTCAATATACCTACATTAATAAAACTTTAACGGGGTTCCGTGCGACACCCCTGTTAAAATTAATTTATAAACACGGTAAACAAGTTTATCACGAGCCTGATGTGAATCGGATCAAGCGCCATGCCAACGCCTCATTAGCTTCATTATGGCCGGAATATAAACGTCAGCTCAATCCGCAAAAGTATCCGGTCGATTTATCTAAGCGATGCTGGGAAAATAAACAGAACACTATTAAACGAATTCGTTAAAGAAACTGTAGAAAAAGAGTTTTTAAATTTATTTACAATAAAATTACTAATTATTTTAAAACGGAGTAAAAGTATGCAAAACGTATTGGATATTGCTAATGGTTATAAAATCAAGTATTCACATGGGCGATTATCAAACCTTTATTATGATTTAAATAGTATTTTAGAAAAGAGAATTTGCGCTAAGAGAAAAATAAAAGTGACGTAACAATATTAAAGCGTCGGGATATAAATCATTACAAAAATACCGCCTAGAATTAATTAACGGCTTTTTCGCATCTTACGAATAACGTTCTTTTCAGCTTCGTTTCGCTGGTGTTCTAATCGTAAGGTCCGTTCACGATTTTCGGTGATTTTACGATACTCTTTCGGGGTCATAATTATCACTCCTTTAACCACGTTTCTATTGTAACATTTCTTATAAACTTTAAGTTAGCCTCACCTAACAATGATTAATAAAAATAACCGTTAACTTTCCTAGGTAAGCTAACGGCTACGTTTTTATTAAAATTAAATTAGACCGGTAACGGCACCGCCAACCACGACTAATACTAAGCCGCCTAACGTTAAACATAATTCCTTATGGGTCTTATGCTCTTTAATAACGAAGATCCCGATTAACGTAGAAACGACCACGCACATTTGGGATAGAACGAAGCCGGTCGACAGACCGTTGATGTTGATCGAGAAGAAGTAGACGAATTCGGCGATCGCGAACGAAAAGCCGGTAATCATGTTTTCAAAGGTAACTTTCTTAAAGAACGGCTTTTCTCGACGGTATCGCTTCATGCTTAACGCAATCAAGATTCCGGAAGCTAACATTCCTAAGCACTGCGGCATGATCATCTCAAAGCCGGTGGCTTTCGGAATCTTCGGTAACGAATTACAGATAATAAAACCGATCGCTCCGAAGCCGGCGTTCATTAAACCCGCCCGGAAATTAGCGGGACTGATCTGGGTACCGCCCGAATTAGCTTTATCCTGATAAGCGGTCATGCAAACTCCGGCCACGATGATTCAAATGGCTAGAAAGCCAATTAACTTAGCCGGTAAGGTTGCCCAGCTACCGAAGAACAGGACCCCGACGATCGAAGTCCCGACCAATTGAGAACCGGTCGACGTCGGCATGGTCATGGAGACCCCGATTTCGGGATAAGCACTGTATTGCGTGATGGTCCCGAACGACCAGCACATCCCGGCGATAAAGCACCAGATGAACGTACTTAAGCCGATACTCGGTCGCATAATCAAGAAAAAGATGACGCTCGCGAGCGCGGCGCCATAAACGGTTCCCAGCATCTGTTCCGCGGGCCTGCCACCAAAACGATTTAGAAACAGCGGCATTAATCCCCAAAACAAGGCGGGAATTAAACCAACTATAATTCGCATAAAGTCTAGAATTTTAAATCTTTATTTATTTAAGCACTTAATCGGATCTAATCGGGAAGCTTTCCACGACGGCATGACCGAAGCAATCGCGTTAATGATCAACGTAATAATAAAGACGATCACGACCTGATGAGGCATAATCTGAACTAAATTAAAGCCCATCGACGAATTAAAGGTCAGATGATTAATCAATAATTCACCCAGATAGCTAAAGACGGTTGCCAGAATTGAGCTAATGATGCCTAGCAACAACGCCTGATCCAAGAATAAATGGCGAACGTTCTTCTTACTGGCGCCCAGTGCTCGTAGGATCCCGATCTCCCGAGTCCGTTCGTTGACGCTGATGTACAAGATGGCCACGATCATGACGGCGGCGACCAGTAGAGATATAGCAGCGATGGCGGTTAAGACGCCGGTAATGATCTTAACGTATAAACTGACTTTATTCAGCATAACGTTACCCTTAAACGTAGCAACTAAGTATTGGGTCATGATCCCGGAGACCTTTAAGGGATGCTGTTTATCCATCTGTTTAGCGTCATCGGGAGTAATCAAAATCTCAACTGACTCTTGCTGGCGGCAACTCCGTATTCGACGTTCTTAACGCCTTTTACGTGCTCAACCGTTTTAATTCATCGGACGATTATCATTTGAATTATGGTGATGAATCATCGCCACGTTCGGTTGAACTTCAGAATTAATCTGCTGACTTACGTAATGATGGGTGCCGGTACTTAAGCCTAAAATTAAAATAATGGCAATCAGACCGATTGCACCCCCGATAATGGTCAAAATGTTCTGGCCTTTATTGCGGTTAATATTATCCGCGGTCATTCTCCATAACGATTGATAACGATCGCGAAGTTCTTATCCGAATCGACCTGACCGTTAGCTAGATGAATGATTCGGGTTCCGTAGCTGGCGACCTTGTGAGAATGGGTCACCGTCAGAACTAACTTACCGCTTTGGGCGATTTTATCCAAAATCTTAAGGATTTCGTCGGTATTCTTCTGATCCAAAGCACCGGTGGGTTCATCAGCGATCAAAATCTGCGGATCAGCGGCTAAAGCTCGGGCGATTGAGACCCGTTGGCGCTGCCCACCGGATAATTCTGACGGGTACTTCTTCATCTGATCAGTTAAGCCGACCGTCTTTAATAAATGTTTAGCCCGTTCAGCCCGTTGCTTCTTGGATAGATTCGTCATGTCTAGCGGTACCAAAACGTTACCTAGCGCCGTTAAGTGACCGATCAAATGAAAACTCTGGAAAACGAAGCCGATGTTGTGACGACGGTACTGATCTAATTGCTTAGGCTTATAGCTCTTCAACGATTTACCGTTGACCACGACATCTCCAGAATAATGACTGTCCAGTCCACCGATGATGTCCATTAAGGTGGATTTACCCACTCCGGATTCACCCAGGATCGACACGAATTCACCTAAATGAAAATTTAGGTTAATTCCCTTTAGTACGTGTAACGTTTGATCATCGTTGGTAAACGATTTTTGAATATTTTTTAACTGTAGGACACTGATATTTGATAATAGTATTATTAATTAATTTAATTTAATTTTCAATGTTTGTTACTTATATTCAAGATGTGATAACAAAAAATAACTTAGCTGACCACGATAACGATCCTTGATGTTCAAAGTCCACGTAGTCGGTCTTGTAGTCAACGATCGAAGCTTGGTTGGTCTTTGGATCGTACAGATAACCATCAATGATTCCGTGGATCAGGATACTTTCGGGATCAAAATCCGATGGGCGCTAACCAATAACGAGAACGGAGTCTCACGATGATAACTATCGGGATGCTTCAAGATCCTGATGTAAATCGATCATCTGAAGGACCAGATGGGTTGCCGTTCCAATCTCCGTCGACTTCGGCTGATGAGCTTTTTGAATAAATTTCGGCGTCGTAAAGTCACCGGTTACGAACTGGTTCGATAAGCCGTGATAATCCTGATGATGAGCTTGGTCGAGTCGCCCCATTTCAACCGAATTCGGGTCTTCAAATAATTGCTTAACGTCGGAAACGGACCGGTAGTTTCCTTCTTTAGTAGCAGCTTGGTGGGGATAGGCTCCGATCCAATCTAAATAATTCTTAGCCTTGACCCGGTCGGTTAAATGCCCGGGTCATGGCAACGTACAGCTTTCGCATTTCTTCGGATATAATCATTTCGCAAGTCAACTGGTTAAAACTTCGGGACGCGTCAATTAGAAAGACGATCGGAAATTCTAAGCCTTTACTGCCGTGAATCGTGACCGAAGTTACCATGTCTTTACCTTGCTGAGGAGCGGCTTCCGTTAAATCTTTCTGCTGATTCTGTAACTGATGAATGAAGCGGACGAACTGAAACAGCCCGTGAAAGTTAGCCTGTTCGTATTCAGCGGCCCGCTGATACAAGGCATGCAGATTAGCTTGCCGCTGGGCACCGGCCGGCATCCCGCCGACGTAGTCCAGAAAGCCGGTAGTCTGATAAATGCTCCAGATTAGATCCACCAGGCCGTGACGCTGGGTAATCTTCCGAAACGCTTTAAATTATGCAAGAATTCTGATAAAAGTCCATACGGCATGATAATAATCACCGGTCTTAGCATTGATTCTTAGATAAGCTAGCTGATTTTCATCCAAACCGACCATCGGTGAACGCAGAACGGCCACTAACGGAATGTCCTGATCCGGATTATCAATGATTTCCAGTAACGACAGCATGATTTGAATTTCGGTCGTCTTGAAGTAGTTCTGCGACCCCAGCATCTGGACCGGAATCCCCTATTGCCGGAAGACGTCTGAAATAGCGACGTTATCGTCACGCGTCGAAGCAATCAAAGCAATATCTCCATAATCTGACCGAAGATTAAGTTAACGAAACGGTCGATATTTTGGGTCGAACGGTAGTTTTTCCGAAGAATAATTTCTTGATTGCCGTTTATCTTTATGCAAGAAAAAGGCCTGGTCAGCCGAACGAAAACGGTAGATCGACTGTTTAACGTCTCCCACCATAAAGACGTTGCGGGGTTCGCCCGTCTTCGGATTATGTTTAGCGACCAGCCTAATAATAGCATCCTGAAGCTGGTTATCATCCTGATATTCATCGATCATAATTTCATGAAACTGATCCTGAAGGTGTTTCCGAACGGCTTGACTTTTTTCTAAGATGGCTAAAGCGCCCCGTTCGATATCAATGAATTCTAAGACGTGACGTATATAAGTCTTCCCGGACGTCTTTCCAGACCTGATCACGTAACAGGATCACTTCCGAATTGTTACTTAAGATCCGAAAGTGCGGATCCAGACCGATCACGTAGTAGTAATAACGTTCCACGACCTGCTGGCAAAACGAATCCAGCGTTCCGATATTAGCGGTCGGTAAGTCGCCGATTTGACGCATTCTTTAGCGGCAGCTCGGGTAAAGGTAACGATCAAGAAGTTATCAATTCCGTAAGTTCGTTGACTACCCGATCGACCAAGACTTTGGTTTTACCCGCACCTGCGGACGCGGACACCAATAAATTGCCCTTATCATTTATCCTCCCCGTTTTTAGCTTGCTGAATCTTCGCGACTAACGGTTTCAAGAACGGATCTTGAATTAACGAATACAAAGCCCCGAAAACGTAATACAGGACGTCCAGGTAGGTCATCATCTGCATCTGGGTCCCGGCATAGATTTGACCGTAGTCAAAACTATGCGGACTCGATTTATAATCAATCAACCCGAAGTACTGTCGACTGGAGATAAATGGTGTGAATCATGGCTTTAACGGTCGTCCGTAAGCGGTTCTTAACGTACTTCATCCGGGCGGAGCTCTGTAAGATAGCTTGAATCAAATGCCGTAAGGTTCCCAATCGACTGCCTAAATACGCTGGGTCGGGATCCCGAAAGCCTTCTGCATCTGTTTAACGTACGGTGATTCGTGAATTCCGGCGTTACCTTCGTCCGCCCCCTTTAAGCTATAGGTAAAGATGACCTTCTGCGTGGCGCTCATAAAAGCTAGGTAATTAAGGTACGGTTCGTTATCAGTCTGGTAATGACTGTCGTCATCTAGATAACGCTGATTATCATGATCATTAGCTCGATCGGTATTACTAAAGAACTGATCGTTGACGATGTGATCAGGCATAACGTCGTCGGTGGAACCGATCATAAAGACGACCTTATAATCTCGCATCTGAACGATCTTGCTTTCACTGATCACGACCTGATCAAAGGTCGGTGGGACCTGAGAATAAGACGCGGCTTCAAAGCCGGCTTTTAATAAGGACCAGAAATGACATAATCCTTAGTAAAGTTATGTGAGTGATATCATCGTATTGACTATACCGCCAATCTTGATCCTGAAGCCACTCCTGGCCTCGGTAACCGTTCTGGAAGACGCAGTTTTCACACAGGTACAAATCGCGGTAGTATTCATCGACGTTCATAAACCTGCCGTCGTCGTTCTTGGGAATCAAAAGCCCGTTTTTTAGTAGATCGATCACGTCTAAATCGAAAACAGATCCCCGATCAACCGGACTAACGGATGCGAGACCATCTGTTTCTGCAGATCATCGAAGATGGGAATCTGCTGTAGATTAAAAATGGGTTTAATGATGTTACTGAATTTATCCAAATGCCGCGTTAAAATCAGAAAATCTGAATAACGATATTTTCCGGTCGCGACCATTTGACGAATCCGGATCGCGACCTGAGCTAATTCTGCATAGGTATTATCCGCTTGGAAAACGGTCGGTCGGTAAAATAGATCGTACGGTTAAATCGATGACGACTCCGGCCGACTTTTAATTAAAATCTTAACCAGTCGATTTTCCTGAGCGGTAAACTGGGAAAAGCCCCGAATGTAGAAATGACAATGGGTTAAATCATGATGGTTAGCTAAATAATCACAGAGCCGGTTCAGAACCCCCTCTTTACTGATGTACTTGTTATGGGTGTCCTTTTCAAAAGCTTTATAAATGATCAGAAAATCATGGGTTTTCTGAACCAAATCATCTACTTTTAACGGATTGCTCATATAGTGTTTCTAAATCGTCAGCCGAAATCTGGCTGGTCTGCATCTCACTAATTTCCTGAGCAATTTTGAGAATGAAGCCGGGATGGTCAATCTCCCGCTTAAATAGCTTTAATTCTTTAGCGTGCTTCTGAATAATGGCGTAGAGTAGCATATTCACGCCGGAGTCACTGATCTGCTGATGCTGCATCATGGGTTCCTGGTTAAAGAAGAACCAGCCCATTCGGGTCAGTGAAAGAATCTGAACGTTAATCTGAGCATACGGCTGACTATTATCGCTATTATTGGGGCGCAACCGTTTCAAAGTCTCAATTTCGGACCGGAACTTAATATGGTTCGGAACCAAGTAGAAATAATAGTAAACGCGATCAAGGCGACCACTAAGGTTCCTAAAATCTTGCCATCAAAATCCCGATAACCTTAACGATGGTAAAAATCATGTTATAGAGTCTCGTTAATGACCGTCATAATGCATTCTTTGACGTCATCGTACTGGCAATCCAAGAAGTGACTATGATCCGACGTATCGGTTTCGAAGCGGTGATTCTTCGGATTGTAGTACATCTGATAAGTATCGCTAAGCTCGTCTAAACGTCATGATACGACGGAACCGTTTTAAGACCTGATAGATCCCCTCGTAATCAGGCGCCTTCATTAATTCATGAGCAATTTTAACTTTTTGATTTGGTTGCATAATTATAGTTTCCGGTCTTGGTATTAGGTGCCTGATAATTTTTAGCGTTAGCGAACTTAAACGTAAAGTAGCCGTCGTGCGCACGGTTAGCGATCTTTACGGCTTGATTACTCAAGACGTCGTTAATCTCAAGGTTTCTTAGCTTTGGAAGCGTAGTTAATGGCGTTCGCCGTTGACTTATTTAAGTAACCTTGGCAACGTCCTTTTCACTAACCTCGATCTTTATTATGATCATTTGATGTTAAAATCTTCAGATGATGTTCCATTTAAAGATCAATATCCAGAAATGTCAACACTAAAGTCATTTTGGCAACCCCAAGAAATATACCCAGTTCTTCTTAATTTATCTATATTTATAAGGAGTAAATTTAGATGCTATTGTGGCTGCATATTTTATTTGTAATGGTCCTTTTGATCTTCTTATTCTTAGATCTTCGTAAACGAAACGGTTCGAAATTCGACACCATAATAATTCGTACTTTATATATTCTTTTTATTCTGGACGGTGCTTTTCTTTTACCCGCTGCCATGAGCCGCCATCCGTTATTAGCATTCGTTAAAGCGGGTGCCTCATTATGCATGATTGGCTTTCTAGAATTTCTAATGGCTAAACGGGCCAAGAATACCTAACTAAAGGGTTCCTAGTTATCAGCATTATTTTAATCTTATCTTAATCGGTTTAGGCCTATTAACCGCTGGTTTTCGACCGTGGATTCATTTATAATTAAAAGTGAATTTGATAGATAATAGGGAGGCCTCAAAATGAGCAACCTTTTTGGTAAAGCTCTGCGAAAGTTAGGCTACAGAAGAATCTCTCATCGGTTCGGTCTGCGCTAAATCAGGACTGTCATACGTCCATCTGCTCCGGCTTGAACAAGGGAAGAAAATTCACGTTACGACCTCGACGATCGATCGTTTAGCGATGGGCCTCGATATTCCCGTCAGTAAATTAGTTCGGCTTTACGGTAAAAGCCTCCAAGATGCTCAGCATTCCTCTGCTAAAGGGTTGGATCTTAACCAAGCTTTACAGAACGGAACGCCGCTAAATTGGCATGGCATTCAGCTCGATAATGATACTAGGCATCAACTCCAAGTTTGGTTTCAAGATCGGTTTGAAGATTAATTGCGGCAACGGTGTTCCTGGCTGATAAATATGAATAGAAAAGCCACACGTTTATTCAAACGTGTGGCTATGTAAATAATCATTAATCATTCTTTAGCTGATATTATTGGAGCTAAGTTATCATCTGATATTACAATACAAACACAAAAAGACTTAATATTAATAATATTTATATAATTATTATTATATTTAATAATATTAATAACTTGGTGTTTTCCTTAGTGAATATTAATATCAATTCTAATAAAAAAGCCACACGGTTTATCAACCGTGTGGCTTATATGAAATTACATTCACTAAAATTGTCAACAAATTTTAAGAAAAGTTAAATTATTTAGAATCTTAATAATCTAAGCGGTTCAAGTCTTTCTTCATTTTCTTGAACGTCTTCGGGGTCGCTTTATTCGGCTTATCAATCGTAGCGTTAATGGTCTTCCAAACCTTCTTTAAAGTATTGCTCTTTTTGGAATCCTTACCAGATGAAGCTTTATCCCGTTCGACTAACGGCTTAACGGCACCGTACATGTTATTAGCGGCGTCCGAAATCTTTTGGGTATTATTTTGCTTAGCAGCTTGAATGCCGTCATCAGTAAAGGTTAAGGCATCGTTTTGTAAATCTTTAGATGAACTAACTTTAGCCATTCTATTATCTCCTCTTAATTTTCAGAATTTAAATATTATTTTTATTAAATAAATTACCGAGACTCGCTTTGATGTGATCCTGATTGGATTTAATCTTGATTAACGACTGATACGGTTCGTTAAAGTTGAAGTGACCATTGCTGCCGTCCGCTAAAATCGCGATGCCGGCTAACTTGCAATGGAAAGCTTTAATCAAATTGATCATGCCGTTAATGGTACTGCCTTCTTTAAGGTAGTCATCCACGATCAGAACGTGCGAATCGTCTTTAAGACTGCGTTGCGGCAAAACCAAATTATGCAGCTGATGGCTGCTAGCGGAAAAGTAGTTGACGTTAATGGTGGCCCCGTCACTGATTTTAGAATGATGAGCCGACGAAATAAACGAAACGCCTAATGCTTTCGCAACGCTCGGGGCGATTAAGCCCTTCCCGTTCATTGTCAAAACTTTATCCACGGGCTTGTTTAGGTACTGAGTCGCAACGACGTCCCCGATCTGTTCTAAAGTATAAGGCTGGCTAAGAATATCCGACATGTAAACGTAGCCGCCTGGTAAGTAACGTTCGTGATTATTTAAATCTCTTATGATTTTACTAACGATCATCTTGGATCGTTTGGGACTAACTTTCGGCGTATAGGTAACGCCGCCGGTCGCGCCGACTTGAGTGTGAACCCGGCCGATTCCGCGAGTGGCAAAGTTATGCCGAATGATTTTGATATCCTTGCTAAGTGATGATTTAGCACAGCCGTACTTTTCGATAAATGACTTGGCGGTGACGGGATGGTTTGGATGTTCTAATAAAAACGAGGTAATGTTTATTAATCGGTCTCGACGTTTGACTGCCATATAAAAAATTCCTTTTTATTAAATTTGTTTCTTTTTCCACTAATTTATAATACATGATTTTAATTTTCGTTAATTTAGTCCAAAGGAGATAAATTGAAATTAATTATCGGCAATGCCGATAATCAGCCAAACTCCCGCATAGATTTTAGCAGGTGTACTCAGACCCACAAAGACCCCTAGCTACAGATGAAACTAATGATCGGCAGAACTGGATAGCCTGGGACTCTGAACGCCCGCTTTAGGTAGTCATGACCTTCATGCTTACTCAATTTAAATACGGCCACGGATACGAACATAAAAGCAATTAAGGTCCCGGCTGATACCAATTGAGCCAAGAAAGCGCGTGATTCGGTAAGTGATTCTCTGATTCAATTTACCTAGCCAGCCGGGAAGCATCCGATCGCGGCCGAACGAATAAATAAGCCGGGAACCACCCAGCGTCATCGCGATCAAAGCGGTAAACATCCCCAGGACGGCGACCGCTTGAATAATCGTGGCAACTCCAGACTGACCGCTTTTCTTAACGCCCAGCCGACCGGTTCCGCATTATTAGCGTAATGCGTGTACTTAAACATCCCCACTAAAATCAGAGAAACGCCGATGTATAAAATGACACCGATCAATAACGAACCGATGATTCCTCTGGGCATCGTCTTCTTGGGATTTTTAGCTTCGGCGGAATTAGCAGCGATGGCGTCAAAACCAATGTAGGAAACGAAAATCTGCGGAATTCCGGCATAGATACCTTGCCAGCCACCGAAAGCTCCGCTAGCCGTCGGTCGATAATGCGGAATAAACGGAAAGTAATTCTTGAGGTGTAAAGCGGTGGCCCCGATGATGATAAAGGCCAGTACGGCGATCACCTTTAGGACCACTAGGGTATTTTCGACTTTTGAAGTATTGTGATTACCGTGATAAATCAGGAATTTGGAAGCTTCAGGCCTAGCGGTGAAACCAAGCCCCGAAAGTTAGCTGAAATTCCCGAAGCGGTAAACGCCACGGCAATCAAATATTCAGCAATCAAGGACCAGCCGACGATCCAGCCCCAGAATTTACCGAAAATTACGCTGATCCAGGAATAGGCCGATCCGGCAAACGGCAACGTTGATGAAACTTCCGCATAGTTAAAAGAAACTAATCCGGCCACGACCGCCGCTAAAACGAACGACAATCGTACGGCCGGACCGGTATGACTCGCGGCCACGATCCCTGGCAGAGTAAAAATCGCGGTGGAAACGATGGTTCCGACGCCTAGGGCCAAAAAATCTTTCGTCGTTAGCGAACGAACCAAATGTGAATCCTTCTTTTCGTAGAATTTAACGTCCTGCTTCTGGTTCATCTTTTGCAGAATTTTCAATAAATTTATCCAATAAAAAATCCCTACGACATCAGCATTCTCATGATCCGTCCATTTAGCTAAAAGATCACCGATGATCTGAATAGCGAAAACCAGCACCAAAACGATGATCAACGACATTACGGTTACGTCACTTTCGAAGCGGTTATAGCCGACCATGATGGCTAGATTACCTAAGCCACCACCACCGACGGTACCCGCCATTGCGGTTAAGCTGATCAAACTAATCAAAGTAATGACCGAAGTTCGGATCAAAGAAGGTAGGCTTTCCTTTAAATAGACCCGAAAGATGATCGATAGATTGCCGGAGCCCATAGCTTGAGCCGCTTCAATAATTCCCGGATCAACGTCAAGTAATGAATTCTGAACCTGACGGGCGTAAAACGGGACCGTTCCAATGATCAGCGGAACGATCGAAGCGGTGGTACCGATACTGGTACCCACGATGAGCCGGGTCAGCGGTGCGATAACCGCCAACAAAATAATAAACGGGATCGAACGGAACAGGTTAACGATCTTATCCAGGATCCAATAGACCTGATTTTGCTGACAAATCCCGTTAGGACCGGTGATCACCAACGCAATCCCGATCAAAATTCCCAGGATTCCGGCAATTATCGCAGTGACTAAAGTCATGTAAATTGTCTGCCAGGTAGCGTTCACAAAATCGGCTTCATATGAACAACGTTAGGAAATAAATCTTCAAATTTTCACAGTATCGTTTGGCCTTCTGTACAGCTTTCGGTTTACCGTTCAAAGTCACGATCAGGTGACCGATCGGCACCTGCTGAATATCTTCCACGTTGCCGTACAGGACGTTCGCGATCACCGAGAACTTACGGTACAGATTAATGATCAGAGGCTGATTAACGTCCGAGCCAAAGTACTTGAATAATAGTAACTGCTGATGATGCTTAGGATCGCCAAAGACGTCCAACAGCGAACCGTGTTCGATAATCCGGCCGTTGTCCATAAAGGCAACCTTATTGCAAATCGCTTTCACCGCATCCATTTCGTGAGTGATCAACAGAACGGTTAAGTTTAATTTATAGCTTAACGTCTTCAATAACTGCAGGATCTCGGCGGTGTTACGCGGGTCCAGAGCACTGGTGGCTTCATCACTGATCAATATCCTCGGTCGATTAGCTAACGCACGGGCGATCGCCACCCGTTGTTTCTGACCGCCGGAGAGCTGATCCGGATAAAATTCGCTCTTACTGTCTAAGACCACCAGCTTTAGTAGTTTATGGGCCCTCTGGCGACGATCCTTTCGTGACAATCGCTGACCTAACAGCGGAAATTCAACGTTATTCAAAACGGTCCGTGAAGTCATCAAATTATAGTGCTGAAAGATGACCCCGATCTTCTTACGGGCCTTAAGGATCTGACGATGGCTAAAGTTCAAAACGTTCTGACCGTTAATAATAACTTTGCCATGCGACGGCTTTTGCAATCGATCGATGACCCGGACTAACGTACTTTTACCGGCTCCGGAATAACCTACGATCCCGTAGATATCTCCTTGATCAATATTTAATGAAGCATCCCGCACCGCGTGAATCACGTTATGTTTATGCGGAAAGTCCACGTTAATGTGCTGAAGACTAATGATTGGTTGTCTCATATTAAACCATTAATCATCAATTAAAAAGATAAATATGATGCTTAATCATAAATTTAATAGATTAAGGCCCGGGCTTCGTTAGAAGAATCGTTTTAGAGTAAAGCCCTAACGGTTCCACGATGGTCTTACCATCCGGAAGAATGTGAGAATGATGAACTGCATTATAATTATCCAAGAATTGATAAGTTTGAAACGAATTAACGTCATTTTCTTGATGCTGTAAAGCTTGATTCGGCTGAGTGTAATCAGAAAAAGTTACTAATTTGATATGGATCCCCTGCTTTTTTAACTGCTTCGTTAACGGATCCCAAATTTACCACAACCCGATAACGCGATCGCCGGTGTAATCAACAAAGCGGCAACTAAAGCAACTTTGGCCCAACGTTTACTAAATAAATGTTTAACTTCATAACTAATACTTTTCATAACTTAAGAACTCCATCGATTTAAATCTTTCTAATTCAACAACACGACATCTTTCTTAAAATCAACATCGCAACTTTCATAGGTAATAAAAAAGCCCGCTTCTGCAATTTCTTAATATTAATGCAGAAACGAGCTTGAATTCGCGGTGCCATTCCACTTCGGTGATAGCTTACGCTATCATCCTTAATAACGTTTTATTTAAAATTCTGCACACCAACGAATTAAAAAAGAGCTCGTTTCTGTTAATGCAGAAGCGAACTCTTCATTCGTGATGCCATTCTACTTTAAAGGGTACCTTACGATCTCTTTCTCGATAACGTTTTCTAAATAAAACGTGTGCCGTGGTAATGGTGGCCAACCCATTATTATCTCGACGTAAAGTTTCGATAACACCAATCACAAGCCATTTCGTTAGCTTAGATTCAATCCCTTCTCATCAAAACGGGATCTCGCTGATTCGTCTTAGCTGATTACTTACTTGCTCAATTTGTTTCGATAAACATTTTCTATCTATCGCTCAATGCAATTCTTATAATATACTATTTTAGAAAATGTCAACCAATAAATTTAATATATTTTTCAAAACATGAAACTACATCTATTACTCACCAGTGACGTTCACGGATATTTAGTTCCCACTAATTACATTCACCAAACCTTTAACGCTCCGTTTGGATTGGAACGGGCTGCGACCTACCTCAAGCATCAGCAAAGTCAGCATCAATACACATTGACTTTTGATGACGGCGACTACTTAGAAGGTTCACCATTAGCAGCCTATGCAGCTAAGAAGTATAATGCTCCAAAGCCGATTGATAACGCTTTTAACCACATTCATTACGATTACGGCATCATCGGCAACCACGAATTTAACTTCGGAATCCCCTATTTAAAGAATTCAATCAAAGAATCTAAGCGCCCGTTTTTATGTGCTAACATTACCGATCAACAGGACAACTTGGTCTTTGGTAAGCCCTACGCCATCAAGCAAGTCGGTCCCATTAAAGTGGGGATCCTGGGGGCTACCACCCAGGGAACCCCGAAGTGGGAACTACCAGCCCACATTAAGGGACTGAAATTTCATTCGTTAGTTGCGACCGCTAAGAAATACGTTCCGATTATGCGGAAAAAAGCGGACGTTATCGTGGTCGTTTATCACGGTGGCTTTGAACGTGATCATAACGGTAAACCGACCGAAATCCTGGACGGTGAAAACGAAGGCTACCAATTACTTAAAGAAGTTCCAGGTATCGACGCCTTTTTAACTGGCCATCAGCATCGGGTCATTGCAGATCATCTATTCGGGGTTCCCGTTATGCAAGTCGGCTGCAAAGGTCAGTACGTCGGTAACGTTACCTTAGATATCCAAAACAAGAAGGTCGTCAACAGTCATGTTCATTTAGAACCCATGAAAAACGTGCCGATCGATCCGAAATTAACCCAAGTCGTTAAGCCTGCCGAAGTGGCTACTGACAAATGGCTAAATAAACCACTAGCTAAAGTTCAGGGACAGATGATTTTTCAAGATCCGCATTCTGCCCGCATGAACGGTTGTGCATACGATCGGTTCATCCAGAAGATGCAGATGAAAATCACCCACGCGGACGTTTCGGCTAACGCCCTCTTTACCGACGCGGGTCACGGGTTCCCTAATCCCGTCACGATCCGTGACGTCATGGTCAACTACGTCTACCCGAATAAATTATGCTTATCCATCGTTTCGGGTAAGACGTTAAAGGCTGCTATTGAACAGAGCGCTAAGTACTTTGCATATCAAAACGGAAAAATCACGGTTAGCAAAGCCTTTAGTAATCCTCAGCCGCTGCAGTATCTCTATGATATGTACTACGGAATTGATTACGTCATCAACGTCGCTAAGCCCGTAGGTCACCGAGTAACTAAATTGACCTATCATGGCAAACCGGTTCGTCCCGACCAGAAATTCCGCATGACCATGAATAATTACCGTGCCGTGGGCGGCGGCTTTCCGATGTTCAATAAGCACCAGATTCAATGGATGAGTAACCGTGGGATGCCTGAAATCATTGTCGATTATTTAACTAAGCATCCCGTCATTAAAGCTGATCAGCGTCATAATTTTAAAGTCATTTATCAGCCGTAAATAATATTTTTAAATAATTAAATTATGTATAATTAAATTTGACATTTATTAACATTAGTTAATATAGTAAACGTAATTAAAATTAATTAATTTACAGTATTTTAATTCTAAATATAGTTATTCATTAGAGGTCACAACATTAATGATCGGTAAATGATATTTACGCTCGGTGATTAAATCCTGCATAACCATTGAGAAAGCACCATCTCCGGCAATACTAAACACTTGTCGGCGGGGATAATCCAGTTGGGCTGCAATGGCACCGGGCAAAGAACAGCCCATCGTGGCAAATGACCTACAATCGCTAATACCGGAACGTGATCCTCTTTAGCATCATACAAGCCGTTAACATATTAACCGCGCCCGGTCCGGCAGAACCAAAGCAACTCCTAATTGCCCGTCAATTTAGCATGAGCCGCCGCAGCCAAAGCTCCTACCTGTTCGTGGCGAACCTGAATGTTCTTGATCCAAAGCATTCATTAACGAATTAACGGACCCCGCGGGATAACCATAAATCTTTTTTAGCCACAATTGGGCATTGATATAATTTATCATANNAATAAGTGTTATTTTGACTGGCACTAATACTATTGGCCATTGATTTGACTAGCACTAATGCTATTAGCCATTGAAGAAGCACTTGCTGAATCAGCACTAGCACTGGATGCATTATATAACTAGCTAATGCAGAATTAGAACGATTAATATCTTTATAAGTTTATTATCATAATTATAGTTATTACCAACGGTAACCCAATGCTTTCTAACTTTATGCAAAACTTTCTTATTAATTTATTCTAAGCACTGACTTCGTGGTAGCTGACCCCGTTAGAGGTTAAGTTAGTCGGATAACTGATGGGACTGAAGTTATTCCCGGACCAGCTCCCGTACGAATGTCACTGTCGGCGCGGCTGTAGATCGTCGTGCTGCTGGTCGCGGAACTAAGCGCGGAATTAGTGCCGCTGATCAAGTAGTTCACGGTATCGGTCGCCGTTACTCTTAATTTCAATATAATTAATTATGTATGATTATTATCAGCCTTAATGAACTTACAATATCTTTTATGAATAAATTCATGAACATAACATCATTACCAAAACTCTTTAAACTATTCATAATATATCCAGTTATTGATCGTACTAACATTATCAGAAGCACTAATGTAAGTTAAAGACGTCGATATAATGAACCTGAGCGTGACTCTTGGGCTGCAGATAAATATAAACGTCCTGGGGGTATACGTAAATTGGCAACGGATTCGGGGCCGATAACGACTTAGTATTTAACGATAATGAATCTTAATTCCCGGAGCGGTCACGTACAGATTGATTATAATCAATATTATAAGACGGTTGACGCTTAAATCAAAGTATCGTTAACCATTATCCTGGATTTCGTCTAATAACTGAGTGATAATCCATGCCATTATCATTATCAGTCTAGATTGTTCCGTCAGGCCAGATATTCAATGGAAGGTTGCCAACGCCTAACGTCCACGATGGAATTTAGAATCATCTAAATAAATGTTATTATAACAAATCTCATCATAAAGCCTAAATTATCATGATAATTAGGAACTTTACGGCATACGGAATCGGCTGCGCGTAGGCATTCATGTCACCTAAATATGGTTGATTTATTTGGCTTTGAGCTATTAGATGATTTGATCCGCATCATAAGAATTCAAATTAGTGATATTACTTTCGTTATTACTCACCACCGATGGCCATTAACAAGGCCATGGACATAACGACCCAATGCTTCTTAACTTTATGTAAAACTTTTTTATCGTTAGCTTTTTGAAATTGACGCTTATTATACATATATTATAAAATTCAATTAAAAGTATATTCTGCTTGCTAACGGCATGCATATGCAGGACGGAATATATGGTAATTAAGCTGATCAACGGCAATAATGATAAGAAGATGACCACGGCTAATAAGGAATAATGATCGATCAAAAAACCAATCAAGATTGGTGATAAGCCCCCGATCGCCTTGCCACAGCTTTCAACGAAGCCGTTGGCCGTTACTCGAATGTCCATCGGATAACATTTGCTGACGATCACGGCATAGCCACTGTAACAAGCTTCAGCAAAGAAACCGACTAACGTACTGGCCAGTAATAAAGTCAACGAATTATAAGCCATTATAATGGTATAAACTACGAAGATGGAGCAGCCAAAGAAGAACGTAAAGGCGGCTTTGGCACCGAACTTATCCATCATCTTACCAAAGCAGAGCATCCCTAGCATAACGCCCACAATGGTTGAGACCATCCAGAGTGATGACTGGGTCAGGTTAATGTGCAACTGCTTTTGCATGATCGACGGCATCCAATCCATCAAGCCGTAGTAACTAGCGGAATCAAGTAGATACATCACGATCATGGCACAAGTTAAATACGCTACCTTAGGGGTCTTAAACAAGGCCTTAAAGGAGACGTGCTTCTTGTGTTCTGCCCTGCGTTTCTTCAAATTCGCAATAAACTTCGGGTTTTCCTTTAAATTCAAACGAACTAAAAAGGCTAAGATGACCGGAATCAAGCCGAACAGGAACAGAACGTGCCATCCATAAGTCCAAGCCGAAATCAAGGCCGAAAGAATGGCCCCTAATTCACCGAAAGATTCGGCATAGGACGTAAAGGTAGCGACCTTATCGCCCTTAAAGTTTTCAGCAATCAAAGTAACTCCGGCCCCGAATTCAGCACCGGCACCCATTCCGGCAAGAAATCGCAGCAGATATATCAAGTAAATATTATTGGCAAAGGCCATCGCAGCGGTGGCAAAGGCAAAGATAAAGATGGTGTAGGTAAAGACCTTCACCCGGCCGAAGTTATCGGCTAAATAGCCAAAAATCAACGAACCGACTAACATCCCAAAGTTCGAGAACGAAGCGATGGTCCCACCAACGGTTCCCGTCGTATGCAACTGCTTAATAATCGGTGTTAAGGCAAACGACAGAAACATCAGATCCATGGCCTGCATAGCAAATCCGGTTGACGTTGATGCCAGAGTCCACTTTTGATTGGTAGAATACTTTGTCACATTAAACCGTCCCTTTCTTAAACCAGTTGGTCTTGACTGTTTTTAATCTAATAACTAAAAAAGCGGTCACTTACGTCATAGACGTGAGCAAACCGCTATTTTGTAATTTCAAATTAAATTGCGGGGCACTCCCGGTGCCGCTGATTTGAGCGACACCGATCATGAAGTCGTTTGTGTTTAATCATCGAATGTGTGTTAATCCACAGATGTTTCATGACTCGCCCCTTTCGGTCAAATGACTTTCCCAAATATCAAATACAACTGAAAATGATAGTCGGATTAACGAATCTTTTCAACCGAATTTAGGTAAAATAAAAACTACGTATTTTTACCCTTAGAATGATTTTCTTTTTCTAGAGCCTGGACTTTTTGGGTTAACTTCTTATTAACTTTAATAACCTGATCGGTCGTCATAAACCCTAAAGTCCTTAGTAAATGCAAATCTTCTGAGATTTTACCCTGAGTAGCAACTAAAGTGGCTTGAGCATTCGCGAATTCGATCATTTTCGTCTTATCACTTCGTTTCGGAACCCCTATTTTTTTGAGTTCTTTAAAGATTCCGGTCATCTGTTGAATATTGCCACGTAAACTAGTTCGCATGGTTGCTTCCGTTGCGTCCATAATAATTCTCCTTTTAATAATTTAGATTTTCAACAATTATAAAGTTTACATTGTATTTAGTGGATCACCTTAAGAAACCGGTGACGACACCACCGATCACCACGAGGATCAAGCCAGCGATGGTGTTGAATAACGCTTTACCGTGTTTATTTTCGTGCATGAAGAATAGTCCGGCAATAGTCGAGATCACGATGTTCATCTGAGAAATGGTAAAGCCGGTCGATAGACCGATTAATACGATCGATCCTAAATAAGCAAAGGTCCCTAATCCGGAATTAAAGCCGGTCACGATATTTTTCACGGTGTAATGACCAAAAAAGTTTCAATATTACGAGTCTTTTTAAAGCAGCAAATAAGATTGCAGAAATAATCATTCCGATTGATTGCGGTGGAAAGGTGGCCCAGCCACTCGTTTCGGGAATCTTCGGTAAAATGGAACAAGCTCCGTAACCGATTCCGGTCCCAAAGATCACCATCATGATGTCTGTCCGGTCTGGGTTGATAGCATAACACCGATAATAACGATTAAAATGGCGATGAAGCCGATAATTTTAGCAGCTGTGCTTGACCAGCTACCGAAGAATAGGACTCCGGCTAGATCAACGATGATTAGTTGACTTCCGGCAACGATAGGGACCGTAGTCGAGGTACTTAATCGTTTCAATGCGGTATATTGAGTAAATTGGCCTAATGACCAGCCGGCTCCGGCTAAGACACACCACCAGAAGCCAGCGGTGGAAATGGCGGGCCGCTTAATCAAGTACAAAACAATGCCCACGACTAAAGCACCGTAAGTGGTTCCCAGCAGCTGCTGAATGGGCTTACCACCGCAGATGTACGTCCAGACCGGTGTAAAGCCCCAGATAATCGCTGAAGCGATTGCTAACGTTATTCCCATTTCAATCACCTGATTAATTTTACTACGTTAGACGGCGTTTAGAACCGGTTAAAGGTCGATAATAGCGAACGACCCTTTCCGTAATTTTGGCTAGGCCCCCGCTCATTAAGCCGCACATTACGACGGGAACTTGACTTTGATAAATCGCACGCACTAACTGGATAATGTGGGTCAAATACACCGGAATCGAGCACTGGACTTCATCTAATAGCTGCGGTTAAGGTTGATCGCTAAATCATGATGACGGTCCCGGTCCCAGATCCTCTGCAAATACGTGGTCTTCCCGGTTCCGGACGGGGCATAGAGTAAAATCGATCGCTTGATCATAATGATTCTCCTCTTATTAAAAGGAATTATAGCATTTTCAAAATATTTTAAATTAATTTGGTCAATAACCGACTTTTATAACAGCCCTTAATATTCCGTAAAGTTCTCGTAACCTTCTCATAAAGTCTCCATAACATTCTTTCTCTAATATAATAATTGTCAGGTTGATCGAGAGGAAAGGAATCGTGATTTAATTATGAAAATGCATAAATTAATTTCTTCAGCGTTATTATCAATGTTATTACTTAGCGCAGGTGCTAACCAGTAATGGTCTTTAAGAAAGCTAAGTTAAGTAAAAAGCAGGCCAAGAAACAGAATCAAAACAAGATTCTCAAGAACGTTAAAAAAACCGTTAAAAAGGACCACAACCGAAACTGGTTCAAAGATGGTTTGAACAATCGTCAATTAAAGGCCCGTGGCTGGATCGTTCGACACGAATCAGGCGGTCACTGGAACATCTTAAGTTACGGTCACGTCTGTGTTGGCTACTTTCAATTAAGCCCCGGTTACCTGGGTTACAAGCACGGTCACGTTAACTTAGATCATAAGCATCAGGTTAAGGTTGCTGATCATTACGCCAAGACCCGTTACGGTAGCTGGACCAACGCCAAACGTTTCTGGCAAGCTCATCACTGGTATTAATTAGTTAATAATTAGTTAATCCCTATCACTAAAAACGCCTTGTAATCATTAAACGATTACAAGTACCTTTATACTATAAATGAAGGAGGTGTAAAAATGTTCAGAAAAGAGGAAGTACCGAAAATGATTACCTTTAATAAATTAATTCAAAAATTAGATGCAAAAGGTAAAGACTTCGTTGGTAAATATAACGCCAAAAATCATCACACCTACTTCTATAATCGTCATCACCCTTCTGAATGGGCCATCGTGTCGGAAAACCAGACCGGGATGTATTCGACCCGTTTCATGGATGACCGCGAAAAGAATCTAATCAATATCTATGCGGGCACGCCGTTCGTGTGGCGTGATTTAGAACACGCGAAAGCATTCAAAAAGGAGTAGCCCTTTAACCATGAGTTGTTGTCGTTGGATACGATATGATTCACGGTCTTTTTTATTTTAGTATAAATAATTTATAATTAATTATAAATTATAAATTACATAAACTTAGTTAAATAAGCTTCATTCATTGCCAAACTAGCTAACCTTGCCTTATAATAATATTAGTGAAATAAAAAGGAGCTCTTTTTTATGGATACTATGAACCAGAACTATTTACATCATGACACCCAGTACAACGATACTAAAGAATTAACCAACTGGTTAACCAAAAGTTACGGTGCCAAACGTGCTAAACATATGATGGAAGGCGAAGGTACCGTTAACTTATTCAGTATCTACAAACGTCACTAAATTAATTTTATTAGCAATTAATTGAGCTTTATATTTTCTATACCGATAATAATTTTAATAATAATTATCAGTTATTGTATTTAAAAAAGCCTGATTTTAAACAATCAGGCTGATGATTATATCTATTGATCTACGCATAGCTTCTTTAATGTTCGGCATGGAGGTTGCGTACGATAAACGGACGTGGCCTTCACCACCGGGGCCAAACGCCTTTCCGGGAATGACCCCGACCTTAGCCTTATAAGCTAAATCTAAAGCAAACTTAACGTCATCGGTTCCATAAGGCCCCGGAATCCGCGGGAATGCGTAAAACGCACCGTGCGGCATAAGGGTCTTGCTTCAGCAGCAGCGGCTTGGGCAGGATTCGATAATGCCGTCACTATTAAGCGTGAACCTTGGATATCATGCTGATAATTTGAGCGGGTCCGGCAACGTAGCCAATCCGCCAGCCAGTCATCGCATGGGATTTTGAAACTCCGTTCCGTAGATCAATTCACTATAAATTTCGTCAGTCATACAGAAGATACTTCGTCACCCGGATTTAGAATGCGGTCATCACGGCAAAAATGGCCTCGGTTGCACCGTTAGTGGCGACGATTTCACCTTTAAATAATGCGCAATCCCCTTTCGTAACGCCATCGTTCCGGGCTGAGCCGAATAATGGGAATCGTTCTCGACGATACTTTTAATCCCGGCCATCTTGACGTGTTCCGGGGTATTAAAGCCGGGTTCCCCTAAAGTCATCTTTAAAAGACCGGGAATCCCAGCGATCCGATTATTAAATGTTCGAATCCCGCTCGGCTTCATTCTAAAACTTCCTTTTTATAAGATGATCGGCTTGGTTTCATGGATAATCAAGTCGATGTTGTTCAAGGCATCAGATCTGAATAGCAGATTCCTTATATACTAATACAACTAATAATCTTAAAAACCTCCAACTTTTAATTTTTCGAAGAGGTCAGAGGTCTCAGCGTATCAAAAAAATTCCATCGTTTTGGTACGCCTTGAAACGATGGAACCTTCATTAGTTTCACACTAAATTTCGGTTCAACGATTCAAAGCTCTCCGTGGGGACACCCCACGACAGTCCGTAGTCTCTTGAACTACGTCCCAGAACACCGATAACTGCTATTACCGGCACCTCGGCGACTTCCCCTTTTAATCCGGGTCATCACGGTAGCAGCCGTTCACCTGGCTTACTCTTGTCGGTCGCAACCTCTTCGATTTAATTTACAATTTTAATCATAATAATATTTAATTGTGATATAATCTTGATTTTAGCGTTATTAATTTCTTTAAATATTTTTTAATTTTCATAAAAACGATGGCCCCAGTTGGAATCTGCATCATGATTCATCATTTCGGCTTCATTTCGTAATAAATATTATCTTATTTATTTCCATTAAATAAATAATTTTTTAAAATTCTTATTTCTCTTTTAATTTTGGTAGCGATTAACTAACGTTTCACGGTTACCGTAGTATGCGTTACGGCGACGATCAGCTAAATTCATAACGTGATTATGAGATTCTAGACGAGCGATTCGACCTTCGCTAGCGCGGTTCTGATCACTCGGAATAAAGTAAACGTTCTGTAAATCGTTTAAGCCTAAATTACCGGCAAAATTCTTCAAATTAGTAACCTGATAATTGGACTGGTAGGCGTTTAAGCCTAAGTTATTAGCAAATGAGTTTCGACTTACCATAATCTAATCCCCTTTTATCTATCATCTTTATCAACTTCGCCTTAAATATAAAATCAGACCTAAGAAAGGCAACTAATCGACCTAAACTAATTCCCTTATTTCGGGTATTATATAAATAGTAACTATATGTAAAGGAGCAAGATATTATGACTGCTGAAGATACGAAATCCATCAAAACGATTAAAGCTGACGTTGACAAAAAAGTTTTCGCTGACGCTCGAAAAGCCGCTGAACAATTAGAAGCCCGTCATATGAACGATGATCTTAATATGAACATTACTGACATCGTGGACGCCTTAGCTAATAAAGACCGTCGTGGCGCTCAGATCGCCATCGATGATTTTGAAAAATGGTACAGTACCAACGTTAATTATTAATTAGCTTTTGCGACTCTTTTACCATATTCATGGTCAGCACGGTAAAATTGCCGAGTCTCTAAGACCTTAGTAGTATGGCTCTTAACGGTGCCTAACGTAGATTTAATAGTTTGAATCAAACGCTTGCGTTCAGGTTTACTAAATACCCGATACAGAGCGCCAGCATCTGAATAATAATCTGGAGCGTAGGTATGTCGTACGGTTTGATCTTCGCGGCCATATACCCATCACGCTCATAATTAGCAGGATGTTTGACGTTAAGTGGGCGGTTAACTGGTAACTGTTCAAAGTTAACTCCTAAACGGTAACGCTGGGCATCTTTATAGGCAAAGAGACGTCCCTGCAGTAATTTATCAGGAGACGGTTCAATCCCCGGTACCATATTGGCTGGTGAGAAAGCTGCCTCTTCAACGTCATCAAAATAATTTTCAGGGTTTTTATTCAAAGTAAAGTAACCGACTTCGTGTAACGGATAATCACCATGATTAACTACTTTAGTGACATCAAAGATATCTTTTTTATAATGAAGGCCAGCCTCATAAGGTAAGATCTGGACATATACTTTCCAAGTTGGATAATTCTTATGAGCAATAGCATAGTACATATCTCTAATTAAATAATCAGGATCTTTACCAGCAATTTTAGCCGCAGTTTCATTAGACATATTTTTTACGCCCTGCTGGCTATGAAAGTGATATTTAATCCAGTAAGCCTGACCATCTTGGTTAACCCATTTAAAAGTATGACTGCCATAACCATTCATAGTACGATAACTAGCAGGTATGCCACGATCACCCATTAAATAAGTAACTTGATGACAGGATTCTGGAGAATGAGACCAGAAGTCCCATTGCATATCCTGACTACGTAAATGAGTCTTTGGATCACGCTTTTGTGAGTGGATAAAGTCAGGAAATTTTAACGGATCATTGATAAAAAATACCGGTGTATCATTACCGACAATATCGTAATTACCGTCACGGGTATAAAATTTCAAAGCAAAACCACGAACATCTCGAACGGTATCTGGATAGCCAGCTTCACCGGCAACTTCTGAAAACCGGGCGAACATGGGTGTCTTCTTACCTTTTTCACCATTAAAAATATCGGCCTTAGTGTATTTACTCATGTCATGGGTTAGAACAAAAGTACCAAAAGCACCAGCACCTTTAGCGTGAACAACTCGCTCAGGAATCCGTTCCCGATCAAAGTGAGCTAATTTTTCCATTAGCTGATAATCCTGCATCAAAACGGGGCCTCGTTTACCAGCCGTTTGAGAATGATTATCATCAGCCCATGGTTGACCAGCGGCGGTACGAAGTGTACGTTTTTGTTGATTTCATATTTCGGTTCCACGTTATGGAGAGTTACTCAAGTGGCTGAAGAGGACGGTTTCGAAAACCGTTAGGTGGACCAAAATCCGCGCGGGGGTTCGAATCCCCCACTCTCCACTAATAATTTTTAAAAGGCGTTCAATATTTGAATGTCTTTTTTGTTTACAAAATTTTTTAATATTAATATTCAATCTGAAGCCGGCATTAAATTGCTAAAGGCTAACGAAAATCGATACCATTTAAATATTAAAGCAATCACTTCCGGTGGCATCAACACAGATGATTATGGCAATAGTTATGCATCATTGTACGTAAGGTATCAAAATATTGGGAGGATCAATATATGAAAATGACTAAAAACCAGAAATGGACCATCGCGTCCACTTCCGCTGGTAACGGGCTGCTGGAAACCGACAGCTCATTCATCTCTTTTGCGATGACACCGATTATTGCAGAATTGCATCTTAGCGGTGCTGAAGGTGGCATGATGATTACAGCCAACGATATTGGAATGCTGGTTGGATCATTTATCTTTGGCATGCTAGCTGATGCATTCGGTCGAGTAAGAGTGTTAACCTATTCTATTTTCCTAGCGGCGATTGCTACTGGTGGGATGTATTTTGCCCACGGGCTATGCTTTATTTACGCCATGCGTTTCATTGAAGGCTTAGGAAACGGTGGTGAATACGGTGCCGGTGTCACATTAATTGCCGAAAACTTTAAAGGACATAAGATCGGTGCTTTAGAATCATATGCCAATAGTGTTGGTGAATTAGGATCAATTCTGTCCGCATTATTGCGGCGATCATTATCCCAACGTTTGGCTGGCACACCCTGTTTTTGTTCGGTCTAATCCCGGTCGCTTTAGCATTCATTACCCGGAAGAACTTGACCGAAAACCCAGACTTCATTCGAAATGCTGAAGCACGAAAGGTTCATCATCACCATCGAATTCCTAATTTAAAGCAGTTATTTATTACACCACGAATTGCTTGGCAAACGATTGGTATTATGCTGATGGCAATGGTAGAAGAAGCTGGTTACGATGGCATAATTAGCTGGATGCCATCTATGATGCAAAAGAAATTGCATACTAACGTAACTAATTCTTCGTTATGGATGATTTCAACTATTATCGGTTTTACTTTAGGTGCGATTGTCTTTGGTAAATTATTGGATAAGAAGGGCCCACGGATTGCTTTTAGTACGTTCTTTATTATTTCCGCAATTTCCGTATTTGCAATTCCGTTATCATTTAACGCCATTACTTTAGTTATTGCCGCAACGGTTGTTGGTTTCTTCGTAGCCGCTACTTACAGTGGATATGGAGTTTTAGTAAGTCGTTTATACCCAATGAACATTCGAGTTACCGCTAATAATTTAATTGAAAATGTTGGGAGTTGCATCGGTGGCTTAGCACCGATGGCAATCGGTTTTATGATGCAATATTCCAGCATCATGATGATCATGATTATGCTATCGCTAATGTTTATCGTTAGCTTAGCTGTTATGTGGTCGATTCCAAATCTGAAGAAATTAAGCAAAGTCTGATTGAAACAAATCAGGCTTTTTTGTTTCTTTATCATTGGATTATTATTATTACCATTATTGATCTGGGACGTTAATTTTGAATGATGATATGATTGCGGTGTTGATTTTACAAAATGATATGAAAAATCATCAATTCGCGATCCAGCCCGTTAGTTATCAGCAAATGATTAAAGAACTGAAAATTATTCATTTTTATAATGATAACGTCTTCTATAATATCGCCCTAGCCTGGTACTTATTACTGAATACCCACACCAAGCGCGGCCAGACCTATTCGACGACTTAGCCAGCGACGGCTACCTCGCTCAATTCCACGACTTACCCAAGCCGTTATTTATCGACGGCAAGGCCCAGCCGGTCTTCGATACTAATCATCTGATTCATGAAGTGGTCTATGTGGAAGCCCCTTTAGATACTGATCACGACGGTAAACGCGATTTACTGCGAACTGACATTATCCGTCCTAGTGAAACGAACCCGGTCTGAAAGTCCCGACCCTCTTCACGGCCAGCCCCTATAATTTAGGTACTAACGATGACCCACAACGTCAACGTTCCGCTACAACGTAAACGGCCGAATTGGACCTACACGCTGAACGATTACTTTCTTGCCCGCGGCTTTGCGGTCGTCTACTCGGCCGGAATCGGTACCCTGGATTCACAGGGCTTCCGAAGTCATCAGCGCTCAATCGATCGTCGAATGGCTAGCCGGTAACCGAACCGCCTTTACCAATCCGACCGATCACGTCGCCATTAAAGCCGAATGGTCGAACCATCAAGTCGGCATGACCGGCCGCTCCTACCTGGGCACTTTATCCACCGCCGTGGCCAGTACCGGGGTCCCGGGTTTGAAGACCGTAATCGTCGAAGCCGGAATCTCTAATTGGTATGACTACTATCGGGATAACGGTCTGGTGGTGAAGACTGCGACGTGCTGGCTGAAGAAACCTTTAGCCGCCAAAAAAACGCCGGTGATTACCACCGCATTAAACCGGAAACTACAACCGTTTTTGGGACGCCCGCAATTATCTAAAGGATCTGCACAACGCTAAGGCGAACTTCCTGATCGTCCACGGCCTGAACGACTGGAACGTCAAACCCCGCAACGTCGAGAACTCCTGGCAGCATCTGCAGAACGTTCCCGTACACTAAAAAGTTGATCCTCACCAGGGCCAGCACATCTACATCAACAATTTCCAGTCGATCGACTTCACCGACCTGGTCAACCTCTGGATAAGCAACCAGCTATACGGTGTGAATAACCACGCGAATCAAGTATTACCAACCGTGACCATTCAGGACAACACCCGGCCGGAAACGTGGCATACCTATCGGAACTGGTATGAAAGGCGTTAGTGCAGAAGATTTATATCAGCTTAAGTCAGTTACCCAGCCGTTAGCGGCAATTCCCGTTATTTTTTCGTGGAAAACGGAATGGACCGCAAAAATAATCAATACTTAGCCCGAATCGCTAGTTTGGATGACCATGGCAATTACCAAATTTGGGCTGACGGCGGCATTAATACGGATCCACAGGTCGGTTCACGGATTTTACTATGTTCAATGATGATCGATATCAACTCGTGTTTAGCTAAATTTTCGTCCGATGGCAAATGGATCGCGTTGATCGGCAACGATGATCGTTTGGCTATATAACGTTAATGACTACCTTTTTCATGCTTATCACCATGGTGCTAAAAGTCCGGTCATTTTATACGTTCATGGCGGTCCGCATGATGCCTACGGAGAAAGCTTCTTCCATGAGTTTCAGGTCTTTAGCTGCCACGGGTATTCAATAGTGTACGTGAACCCGCGGGGGTCTACTACTTATGGTCAACAGTTTGAAACGGACGTGATTGGTCATTATGGTCAGCATGATTTTGAAGATGTAATGAGCGGTCTGCGTGCCGCATTACAGAATTTCATGATTTAGATCCGCAGAACGTCTTTATCGTTGGCGGATCCTACGGTGGCTTTATGACCCTGTGGGCAATTGGTCATACTGATCGGTTTAGAGGTGCAATTGCTCAGCGGCCGTTTCCGATTGGCGACTCAGTACGGGTTAGTGACCTGTACCGTAAAGAATCGCCGCTAACTTACGCAATGAACGTTAAGACGCCGCTGCTTCTTCAGCATGGTGAATACGACATGCGTTGTCCCGCGTGCTTAAGTGAAGAGTTCTTTACGGCCGTTAAACAGACCGGAACCGAGGTCAAATACCTTCGTTATCCGCAGAGTTACCACGGGGTATCACGTCATGGTTTGCCAAGTCTACGGGTTCAACGGATGCGTGATATTAGGAAAGACGCTGAGAAGGCGTCTTTTTTTAAGTGATTTGTATAAGAGATGTGAAAAAATAATGAAAATTATGATAATTATTAATAATTTATAATACTTATTTTTAATATAATTAGCAATACTATCTTTATCCATAAATAACGCATTTTATTTATACCTAATAAATCTAATTATCTTTAGATCTAAAATTATTTTTGAATAATAAATTTACTTTTCTGTGCTTTTACTCTTCCCCAGTTAAAAGTACAACTAGTATAGAAATTCAATTTTATAACATAATAATAAAAATATAAAAAAAATAATAATAAAAAAAAATAATTAATTAATTAATTATAATTTTTTAAGAATTTTAATAATAATTGACTAAATGGATTAAAAGCTATATTTAAATAGGTATGACTAATCCTGAAGATATTAATGATATATTACCTAATCTCACCCATTTCCAATTCTTTGGAATATTAAATGGAATTTCATCTTTACTAATTGGTGGTAACTTCTTATGTCGACGAATCTTGCCAGCTTTAATCAATTCTTGCTTCTTTTGCTGAATCTTTTGCAATAATTCATCAGCATTACCATCACTAGGCAGTTGTTTAGTCAGCTTACCCTGCATAGCTTCCATTAATAACGATTGCTTCATATCATGAGCAAATTTTTTATTTAATTCACGTTCTTTTTGAATTGTATCAGCAAGTTCAAAGCACTTATGAACTTTAGCTACAATACGCTTTTGCTCAGATAACGGAGGAATTGGAACTGGTATTCTATTCATACGATGCATAGTAATATGTTTCATTGAAGTTCCATGCGATTGCAACTTAGCTAAATGGGTTGCATTTAATAAGACATAAAATAAATATAATTCATTAAGATATTGTGAAAAGAAATTAACTTTCCAAATATGATAATGAAAGATTGCCGTAGGACCTTTCCATATTCTAGGACCAAATGATGCTGACCACGAATAAATCAAATCTCCGTAATGAACATAATTTTTAGCAGGTAACTTAAGGTTTGAATAATACCATGCTTTATCTGTAAATAAATTCCCAACTCTTAATACTGGGGTTAATGAATTATCAGTTAAGAATTCTTTCTTTTTATAGGCTCTACCATTGATTAACTTACAAACATTGCCTAACTTAGTCCATTCCCAATTATCAGGAATTTTAAACGGCTTTTCTTTGTCAGTAATAGGAGGTAATGGCTTTGAATACCCTTTTAATTTACCTGCTTGAACTAAGTCTCTTTTTTTATTAGCAATTTTAACTAATAAATCAGAAGCATTTCCATCACTTGGTAATTGTTTAGTTAATTTACCTTGCATGGCTTTTTGAAGTACGGACTGTTTAAATTCTTTTAAATTAATCATTGTTATCCTTACCTCCAAAGATGTTCTTAACTTCTTTAGTCAGTGAGGCAATCTTTTTATCATACTGATGCTTCTGAGTTAAGTATTCATTTAATAAGGTCATCGGGTCTTTAATGTCCGTATGCTTCTGCCCAAAGCCAACATATGATAAATCATATTTACGTTTCTTAATTTGCTGAATCGGTATCTGTTCAGCCTTTTTATTACCATGAATCGTAATTGGTTTTGGATTTTTAAGCCATTTATTTACTTTACTAAAGCTCTGACGAGTAATCGGTCTAGTCTTGGTAAACTGTTTCATACCCTTTGGTAAATCAATCCGATAGAACCACGTCTTCTTGGTACTATAAGTATTATCAAAGAAAACTACATTGGTATTAATTGAAGTATAAGGCTGAAAGACACCTTTAGGTAAACGAACGATTAACTTAACGTTAAAGTCATTAAATAATTTAGCTTTAATCCGTTGTTTAACGGGAGAAGTACCAAACATGAAGCTATCAGGTAAAATAAGTCCCGCTCGGCCCTGTGGCTTTAACAAATACATAACCAAGACAATAAATAAATCAGATAATTCATTAGAACGTAAATCGTATGGGAAATTATTTAGAATCGTCTCTAATTTATTCTGACCATATGGCGGATTCATAGCCATAACGTTAAACTTATTCTTTTGATCATAATCAGAAACGTTCTTACTTAAACTATCACCATGAATTACATCTGGATTATCAACGCCATGTAAGAATAAGTTAGTCACACAAAGTAAGAACGGTAAGAAATGTAATTCTTTGCCTGATACTGAATTACTGTATACGTCTAAATCATGAGCGTTATGGACTTGCTTCTTTAAAATTTTCAAGCTCGAAGTTAAGAAACCACCAGTTCCAACGGCCATGTCACCAATTTTATCACCTAATTTAATGTGTAAATGGCTAGTTACAAAATCAGTTAAAGGTCTTGGCGTATAGTATTCACCCGAATTATGCTGAGCCTGCATACTACGCAGAATTTCTTCATAAATATCAGCTACGGCATCATTGCCGTTACCGGTATCTAAATGTAAGGCATCAACATCATTGATGACTTTACGGAGCAAAACACCGTTCTGCATATGGTTATTAACGCCCGTAAAGACATCATGAACGATGGCTTGGCGAGCTGGTGTCTGCGAGTGAATTGGAATATTCTTTAAATGCGGAATCAAATCATTATTAACAAACTTAATTAGTTCGGGCCAACTATCTTTAGTTGGTTTAGCCCAGTTATCCCATTGATATTTAGCTGGAATAATAGATTGATAATTATCTTCTTCAAGTATCCAGTGCTGTTCACGATTGAAATAAACTTTCAGAAATAGAATCCAGGTAATCTGTTCGATTTGTTGTTCATTATTACCAATTCCAGCATCACCACGCATATCATTTTGAACGTTGGTGACAAAATTTTCGGTATTACTATCCATACTTACTGCCGAAGTCGTGAAAGACGACGTTCACGTCCCCACCGAACTTCTTTGTAAATTCAGGTAAGTTCAAAGTCTTAATATTTTCTAAGCTATTGACATCAATCCCCGGTTCCTGATACTTCTTAAGTAAAGCCTGTAAAACTTCTCGAGCCGGCCCACGATACTTAGATAAGACACCCTGCTTTTCCACGTGGTTAACCCGATCCCGTTTTGTTAAGGGTGCTCGGTCATATGCCAGATGGATTAGGAGATCAAAATCATCATACTGACTATCCCAACTCTTTAAGAAGTCCGTAATTTGATGTCCATTTTTATCAAAAGCCATCAAAGTCTGGATCCGAGAATAAACGGGTAGCGTTGCGAAAGTCAATGATCACGAAGCTATACTTACCGTTGTTCGGATCTAAGCGGGTTCCGCGGCCGATAATCTGCTTAAATTCCGTCATCGAATTAATGTTGGTATCTAGCACAATGACTTTAACGTCTTTAGCATTAACTCCGGTCCTAATAAGCTGAGAAGTAGTAACTAAAGTCGGGTATTGGTGATTTGAGCTACGTAGTCATCATTATATTTATGCTGGAAAGGAGTAAAGCCTTTAACATCAATATTCGGCTCAACTCGAATTACTTTATACGGAGCTAAAAAGCCATCATTAATACCTTGTTTTAAGGAATAATTATAAACGGGCTTACCAAAGTAACCGAGATTAGCGTGTTCACTCTCGTTTGGCGTAGCCGTCATACCAATTACAATCGTCTTCGAGCCTTTCGGCGCAAAGTAATTTAAGATACTGTGCCAGTTACTATCTAAACGAGCAGAACTACGGTGGGCTTCATCAATAATAATCAAATCAAAGAAATCCTGCGGAAAATTCTTATATAATTCTTCATCTTTGCCTTTACTAAAGAGCTGCTGGTATAAGCCAAAGTAAATCTTATAAGCCGATAAACCGTTAGGATCCTTCCATTCTTGACGGGTTAGTTTAACAGCTTCATCTTTAAAGGCCCGAAAGTCACCCTGCAATGGCTGATCAGCTAAGACGTTTCGATCAACTAAATATAGAACTTTCCGAATCGGGTGCTTCACGTAACTTGCATGTAATAACCGCCAGACAATTTGAAAAGCGGTATACGTCTTACCAGTCCCAGTAGCCATCACAAACATAATATGTTTCTTATTATGAGCAATTGCTTCTAAAGTCTTATTAATCGCGTTGACCTGATAATAACGGGGTGGTTATATCCACGGCGATAATAATAATGTGACTCTAAACGGTCATAAAAGACAAACTTCTGCCCATTAGAAGTAAAGACAAATGGAATTTGTAAATCTCGAGCATAACGAAGTCCCTGTTGCATTCCCGTTCCTACAGGTAAGGAAATCTTTTTGCTTCAATTACCGCAATCTTATTGTAAATATCAGGAGTATAAAGTAAGTAATCTAAATACTCCATTTTGACATTTTTACCCTCATACCAACCTTTACGTCTTAAGCTGGGATTAATATATTCAGTTTTAGTATCTTCTTCGCTCAAATGAAAATATTAATAATAAGAAATTAAATATTTTAAATATTAAGAGAATAAAATTAAATTTTAATTTTATTAAGAAATTTTTTATAAATTATTTTTAATAATTTCTGTTGTAAATAAACCACTTTTATTGTGTGGCTTTATTTTATTCTATTTCGCAAATTTATTATTTTTATTACCTACTTGGATAATTTTTAGCAATAAGTTTATTAGCTTCTTTCATTAATTTTTTTTCTAAATATTTTAAATATCATTCAATAACTTTTAAAACTTTATTAATTTTGGTAATTGTAAATTATTACAATGTTTATTAATAGCATCTTATTATATCTTTTAACTATATTAAAAATACTTCTATCAATATTACCAATTAAATAATTCCATAATAATACCATTAGGATTCATTTTTAAAAATTAAGGTAGATCTTTAAATTTTTTATGAATATGATTATTATTTATTAATTTCAATTGCTTTAATTTATTTATTACTTTATTTTTAACTAATATCTAATTATTATTATTGTTATTTTAATAAAGTAAAACAAAATATTTATTTTGTGCTTTTGATATTTCTATGGCTATTATAGATAGAAATTCACCAAAAATTTGATCCATTAGTAGCTTTAAATAAGATTGCTCATTATCATCACAACTAATAAAGATCGATCCATATTGCTTATCTGTTAAATTAAATATAAATAAAGTCTTTTGATCCCGTATTATAAGGTGGATCTATATAAATCACGTCAATTTTTAGAAATTTTATTAAATTCACTTTATAATTTTTACCAATAAATTCAAATTTATCATTTTAAAATTATCAAATTTAACTTTGGTAATTTTTTCTTTAATATAATATATTATTATAATTTTTTTATTTAAATAAATTTATTAGAATAAATTAACATTAATAAACTAGTTCCAGTAACATTCTTTAAACAATTTATGAATATAATAAAAGAGGTTAAATCATGAAAAAATTTACTAAACAATTATTAACTGGAGTAGTTGCTTTAGGATTATTAGCACCTGTAGCTACTTCATCTATTGTCAATAATCCTTAATGCTAGAAGCCGTGCTTTGTCTTATTACCGTGCAAAGAAAGATGTCCGTAAAGCTTATAATGGCAAAGATAGTATAAGGATCATTTCAGTTTACGTAATGCTGGACGCAGAGGTAATAGAACTTATTTGAAGGCTTCCTTTGGTGCTGAAGCTATTATTCACTTTACTGTAGTTCATTCTGGACGTTATGCTCATATTCATTCAGAAGTTGTAATAAACACACCTTATATCGTTTAGCTTGAATTAATAAAGTTCGTGTCCCTAACGGATCTTGGTTGATAATTCCGTCAATACCATGATCTTAGTCTGCTGGGTGGTTATTCCGTGTCCATTCGGTCCTTGATAGCCCATTTTCTCTAATAAATCGACTACAACTTGTTCAAAGAAATACGGATCATCTTTAAATAATTCTTTCATCATAAAACAAAGGGAATGATTAATATGAAATTTTAAGTAACCCGTTTCAGAATAAAGGAACGGCTTTTACCCACGAAGAACGAAAACGATTAGGAATTGACGGCTTACTGCCGCCTAAAGTGCAAACTTTACTGGAACAGGTCGCTCAAGCTTATCAGCAATACCAGACTAAGCCGACGAGCCTAGCAAAACGCCAATTCTTAATGACGATCTTCAACACGAATCGGGTGTTGTTCTATAAGCTCTTTAGTCAGCACGTCGTTGAATTTATGCCCATCGTTTATGATCCAACCATCGCTGAAGATATTGAAAAATACAGTGATATCTTTACGCAACCGCAGAACGCCGCTTACCTTTCGATTGATACACAAGATTCGACGTCAGCTATTAAAAGCGCCCTAACTAACGCCGCTAACGGTCGCCAAATCAGATTAATCGTCGTCACCGACGCTCAGGAAATCTTAGGCATCGGCGACTGGGGCGTCAACGGCGTTGATATCTGTGTCGGTAAACTAATGGTTTATACCGCAGCGGCGGGTATCGACCCCCGTGAAGTTCTACCGGTTGTCTTGGACGTGGGAACGGATAACCAAAAACTGTTAAACAATCCGAACTATTTAGGCAACCGTCACCATCGAGTTAACGGCTCTAAGTATTATGGCTTCGTTGATAAATTCGTCAAGTCAGCGGAAGCCACTTTTCCCGATATGTATCTACACTTTGAAGATTTCGGCCGTGATCACGCGGCCAACCTTCTAAATAAATATCGCCAGAAGTACACGGTCTTTAACGACGACATTCAAGGGACCGGAATCATTATTCTAGCTTCGATTTTAGGTGCTTTAAATATCTCTCACGAAAAGTTAACCGATCAGCGGTATCTCTGTTTCGGTGCGGGCACCGCTGGGACCGGAATCGCCAATCACGTTTATCGTGAATTTATTCAGCAGGGCCTCTCGCCACAGGAAGCTAAGCAGCATTTCTACTTAGTTGATAAGCAAGGGTTACTTTTTAAAGATGATCCAACGTTGACCCCTCAGCAAAAGGTCTTCGCTCGAGATAAAGCTGAATTTAAGCATCCCGAACGTCTGACCGACCTTCTCAACGTGGTTAAAGCGGTTCACCCCACCATCTTGGTGGGAACTTCAACGGCTCCCGGTACGTTTACAAAAGCCGTCGTTCAAGAAATGGCTGCTCATACGAAACGACCCGTCATCTGCCCGATTTCCAACCCCACTAAATTAGCCGAAGCGAAACCGCAAGACCTCCTCAACTGGACCGACGGTAAAGCGTTGATTGCAACCGGCGTTCCGTATCCTGACATCAAAGCTAACAACGGTATTACCTACCAGATCGGCCAAGCTAATAACGCATTGGTTTATCCAGGAGTCGGTTTAGGAGTCTTAGCGGTTCACGCCACCCGATTAAGTGATCAGATGATCTCAGCGGCGGCTCATTCTCTAGGCGGAATCGTTAATCCTAAAAAACCCGGCGCTGCAGTCTTGCCACCGGTTTCTAAACTAAATCAATTTTCGAATAACGTTGCCATTGCGGTAGCTAAAACTGCTGTTAAACAGGGCTTAACTAAGAACAAGATTAATATTAACGATGTACCAAAACTTGTAAAGGATACTCGTTGGAATCCGCATTATTAATAATAGTAATCAGCAGATTAAGATTGCCGTTAATTTAGGCCTGGTTAATAAAAATGATCACGGCCGTCTAGATCCCCAATCATTAGCTAAATATTTTAAAACCTTTATTCAGCAGCGTCAGGCCGATGATGATAAAAAATGGCCTCACTTTATTGAACCAATATGGTTGTCCAACAAAATGCGGTCACTTTATATGAGTTTTACTTAATGAACTACTCGTCATTAAAATACCGAGTTTCTGGGAACGCTTGGCTCGTCCCTCGCACTGAATCACGAGCGATGTACATGCCAAGTTGTTGACCATGGCTCGTTCCGAGCCAAGACGCAAGATAAATCTTAACGTCCACATTTTTGCAGCTGACACTTAGTTTTCATATCAGCTACAAGTATTATACCATAGTGAATTTTATACGTCATTCATCTCGACGCTGAAGCGTCGAGCATTCTGACTAAATCCATCTTAGATAATCTTTCATTCGGTTTCATTAAGTTCATATACTAGCAGCTTCATCATAGAAGAATTTATGATACATTAGTAAATGCATTGTTAAATTTACTAAATTTAAGGAAATGCTTATTAACTAATTTGATTAACGATTAATACCAATGATGAGCTTGCCAGAAACGCTTGGCATGAACCCAGCCACCATAACGGGATTTAGCGTAAGCATCGGCAACTTTAACCTGATGTTTATGATCTAAATTAACGTGACCATGTTTACGGCCTAAGTAACGAGGATCTAACTGGAAATAGCCGATGCAACGATGACCATAACTTAAGATCCGCCAATTATTACGGCTTTCGTGCCAAGATACCCAGCCTCGAGCTTTCAAGTCACGATTACTTAAACCATCCCGGAACCAGTTATTTTTCCCTGGTGATTATGATTAACCTGCTGATTAGTCTTTTTAATCAATACGGTTTGGTTCTGATGCTTAAACTGCTGATTAGCATTTTGTTGGTTATTGACCGTATCGGCATGGATGTTACCTGATAAACCGATGAATAATAAAATTGAAATTATAGCAATGTATAATACATAAAATAATAACGTTTTGCTCTTTTTACTATTTAAATCTTTAAGAAGAGATTCCATAAAATTAATCATAATCCTTTCTGAAAAATTCGATAACTTGATTCGTTGACCTCTCGATCAACTTGACAATTATTATAGTAAGGGACGAAGATTAACGAATCGTTATCAGAATGTTACAGGATTATGACGTTATATTAAAAGGCCGTAATATTTTACGTTTACTTCGGTGTATTTTTGCTTGCCGATTTGATATTTAAAACGGTCAGCTAACAAGTTAGTAATCTGTTTAAGAAATGCTTTTACCTGGGGAGTATCAATTGAGACCGTCACCAGAACCTGGCTCGTGTATTGAACCTTAACGATATGATAATTATTCTGATGTAAATAATATTGCAACTTACCAAAGAGATTGTAATTAATTTGGAGCTTAATCTGGGTCTGCATCACCAGTTTAACGATTCCGGCGCTTTCAATGGCTCCCGATGCGGTTTCACCATAGGTTCGGGCCAGATGACTGGCGCCTAATTCGGTCCCGCCGAAGTATCGGGTCACTACGACCACCACGTTATGCAGATGTTTATGCTTAATATCGTTTAAGGCTGATAAGCCAGAAGTATTAGTCGGTTCACCGTCATCGTTTTTCCGCTGAACGTGATCATCCCGGCCGATAACGTACGCGTAAGCATTCGTATCCGCTTTTTTATTAGCTTCCTTAATCGTATCGATAAACCGCAAAGCGTCCTTTTCGTTATTGACCCGCTTTGCTCGGCCGATAAATCGCGACCGTTTCCGAACGATCTTATACGGAACCGCCGACTGATGTTCTTTAATCGTTAAATAATTTTTGTTCAAATTATCACCAATCAGTCAATATAAAATAAATCCAGTGATGACTCATCTGGGATAAAGTAAAGCCGGTCGAAATCCCGCTAGCATGATGGTTACTAAATAGGTAAAGGATCCTAAGCCAGAATTAATTCCGGTAAACATGTTCATTCCAATAGAGGACGGCGGATACGTTGACCAGCCGTTGGTTTCGGGAATCTTAGGCAATGTCGAACATGCTGTATAGCCGATGCCGGTTCCTAACAAAAGCTTCGGGTCGTTAAGTAGACCCCGATCCCAATCAAAATGACGGCACTAAAGCCGATACTTTCGCTAAAGAACTGGCCCAGCTGCCAAAGAACATGACCCCAACTAGATTAACGCCGACTAGTTGAACGACCAGCCAGCTCCAGCAAAGAAACACCACCAGAAAATAAAAGCACCGTAAGTAGCACCTAACAATTGTTGAATCGGCTTACCTCCACAGAAGTGAGCCCATAACGGATTACAGCCCCAAAGCACCGCTGGGACTAATGCAATCTTTAAGATCTAAGTCATTAAATCATGATATGGCGTTAATGGTGTCACTTAACATTTCATGGATCCGGTGTTTAGTTAATTCACCGTGGTTAACGTTATATAAATCATGATGGTCAACCCCGTTTTCAAAGAAGAAATTCTTTAAGACCTTGCCGTTAACCGTAACTAGCTTATGAGTGTGCTGCAAAGCCTTTAATTCAGCAATTTCTTGCGTAATTAGAGTAACCCAAATTATATTTTAAGTCTATCCTAAAAATACCATGGCCCTTGCGAAGTCTCTGCGGTTTAATTTAATTAAACATTATTTATTATGGATCATATTTCGTTTCCTGATAATGAGATGACAGGAAATATTCAGCATCTTCAACCGTTAGTTTTACCAAGCTTGTGGCGTGTTGTAATGACTATCTTGTTTAGTGTGAGTACCCGCAATATTTCGGAAGTTAAAAGTCCCAGGACGGTTATTAAGATGATGCTTGTCAACGAATCGTTTTAAATTCGACGAATACATAAAATGATCGGGATCGTTAAAATCGATCTTCTGAATATTAATTTGATTCGGTGCGATCGCATAGCATTCATCCGGAATCCGAACCGCAACCCAGTGATGGCCGCCGGCCGTTTCTAAATACCAGACTTCATTATTATCAGAAAAAGCAATCCCGTTACTCTGACCGGTACCATATTTTTCAATTAAATGACCTAAACGCTCAACGCCTTCTCGAGCGTTGTTAATATACGGCAAAACGACGGTAATCATGCAATCTTCATTGATCCCGAAAACGTTCGTTCGTGAAGGTCGTTTCGGTCGCGCTCATCGCCACGTTCTTTTCGTTAATGCCACCCTCTTCATAAAATAATCTTCGTTCCGAGCGATCATCGTTGAACCGTCAACACTAGCTTCTTTACCAACTAAAATTTTACGTTTTTTATCAAATTGATTTAAATCCATGGGCTTAAACTGACTTAATTTTCGGTCACCATGCTTACGGTGCCAAGCCCGAACCTTAGCAATCCGCTTCATGCGGGATTGAAAATGGCCCTCCAGGCCGAAATTAGTTGGATGATAATAATGGCGCCCGACTAACTTCTTGGGCATGGTCCGCATGGTGGTCAAATGATCCTGATAGTTTTCGGCGTATTTATAATGTTCGCCGTAACCTAGCTTATTCATTAATTTGGTGGGTGCATTACGAATCTGCAGCGGAACCGGTAAATTCATGGTCTTCTTAACGTCATGTTCAGCTTTTTGACCGGCTTTCATCAATGAATTGGATTTCGGATCCAAAGCCAAACGCACTAACGCTTCAACCAACGCTAAGCGGCATTCGGGCATCCCGATGTATCGGCAGACCTGAAACGCAGCTACGCAGGTCTCCATCGCGCCGGGATCGGCTAAACCGACGTCTTCGCTGCTCATCCGGATCATCCGCCGGGCGATATAAACGGGATCGTCGCCGCCCTCTAGCATTCGGTACATCCAGTAGATCGCGGAATCCACGTCCGAATTTCGGACCGACTTATGTAGTGCTGAGATCAGATCGTAATGCTGGTCGCCCTTTTTATCGTAAAGCAGAAACCGGCGGCCCATTAACTGCTTCAAGCTGTCGTTAGTAACCGTCACCGTCTTCTTTTTCACGTTTCCGTTGTCCACCGCCATGGCTAAGGTATTCAGAGCCTTACGAGCGTCGCCGTTGGCAAATTTCGCGATCAACTCAATCTGCTTAGGATCGATCTTGACCTGATACTTCTTAAAGCCGTTCGGATTTTTCAACGCGTTCTTTAACAACGATTTGACGTCCTTAGTGGTTAATTGATGAAACACGAAGACCTTACACCGGGACAACAACGCCGAATTAATGGTAAACGACGGGTTCTCGGTCGTGGCGCCGATCAGGGTGATACTGCCCTTTTCGGTATACGGTAAAAAAGCGTCCTGCTGTGATTTATTAAAGCGGTGGATTTCATCGATAAAGATAATGACCTTTTTACCCAGCCGCCGGAATTCCTCGGCTTTTCGCATCAACGCCTTGATCTTTCGAATGCTGGCGTCGGCAGCACTAAATTGCAGAAAGGTCGATTTAGTGTGTCGGGCGATGATTTCCGCTAAAGTCGTCTTACCGCAGCCGGGAGGTCCCCACAGAATCATATCCGGAACGTGATCACGAAGGATCAGAGTCCTTAAAATCTGGCCCTTGCCCAGTAAATTCTGCTGACCCGCAAACTGATCGAGGGTTCTGGGGCGAATTCGGTCCGCCAGCGGCGTGTTCTTTGACATAGTCTTGGTGGGATCGGTCAAGCCGTTTGAATCCTGGCTGACGTTACCGAATAACGATTCCTGTCGGTGCATACATACAACCTCCCAGTTATATTATATAATATTAAAATTAATTATTTATTTAAATTACTAACCTGCTTTAACGAACGAACGTCGATTTTCTTTAACGGAATGACGTGGTCATGATGGATCCACTTATAAGCAAAGTAAATGATCAATAAAACCGGAACGCTAAAGTAAGTTACCAAAATCTTGAACCAGTCCAAGCTAACGATGGAACTGTAGCCCTGCGCCACGATAATGAATAAACAGAAGATGATCGAAACGATTGCACAGAACTTGAACCATCTAGCGTGATAGGTCAATTCACTAAATTTGTGACCCTGCTTAAGCCAAGCGTTACCGAAACGATAAGCGGCAATAGCGATAAATAGCCATGCGATGAAGCCCAGTAGACTTGAACTGGTGATCAAATCATTATAAACCGAGGGACCCACGAAGCTTAATCCGTAAACGGCTAAAGACAAAACGGTGGTTGCCGTCAAAGCCGAATAGGGGATTCCCCGCTTGGTGGTGTTACCGAACAGGTTCAAGGCCTTACTATGACTATGGCGGCCCATGGAATATAAAGAACGGGTCCCGGCATAAAGTCCGGAGTTAGCTGCTGAAATAACGGCGATCAAAATAATGGCGTTCATTAACGAAGCAGCGCCCTTCAAACCGGCGTCCTTAAAGACCAACGTAAACGGACTGGTGGTAATGTTGGAAGCACTCTGGCCCAATAATACTTGACTGGTGTAAGGAATCAAGAACGCCATTATGGCTAACGAACCCACGTAGAATAGCATGATTCGCCAGAAGGTCTGTTTAATGGCTTTCGGAACGGCGTTCAACGGATTACTGCTTTCACCGGCGGTAATGCCGACTAATTCAGTTCCTTGAAAGGCAAAACCGGCCAGGATAAAGACGTTAACGAACGACGAAAAGCCACCGACGAACGGCGCTTTGCCAACCGTAAAGTTTTTGAAGCCGATTGATTTGCCGCCGACGATTCCAAAGATGGTTAAGACACCGACGACCAAGAAAGCCAAGATCGCTAAAATCTTAACGAAAGCCATCCAGTATTCGGCTCGACCAAACGAGCGAACCGAAACGGCGTTAATTAGAATAATCAAAACTAGAGCGATCAAGCTCCAGATCCATCCCGGCGAGGACGGAAACCAGAACTTCATGATGATCCCGACCGTTGCGATATCGATCGGAACCGTGAAGACCCAGTTCAGAAAATATTCAACATCGGTCGTAAAGCCCGATGATTTATCGATATACCGGGAACTCATGTCACCAAAGCTACCGCTTGGGAAATGGGTGGTCACCGTTCCCAAACACGCCATTAAGCAGAGCATAAAGACCGCGATCGCACAGTAAGCAATTAAGGCGCCGCCCGGTCCGGCACTGGTGATCGCACCGCCGGACGTAATAAACAGACCGGTGCCGATGCATCCGCCCAGAGCGATCATCGACATATAGCGATTCTTTAAGCCGCGCTGTAAAGACGGGCTTTTATCAGCGTACCAAAAAATTCTTTCGTTTCGATACGCTTTGAAACGAAAGAACTTAATTTCTAAATTAGATTCGGTTCAATGATTCAAAGCTCTCCGTGGAACCTAATCCACGACAGTCCGCAATCTATTGGATCACGTCCCGGTACACCAATGACTGCTATCATCAGCACCTCGGCGACTTCCCCTTTCCATCAGCTTCTGCACCGTAGCAGCTGCTCAGCTAACTTACTAATGTCGGTCGCAACCTCTTCGATTTACTTTACAATTATTATAATACGCCCTCTTTAACAATATCAATGCCTAAGTAAAAAGAATATAATATGAATGAGGAATCATTTTAAGAAGGCGTTCGTTTTGATAAAAATTACCACCTCAATGCTAATGAACGATATTGAACCCATCAGTTTAGAAAACGAGGTCAACACCAACGAAACGTTACTTCACGCCATGCATCGCAAAGCGGAGCAGCAGCACATCAAATTAATGAAGGGCTTTTGGAACAGTCACGAGCCGCTCGGCGTGGTCAAAGACAGCCTCCTTTATAAAGGTTTAGTTCTTTATTATTACCACCAAGTCGGTAATTTTCAGCACGAAGCTGAAAAACGCATCCACGGCTTCTTAAATAATAATTCGCCGGAACCGGATAAACATTTCGGTTTTTATTTCCACGCCAAAGCCGATACTCAGCATTCCGCTCTTCCGGTGGTCGTCTTTGCCACCCTTCTTAAACACGTCGGAACCATTACCGATTTTATGAAATTCATTAATCAAGAAGTCGGCTTTGTTATATCATATAGGTAGAATCGTATCAAGAAAGGACATTCCAACATGAAAAAAGTAACACCAAAGCAAGCTACCATCATCGTTAAATCCGGAATTTCTAATTTATTCCGTGACATCGCCGATAAAAAGATCCCTGATAAAAAGAACCCGCTTAAAAACGATATTGAATATTGCCTGAACGTTGCTAATTTATATTCAGATAAAGTCGACTTTGCTAAAGACGCCTACGATAAATTAGTAAGTTGATGACGTTACCAATACTGCTAAAAAAGACTGGCCAGACCTCGCTAAACAGATCTTAGGCTAATCTAAACTAACTAATTTTTTGAAGGTGATCACATCCGTTTTTCATTATGGCAAATCATTGCGATGTTCCCCATCGGAATCGTCGCCGGAATCATCAGCAGCAGCGTCGGCATGGCCTCGTTAGCTACTTATCCGTCACTGCTGTACATCGGCGGAATGCCGGCGATTGCCGCCAACGTCACCAACACCTCATCGATGATCTTTACCGGCTTAGGCTCGGGACTGTCATCAATTCCGGAACTAAAGGGCCACGTTAAACAGTTATTATTAACGTTAATTTTCACGTTTCTCGGCAGCATCGGCGGGACCTATCTTCTACTGTCGGAACCCAGCGATTCCTTTAAAAAAGTCGTTCCGTTCTTTATCCTAATGGCCGGCATCATGATCTTATGGCCGAAGAAGCCAACATCAAGTCCGGAATGGGAATACATCGTCGGCGCCCTGGCGTTTTTGATCGCCGGGATCTACATGGGCTACTTCGGCGCCGGCGCCGGATTGATCCTGATCGCCGTCCTATCACACATCACTAACGAATCCTATCCCGTTTATAACGCCATTCGAAACGTTTCGTCGCTTTCCGCTAACGTCGTGGCCATGACTATCTACACCATTAAAGCGACCGTTTACTGGATCATGGTAATCCCCCTCGGCCTCGGTTTATTTATCGGTGGCTACATCGGTCCGAAGATCGTTCGGGTCATCCCCGAAAAGATTCTTAAGATCGTGGTCGGAATTTGTGCGTTAATCTTATCCGTAGTCTTATTTAAACAAACGTATTTTTAAAATTAGCTCATTACAGCACAAAAGCCGTCAAAAATGATGACGGCGTTTAATTTTATTATAAATTTTATCATTCAATTTCCTTAGCATCCTGATTCGTGGTCTTATGATGGAACCATTCCAGGATGTAAACGGACGTGATGACTAAGACGAAACCGACGATCTCGACCCAGTTAAAGCTGGTGTGGAAGAAGATGATGCTGATAATAAACGTAGCCACCGGTTCGATAGCGTCGACGATGCTGCTGACCTGACTAGAAGCGAACCGCAAACTGTATAGCATACAGGAAAAAGCAATAATGGTCCCGATCAAAATAACTCCGGTCACCCCCAAAATCAACCGGGCGGTAAGTTTAGGAACGTCTTTCCAGACGGGTGAATACAAATTAGAAAAGATACTGGTGATCAAAGTACCCCAGCCTAAGATAACGATCGGTGAATTATCTTTCATCAAAGGCTTGGGTTCAGCATAGTAAACTCCGGCGGAAACGGCTGATAACAAACCGAAGATAATTGAAAATAGCGGAATCGATAACTGATCAAGATTACCGCGGGTAACCGATAGGAAGACCCCAATCAAAGCAACGGCAAAAGCGATCATATCACCCTTTAACGGCTTCTGACGTTTAAAGACGAAAGTGTATAAGGCAATAAATAACGGGGCTAGATACTGCAAGATGGTCGCCATCGCGGCGTTACCTGACTGAATACAGATGTAAAACGTCGACATGTTCATGCCGATCCCGAAGATACTGTAAATAATTAATCGTTTCCAGTTCTTCTTCTTTAGCGGATCCAAGACGTGTTTGCCCACCTGAAAGAAGCCGATGATCAATAACAGAACGCCGGCAAACAAAGTTCGGAACGACATAAACCATTGTGTCGATACCGCTTCGTTCTGGGAAACGAACTGCATCAGGTTACCCGAAACCCCCCAGAGGCACGATGCCGTGGCCGACCAGAAGATTCCTTTTTTAACGTCTTGGCTCTTTTGCTGATTCATAAAAACAAATCACTCCATTTATTTAAAATCCAGTTAGGTAAACCAAAAAGCCACCGATTTTTTAACCGTGTGGCTTTCGTCTCATAATTAATATCATGATTTACGATTCACACGGCCGAGTTTGCCCCCGCCTGTGCGAATCAACGATCTCAAGTAAGATATCGTTCATTTAAATTTTCGCACAGACGCTAGTGAATTTAAATCAGAATTTGAATTCGCATTATTGTCCAGATTCCGATTCAAATTATTAGCATCCACTAACAATCCAAACTTAAATAACATTTAAGAGAACTCCTCAATAACGGATTCATTTCTCTATCAATAAATATATTATCATTTCTTAATGGTTTCTTTTAAATGATTAGCGGCAATCTTGCCCCACGGCGTCTTGATTAAGCCGGGCTCGATTAAAGCCACCTGAATGCCGAAGTGGCCTAAGCCGATCCGCATATCATCACTTAAGGCTTCCACGGCGTACTTGGACACGTTGTACCAGTCGCCGAAGTGAACGGGAACTTTGCCGGCAACTGACGAGATATTGATGATCTTTCCGGAATGCTGTTTCCGCATTGCTGGCAAGACCATTTTGGATAATCTAGCGATTCCTAATAAATTAACATCGATCTGTTTTTCAGCTTCACTGATTGGAACTTCTTCAACGGGACCGAATGAGCCGTAGCCTGCGCAGTTGATTAAGACATCGATTCGATTTCATTTTATCCAAATGACGAGCTCCGCCGTAGACCGTTTGACCGGCTTTGATATTTTGGATTATCTGAATATTCACATGGCATGGATTAATTATATTATAATATATATATATATATTATATATTATATTATTTATAATTGTTATCGTTATTGGCATTATTTTCTGATGATTACTCTGATTAGACTTCTGACCAGCAGCGACTTGATAGCCCTGCGGAACCGGTTATATTATTGCCATTATTTTTTAACTTCCTGATTACCAAAGTAATATTATCTTTATATTTATTTGGCTAATATCAATCATTTTTAAACATACCATTCATACTACTAACCTTACTGGTATCGTATCCCAATTGCTTAATGAATTAATATTAGTTAACGCTGTATCATTATTAAACATATGACTCATATTAGTAACATTATGAGTATTCCAATTACCAATTGAACATTACTCGTATCCCAGTTGCTCAAAGCACTAAGGTCGCTTAATTTAGTATCACCACTGAACATGTCACTCATATCAGTAACATTACTCGTATCCCAGTTGCTCAAAGCACTAAGGTTTTCAAACATGTTACTCATATTAGTAACATTACTAGTATCAAAAATATAATCAAAATCAGTATTAGTTGTTCAATGTATTATTATTAATAGTATCATACCTAATAAGGCCATGGAGATAACGACCCAATGCTTTCTTACTTTATGTAAGACTTTTTTATCATTTGCTTTTGTAAACTGACGTTTATTATATCCCAAAGTAAATCCTCCTTATATCATCAGAATTTAGACTATTAATACAAGTCCAACCTTTAGGAACCGGTAATAGATAATCATGTTTTAAATCATCTATATCATTATAAATCAGATTAATTCGAGTTAAGATATCGCTTAACGCATTAAGTTATGATTTTAAAATATCTTATTGATTATTCAAGTCATGTTTATCTTGACTTAACTGATGTAAATATTCATGCAAAGCACCGGTCCGTAAGCCGTGCTTGGAAAAGATAACCCGAGTAGAATCTAGGTAACGTAATAGGTAAACCAACGGAGCGGTTCCCCCGACCACGATATCAGCTCGATCCTTTGCTAAACCAGGAATCTTTTTACGTTGTTCCAAGTTACTAGCCAACATTTGATTAAAGACCTGATCAATTTGAACATTAGCCATTCGAAAGCCATGAATCTTATCCCAGTTCTTTCGAATTTTATCCTTTCGGCGCCAAATCTTAGCTAGGCAACGATTTGATCCACCTAAGGCGATAATGGGAGTATTTCGGCCCCAGTTTAACCACCACACGTCATCAAAGATTCCGTTTAAAAAGGTAATCAAACGAAAGAGATCACTAGCCGTTGGTTTATCACTATGCAAAAAACGTTCGGTCAAGGTAATTCCACCGATGGGTAGACTCAATAAATGAGTGGCCCGCCGATTCTGAACTAAAACTAATTCAGTACTAGCCCCACCGGCGTCGATAATCACACAATTAATTACTGGTAATGAATTAATGACCCCTAGATAATCGTAATAAGCTTCTTCTTCACCAGGAATCACTTCAACCGTAAAGCCCGTTTCATTTTTGACCGATTTACAGAATTCCTTCTGGTTTTTGGCCATCCGAACGGCAGCGGTGGCTAGGACCCGCATCTTTAGGTTATCTAAGACCGGCATGTCTTTCTTAAATTTTAATAAAGCATCAATAGCTCGTTTCATGGCGGGCTTCTGGAGGATTTTCTTGTGTTCCATCATCCCTTCGGAAAGACGAGCAGATACCTTATCATCCACGAAGGTCTTAGTCATTCCATCATCATCAATCTGGGTAACGATTAAATGAATGGAATTGGAACCTAAATCAATTACTCCAAATCGTTTCATTTAATTCACACTTTCTAGAATCGATCGTACAAACGTTCAGCAATCTGTTTCCGATGAACCATGTAATAGTGCAAGTAGTTAAACGGTTTGCCAGAATGATCTAAACGGACTTGATGCCAAGTATCATTTGGCATCAAAATTTGGGTCTGAACGTTATCTTTCCACATCATACTATAGATATTTTCAATCTGTTTACGAATGTGTCGGCTTAAAACCGGAAACAATAACTCAACCCGGCGACTTAAGTTTCTCGGCATCATATCGGCACTCGATAAATATACCAGACGATGGCCGCCGTTTTCAAACATGTAAATTCGGCTATGTTCTAAATAACAGCCAAAGCCTAGCGAATGAACGGTAATGTTCTTAGCAACCTGTGGATCGTTTAATCGTAGATCACAGATGGTTCTAACGATGATGTGGACTTTAACACCCGCGTAGCTGGCTCGATAAAGCTCCTGCATGATCGGAAGATCAGATAAATGATTCATCTTCATGTAAATGGCGGCCGGTTTGCCTTCTTTAGCGTTCGAAATTTCATCCTTCATTTTCCGAATTATGAAATTACGAATTCCAAAAGGAGAAATCACAAGTTGATTAAGGCTTCTTGGCTTTGAAAAACCGGATAGCATATTAAAGATATCGGTAGCGTCTTGACCAATTTTTGGATCACAGGTGAACAGATCCATATCGATATAGTGCTTAGCGGTTTTTTCGTTATAATTACCCGTCGACATGTGCATATAGCGGCGAACGCCGCCCTTTTCCCGGCGGGCGACCATCGCTAATTTACAATGAACCTTTAAGCCCTTCATGCCCCAGATAACGTGACAGCCTAAATGCTGTAGCTGAAGGGCCCATCGAGTGTTGGCGGCTTCGTCACCCCGGGCCTTTAATTCAATCAAGGCTGTAACCAACTTACCGTTCTTAGCAGCTTGTTTTAAGGCCGCGATAACGGGTGAATGCTTTGATACTCGGTAAAGCGTGATCTTAATACTAATCACTTTTGGATCGGTAGCGGCTTCCCTTAAGAAAACTAGGATCGGTTTGAACGAATCAAACGGGCGATGAAAGAACAGATCGTGTTTTTTAATCGCCTGAAAAATGCTAATTTTCCGCAGGAAATCCGGAAAAAACGGCCGATACTTTTTGGATAAGAGATCCCGATGGCCTCGGATCTTTTTAACCATTTCGTTTACGAAGTGGAGATCGACGGGCCCTTTGACTTTGTACATATCTGCATCGTTTAATCGGTAATGATCTTGAATGAAGTGGGTGATTTTAGGGTTAGCGTCCGCCTCAATTTCAACCCGTAACGGACGCCCATAACGCATTTTCTTTAAGTGAGTGTTTACTTCGTCAACTAAGTTGCGGGTATGACGGTCATCAATCGCAATGTCCTGATCACGGGTTAATCGGAAGCAGACCGATCCCCTAACGCTTAAGCCCTGGAAAATTTCACCCAGGTAATTATCGATTAAATCTTCCTGCAAAATAAAGTCGTTGCCATCGTTAAAAGGTAAACGAATGACCCTTGGAAAGTTAATCGCGATCGGAATCATGGCAAAGTATTCGTAATTATCATTCGGCCGGTGGATCAAGACCGCCATGCAAATCTGACCGCTCGGAACGAACGGAAACGGATGAGTCCCGTCAACCGCAATGGGCGTAATGACCGGATATAACTGTTTCTGAAAGTATTTATCGGCATAGGCTCGCTGCCTGGGACTTAAATCTTTAACGTGCAGAAGATGAATTCCGTGCTTTGCTAAGGCCGGCAGCATATCATTTTCCCACACGTGGTATTGCGTTTCCGGATCGCGTTCAGCTGATCATGATACGTCAGCCCCATGGCGTCCCGCCAGGTGGGCCATTTATGCATTCGTTTGACAATCTTGGCAACCCGGACTTTTATAAAGCTATCTAAATTATTCTGAGTGATCCCCAACAAACGAGCTCGTTCTAGTAACGGATTAGCGGGATTCGAAGCCTCGTCTAACACTCGCTGATCATAATCGATCCAGGTGATTTCTCGATTATTATAATAGCGATGCTGGTCTAAATTGAGCATTGATAAAGCACTTCTCCTCGATAAACAGTGGCAAAATCATCAGTAATTTCACTGCAGTTTATCTCCTTATATTTATAGTGAACTTATGAATTGACATACTTTGTTTACAAATGTAAACTCATAAATGAATCGATTCGTCTACATTTGTAAACAGGAAGCTGATAATGATTACCGAATTAAACGAAATTACTAATTCCGAATGGCAGATCATGCGGGTCATCTGGACTTTGAAGAAATGCACCAGCCGCCAGGTCATCCGCGTGATGAGCCACAAGCAAGGCTGGAAAGCGTCCACCGTCAAGACCTTGATCACCCGTCTTAAAAAGAAAGGCTTCATTAAAAGCCAGCGGGTCAAAAATAAATATCTCTACTCACCCAAGATCAACGAGCAGAAAGCCGCCAATCTAGCCACGATGAACGTTTTTCGTAACATCTGCCCGATGCACGCGGGAAACGCCATCAACCATTTAGTGCAAAACGTTTCCATTAGTAAGAGCGACGTTAAAAAATTAATTAAAACTTTAAAGGGCGTTGAAAAAACGGCGCCGAATAAGGTTAAATGCAATTGTTTAGATCCAGATGCCGAAAAGGAGGTCGATCGTCATGAAAATGAATCATGATAAAAAAATGAACATGTCAGGTTCTGGCATGAAAAATATGAAAATGGATTCAAATAAGAGCCACAACATGCGCATGTCTGAAAATGAACATGTCCGGACATAATATGAAGGGCATGAATATGGATCATCATTCGATGAAAGGCATGGACATGTCCAACATGAAAGGAATGCAGCAAATGGATATGGGTGACGGCATGACCATGAAAGGCAGCCACATGCTCATGAAGATGCCCGGCGGCGTCATGATGGACATGACCGGACTTAAGCAGAAGTTCTGGCTCGCCCTGGTTCTAATGATCCCGATTATTTTTATGTCGCCGTTTATGGGAACGCGATTACCGTTTCAAATCACCTTCCCCGGTTCCGACTGGGTAGTCGCTGTGATCGGTTCGGTCCTGTTCTTCTACTGCGGCCAGCCGTTCTTTACCGGTGCCAAAGGTGAAATGAAGCTGCATAAACCCGCGATGATGTCATTGATCAGTATGGGGATTACCGTGGCTTACGTCTATAGTATCTACGCTGTGATCGCCAACGATCTCTTTAACGTAACGCCGAAGGTCATGAACTTCTTCGTTGAACTAGCCACCCTGATCGTAATTATGCTATTAGGTCACTGGATCGAAATGGACACCGTCATGGATGCCGGATCGGCCGTCGACAAATTAGCGGAACTTCTTCCGGATACCGCCCACTTGGTTCAAGCCAACGGTAAGGTTAAAGACGTTAAAATCGATGACTTAACCCCTGGCGACCAAGTCGTCATCAAAGCGGGTGAAAAGGTTCCTGCCGACGGAAAAATCGTTAAGGGCTCCAGCCGCGTCAACGAATCCTTAGTCACCGGTGAATCCAAGCCGGTCAAGAAGCACGTTAAAGATCAGGTCATCGGTGGATCCACCAATGAAGACGGCACGATTCAAATCAAAGTTACCGGGACCGGTAAATCCGGCTTCCTGTCCCAGGTTATGGACTTAGTTTCTAGTGCGCAGAACCATAAATCCAAAAAGGAAAATCTGGCCGATCGGGTCTCGGGTTACCTATTCTACGCAGCTTTAACCGCAGCCATCATCGCCTTCGTCGGCTGGTCATTGGTCCACAGCGTTACCTACGCCATCATGATGGCCGTTTCTGCACTAGTCATCGCCTGCCCGCACGCCTTAGGTTTAGCCGTTCCGTTAGTCGTATCTCGAACCACTTCTTTAGCCGCCACTCACGGCCTATTGATCCGAAATCGGAACGCTTTAGAAGACATCAATCACATTAAATACGCTTTAATGGATAAAACCGGAACCCTGACTCAGGGTAAATTTAAGGTCAACGCTCTAAAAAGCTTAGATCATCACTATTCAAATGCTAAAATCTTAGAAATCTTAGCTAGTTTAGAACAAGATTCCAGTCATCCGCTAGCAACCGGAATCTTAAACCAAGCCAAAGCTCAGCACGTTTCGGTTGCTAAAGCTAACAACGTTAACCAGATTACCGGTCTCGGCCTTAAAGGAACGGTCAATAATCAGGAATACGCGATCGTCGCTCGAAAGTATCTCCTCAATCATCACATCAACTTTGATGCTGATCAATTTAAAGCCTTGGCGAGCCGCGGAAATTCCGTTAGTTACTTGATTACGAATCAAAGGGCCGTTGGTATCGTTGCCGAAGGTGATCAGATCAAGCCTGGATCCCAGAAATTAATCCAGTTCTTAAAGGCTCATCAGATTGAACCCGTAATGCTGACCGGTGATAATCCGATCGTCGCCAAGAAAGTCGCTCAGGATCTAGGCGACATTAGCTACAAAGCCGGGCTACTACCCAACGATAAACAAAAGATCGTTAACCAGTATCAAAATCAAGCCGGTGTAATGTTCATCGGTGACGGCGTCAACGACGCTCCTAGTTTAGCTAAAGCTAATCTAGGAATTGCGATCGGTTCCGGAACCGACGTGGCGATCGACTCAGCCGACGTCGTCCTGGTCAACAGTGATCCCAAAGACGTCATCAGTTTAATTAACCTGGCTCACCATTCCAACGCTAAGATGGTCGAAAACCTCTGGTGGGGAGCCGGCTATAACATCGTCGCCATTCCGCTAGCTGCCGGCCTCTTGGCCTTCGCCGGGATCATCATCACCCCCACCGTCGGTGCGATCATCATGTCGTTAAGTACCGTCGTGGTCGCCATTAACGCCATGACGTTAAGAATTAAATAAGGAGTCATTAATATATGAAGAACAGAATAAAAACGCACCCTGCTGTAAAGTCGTCAACGGCAAAAAGATCTGCCGTCATTCAACCGCTAAAGATAAGCACTGCACTTGCGGGATGAACCAGTAAATATTCAACGTAAGAGGCTTTTTATGACTAAGCATCTTTATATTGTTCTTTCATGGCTTTCTCTATTATTATCATTAATTTTTCAATCTGATTTTGTAAATCATTTAACTTATTGATAATTTCATAATTATTCACTTCCTTGCTACATTATTACCAGGTATCGTCAGGCTCTAAAACTGGGTCTGAACGTTATCTTTCCACATTAACCTAAGATGTCGCCATCTTTGAGAGCTATTATGATTATAAAGGGAGTTTTAATTATGAGTAAACGAATCACCATTCAAGACGCCATCGATCATTCCGATGACATTGACGTCTGCAACGCTTTACAGCAGTTTCCTACTAACAAAACATTAACGCGTTCCGGGCTGCACACGATTTGTGACTATAGCCATGCCTTAAAAAATCATCGGAACGTTAATTTATTGCTGAAAAAAGCGGGCTTAAATCAAAATAATCCCGTTAGCCTAACTCAGTTAATCAAAAAAGAAATTAAATAATTAGCGATCACCCGCGAGCGGTCGCCCTTATCCATAAAATTAACGGTCTTCTTCATGTGGCCCATCATCATTAAGGGCGTAAACGGGTGGCCGTCAATCCTCGGAAAAGCCTGTAGTTGAATCGCACCGACGATTGACATAATCGCAATGTTAAGATCTGCCAGCCGTTTAACTGAGAATAACCGGCCCCTAATAAAACCAGGTTACCGGTTTGCAAGCCCGCAAATATATGGCCGTGTAACAAGAATGAATCCGCGTCTAAGCCCCCGCCGATGGCACATAGCAACATCCCGACGGGTAAACTCTGGCATACCCGATGAACTTTCTTCATTCATCTTAGGGTTCTTCTGCATGGCCTTCATGACCTGAGCTTTAACGTAAGCCTGAGCTTTCTGTTTAAGCATGGCCTTAGCCTGTAATTCTTGGATGCTTGTTATTTAAAGTAAGCCACGATCTCGTGCTTTTTAGCCGAGCCCAGCTTTTCGTACATCATCATGGGTGCCTGCTTGGTAACCGAAGCTAGCTTTTCGGTATGGGTATGGTTAACCAGGTGCATGCCGTAATGATGATTAAAGTTAGCGATCGAAAAGCCGAGGGCCACTAATAGTAAACCAGAAAGCGGCGATCAAACCGATCACACAAAAGGCTAAAGCAACCGCGAAGGCGGCATGGTAACCGGAAAGGGCGGCGTGAATCATGCTGTCTTTGTACTGGAGCGGATTAGTCGTCAATAAGTGATGAACCGGTTTGGCCCCTTTAGTGGTGTCCGAAAGAACTGAAGTTAAAATGGCGGTCGCGATGGAACTGGCGACCTGACGAACCGTGTTCATAGCGGAAGTTCCGTTGTTGACTTCGGACGTTGGCAGATCGTTCAGGCTGTAAGTGGCAACCACCATTAACGCCATGGCGATTCCGATGGCTCGAATGGCGTAAAGGACGACGATGTACAGAACCGGCGTCGCTTTCGTCAAGAATAAGAACGGTAAGGATCCCATGCACATTAGCAGGAAACCACTTAGGCTTAACCATTTGGCACCGAACTTATCGTAAATCTTACCGGTGATGGGACTGATAACCCCGATCGCCAGAGCACCGGCTAACAGCGTTAAACCGGAATGAAAGGCGTTGTCGCCCCGAATGGTCTGTAAGTATAACGGTAAGACCATTTCGAAACCAACTAAGCCCATCATGGCTAAGGAACTGATGGCGGTCCCTAAATCAAACTTACTTCCCCAGCCGTCTTGGCCGACGGAGGAAAAGCCGTAGAGTATGGAGCCGAAGCCTAAGGTCGATAAGATCACGGATGAAGCATCTAACTTAGCGTGATGCGTCGGTAAGACGGGTTTAAATATGTTCATCGAGAACAGATCTCGCCAGCTGGCGTTATCGATGATCCAGCCGGATAAGGTCGGACCGATCGCCGGTGCTAAGCCGATGACTAAGCCACCTAAGCCCATGGCTGCGCCACGTTCACCGTTCGGGTAAATGTGGAAAATAATGGACTGCATTAAAGGCATCCCGATCCCGGTACTGATGGCCTGAATAATCCGGGCGGTCAGTAAAGTCCCGAAGTTCGGGGCTAACCAAGCGATCACGGTTCCGATCTCAAAGATCACGGTCGAACCGATAAATAACGACTTGGTATCGATACGTTCCATTAACCACGTGGAAATCGGGATCATAATCCCGGCGACCATCAGAAAAGCACTCGTCAGCCATTGCACGGTCGACGTGTTAATACTGAAGTAATTCATTAATTTAGGATAGGCAGTAGCCAGAACGGTTTCGTTCAAAACCGGAAAGAACGTTCCGACTAGCATAATAAACATCAACCAGCCACGGCTGTAAGGATTGCCGTTTTGATCAACGATTCTTTCGGTTATGAAGAATTTGTCAACGTGATTGACAAAAATTATAGATAATCTATAATAGTCAAATCCACTACTGGGAAACCGGGGCTACATTAAACCGGTTAAAAGATCAAAATGATCCAGTCCTACCTAAAGTCCGGCTTTACGCTAAACATGATATAATAATAATGCTGTTTGCAATCACGGCAAGTAGCAAGCGTCCTTTTTCTGAGACCTTTAATGGTTTCATATTAAAAGTCTGAGAAGGAGGAATTATTATGACAGTATTAGCAGGTTTAGTTATTTTAATTACTTTACCAGTTAGCTATGGTGTTGTTAAAGGTATTAGTTTCGCTTACGAAGCTAAAGACGCTAAAGTTTCTGCTTTAAACCAAGCTGAAGCTCAGCGCTAATCCAGAAGTGTTACTTGTATGCGAACTAACGAACAGTTAATCCAATAACGATGAAGTTAGATTAGCAAAACATATTGCATCTCAATATGCTCGACGGCCTAGATATAAGGTGTGTCGATTCCAAAATTGCGAACAGCAAGTAACGGCTCCTAGCAGCCGTTATTTTTTTTAATCGTTATATAGATGATTAGGAAAATATTTAGGTATATTGCGTCCAAAATGAATCAGGTTCTGTATATAAGTAATTAGAAAATCTAATCAGAAATCGTTGAATAGATTAGAATCCAATTCATACCTTACGATAAGCAATCCCTGACTGTTGGCGATAAGTAGTATTAAACACGTTATGTTTGTCTCATCAACAATCATGTTATTCCCATAATTAGGATTTTTGAAGAAGTCTGTGGTACTTCATCTGTAATGATTGGTGCAACATCCTCACTGTTGATCCATGCCATGATTTGTTTTATTGTTTCTGACTTCTTTCTACTTACTCCTTCTGGAATAATCTCACTATAAAGCTGGGGCTCACTGAATTATAGACACCTAGTAATTTTATAATAATCCGTAGCAATGATGATTTACCACTACCGCCTTGGCCTCCAATAAATAGAAATTGGGGTATATCTTGTCCTTCAATCCAAACGGAATTGCTTTATGATCACCTTGCACAATATATAGTCCTGACTTAGTTACTTCAATGTGAACATTTTTCTTGTAAGCTCTTTTTTCATTTAAGTCCTTTGGAACGATTAAACCTAATGAAACTTTGTGTTTTAACTGCTTAGCCGTGTCAACGAATCCAGCCTGCTCAGCTTGCTTTTCTTCACTGGGGTTAATACCGATACATTTTTAAATAATTTCTTTTCAGTTTTTTCGAATTGTTTTATTTTTGGATGAAAGGCTCTTTTAGATAGATTTGCCGAGCCAAGGATAATTCTATTATTGCCGTTTTTTGAATTGTTCATAAGATAAAATTTACTATGAATTACCGCAGTTAATGGCGTATAGAAAAAGAATTATAAATTTGATTATCATTTTTAGTTCCATTAGTACCGAGTACTAATTGAACATTATCAAACTTAGTTAAATATTTATTAATAAATTGGTCATATTTATTAGCATCGAAGATTTGAATAATGTAAAGCGGANNATATTATGAGTTTTACTTTAAAATTCTAATTTCACAAAAAAACCTTTTATTAAGATTTTTATAAATTATTTAAGATGTTTTTACGATGCCCCCAATTAGAACCTGAATCATAATGGAACATGGCATCTTCATCCATATTAGCCATAATTTTGATTATTTAATCGTTTCGTATTTTATTAATAACTTGACGATGCTTTAAATTTTCTCTAAATATTCATGGCGTAAAGCATTAATCTTATTATAAGAAAGACCTAATCCATGACGTACATAGTGCCACATTCCGCCATAATAATGATTAACCATATAATAAAAGCGGTTGATTCGGGTAATCTGATCGGTATATGGCGATTGATACTTATAATAATTAGTTAACAAGAAATCATTATAAATATTAGCTTTACTAACCCCTAAAAGATATTCAATAATTGCAGCTAAGACCCCGGTTCGGTCACGGCCTTGCGTACAATTGTACATTAAGGCGCCGTTCCGGCGCGGGTGACGACCGTTCCGAATAATTTCCATAATACTATTGTGATAAGCCCGGCGAGCGACCGGATTAGTAGTGTACCAATAACCGAAACGATAAGTTTCCCCGATCTTTTTCCGAATCGGCCAGGTGTAGGCTTCCTGTTGGCTATTCTCCACGGGAAATTGATAGTAACGAATGTGAATTCCACGGTTACCCATTTTATGAAATTCACCCGGCTGCGGATGGGTATCAATACTAACATTAGGCCCGCTCATCTGACGTAAATCAATATCTTTACGAATATGCAGGCGATTAATTGTTCTCGCGCCCCCTCGAGTGATGTAATGAAGGTTAGCGCTCCGGTATAACATGTGAGGCTTAATCTCATACGACCCGTCAATGGTCTTCAATCCACCTAGATCACGGGTGTTATATGTGATCTGCGGATAATGATATTGACGACGCTGAGCCGCAAATTTATCAACCGGTTCTAAATACATCGATCGAAGCTGCTTAATATCAGAATGCTTCAGACCAATACGCTCCCGTACTTATGATCGATCGTGCTGAAGAAATACTTTAATTCAGCAGCCTGTTTAGAATACGGCTGAATCTTCATTATGATACTTATAATGATAATGATCAGTCAATAAGTAGTCATGATAAATCACGTTACGATTAACGCCTAATGCTGATAGAATCAAAGCACTAGTAACGCCCGTTCGGTCACGACCTAAATTGCAATGGAATAAAATTGCGCCGTGCCGATTACTTAACAAATCTTTAAAAATTTGTCGATAAGACTTAATCGCTTGTGGTTCAGTAACGGACGGAGCTCCATAAAAGTAATACTCGCCATGAATGCCATGATTCTTCATATAACCGTCAAATTGATGAGCTTCATCGTATGAATAAACCGGATCATACTGATATTTTATATTAGTTCCGTTTAAAGTCGTATCGGGTGCTTCATCCGGATCCGGATGGCCTTCAATGCCGTTATTACTATTTGGATAACGAAGATCAACGATCTTATCAACGTGTAATTGCTGGAGGGTTTTGCACACCGCTTCTGAAAGACCATCTAAATCGGCACTCCGAATAATTCGGTCGTGTTCGATGCGATATTTATGATCAGCAGTCGGGTAGCCGCCTAAATCACGGGTGTTACCGCCAATTTCAGTATAAAGATACGGCTTTCGCATCTTAATAAAATGATTCATGTTACCGATATTATCATGATGAACTAACTTTTTTATTTTCATTGGTTAATTTTTTTCTTGATTGATTACTACTAGCTTTTTCTAAGCCCCTCTTTCTAAAGATGTTCGGCACATCCGACACCTTACTTCAATTCGTTTCCCAACAGGAAGCCGTTTCTGCAGTTTGGTTTCTCGCTACGCGGACCACATTTGCCGGCATCATTCTGTTGATTATCGGTGCCTTTATTTTGTACGCCCTACTAGGAATCTGTTTTAATTTCTTAACCTCTTACCTGAGTGCGCAAGATGGGAATTCGGCTTCAATGTCAATTCTGCAATATCTTTCGCCACTCTTCGTACTATTAATCACCGTAGTCGTTAAACACCGGCCGCCTTCTTTAGTGGACGTAATAGTATTTATTATGTCAATGGTCGGCATTGTCCTAGTTTTAACCAAGGGTAATTTTTCAAAACTGTCCATTAGTATTCCAGCATTAATGTGGGGAATCGGTGCCGGATTAGGACAGGCGTTATATCTAATCTGTCCGGTTCCGCTAACCAAACATCACTATCCACCGATCATAATCCTCGGATGGGGACCTTAATCAGCAGTTTTGCTTTTGATCTTAAGCAACCGATGTGGGTAAATCCACCCCACCTTAATTTAGCTTTAATCATGAGTATTGCCTGCGTAGTTATTCTCGGGACTATCGTGTCTTTTATGTGTTTTTTGCAAGCCTCTAAATACGTCTCCTCCCAGATTATGAGTCTTACGGCTGCAATGGAACCCATTACGGTCTTCATCCTTAGTATTATTTTCTTTTTACTTTTGATCACTAATGACACCGCCGAAGCTCTTATTAACGGTTTCGTTGCTCTTTAAGTACTTTTCGGATAAGCGCTTCAAAGTTCCGTTCTTTCTTAACGTCTCTAAAGCTTTGTTAATCTGGTTACGTAGCTTTGGTGAATGTTTAGCTAACAACACGGCGACGGCACCGGCTTGGTACTGACCGTTTGGAATGGCGTAAACCCGTAAGCCCTTCGTCGAATGGGTCTTAGCGTAGCCGTTCCAGCTATCGAGCGAGTTGACGCAACCGTCGACTCGGCCTTCACTGATCAAAGACATGGTGGATGTGAAGTCGGTGGACGGAACTACGTTGGCACCGTAATGCTTGGCAATCCGCTGGTTAGCGGTCCCGATGCCTTCAGCAAACTTATAGCCCTTGATGTTATGCAAAGTCTTGATCTTATTATTTTTAACGTTAGTGATCAAAACCGAACGGGAATACATGTACGGCTTGGACGACAGGAAATGTTTAGCCCGGGACGAGCCGTTAACGACGGTAATATCGTTCAAGACGGCATCGTAACGCCGGGATCCTAAGCCGGCGATTAAACCGTCCCACTTCGTTTCCCGGAACTTTGGCTTTAAATGCATCTGTTTAGCGATATCTCTTGCCACGTTAACTTCGTAACCGGTCAGCTTTCCGTTGGACTTATAAGAATACGGTGGAAAATCACCCGTCATCCCGATAGTCAGCGTATGCGGCTGAACCAGTTCTGAACTAGCGGTGTTATTACCACAGGCCGTTAAAATGGCTCCCGTACCTAGAACACCGACTAAAATCAGCAAAGTTTTGCTTAATTTTTTAAATAGCTTCATTAACTTAACAGCTCCTTTAATTTATTTAGACTATTTATTAAAGACGTAGACTTTGCTTTCGAACGGACGTAACGTCGTACCTTTATCATCAGGATAGTTATCGATAACCAATTGCTTAGCCTTATCCTGATGATAATCACGGGTAACGTTCTGCTTAGTAAAGTTGCTCATCACTAATAACGTCTGGCCCCGATAATGACGAAGGTAGGCAAAGACCTGATCGTCCTTCGGATCTAATTCCTGATAATCACCGTAACGGACCAAAGCGCTGTGATGACGAATCCTAATCAGCTTCTGATAATAGTAGAAGACGGAGTGCTGATCAGCCAATTCGTTCTTAACGTTGATCTTCTTATAATACGGACCCACGGCGAACCACGGTTTGCCGGTCGTGAAGCCGGCGTTCTTACCGTCGTCCCATTGCATCGGCGACCTGGCGTTATCACGGGACATGTGGCTCAAGTACTTCAGCATGGTCGGTCCGTCAACGTAATGGCCCTTATCGACGAAGTCATGGTAGGCGTTAATGGATTCTAGATCTTCGTACTGGCTCAGCTTCGTATAGTGGTTATTCGGCATGCCCAGTTCTTCGCCTTCGAAGACGTACGGGGTCCCTTGCATCATGTGCAAAGTCGTACCTAGCATCTTAGCGGCGCGAACTCGGTACTTCGGCCCGTCGGCATGGTCAACGAAACGGGAAACGGCCCGCGGCTGATCATGGTTATTCCAGTACAGGCTGTTCCAGCCTTTACCGTCTAGACCGACTTGCCAGCGGGACAAGGCGTGCTTTAACTGGGTCAGCTTAATCGGCTGATCGTTCCACTTGCCTAAACGCGGATCCGGGTTCGGTGCTAAGCTAACGTGCTCGAACTGGAAGACCATGTTCAAACGCTTGCCGTCCAAATTAGCTAAGGTCGCAACGTCTTGCGGACGGCTGCTTGGCATTTCACCGACGGTCATGACGTTGTAATGGGATAAGACTTCTTTATTCATTTCACGGAGGTAGTCGGCTAACTTCGGTCCGCAGGCGACCATGGGTTCAACGGGAGCGTAGTTGCCGCCCTTCGGTACTTTGCCGTCGGGCAAGCCGTATGGCTTGGAAATGTAATCGATGACGTCCATCCGGAAGCCGTCAACGCCTTTATCTAGCCAGAACCGCATAACGTTATAAACGCTCTTCCGGACGTTCGGATTTTCCCAGTTCAAATCCGGCTGACCGGGTGCAAAACAGTGCAAATAATACTGCTGACGACTAGGAACGTAAGTCCAGCAGGAACCGCCGAAATTCGCGCCCCAGTTATTAGGCGCGTGGCCGTTAACCGGATCTCGCCAGATATAGTAATCAGAATACTTATTATAACGGGACCGTTTGCTCTTTTGGAACCACGGATTCTGGTCAGAAGTGTGGTTCACGACTAAATCCATCAAAAGCTTTAAGCCCTTCTGGTGCATGGCGTGAAGTAACGAATTAAAGTCCTTCATGGTTCCGTAAGCGGGCTGAATCTCTTTATAATTTGAAATATCATAGCCGTTATCTTTATTTGGCGACTTATAAATCGGGTTTAACCAGATAACGTTGGCACCTAGCTTCTTGATGTAATCCAAACGGCTCTTAATCCCGTTTAGATCACCGATGCCGTCGCCGTTGCTGTCCTGAAAACTCATCGGGTAGACTTGATAAACGACTGCATCTTTAAACCACTGTTTGTTAGCCATAATAACAGCCTCCAAATAATGATAAATGACAAGAAGAACATCATCAGGAAGGCGTTGTTAATCGTCGAAGCGGAGGGTTGAACGTTTTGTCCGAGATGGCCTAGTAAATTAACGCCGATCGGACAGATGAACGACCCCAGGTTGCAGCCGACCAACACGATCGAAATGGCGATCGCGCCGGAGCTCTTGGAGACCACTTGGCCGATCAGAGCGTAAGTGTAGCTCCCGGACAGCGGGAACGAGATCCCGCTGATGATGGCGCCTAGGATCACCATGCCCTGGTCTTGCTCATGTACATAATCAGGCAAGCCGCAGCGATCAAGACCAAGCCGGAAGCCAAAGTAAACTGATGGAAAATGTTATACATCTTGCTAAAGCTAAAGCCCATCAACATCGCGGCTAAGGTGTTCAGTGAAATAATCAAACTGGAAAACGCGGAATTACCGAGGTGAAGATTACTGACGATGTTCGGAACCTCGATCGTGATGGCAGTGTTGCACATCACCAGAAACATTAGAGCCGCCGCTAAGACGTAGATCCCAAAACTAATGTTCGGAACGAATTTCCAGTACAGTAGAAAGACCGGAATCGCTGCCAATGAAATCGCGAAAGCCGCGTGCCAGCTAATCATTACCAGGAATCCGCAGGCAAAGTTCAAGATACATTGGCCTAGCGGTTCAAACGACGTTCGGATTCCGCACATCTTGACCCGCTGTTTGTCATCGCGCTTAAAGTACAGGTTAATGATGTCAATCGCTAACGAGTTAAAGAAGCCGATGCCGCATCCCAGAACGATCCGGGACAGCATGATCAGAATAAAGCTGTTGAAGAACATCGGGATCAGTCCCGAAATTCCGACCAGAAAGATCCCGGCCATGATCGTGTACTTGATGCCGATCTTATGCGCGACCGCCACCGATACGAACAGCGCCAGAAGTACGGCGAACTGCTGAACCGTACCGATCATGTCCACGATACTGATCGGGATCTGCGGAAACGCCTTGGCGATCGATGGCAACGCCGGTGAAATGGCGCTACCCATCGCAATCAATAACGAAACCGAAAGAATTGAAAAGTTAATTAAACTCAATTTTATTTTTATTTAACCGATACAAAGTTATTTATGAAATACAAGTATTGTATTTATTTGTTATATTTAGCACATCTTCTCTACTCAAAAACAAAAAATGCCAATTGACGAACTGCTGCCAGCCTCGGCTTTGATGAAGCTTCTTAAAGGCCTTTTCGTTCCCGTTAACGCAAAATCTTGGGTGCCGATACTTGATTTTAGGTTCAAATGATTACTCATCATTTGCAGAGAAACCCGGTCGCCTAAATTCAAAGCATGGCATTTAAAGTTTTTAATCATCGAAAAATACCTTCTTCATCTCCATTTTATGTTAATTTAAGATTCTTATTATATTCATGCCTTCAAAGATTTCTTGGCCGTAATGTATGATTAACATGAATAATGATTTATTAACTAATATTATAATTATTTATTAAAAAATTAATTTCTTAATTAGTAATAACTCGGACGATGATTACGACGTCTGCGACGACGCATAGCACGAGCACGCTGACGAGCAAGCTTGGACTTTAACTGACGACGCTTACTGGGTCCCACGTAAACCTGATGTTTACGATAATCATTCTGGGTGCCTAAGTGACGATCTTGACGATTAAATCGTCTTAAAGCATGTTGGATGGATTCATTCTTATGCAATCTAATCATAATTGAGACCCCTTTCCACGCAGTACTGATTACCGTACTTTAACGGGTTACAATTAATTATTTTATAGCTTCTGACATTCGTTTAATCATTTTTTCGTACCTAATCCAATGGATAATCAAAATCTGAACGGGCGTTTCAATTAATTCCTTGATTAGCCGGGGAACTAACAAAACTTTAATCGGAATCATGTTAATCATGTAAACCCAATAGGTATTCAGGATCAGATTTATGAAAACGGCCAAGACTAATTGATAGATAATGACTCGCGGCCAGGTAACTCGATGGTGATAGAAGAACCAACCGGTAATTAAGCCACCTAAAACGGCAGAAACGGTAAACTGCGGAAAGTAACCGGTTCCGTTAATCACGGTCGCACCGATCACGTCGGACACTCCGCAGGCGATCCCGGTCCACCAAGGACCGTACCACTTGCCCATCAAAAACAGCGGAACGAACGTAAAGTCGATTCGGATCATTTTATAGCCGATGCCTAATTTACCTAAAATCAACTGAATCGCAATCAGAATTCCTAGCATGATGACCTTCTGAAGATCATCCGGACTCGTGACTTTTTCCATAAAAAAAGACATCTCCTAAAAATTGGAGCTGTCGTCATTTATACTATTGAGCTGTAAATGGCGAATGTGAACTCTAACACCGTAGGCTTCGAACCACTTTGTTCAATGCTCACATTCATAAGCATTGACACTAAAGACGCGTTGAGTTCTACCCCATATTTAATTTTAAAATTAAACTACTTTAACTTCATTCGATATTATAGCATGATTATTTATTTAGAGTACTTCGTAACGTCGTTATCCAAGCGCATGGCGATCTTCTTGGCGTTAACCTCGAACCGCCGCGGAACGTATCGATTATGCGAAATACTGGCTAAAATCTCGTTAGCGGTTCGGACCTGTTCACGTAAACTGCGAACGTACGCAGCGGTCGCCCGCATCTTGATTAGTTTTTCGGTATCATCTAAAATGCTAATGGCGTTATCACGGCCGGCTTTAACACTGTCAAAGAGGCTCTTATCGACCTCTTCCGGATGCGAATCCAGATTATTGCTCAACGTCTGCCAGTAGTTACCGGTGATCGACGGAATCGACTGCTTGGTGCCCTGCATGTGAGAATAACTAAAGGCACCCAGAAAATCAACGATGGTCTGAACCAAATGATGATAAGCCTCGGTGACTTTTTTAACGTCCGTAAAGGCAACCTGAATCGCTTGCGACTTCGGGTTAAACGTTACCTTATGAAATTCAACGCTGCTCTTAAGGTAGGCTTTAAAATGAGCGTTATTCTTAAAGCCGTTCGGCAAGACGGAGCCGACCGAGTAACCGTCATCGGATAACAGGTAGTCCTTATCCTTATTATCGTAATACAACGTCAAGGTAATATTTGACTTCATGGTGTCGATATACGGAGCCGTAATAATGAAGGCCTGACCCTTTAAATCACCGGTATCGATACTTTGAACTCGAATGTTGTCGGCATTCTCATAATACCGATCCATAATCTTTTGAAGTTTTTTCTGAGTTAATTTCATCGAAATATCATCCCTAAATGAAATCCGACTCCTCATTAACTGGCCTGGACTGCCTAATAGCATATACATATAACCTTTATGATCAAAGGCAAGACCTTCGATTTCTCGCCACTGACTACCATGACGATTTAATTCATTACTATGATAGAAAACTAACATGTGGCGATGATATTGATTACTGGTGTGATTACGGCCCATAATTCGGGAAAGATTAAAGACCCCGTATTTACCAGCAAAAGCCAAATTATCACCCATATAATTACGGCCAAATCTAAAGTACTTATGATAAATCGGCTTTAAAGACCGAGGGGATACTTCAACGAATGAACCTTTATTAATTGGTCCCTGATGGTCACCTGATTCATCATTTGAAGTTCGGTTAACAAACCATAGATTATTTTGTGGATCAGCACTTACGGCTTGGGCATGACCACCCCGAAAAGTTCGGCCGAGTCCCGTTAAATGATGGCGGTACAAATTATACCGAATAACTTTACTGCCATCGTTAGCAAATGAATCAAAGCCGAGGTATGCGTAATGACCTTTCTGATCAACGTTTAAACTTTGTGGCCAACGTCCGCCACGATAACAGAGGTCCAGTTGTTAGCCATGGCTTGGTCCAAGCCTAAACGCAGTATATTAATACTGGCGTTCACGTCTCTATCCTGATAAGTATCACAATAAGGACAAGTGAAATATCGTTCCTTTAACGGCTTCTTGCCGGTTTGCATACCGCAGGTATGACAAAGTCTTCAACAGCTATTAAGTCAAAATGTTTAACAATCCAAGTCGTAATTTTCTGCAGATAATCATATCTTTGGTTACGAATATGACGATTAATCTTAGCGACTTTATACTCGGCTTTTTGATAGTTGTGATATTCATTCAGAGCTTTGACATGATGATTAGGCATCTGCTTTTGATAGTGCTCACGCCTACGGCGTGCAGAAGTATTTCCCACTTATGCGATAATGCTTCACTAGCTTTGTCATAATACTTAAAGTTAAATTTCATACCATTAGATAGAATTGCTAAATCATCTAACCCCACGTCAATACCTACTACGTGATGAGTCTTCGGCAATCTGGTTAGGGATACTCGAAGTTGTGTAGGACTGTTTGAAATACTTCTTAGACTTATATTTTCTTTAATGATTTTGATTGATTGTATAGGTCATACTTGCGAGGAAATTTCCAAGAAGTAATTCCAAGTGAACCTGATGTTACCAAATTGCTGAGCAAGCCAATCACGTTGTCTAGTATTAGGATATAACTTAGCTTGAATACCCTTAGTAATTATCATCAGTTCATCTTCTTTCTACATTTGTATTATATCATAATTATGTCTATACTTATTAATATATCAGCAATTCTCGGCACTGAAGTACCGAGTTATCCACTTGCTTTATTACAAATGTAATAATATTATTACAATTGTAATCGAGTGAGACAAGGAGATCGATCATATGTTTAAAAACAACGTTTTTAAAAAAGTATCAATCGCAATCGCTAGTTTAGCTTTAATCTTACCTTTAGCTTCCGTTAATGGATGACAACGGCAACGTTAAAGGTCATCGTTATTATAAATTCGCTTATAATCGACAAGAATACCGAAAAGCCGGCTTTAATGATTCATTAAATAATACTCAGCATCGTCAGTTCGTTAATAGTAAGCCGTACGAAAACGGTTATTTAACTGCTGATGCTTACACGATTGACGGCAAAGTCAATAAAAAGACTATCAATAGCGGCAAAAACTGGTTCAAGACCTTTAAGAAAATGGGACCGGCAACCGCTCCAGCAATTGACCAAATCAAATGGGAAGCTCATATCGATACCCTTTAAATTGAGGTAATCAACCCCTAAACTTATCAATACAAAAATAAAAAATCCACCGAATTAAAATTCGGTGGATTTTTTATTTATGGCAAAAAGAAAAGCGCTAAATTTAGCGCTACTTTAATCATTCATTTAGTAATTCGTTTTAGATGCTTGCCGGAAAGTAGTTAATTCTGCTAAAAGGCTAGTTAAATCAATTTATCTAGAATAACCATTTTTTCCAAGTGCTACCTTTTGGCGTCTTGCCCTCAGCGATCAATAATCGATAGTATTGGCGTTTAAAATTAGCTTCCCGCCCGTTCGACTTTGGCCGGTAAAATTGTTCACCCGTTAATTGATCGGGCAGATATTGCTGTTTAACCCAGTCATGCGGATAATCATGCGGATATTTATAATGCAAGCCGTGGCCTAATTTATGAGCGCCCTGATAATGGGTATCCTTCAAATCTTCGGGAACGCGGCCGGAATGACCGTGCCGAAGACTGGTAATCGCATGATCTAAAGCGTTCATCCCGCTATTGGATTTCTGGGATAAGCAGAGAATGATAACGGCATCCGCAATCGGAATTCGTCCTTCGGGCAGACCTAAATGCAAGGCCGCCCGAATGGCTTCGGTGGTAAAAATACAGGCTTCTGGATTAGCTAAACCAACGTCTTCATACGGAATTACACTAAGTCGTCGGCAAACGGAATCCAGATCACCACCGTTGATCAGACGAGCCACGTAATACAGTGCCGCGTCGACGTCGCTGCCCCGGATCGATTTCTGCATCGCGGAAATCAAATCGTAGTGAGCGTCACCGCCTTTATCCACGGTAAAGGCTTTTTGCTGCAAACACTCTTCCATATCGGATAACTTAACGTGAATTTTGCCTTTTGAATCCTTATGGGTTGATTTAACCGCTAGCTCCAGAGCATTCAAAGCCACCCGCGCATCGCCGTTAGCTCGCTGGCACAAAAAGGTTTCGGCATCGGGGTCGACCTTAACGGGATACTTACCGAGGCCCCGTTTCTTATCCTTTAAAGCTCGCTCGACCGCTTTCCGAACGTCACGAGCCGTTAGCGGATGAACCTGAAAGATCTGAACCCGGCTGCGAATCGCGGGGTTAATGTTTAAATACGGATTTTCGGTCGTCGCCCCGATCAAAATCACGTGACCGTCTTCCGTCAACGACAGTAAATAATCCTGATCCGATTTGTTCATCCGGTGGATTTCATCGATAAAGAGGACGATGGTCCCGACCCTATGAGCATACTTAGCCATAGCTTCCAAATCCTTTTTACTGTCGTTAGCGGCGTTCAAACTCTTGAACGGATACTTGGTACTGCCGGCGATCGCTTCGGCAATGCTGGTCTTACCCGTTCCCGGCGGGCCGTAAAGGATCATACTGGATAAGACCCGGGATTCAACCATCCGGGTGATTATCTTGCCCGGCCCAATCAAATGGGATTGACCGATCACCTCTTCGATCTTCCGGGGCCGCATCCGGTAAGCTAACGGCCTCAGCATTAAAGCACCTCCTTATTTTAAATCGCTTATCGGATTAACGAATAAATCAACGCGGTCAACGTACTCTTTTGTAAGAACAGAACGACGGTTACAAAGAGCATAAAATCTAACGTGTAGTAATCCGAGAACGGGTACCAGGGAATCCGGAACGAACCTAATTCATGATTAGATTTACGATAACGTAAGTGCGTCAAAATAATCAAGATCCAGATTAGCAAGAAACAGGTCGTGGACATCCCGGTAATCAGGACGAAAGCACCGTGCGAAATAAATAAATTCAACGGAATCGCTAACGCAATTCCTAGCACCGATAAAATCACGGCGTGCATCGGTACGTGATACTTAGACAACGAACGGAAGAAACGACTGAGTTTAGTGTTGCCGTTATCCATCGAAAAAATCATCCGACTAGTCGTATAGATTCCGCTGTTACACGATGAAAGCGCCGCGGTTAGAACCACGAAATTAATGATGGCGGCCGCCGAACGAACTCCTAAGTTAGAAAAGACCTGAACGAAGGGGCTCGAAGTTGCCGAGATTCGGTTCCAGGGATAAATACACATCAAAGCTAATAATGATCCGACGTAAAACAACAGGATCCGGGTCGGGACACTATTGATACATTTAGGTAATTCTTGGTCGGGGTTTCGGGTTTCCGAAGCGGTCATCCCGATCATTTCGATTCCGGTAAAACTAAAGGTCAGCATCTGAAACGACAGGATAAAGCCGTTAAGTCCGTGGGCAAAGAAACCGTGATTAACTAAATTCATCGGCGTGGCGTGACCGGCGTTCGTCTTCACGTCAAAAATAACCATACCGATTCCGGTCAGGATCAAAATGACGATCGCGACGATCTTAATCAAAGCGAACCAGAATTCAGCTTCCCCGAAAATCGAAACGTCGGAAGAATTAATCAGAAACAAAATCGCGAGCACGATCAACGCCGTGACCCACGAGGGCACTGCCGGAAACCAGAATTTCATGTACAGTCCCGTTGCGGTCACGTCGGCCATCGCCATCGTGATCCAGCAGAACCAGTAGACCCAGCCGGCCACGAAGCCGGTCCGGTGACCTAGATATTTACTGATAAATTCGATATAGGATCCGCAGTCCGGATCGGACATTAATAATTCACCTAAAGCTCGCATCAGAAAAAAGAACGCTAACCCGGCGATCAAATAGGCCAAGATCAGCGAAGGCCCGGCAAAGTGGATCGACTGTCCGGCACCTAGAAATAGACCGGTGCCGATGGCGCCGCCTAGCGCCATCAATTCCACGTGACGTGATTTCAGGCCACGCGCCAGTCCTTTACGTTTTTTCATAGAAAATTCCCAATATAATCCATATTGAATTATATCGAATATACAAAAGAACTAATTCGAGTATTAAATTATCAAAGACACAGAAGCGAATCTTTAATTTAATCGCATTCGCTCAGGCTAACGACCAAAGCTTTAAAGCGACCAACAAAGATATCCATAAAAAATTAGGCGTAGCTTCTGGCTACGCGAGCCAAACGATTAATAAAACCTAAATATAATGCAGAAGACATCATTAAAGCTTGGAAAAAGATGCCCCGTGCTCAACAAAAGATCTTTAACACCATCGCAAGTGACACCTCCAGTAACGACGATGATGACCGCTACGTTACTAGATTAAGCAACGGTGATTTAGCTCGACAGTCGAAAGTTAGTCATGCCTACGCAAGTTCAGCCATCAGTAAACTTAAAAAAGCTAATTTTATTAAGACCGCCGGCTTTACGGAAAATCGGGTCATTTTCCTGGCCCCGATTTTCCATCACATGACTAAACCGAAACAGGGTAAAGATTTCCTGTGCAAGCTTAAGAACCAGCAAATCTCCCAGAAACTCAATATTAAGTACTCAAGCACGACCGCCACTTTGGCCGTTCTACGAAAAAAACATCTGATTCGGAATTCTGGCAAAGGTAACCACCGAATTATGGTCTTAACCCCGAAAGGCCGTCATCTAGCTAAGCACGTTGATCCAAATTATAATCACGCTCGAAGCAAAAAGAGTTCCATCATGATCGGTACTAACCGCATCAACCTCAACGATTTAGTTCCGTTGAACGTTCACTCCCCGATTTATCCGTATGAATTGATTTTCAAACGCAGCACCAAAGAGAGCGAAAACAACCCGTTCGTCAACGGCAACGATGAAATCACTTTAAAGGGCTCCAAATTCTTTGAATTACTTAAAAAATACGACGCGGTCCGCTTCTATCAGGATCAGACGCATCCCGATATCATCGGCTTAAAGCCATGTCATCCCAACCGTAGTGATCCAGCGGTCGTTAAACTAATCAAGCATAACCACCGGATCGTAATCTGGAGCTACATGCTGGTTCAGTCTTTCAACCGGAATGCTGATCCGGGAACTTCCCAGCATTTATACATTCCGGGTAAAAAATTGAATCAAATTATTCTGTTCAACACCGCCAAGGTTAAACCATACTTTAAATAAGAATTAAAGATATTCAAATTAATATTAGCAACGAAGCCCCACGTAATCTGTTTAGGAACCCGATCCGGATTTTCCATTTTAAAGTCAAAGATGACACTGTGGTACCAGCTCAAAAAGGCGGAACCCCAGAATCGTTTCCCGATCGTTATCAATTTGCCAACGTTCATCCGACGTAAACGACATCTTCGGCAAATATGAGGAATTCTGTAGCTTTTCCAAGCCATGAAGACGATACAGGAGTAATTTTCCCAAGTAAATATTATTCTCTTGAGCCAGATGTTCACTTCGAACGTTCCGCTGCTGCCGATAAGTGGGATAATAATAATACTGCCTTAAAATCATGTAATTTAATTTAGGCAAATAAGTTAATCGAAAAATTAGTTGACGCACCAAAGAAATCTGACACGTTGGTGCTTCGGCGGACGTTTAACGACTTGGCACCAACGAGAAAGAATCCGTTCAACTTTAGTCCGGGGCCATTCTTTGACGTGCCAAAGTCTTCATCAAAGGCCTTATCCAAGCGAACTTACTTTGAAGACCGTTATGATGCTACGAAAAGCATCCGCTAGTTGCCGAAACTGGATAAATTAGGCGATTGCCGATATTTCTTCAATTTTCTTTCGGGTTTATGGACGGCGTAGTTAAACTTTAAATAATTTAAGCGATGACTTCGAACGACATCCGTAAGGCGCGGCTGTCGATCACGCGGATAATAAAAGAGTTTCGCTAATAACCGCTGATCGTGCCGGGTCAGATATGACATCCGAAAATAAAACTGCTCCATGTACTTAAGGTCGTTCAACGTCAACCGGCCAAAATTATGATCCAAATAATACCAATGCTTTAAAACTTGGCGAACCCGGCGACCGCTCCAATTCTTTTTCAAAGTCCACTTCACCGCCCTTTCAACGCTATTCTAAAGCTTATTTATTTTAATAACACCTATTTTTGTAAATCCACAAGGTAAATTAAAAGAGTTAAGAATGTATCGCAGTTCTTAACTCTCTTTGTGGAAGGATTATTTAATTGACGCCGCTGCCTTACGACGGCGGCAATGGATTAAGCTTAATAGAAACTTAATTTCCATCCCATAATCTTAAAAATCGATAACGAGTCTAACTAATTATTAAGCTAAACTTACTTGTCAAAAATGCTTAGAATTAATCGCGTATTCCAGCATGGCATCGACAACGTCGATCATTTTCTGATCGCTGAAGAACGCCCGTTTCTTGATTTCACGATAGATACCATCCCGAATCTGAACGGGGTGACTACCCTCGCTTTTCTGATTAAAGGGACTCTTCGCATGGCCAATCTGGTGATCAGCCTGTTGATTCATCTTTTTCAAGAAATCGTCACTCATTACTTTGCCCCTTTCATTCGATTTAATTCTTCGTTAACGGTACCTTTATACATCTTAAAAGCGCGACGATCCCAGTAATCCTCATTATGAATACCTTGATCACCGAAGACCTTGATTCGTTCCTGCTGCCAGATCGGGTGCTTATAAACGGCGTTGCCAAATGATTTCTTGGCTTCGTTTGAAATCTCCCGATCGGTTTTAGCATGTTTCTTTACCAAGTAAAGAATAACGCCCAATAACTGATAATTAGCTTCTTTAGGATAGCTTTGCTTTAGTTGGTACATATACTGAGCGGTCTTCAAAACCGAAGTATATGACTGACGCTGCGTCTGCAACACTAACGAAACGTAATCACTCGCTAATAACGCGTTATTCGTAAAAGCGGATAGCGTCGGCGGAACGTCAATTAAAATATAATCATATTTAGGCTTTAAAGGCGCTAACACGTGCTTCAAAATCAAATTTCGATCGTGCATGTTGTATTTCTCGATCTTTTCTGGCCAAACACTTAATGACCAGTCAGAAGGAATCACGTCCATTTTAGAATCTAAATGAACGATACTATGGGAGAGATCAAAATGGAGCAAGCCGTGATATAAACTCACCACCGGTTTTTGATGACTATGATAGGTATAGCTCATTATTTCGCTTGAATTGGCTTGCGGATCCAAATCAATCAATAGCACCCGTTTGCCCATGTGGCGAAGTAAATAAGCTGTTATAACCGTAATTGCGGTTTTACCACAGCCACCTTTAAAGGCACTGTGCAGTAAAGTCTTGCCCATGTTCGGATCCTCCTAACACATCTATTATGTTATCATTTATATAATTAATAATAAAGAATAAATTATGAAAATTTTATTATAAATAATTTATAATTTTTAGATTTATATTTACAATATTATTTACATTAATTATAGAATCTACCTTATAAAAAAATCTGCCGATTATAACGAACATTTAAGCTAATGACGCCCTTACCAAAGCCTTGACTCACATATTTTTTGATTAAAGCCTTTTTAATTTTTGCATCTCATAATTAGAAGGCTTTGTAAATTTTTCATTAGAGAAATTAATAAAGTAGATTTCTTTAATGGGATATTTCCACGGGTTTAAAGGATGCCTTTTATCCTATTCTCATGCAATTAGAAACGGCCTTAAAAAATGACATCTTTAATTATTACGTTAAAAGAAATCAAGCGGTAATGATCCGACCCCATAAGATTGGACAATTTATATAGATTATTTAACTAGGCTACTGGAAATTTTCGATATTCAATCGGAGATCGATAACCTAGTTTTGCTTTCGGGCGATTATGATTATAATACCATATCCAAGCCTTCATGGCTTGGACTAATTGACCTTCGGTCTGATAATGTTTATCCATCATTTCAGCTTTCATGATATGGAAGAATGACTCCATCTGGGCGTTATCGAGACAGGTGCCCTTGTTTGACATTGATTGAATGGCATTGTATTTCTTTAAAGTATCTTGTCCAAGTTGGCTTTGATATTGAATACCTTGATCACTATGAACGATGGTCTTATAAGGCAAATTAAGTCTTTTAAATTTCTTCAGTCCTTTAATTAAAGGCTTTAGTGTAAATTCTACGGTTGGATGATCACTGATACTATAAGATATAATTTGGTCAGTAGCTAAATCCATATATGGTGATAAATATACTCGATGATGAATATCTTGATTACCGTATCTAAATTCACTTACGTCAGTTACTAGTTTATGACCTCGTAAATTCGTTTTAAAATTACGATTAAGAAGGTTTGGAGCTATTCTCCCAACAGTCCCTTTATATGAATTATATTTACGCTTCTTCTTACTAAATGCGGTACATTGCCAATTATTCATCTGAAGGATTCTTTGAACACGTTTATGATTAATAATCTTGTTTTTTCTTAAAACACCTGTAATAGTACGATATCCAGCTTTGTAGTGAGCGCTTCTCTGATTTCCGAAATCTCATTAATAACTTAAATTATCTTGTTATGCTTCGAAAGCGTAGCTTTCCGTCGGTAATAATAACTACTTCGTGAAATGTGAAGAATCTCTAAAATACATTCCTTAATTATCTTATTAATACTGTAGCGACACTCAATCCTGAGCTCTAAAATTTCTTTTCGATATAATCTTAATTGACTCTTCAATCCTTTTATGAGATTATCCATATTATGGGATTTGTGCTTAAATTTCATTGGGTACAGACTTCCATTCTCTAATTTCCGTTCCCAGGATTTGAATATTGATGGGGACGATATATTAAACTGAAGTGCCGTTTCTGGATATGATTTGTGATTGCTAATCATCCAGTTCAGCACTTTTAATTTATATCTAAAAGGATATATCTTTTTCGTATGACTTACAACTAGGCCTCCATAGCCATATTTCTTATATTTTCTCACCCAGCTTAATATCGTGGCATTGCCTTTAATTCCATAGATACGGTTCAACGTAGTTGAACTTATTCCTCTTAGATAATCTTCAACTATGTTAAATCTAGTTTTGCTTTAAAAAGAGTACATAAAAAATGACCTCACTTTATTGAACAAATTTGATTGTCCAACAAAATGGGGTCACTTCAACTAATGATTATCAAACTAATCTATTATTCTAATCCTTCGATCTGTCCTTCTTCAGCAGCATCTCGAGCTTCTTTAGCTTTTAAAATTTTTACACGTTCTTCTTTAGTTACTTTATCGTATCTTTAATTGTAATTCCTGTTTTGAAAACTTTATTGATTTAAATTATATTTAAAATTAATTTTAAATGTTTTAAATCATATATCATATTATAATTTTTTTATAAATAAAAACGAGGTCGGCCAAACCGAATTTTAACGTTTTTACTAAGGACCAAATTCTTTCGAATCTGTTCAGCCCGTTGATTTCGGTTATGAGGCATATATTGGGCATCATTTTTACGGACTTCAGTCATTAAATCCTTGGGCGGATGATTATAATGCCGCAAGCATACTGAATACATGTTCGGCCGACCGTTCTTAGTGTATTTATGATGCCGTAAAATATCATCGTATTTCTTTTCGTTGTATTCCGGATGATTATTCACGACGTGTAGACGTCGGTTAGCAACCCGATGGCAGAAAATACACTTATGATGCAGATGGTGACTTTCCGGAACTAATTTAATTAGAGCGTTGATTTGCGGTAATTTATGGTGCCAGGAATCATAATCAATACAGGTAAAGATTACCGGTACGTTCGGATAAAAATCACGAATGACCATGATTAGCGTAACTAAATAAACCGAATTAATACACTGGGCTTCATCGATCATGACCCGCCGAATATGCGGAAAACGGGCATGGTAAGCACTAATGGTCGCAATCCACCGGTTCGGATTATAAGGTAATCGCAAAGCTTGAAAACGACCGTTCGGTGAACCAATATAATTTAAAGTTGCGTACCGAGCGTGCTTTGGATCCCGATGCAGAAACGTCCACATGTTAATACATAGATCCCGCTGATGACGCTGATGGTCATGAAGAAAGATCCGCAACAACATCGTCGACTTACCGGTCAACGGCATCCCGTAATATAAAACTGAATTCTTAATCATTATTAATCACGAATCTCCGATTTTTGGTTAATTATTTACGTTTCAATTGACTAAGGCTAGGCGTTAAAATAGCCTGGATACGGCTTCCCGGAACGTAAACGTGATGCTGATAATCAAAGTTATTCGCCCAAAGATTACAATTCAAAATTCGGCGAACCGGCCCTAACAACTTAGCCAAGACTAATAAATCATTATCACTAACCACGTATTTATTTTGTAGCGTCTTTAATAATCTTGACATTAATTCATTATTTCTGGAAATGTCATCAGCTTCGTTGAACTGTGGCTGTTCAATTACGAACCGTTTCCAGAAATAAGCAAAGAACTTCTTAAAGCCCTTCGTCTTCGGATTTAACGGACTGTTCTTAAATTGTTTCAAAATGGTGTTCTTTTGATCATCGTTCATATTTTTGGAATACAAGGTGATATGCGAGCCTTTCTTAAACTGTTCGGGGTTCTGATAGCTTTTACCTAACGGAAACGATAAATTAGTAAAGTAAACGTATCGATCATTCGTCGATAGTAAATGTTTCTTCTTATCAATACTTTCCGCAACGAACGTGTTCATCATACTGTTTAAGGTATGATTATGATTATAGGTTACCTGATAATGAACACTTTGCCCGGTGGTTAATTGCCAATCGATATCATGATTAGCGGAATCAATTTTGATTCGAGACAAATGATCTAAATCGTTAGCATGCAAGAAGACCAAATAAACTCCGGCATCCAACATAAAATGTTCCTGTTCAGTTAACTTGGTTAAATCTTTCGGGTCCATATAAAATAAGCTCCCTCAATTTTTAACGCTTTATTTAGTAATCGTATTCCAATCGTTTTAATTCCAGTTTACCAACGTGGGTAATCCATTCATTCCCGTTTCCTTTCTTAACGTCAGGCTGAGGATCAACATTACCCTTTAAATTGATCTGGCAATTTATAAACTGGTTATGGTTAATATCATCTAAACGTAATGTATCAGCAACCAAATGGGTACTTTCGGGATCCACTTGATTAGCTTTTTTAACCATCTTTTGGTAAGCAGATACATTATCTTTAGTAACGCCCTTTAATGATTTAAGGGCAATGTACGTAACTTGATCTTCTGGGTTCATAATAGTGTCCCTTCTTTTAACTATATAGTAACAAAATTCGGCCATAATAGAAATAAATTGATATGATCGTAGAACAGGTGCCGTGAAGATGATCAATTTCGTGCTGACAAACGATGGCCGGATATTGCATCAGATCTTTGGCTAATTTCTGATCTTTTTTGCTTAACGGAAATTTCTGATCATTAATCTTTTGCTGAGCTTTCGGCAGATACTTCAGATTAACGGCCATTTCATAAACGTACTTGTTCATCCAGTCATCCGTCATCACGAAATAACCTTTATGACCGATTTTATCGCCCCAGCTATTCTGAACTTTCCATTTAGTAGGCCGGCCGTGAACTAAATCAACTCCGGTCAAAGTCATGGCGTGCGATAACATCGTTGCCGAACCAGACCGGTTCACCAGCCTTTAACTGTTTGATCGCGGCCCGCTTTAAATCTTTCATCGGCATGTTCAGAAATTCAATCGGTTTACCGCCCACGACGTTATTCTGGCTTGGTAAACTATACTTCTGGTTCATCTTTTTATCGGGCGAATTCTAAATTAACGCCCACGTACTTCTGATAAAATTCTTGCGGCGTTAAGCCGGCATCCCGATGATATTTCTTCTTATCGTCACGGTATTCAAAATTAAACTTAACGGGCGGAACACCAAACGAATAAGCGGTAATCCGGAAGACTTCGCTTAACATGTAGCAATCATTCGTTCATAGAAGATATTCGCACGCTCAATCTTATCCCAGAAGAACAGGTAATTCTGCGAAAGCTGAAAATCTTTAACGTGAAATCTTTTAGCAACCCGCTGCTTCAAAATATTCAGCATTGCAAACATCCAGCAACGACCACTCTGCTTTTGGTTGGACACTTTGCCCGTCTTAACTTCGACGTTCTCACGGTCATTATTAATATCAGCAATATTAATTATTAATTACAATTTAATTATATCATTAATTATTAATAATATATAATAAATAATTTATATTTAAAACATCACACTAACGATCAAAAATAGACTAAATAAACGACCCATTTTTGATTGCCATTCATGATCGTTAAAATCAATTTTATCAAACCAATCAATTTTTTTTGAAGTATGCCGATCAGTATCATAACGGAGCATCATAATAACGATCGTATAAGCATAGGCCATCGACGGAATCGCAAAGTGAGTAAAGATAAAGAAACCGACCGTCAAATTAACCCCGATCAGTATAAACATCAGCGGGTTAACGCAGATTGCTAATAACTTTTTAATTTCTCATTAAATTTAATAAATGATTAAATTAGATAAGGAACAATATTCATCGGGAACGGCGGAACTGGATAAAGGTTACTAATTAACGGGAAGCATAAGGCAACTACCCCTAAAATGGGGATTACTAACCCCTTGCTTACGATGAATATAAGTAATGATTCCGACACAAACTAAGATGTAAACCACTAAGAAACTCAAGCCGGCAATTCCCATGTACATGGAATAGGCCATATTATTACCAAGCGGCAAACCTAAAGCAACGTATTCAATCGCGTACAATAATGGCAATGTAGTCAAAGCAAATAACGGAGTTGCTAGATGCTTATTAAATCTGCCTAAAGGCTTTGGCAAGTAATGTTCCTTACCCAGAGCATAGAGCATATAGGCACCAGCGTTCATAATGCCCATAAACGAGGCGATCGAACTAATGGTGGTGGCAAAATCAATCAAAGTCGCCATCTTACCGCCCATGTAGGTCTGAGCGAGGTAATTCAACGGAGCCTTAGAATTAATCAGGTTACCAACGTGAGCTTCACCGTAACCGATCACCTGAACGTAACTAACGGCAATGAAAATCAAAGCTACTAATATAATGGTAGAAATAATCGTAATCGGAATGGTCCGTTTTGGATTACGGGTTCGAACGGCCATGGTGGTCGATTCTTCAAAGCCAGCAAAACAGATAATCACGTAAATGATTCCCTGGCCGATGCCGGGTAAATTACTAGCGTGAAAAGCGAACGGCTGTAAATTCATACCGTTCATGCCGCCGTGTATCATGACGGCGCCACAAATTACTGCCAGGACAATAATCGCGATGACTTCAATAATTAACGAGATGTCACTTGCGATTTTGATTCCCAGTAGATTAATCAGATACAACAGGACCAGCATCCCTAAGGCGATCAGAACGGCCGAAGCTTTTAAGCCAAACCGGCCGAACAGAACCTGTAAAAAATTAGTCGACATCGCAATCGCACCGGCACCGCCGACGACGTAGACCATCGTTAAAATCCAGCCGGTCACGAAGCCGGCCCGTTCACCTAACGCCAGTTTATTATAAGCGTAAGCGGAACCGACCCCGGAAGTCTGACTCGCCATGATGGCAAAGCAGGCACCCACCAGCAGAATCGCCATGCCGCCGAAGATAAACGACAGCGGCATGTGAATCCCCGCGAATTTAGCGACGGCGGTGGTGTTGAACGCCATCGCACACGTGGGGGCGATCGCGGTAAACGAAATTGCCAGCGTGTTTAGAAACGACATTTTCTGTAATCGTGATTTCATATTTTTCACCCTTCCGACAACAAAAAATCCTCACGGAATTTTACAACCGTGAGGATCATAATTTCTAAATTTTTAACTGAAACGAGCTTTCCGCACGGTTACTATTAATCCATGCGGAGCAAGATCATCAGACGTTTAAAAACTGACTTCCTGTCTTCCGTACGGACATGTAAAAGAATACAGAAAGCCGCCACCAGGCTTGAGTCATAATTTTATTCAAATGATCAAACTTAATAGTTCTCAACATCCGATTAATCTCCTTTCGAAACTTAGTTTACTATAAAGGGCAAGTTACGAGTTAATCTTTAATACTAATTAGTTTAGCATTAGCAAAGGTCTTAACAGCATCGGGACCTAATTCACGTCCGAAGCCGGCATGCTTAACGCCACCGAATGGTAATTCTGGATAAATAACGTCACACATGTCGTTAATATAAATCATCCCGGTGTTCATCTTGGAAGCGACCTTAGCAGCCTGATCAGTATCCTTAGAAAGAATGGAACCGCCTAAGCCGTAATTCGAATCGTTAGCAATCTTAATGGCATCAGCATCGCTATCGGCAACGTATACCTGAGCGACCGGGCCGAAGAATTCCTGATAGAAAGCCGGGTTCTTCGGTGAAATGTTAGTTAAAATCGTCGGGTTATAGAAGAATCCTTTGGTACCTTTCGGAATTCCGCCGCCGTAGACGACTTTGGCACCGTGGGCTACGGCGTTTTTAACCTGGTTCTCTAAGTTTAACTGGGCTTTCTTACTGGATAACGGAGCTAGATTAGTACTAGATTTCATCGGGTCGCCAGGCTGGTATTTAGCAAATTCAGCCTTTAAATCCTTCATGAATTCAGGGTAAATACTCTTTGCGACGATGTAGCGCTTAGCAGATACACAGACTTGGCCGGCGTTCCACAATCGAGCGTAGGCAGCTAACTTAGCGGCTTTCTTAACGTTAACGTCGCCGCGGATATACATTACATCGTTGCCGCCTAGTTCCATGGTGCACTTCTTTAAGTTCTTGCCGGCTTCAGCGGAAATGATGGCACCGGCCTTTTCGGAACCGGTCAAAGCAACGCCCTGAACTCGAGGATCGGCAATGATGCGGCCAACCTGCTTGTAGTTAACGAATAGGTTGGTGTAAGCACCCTTAGGCGCACCAGCTTTTTCAATTACCTTTTCAAAGGCTTCGGCACACTGCGGAACGTTGCTAGCGTGCTTGACCATGACCGGATTACCTAGCATAAAGTTAGTAGCGAAGACCCGCATTAATTGGTAGTAGGGGAAGTTCCATGGTTCAACACACATTACGATCCCGGTCGAATCGTATTCAATCCAGGAATTACCGGCCATGGTGCGTAGCGGTTTATCAGCCAGTAATTTTTCACCATTATCAGCGTAGTACTGAGCAATGTTGGCACTCAATTGAACTTCGGCTTTGGCTTCGGAATAAAGCTTGCCCATGTCATGAACGATGTAGGTTGCTAAAGGTTTGATATCTTGACGCATCGTTTTAGCAACGTTTTCTAAAATCGGCTTACGAACCGCAATCGATTCGTTACTGAATTTTTGATAAACTTTTTCGGCCTGGTTTAACTTCTGGGTTAAATCGTCGTCACTAATTACGTCAAAAGTCTTTAATGTTTTGCCAGTGTATGGATAAATACTTGCGTATGCCATAATGATTGCCTTCTTTTAATATTAATGAACATATTTTTATTTATTTACCAGGCTGGTAATTATGATCGATGATCAAGACCGGTTTGATGACCGAACCGTCGTTAGAAGCCTTATTGGCTTTATTAATATCCTTAAAGTCGTAGAAGTGTTCTAACTTATCAAACGGGAACTTGCCGGCTTGCCAGAACTTGATTAACTGCGGAATGGCTTCCTGCGGAACGGAATTACCCATTAAGACACCGTCGATATGCTTCTGGGTGGCTTCCAAATCGGTCCACGGATTAAAGGTCATTGGATGACGGGTGACGGCTAACGGTGCGAAGTGACCGCCGGAGGCTAAAGCAGCAACACACTGTTCCTGCAATTTAGTTAAGCCGGTGGTGTCAACGATGTAATTAGCACCTTCACCGTGGGTTAACTTCTTAACGGCTTTGACCCAGTCGGCTTGCTAGTTATTAATGGTGTAGTTGGCGCCCATCTTCTTAGCGACCGTTAAACGGCCGTCATGATGATTAATGGCGATGATTGGATCACAGCCTTTGATTTCGGCGCCCATCATGGCACCTAAGCCAACGGCACCGGTGCCCATGACAACGAAGCTAGAACCCTGTTCAGGCTTTAAAGCGTTGAAGACGGTACCGGAACCGGTAACGAATCCACAGCCCAGTGGACCGACCTTCCGTAAGTCAACGCTCTTAGGGACTTTAATGATGTTTCGGTCGTTAACCATAGTTTCGGTCGTAAAACTGGATTGATCAAAGAAGTTGGACACCGGAGTGCCGTTCTGCTTAAAGAAGGCGTGTTTACCATTGGCACGAACGCCCATGGCGTTTAATTTGCCCCAGTTTAGGCAGCTGGCGGGATGACCGTTTAAACAATTCTTGCAAGTTCCGTCGTATGCATAGCTCAATACGACGTGGTCACCGGGCTTAATATTTTTAACGTCGCTGCCGACTTTTTCAACGATCCCGGCACCTTCGTGTCCGGCAATCGCTGGATACGGAAAGACACCCGTTTGGCCATCGACGTCACCGTCACGAACGGTTTCGTCGGTATGACAGATTCCACTGGCTACCATATGAACTAAGACTTCGTTAGCGTCTGGATTGTCATCTAATTTAACGTGTTCCATCTTGAATGGTGCGTTACGTTTTTCAACAACTGCTGCGGTAATTACTTTTTTACTCATAACTTTTGCCCCCTAATCATTAGATAAACTTCACTATCTAATAATTAAATTAATCTCAAATTACAGGAACTTGATTGATCATTGCTTCACAACCACGTTCCAGTTTCCGTTATATATGTTTTTGAAAAATGTGCAAGCGGTTTCATTCATGTGAAATCGATTACATAATTCAACATTTCAATTGCAATCGTTTACATAATAATTAATTATTTATTATTTATAATTAATTATTTATAATTAATTATAAATAATTAATAATTAGTTATATGATAAGAACTCTTTAAATGCTTTGGTGATTTTGAATGGTTTTCCCATCAAATCTACTATTGCATATCAAAAATACGGACGACTAATTAAACGTCGACTGTGCAAGCAGAATCAACTTGATATTATTATCTTAGCAACTTTCATGAGCCACCATTTAATTACCAAATTACCTTTCCCTTACCGAATCGTCTTTGGAAAAAGCATTACCTATTTCGTTCTCAAATATTCTCAAATTAATCGAAATACCTATTGGTTATTATCGGATTTAGCTCACGGCACTTTAATTGAAAATCAGTTAAACGTTAATTGCTAACTTAATCTTATTAAAAAAATTCTACAAATCATTGAACTCGGCATTAATCAAAATTAGATTTTGTTATAATACAAATGAGGCATTTATATATATGAAGGGTGATTAGTTGCGCAATCATTTAAACCGAAATTCCTACTTAGGAATTTTTGGAATTATTATCTTTTTAATTTGTATTTGGCGAAAGTTTTCGCCAGCTCGACTACCAAATTATGGCAGCATCATGAGTGACACGATTTCGTTCGCGTCTTTCATTACCTGTTTAATGTTCATCGGATTGGCATATTTGCCAATGCAAAATAATTCTAAATTTATGCACGCCATGCAAGATTTACAAACCGATATCGTGGTAATGCATCAAATCTTAATTACCATTACCATCTACTTCAGCATTTCCGTTACGTCGTTACTATCGTTATCGTTTAAATTTCAGGATACTTCGCCCATTTCAATATTATTAGCTTCATTATGGCTAGCTCTATTAATCACCGGAATTCTAGAAGTCTCATCATTATTATTTGAATTATTTAGAATTATTCTCTACGTTGCTGAAGAAAATAAACGTCAGCGACATGGATATTAAATCGGCTTTATAAGTTAAAAATGATGATCCGACCCCATAAAGTTGGACAATTTATTAATGCTATTAAACTAGGCTATAAGTAATTTCCGATACTCAATCGGAGATCTATAACCTAGTTTTTCTTTTGGACGAATATGGTTATAATACCATATCCAAGACTTCATCGCTTTAATTAACTGACCTTCGGTCTGATAATGTTTGTCCATCATTTCAGCTTTCATGATATGGAAGAATGATTCCATTTGGGCGTTGTCAAGGCACGTTCCTTTTCTTGACATTGATTGTATAGCTCCATATTGCCTTAATGTGTCGTGCCATTCGTGGCTTTGATATTGAATACCTTGATCACTATGAACGATAGTTTTATAAGATAAATGAAGTTGCTTAAATTTATTTAATCCTTTGATTAATGGCTTTAATGTAAAATTTAAGGTTGGATGGTTGCTAATATTATAGGCAACGACTTCGTCAGTTGTTAAATCCATATATGGTGATAAATATACTCGATGATGAATATCTTGATTACCGTATCTAAATTCACTTACGTCAGTTACTAGTTTACGGCCTCGTAAATTAGTTTTAAAATTACGATTAAGCAGATTTGGGAAGATCATGATGACTATGCCATGATATGAATTATATTTCCGTATTTTCTTACTGAATTTAGTACATTGTAAGTGATATTTCTGCATGATTTTTTGAACATGTTTGTGATTTATTTTGAAGAATTTTCTTAAAATTCCAGTGATAGTTCGGTATCCAACTTTATAATTAGCTCCTTGCTAATCTTTAAAATCTTGTGAGCTAATCTAAGATTATAGGCTGCACGATTAGAAAGCGTAGCTTTCTTGCGGTAATAGTAGCTACTTAAAGGTATATGAATGGCTTTTAAAATTTAATTGATTTATTACACATTTTATGTCATTATTTTGATTATGAGATTTATGCTTATTCCTCATTAGGTGTAGATCTCCATTCATTAATCTCCGTTTCCATACGTTGAATGTTGACGGAGACGATATATTGAAATGAAGTGCTGTATCTGGATAAGACTTATGATGAAGTACCATCCAGTTCAGCACTTTTAATTTATATCTAAAAGAATATACCTTTTTAGAATGGCTTACAATTATGCCTTTAAATCCATATTTCTTATATTTTATTACCCAATGTAGTAGCGTGGCACTGCCTTTAATTTCATATTTATGGTTCAACGTAGTTGAGCCAACACCTGACAAATATTCATTAACTACATTTTATTTAAATTCAGTATTAAATTTAACCATAAAAAATGACCTCATTTCATTGAAGAATATTCTTTGTCCAACAAAATGGGGTCACTTCACGAGGCTTTTTATTTTCATTAAAATTTAAGAAAAAGTAGTCTTTAATCCTAGTCCAGTGAGGCTAGCAAGATGAAAAATTTTCACATCGTTAAGCACCCGTTGATTCAGCATAAGTTATCGATCATTCGCAATAAAAATTGCGGGACCAAAGAATTTCGAGAAGTGGTCAATGAATTAGCTAGGTTGCTGGGCTTTGAAGCGACCCGGGATTTGCCGTTAAAGGACGTGACCGTTCCGACGCCGATGGGAACTGCCCACTGTAAAGAATTGACCGGCAAGAAGCTAGCGATCGCACCGATTCTGCGAGCCGGTCTAGGGATGCTGAACGGCATGCTGGATTTGATCCCGTCCGCTAAAGTGGCTTGTATCGGGATGTATCGTGATCCAGAAACCAGTATTCCACACGAATACTTCGTTAAGTGTCCGAAAGATATTTCAAAGCGACGGGTCATTATCGTCGACCCGATGTTAGCGACCGGTGGCTCCTGTATGGATGCCGTCGGGGCTTTAAATAAGCGTGGCGTTCCGGTGAAGAACATGACCTTTATTAACCTGGTCTGCGCTCCGGAAGGCATCAAAGCGGTTTACAAGAAATACCCTGATTTAGCTATTTATACCGCTGCTGAAGATGATCACTGAACTCGGAATAATTATATCGTACCCGGTTTAGGTGATGCCGGTGATCGTCTGTTCGGTACTAAATAATAATATTAAGAAATTAATTAGAATTAATCATTCTAATCATCAACGGCTTCGATTATTTTAATCAATTTTAAATTTCCGCCGATTATTCTGGAGCTGCGTCTGCCTAGCGGCAACCATCTTTATCAACTGCTGTCAGCAAAACGTCTTTAATCAACTGGCTCAGAAAAAGGTTTTATATAAAATTTATTACTTATAATTAATTATGTATAATAGATTATTAATTATTTATAATAAATAATTAATAATTAATATAAAGATATAAACTAAATAAATTAATTGCCTATATAATGCCAAAATGTGGTTGGTTAGTTTCTACCTGAATCCGTAAAAATTCAGACTATAAGCAACGAAACTAAAAGCTCTCGTTACTTGGTATAGGTACGGGAGCTTTTTTCATCCTCACTTGGCATCCCTATAAGTAATTATTCAAAATTTAAGGAGTAATAATTATGTCTGCATGGGATACTAAATTTGCTAAACACGGTTTAACTTTTGATGATGTTTTATTGATTCCGGCCAAGAGCTACGTTTTGCCTAATCAAGTCGACACCAGTACTCGATTAGCTAAGAACATTAAGTTAAACGTACCGTTCATGAGCGCCAGCATGGATACCGTCACCGAAGCACCGATGGCAATCGCCATGGCCGAATGCGGTGGCTTAGGTGACATCCATAAGAACATGCTGATCGATCAGCAAGCTAAACAGGTCGCTAAAGTCAAAGCCATCGTTCCGGATAAAAAGAAATACCCGAAAGCCGCCGTTGACGCTAAGGGCCATTTATTATGTACCGCTGCCGTCGGCGTCACCAGCGACACCATTCAGCGCGCCAAAGCATTATACGATGCCGGTGCCGACGCGGTCGTGGTTGATACCGCCCACGGTCATTCAATGGGCGTTATTCGAAAAGTTCGTTTATTAAGAGAAGCATTTCCCGATAAGACCATTATCGCCGGTAACGTCGCTACCGGTGCTGCTACTAACGATCTATTTAAAGCCGGCGTCAACGTCGTTAAAGTCGGCATCGGACCCGGTTCCATCTGTACCACCCGAATCGTCGCCGGAGTCGGCGTCCCGCAGTTAACCGCCGTTTACGATTCCGCAACCGTCGCTCGTAAGTGGCACCGTCCGATCATCGCCGACGGCGGCATTAAACAGACCGGTGATGCCGTTAAAGCCATCGCCGCCGGTGGTAACGCCGTTATGATGGGCGGCATGCTAGCCGGTACTAAAGAGGCCCCCGGTAAAGTCTACGAAGATCACGGCCGTAAATACAAAGCTTACCGTGGCATGGGCAGTATCGGCGCCATGGAACACGGTTCCGCCGACCGTTACTTCCAGGGTGAAGTCAACGAAGCTAAGAAGTTAGTTCCGGAAGGTGTTGAAGCCCGAGTTCCTTATAAAGGCAGCGTTCGCCGCATTATCTATGAAATGACCGGCGGCTTGCGTTCCGGAATGGGCTATACCGGTGCTAAGGACATTCCGACCTTAATTAAAAAAGCCCAGTTCGTTCGGATTTCCAACGCCGGTTTGATCGAATCCCATCCGCATAACGTTCAAATTACCCGCCAAGCACCTAATTATCATCGATAATTACTAAGAAGGTTAAATTATGAATTCAAAATCATTCGACAAGATCGTCGTTTTGGACTTCGGCAGTCAATACAACCAGTTGATCGCCCGCCGAGTTAGAGAAATCGGCGTGTACTCCGAACTATTACCGTGTACGATCTCGATTGAAAAACTAAAAGCCATGCACCCGAAAGGCATCATCTTCTCGGGCGGTCCCGACAGCGTTTACGATAAAAAGGCGCTGAAGGTCGACCCGAAAGTCTTTAAATTAGGGATCCCGATCCTGGGAATCTGCTACGGCATGCAATTGATGGCCTACGATTTAGGCGGTCAGGTCAAATCCGCCGAAAGTCAGTACGGACACGCTCAGATCAAGGTGACGACTGACCAAGCCACCTTATTCCATAACTTACCCAAGCAAGAACCCGTTTGGATGAGCCACGGTGATTTAGTATCTAAAGTTCCCAATGGCTTTACAGACGTTGCCACCAGTCCAAACTGTCCGATCGCCGCTATGCAAAATAACGCTAAACATTTTTACGGAATCCAGTTCCATGCCGAAGTTAACAACACTAAATACGGTAAGGACATCTTAAAGCGGTTCGTCCTGAACGTTTGCCACGCCAAAGCGAACTGGTCCATGAACGACTTTATCGACATGCAGATCGAACGAATTCGTCATAAAGTCGGTGACCAGAAGGTCATCCTGGCTTTATCCGGCGGGGTGGACTCCAGTGTGGTCGCGGTTTTACTGCACCGCGCCATCGGTCATCAGTTAACCTGCATCTTCGTTGATCACGGTTTGCTCCGTAAGAACGAAGCTGACCAGGTCATGAGCAGCCTCCACGATGACCTGGGCTTAAACATCGTTCGGGTCAACGCCCAGAAAGAATTCTTGGATCGCTTAAAGGGCCAGACCGATCCGGAAACCAAGCGTAAAATCATCGGTCATGAATTTATCCGGATCTTTAACCGGGAAGCCCACAAAATCAAGGGCGTTAAATTCCTGGCACAGGGTACCATTTATCCGGACCGAATCGAAAGTGGCTTGGGCGTCGCCGCTAAAATCAAATCCCATCATAACGTGGGTGGTCTGCCTAAGAACATGCACCTGAAGTTAATCGAACCGTTGAAGTACCTATTCAAAGATGAAGTCAGAGCGGTCGGTACTAAATTAGGAATCCCTGATGAATTAGTCTGGCGTCAGCCGTTCCCGGGGCCGGGTTTAGCGATTCGGATCGTGGGTGCGATCACTCCCGATAAATTACGAATCGTTCGTGACAGTGACGCGATTTTACGCACGAAGATCAAAAAAGCGGGCCTTAGCCGTAAGATCTGGCAGTACTTTACCGTCCTACCCGGCTTTAAGAGCGTCGGCGTCATGGGCGATCAGCGAACCTACGATTATACGATCGCCGTTCGTGCCATTACCTCGATCGACGGTATGACGGCTGATTTTGCTCGAATCCCGTGGAACGTTATGTCCAAGATCTCCACCCGGATCTGTGACGAAGTCAACGGTGTTAACCGAGTCGTCTATGACGTGACCAGTAAGCCGCCGTCCACGATTGAATGGGAATAAGTAATTAACTTCTTCCTTTATTATTTTATATTAATAATAATTTATTAATTATAATTTATAATATAGAAATTATATAAATTCTCATATAAATTGTCAAAAACGTCGCCAAATTACTGACAACGCTTTTTTCGAATTCACTTTACCGAGTTACTGCCTCGGTTTGATGATATACTACCCGTTTGGCTAGTTGAAGATGATATTAAAAAAGCCGAACATGTCGGCTACACTAAAAGTAGTTAAAACAATAGGAAGTGTAGCTTATGTCCGACCAAATTCAGTATACTAATAATCATTCATTATTACAATTTCAATCCTGCATTAACGTAATTAAGCCACTCTATAAAGCCTTTATCTGTAGTAACTTTCGCCGGAGGCGAAATGTTAATCATTCTAAATTAACTGATGTAGAAGTGTTGGCTTTGATGTGTTTACAGGAATTACTTGGAATTAACGCTAGACTAAGATTTTATTATTTTGTGATGAATAATAATGTAATAAACCCCAGCCGAATGCCTGAAGAGTCACGCTTTAACCGAATTTGTAATCGAGACGGAGTTATTCTTCAAATCATGCGTTTTAAACTTATTGAAAAATATGTTCATCCAAGATATTCCGTAATTGATAGCCTACCAATGCCTTTATGTAAGTATGTACGTAACACAAGAGCTACACTCTTGAATCATTATGCAAACATCGGTTTTAAATCCGCTAAAAAGATGTACTATTACGGATTTAAAGGCAATTTTGAGGTTTCTGATTCCGGAATTGTTCTTGCTTATACTATAACTAAAGCATCTATCCATGATATTAAAATGGTAAAAACTTTAGTTGATGAGTATCCATGTCGACATATTTTAGCTGATGAAGGTTACATCAGTAAAAAATTAAAAGAATACTTGGCAAAACGAGGTATCTGGTTTTGGACTCCCGTGCGTTCAAACATGAAGCAATATCCTTATGATGACAGTCTTTTGAGGCGACTACGTCGCCGTATTGAAACTGTATTTTCAAGATTAAATCAGTTATTCCATATTGAACATAATACAGGAAGGTCACTTAATGGCTTCCAAACTAGGCTTGAACAGGCTTTATTAGTTGATACATTTTTGAAATTGAATATGCTGAACTAGCCAAACGAGTATTCAATTTTAATTATAGCAAAAAATCGTACTAATTATTTTTATTTATTATTTATTATAAATTATTAGTAATTTATAATAATTTATTTATAATAAATAAGCTTTTTTGGTATAATAATTATATAATTTATAAAAAGAGGTTATGTTATTGATCAATAAAAATAAATTTAGGATTCGTAATACTAAAAAAGTATTACGAAAAGCTGGCAAAAATTGGATTACCGTTTCGGTTGTTCTATTAGGCTTAGTAGGCTTAAGCTCTGCAGCAAGCATTACTACTCACGCAGATACTACCGCAAATCCGTTAATAGTCAGAGGAATAACAATCAATGTTCGTTGCTAATAACTATGGTATCTACAAGAATAACTGGCAAAAAGCAGGTAATACATCCAAAGCCTTTCATTTATACCAATGCTAAAGCATTGGTTAGAAATAACCAGACGGCTTACTTAAACGTTCCATACGTTAGCCAGTGGCGACCGATCAGTGCTCCAGAAGGCTGTGCCGAAGCTTCATTAGAAATGTTACTTCGTACTGATCATAAGCACGTAAGCTTACGGTACTTATATAATCACTTACCGCAAGCTTACAATACCAAAGGCGGTCAAGCCGGTAGCGCCTACGGTACCAACGGCTTCGGTCATGTAATTAAAGCATATGCTTTAAAGCGATATGCTAACCGCTTCGATAAAAACGTTAAAAATATTTCCGGTGCTTCCGTAAACGAGATCAAGATGTACGTTCAGAGCGGTCATCCAGTCTTATACTATGGCTACTCATCCTATCAATTACCGGGTGATCCTAACCGTAACCACTGTAAAGTAATCACTGCTTACCGCGTCACGGTTACTTCTTTCGCAGTATACGATCCGCTTTACTTCAGTAAATATGGTGTAGCCGGTAGCCAGGGCCGTAACATGCGGTTCGACCGTGGTGCCCGTTTCTGGTACTCATTACCAATGTTCGCTCAGGAATACGCACACATGAGCGGTTCTAACCAGAAGAGTGCTTTAGTCTTAATGGGCAAGCCACATATGCTCATGTTACTGATATTAAGTAAGAGTAAGTACGTATCACTAAAGAAAAAGCCTTAGCTAACAAGAAGTTCAATTACTCCTTAAAGGTCGGTAATGCTACCAAACCGGTCGAGCAACTATGAGAGCTGATAAATCAGTTGACGCAGCTGATCCATTTAATAAGACCAACTACGAAAAAGAATATCTTGATGCTCTTCACGATCCATACTTAATTATTGGTGCTCAAGATCAATTAGGCGGTGTTCCAAGTGGACTTAAAGACGGCTTAACTGATTATGGCCAGTACGCTGGCTTCAACTCTGCTAAACGTTACGCTAAACAGCATCATGAATCCAATGCATGGTTAAAGAACAACTTAGCTGAAAACAATAAGCACGGTTATTACTACTGGTTCTTTAACGGCTTTAACGACGTTAACGGTGGTGATGCATCCAACACTGCTAAAGCTGAAGGTCATCAAGTTGGCTTAACTGCTTACAAAGCTGGTCTACACACTTCAATGACCGCTAAGAAACATGCTAAACCAAGTCGTGCATGAATGAACTTCACCATGCATCACTTAGGCAACACTATTCTCAGTGAAGCGTTTCAGAACTTATTCTAAATTAGAAATTAATTATTAAATAACTAATTAATTAGTATTTTTTATTTACTTTTTCCTAATTATATTTTATTTAATTCTTATAATTTATTATTAATAATTAATTTTTTATTATGTAAATAAAAAAATTTACTAAATTATAAATTTAAATCGCGATGTAATAATGATTATCGGCAGCAATCTGGTAAGCGAAAATTGACTTAGATAACGTCAATAGCCAGTTGACCCCGTCGACCAGCTGCTTGAAGCCGGTCGCGTTTAACTTTAACGTGTGATCACGGTAAATCGTGTTAATCTTGGGCTCACGAGCGTTAAATCCCTGGGCTTCGGCAGCTAATCGAATCTTAGTGGGTAAATTCTTAATCAAAGCTTTAACCAATTTTCGATTAGATGAAATGTGCTTATACACGTACTGATCATCAGTGACCACGTATTTATCTTTAGCAACCCGCACGATCCGCAGCTTTAACCAGAAGAACGGGTGATTATCGATAGTTGGTAATGCAATTAGTGAATAACTGCTAATGTGGCAGTTAATGGTAATCGTTTTACCATCGTTATGCGGCATTACGATAAAGTAATTATTATGTTTAGGATTAGCTTTTTTAAGATCGGTCGTTAATTTATTTAAAAAATCATAAGAATAGGGCATTTTTAGACCCTCCTTTTTAACTTTAATGATTTTTATCCAGACCCCGTTTTGCAATCTTCAAATTAGTGATTGCATAATGATTACTTGGAATAATCATTAAGGCCTGCTTTAAAACTTTAATGGCTTGCGAATAATGATGAACGTTATTTTCAGCCATTCCCATATTATTTAGCACTGCCACTTTAGCAGCACTGTTCGGCGGGGCCATCTTAGCGGCTTGCTTAAAATCACTAATGGCAGCACGGTAATGATCCAGAGCTAACTTAGCGCAGCCCCGTTCAAAGAACGGTAAAAAGAATTGATCGTTCATTTTGATTAACTTAGTAAAGGCTTTAACGGCGTCTTGATTCTGTTAGCACGCATGTAAGCCGCGCCTAAGAAGAAATAGGCCTTTTCATAACCGGAATTATATTTAATGGCTGAATGAAAATCAGCAATCGCACCTTGATAATCACGCATGTTAAATTTAACGCCACCCCGGTTACAATAACCAACGGCGTACCGCGGATCTAAACTCAAGGTCCGATTATAATCAGCCAAGGCCCCTTTAAAGTCACGAAGGTGCTCTTTGGTTAAGCCTCGTTACTATAAATTCGGTATTTTAAATCATGAGAATTACTTAACGGTAACTCCGGATACGCTTTGATCGCTTGATTAAAGCACGTCAAGGCCGAACGGTTCTTACCCTGCCGAGCGTTTTCAATTCCCCGATGGTTATAAGAATCGCTTTTTTAAAGCAGCGTCCATTTGAGAGGCCTCCTTTATTTAGTAATCAATATCATAAATGTACGGAAGAATCGTGAAAATTAACGAAAGCACCGTCGAACCGTCAACGGCGGTCGCTTCTCAAGATGATCCCGAATGATCTGACCGTCGTTAAGAATTAATAACGCCACTAAAATGTCCGTCATAATCAAATCACCCGAGAGGTAAAAGATAATAATCAAGATTAACGACAGAATCGTCGGCATAATGTCTTGATACATTAGATATTCCCGTAAGAATTCTTCCAAAACCCGCTGGGTCCAGCCGTAAATTCACCAAATTGACGATGATGAAGCCAATCGATCAGAACATCCCGGAGTACCAACAAATTTGTAAAGCCCAGTAATCCGAAAAACAGATTACGATGATCCGAAATAAAACGTTCAGCATATCTAATTAATCACCGGTTTAAAACTAAATCGGTGTTTAAGAAGTACATGCCATCGTCATGTAATAATTTACCAGATTTAACTAACCGTTCCATAAAAGCACTGACTACTTTTGAATCTAATTTTAGCTGATCAGCAATTTGGTCTGGATCAGTCTTTAAGATTTCATTTTGATAAAAATGATCCAATAAATATTTCATAATGTGATATTCAGGATTAGTGCGACCTAAGACATCACCTAAAGTTCGTAACGTTTTGAGACGCTTAAAATCACGAGCCGATTCTTTAACAAGCTATTACTTCCTTTATATTTAATTTTATCATAAAATAACTACTAGCACTACGTATTCAACCGGGAGGGCCAATTATGAATATAAACATCAGTAACCCGTTCTTTTTGCATAATCAAATCATTTTACACAACAGTCGGCTTTCCATCGATAGTAAACTTTAAGTAAACTAATTAACGTTCCTTATCCTCGATTACTTAAAGCTATTAAAATCTTAATCAAACAAGACCCGCATACGTAAACATGATTTTATTTTGGTGGCGTCAACCTATCATGCTAATCGGAAAGGCAATNNNGATAAGCCTGAATATTTAATCACACCTAAGGGTATCGATGATTTTTATCATAAGTAATAAATTACTTATTATTAAATATTAATAATCTATTATTATTAATTAATAATTTATAAATGTTTATTAACTAATTTAGAAGTTGTTCAATTTTCGATAAAAATGAAACAAACAACGTTAAAAATGGACGCCAGCATGAAGGCCGTCTTACATTACTTCAGAAACTGACTTTAACGCCTTTTGAATTAGGTCTAATGATGAGTTTAATTACCAAAATGCTTAAACACAGCCGCTATGATAACCAAGCTAAGACCTATTATTTAACCAAAATCCCGAGTTACCAGTGAAAAGGATTCCTGGCCAAAACTCAAGAAAGCCTTTGCCGATTTTGAAAATAAGGGTTACATCAAAATTCAGAAAAAAACTGGTAAACCAGCTAAATTATTCTTCAATTTCGTTAAGATCGTTAAATAATTCGGGAGCGAGATAATTGGACGCGATCAAAAAAGCGATCCTTTTGTCTAATCAAGGCAAAGGCGATAATTTAGTCGCTCAGCTGGACGGCGGCAACGTCATCATGGGCAAGACCCAGTTCCTGCCGGGCTACTGTATTTTATTGCCCAAACGGGTGGTCCCGTCGCTGAACGATCTAAATCTTAAACAACGAAGGGCTTATTTAGCCGACATGAGTATTGTGGGCGACGCTTTACTGCATTGCACTCAGGCGTACCGGATCAACTATGAGATCCTGGGCAACACCAGTAATTATTTACATGCCCATATTTTTCCGCGTTATCAAAATGAACCCTTAATTCGCAAAAAGTTACCGGTCTGGCTCTACAGCAAAAAATACTGGATCGAGCCTAAATATTGGTATCAAGCAAAACGTGACGGTCAGCTTAAAGATCAATTATCCAATTATCTAAAGAGGGTGACAAAATGAACCATAAATTAACTAAGATCAGTAAACGAATCTCTTACGTTTTACGGCACCATCCCGAACAGATCGGAATTCATTTGGATACTTACGGCCGGGTTAATCTGAAGGTTCTGATCCTTAAATTCAATCAATATTATCGCAACAGCCCCATCAGCGTTCCATTGATTGCCAAAATTATGAAGCTCAGCAGTAAAAAGCGCTTCGCCATCGAAGGTGACACCATTCGGGCTTTATATGGACACAGCATTCCCGGAATCAAACCATTATCATCTCCTAAAACGCCACCCGAAATCCTGTTTCACGGCACGACCCATCACGCTGCTCGATTAATCAAAACCGAAGGCATTAAAAAGATGGACCGTGATTTCGTCCATTTATCGTCGACCACTAAAATGGCCCACCAAGTCGGCGCACGAAGAGATCCGCATCCCGTTATCTTTAACGTTCATGCTCAACAGGCCTCTAAAGACGGCTTAACGTTCTATCCCACCGCCAGCGGAATCTGGCTCGTTGATTACGTTCCGCCTAAATATTTAACGATTCGTTAATAATTTCTCTGGGAGGATTATTAACATGATTAAAAGTAGACGAAAAGAACGAGTGTTAATGTACGGTGCCATCCTAGCGCCGTCATTAATAATTTCTTCTGGCAAAGCCATAACCCCAGCTTTACCATCCATGATGAAGTCGTTTCCCAACGTTTCCATCACACTGTTTGACATGATCAGTACGATTCAGCAGTTATCAGCATTAATTACGCTATTTTTGTCAATATGGATCGCACGTAAGATCGGCATGAAGAAAACGATCGGAATCGGCATTTTTATGACGGCGATCTTTGGTATCATGCCGGCCTTTAGTCAAAATTTCACCTTCATCCTAATAGCCCGGTTCGCATGGGGAATCGGCTTAGGTTTACTAAATTCACTTGCTATCGATGCCATCAACATTTACTTCCGGCACCGAGAATCGCTGCGAATCAAGATGTCAGGTTACCGAACCGCGATGGAACCGTTTGGTCAGTGCATCCTTGATATCATGATGGGTTTACTGGTAATGATTAACTGGCAGGTATCGTTCTTAGCTTACGGCTTAATTTTCCTGATCTTCATCTACTTCTGGAAGTGTTTCCCCAAAACTAATAATCAAGCTATCAAGTGCAGTCACAAGACACCGTCGGTTACGGTCTTTTACCGACCCGCGAAATCATTCGTTTAATTGACGTGGTGATCGGATTATTCCTCTTAATGATTTTCATCGTAATGGCAAACGCTAGCGTCTTCGTTGAAATCCCTAATCTAATGCACTACTTGCACCTGGGCTCTGCCGGAACTTCAGGCTTAATCATCGGCTTAAACACTATTTTCGCTTTCTTCGCGAACGCTGCTTTTGGCAAAATCTTTCACTACTTCACCGTTACACGATCGTGATGGGCATCATCATGATTGCTATCGGTACGTTAGTGGAAGCCTTCAGTGATAACGTCATTACTTTGGCCTGGGTGCCATTTTGTCAGGGATGGCATTTCCAATGTTCGGGACCTATTCTTACGCCTTAGTCGGTAAAGTCATCCCGGTTCGCTACGAAACCGTCGCGATTGCCGTCTTGATCACCGGTTCGAATCTCGGTTCATTCATCGTGCCCATCGGCATTCATTACCTAGGAGAATTCATGAACGCCAACTTCACGCTGGTCGCTATTATTCGGCATGCTTTTATCCTAATGAGCGTCATTAGCTTTCCCAATTTACACATAGCCCCGAGTGGCTTACTATAATGTTCGAAATGAGAAATAGCATTTGCTAAATGTAATGGTAGATTACCAGGAGGATCCATATGAAAACACAGATTTTCGCCCACCGTGGTTATCCGGTTAAGTTTCCTGAAAATTCTTTACAGGGCTTTAAATACGCAATCGATCACGGTGCTGACGGCCTAGAATTTGACGTTCATCTAACCAAGGATAACGTCCCGGTCATCATGCACGATGAAAAGATCGACCGAACCACCAAGGGCCATGGCAAAATCCATGATTACACCTATGATCAGTTAAAGAAATATCCGTTAGCTAACGGTGAAACCATTCCGTTACTAAAGGATTTCCTTAAATTAGTGGGCAATCACGACATTCACTTGAATTTAGAATTCAAGACCAACCAGATTCATTACAAAGGAATTGAAAAAATCGTTCTAGACATGGTCAAAGATCATCAATTAAGGTATCCGGTAATTTACTCGTCATTCTATCTAAAGAGTTTAAAGATTGCTCAAAAGATCGATCCTAACCAAATCTACTGTTTCTTAACCGATAAAAGATTCCTGAATCCGAAGGCCTTTATCAAGAAAGAGCATTTAACCTCATTACATCCCGGCTACTACGCCCAGGGAATCGAAGACATGGAACGGATCTACACCATCGATGACGTTCCAACCATGAAGAAACTCTTCAAGAAACACGTTCAAGGAATCTTTACCAACGACTTCGTTAAAGCCATGAAGGTTCGGAACGAAATTCAAAAATAATTAATTCCTTTTTTGTTTTAGGTCTGATATAATAGAACCTAAATCAGAAAGGGTGATTAAATGTTAACCCGTGAACAATATCATCAACGACCACCGTACAATTATCACCGACCGCATCGTTTTAACATTTGGCATTTAATATTAGTCATCATGCCTTTTATTTAGTCAAGGGCATCAATAGTGCTAAGACTTTTAATCAGGAAAGCTACACGCCGCAAAATCAATCCACGACCGCTCAGCCCCACCTTAGTAATCATCAGCCCATCACCGTTTTGATGATGGGAACCGATACCGGTGCAATCGGCCGTCATTTCAGAGGTCGAACCGACACCATGATGCTTAACACCATCAATCCGGATAAACACACCATGACCTTAACTAGTATCCCACGTGATGCACCGGCTCACTACAACAACATGCTAACCAAAATCAACTCCGTCTACACGTTAGGCGGTGCTAATCAAGCTGCTCATTATGTCCAGAGCTGGCTAGGTGTTCCGGTCAATTACTACATGCTAATCAACATGGGCGGCCTGGATAAAATCATTGATCAGGTTGGCGGAGTCACGGTTAACCCTCCGTTAACCTTTAAATACGGTGCTGCTAACGTTAAAAAGCACCAGCAAGTCACCTTAAACGGAATGCAGGCCTTAGATTACTGCCGAATGCGTCACCAGGATCCGCTGGGGGACTACGGACGTCAGATCCGTCAGCGTCAAGTTCTGTTCCAGCTATTCGATAAAGTATCCAAGATTCACAACTTAGCATTGCACCCGTCGTTAGCTAATGCTTTAAGCGACAACATGAAGACTAACCTTTCGGCTAAGGATATGATGACGTTAGCCCTCTTTTACCGCAAGGCTAATCTTCACCACGTTTCGAGTCATTTACAAGGTCACACCGCCCAGATCAACGGCCAGGACTTTGAAGTGGTCTCACCTCAGAAAAGGCTAAAGAAGCTCGCTTGATCAACAGTAATTTGAATTAAAACTAGAGGGTTCATTATGAAACTATTTCAGATTATTCATCTCAATACCGATAGCCGAGCTAAAGCACAGCCCTGAATGGATGTTTTACTACGGTATAATCTAGACTGCTTCGGGATCGGCCAGCACATCATCGTCCTTGATGAACAGCCGAACAAGCCCCAGAAGCCGTATACCGAAAAGGCGCTGGACCGACCTGACATTCAGAAGCGGATGAAGGCCGCAGACGCCAAGGTCCTTACCTACGCCAAGCGGCTTTTAAGACTTTTAAACCCTACCTGTCAAAAGAATACGTCTTTTGGAAACGCAGCAAAACGTCGATGTCTTACAAATCCAAGACCCAGTCCGCTAGCTTTACCATCTTCCAAAACGGGCGAATCAAGACGTCTAAGGACCTTTTGGACGTGGCCCTTATGAGTAATCTAGTCCGGATCTTTATGGTAAAGAAGCCGCAAAATCCGCAAATGTCAGTTTAATGATTTGACATCTTAGCTAAAATCATGTAAATTAATAATTGTTGTTCATCAGTCATGAGTGGGTAGCTCAATTTGGAGAGCCCCTAGTTCTTTACTAGGGAGATTGTGGTCCAATTCCATGCCCACTCATAAATACATTAAGAAAAGGCTCAGCTTTGAAGAGCTAGCCTTTTTTGTTACCATAATTTTCGTAAAATATTTTTAGTTCAGAAAGGAGATGCAGCTCGTGAAATCTAAAAACTTGGTCGGATCGGTCTTACTCACGTTAGCCGCCAGTATCTGGGGTGGTATGTTCGTAGTTGTTAAATCGATCGTCAACGAAATTCCACCCATCGAACTAGTCTGGCTTCGTTATGCAACTGCCGTCCTATGTCTGCTAATTTTTTCGTTATTCATGAAGTCACGCTGGAAATACGACGCTCATGATCTAAAATTAATTATCGTCATCGGCATTTTGGGTAACACCCTTTCGTTAGTCACCCAGGAAACCGGGACGTGGCTATCCAACGCCCAGACGGGAGCCGTCATCACCACTTCGACGCCCATCTTTATGATCATCTTCGCGTGGCTGGTCCTTCACCAGCGACTCACTTGGGCGCGTCTCGGTGCCGTCATCATGGCGGCGTTAGGGGTCATCACCATCGTCGGGATTAATACCGGCGGGGCGCACTTGCTGCTGGGGATCCTGTCGCTGCTGGTTTCGTCGTGCGCGTGGGCTCTAGCGTCCATCCTGCTGAAGAGGCTTCACGGTACCTATAACACCGCTCAAATCACCTTAATCTCGAGTTTCGTCGCCGTCGTGATGTTACTGCCGTGGATCTTTACCCACACGGGGACCATGGCCAGCATTCACTTCACCAGTCTAAAGACCATCTTCTGTATCCTTTACCTAGGCTGCATTTCAACCGCCTCCGCCTTTATGATGTGGGACAAAGGCGTTGAACTCCTGGGAGCTGACAATTCAGGAATGTTCTACCTGATTCAGCCCATCGTAGGTGCCATCTTGGGCTGGCTAATCCTGGGCGAAAGCATTTCCGCCGGCTTCCTAATCGGAGCGGCTCTGATCATCGGCAGCGTTTATGTATATCTACGTGAATAACGCTCTAAAGGTTGATTTATCAAGCATAATATCATATTATAAATACAACGATTTTATATGAGGGGATTTTTGAATGGATTTATCTAAATCCACTACCATTATTAAAGGTTTATTAATTAAAAAACGCGGTCGTCAAGCCGTTTTAGACACTCGAAACGTCTTTAACTTAATGGCGCGGCCTAACTTAAAAATTATCGGTACCGATCAAATTATGAAAACTCTGCCGCAGCCGGGCAGCATCGTTAAGATTCGGACTAAGTACGGTCTTCGCAGCTTAGTCATTATTACTGATCACCCGAAGAGTTTGGCATTTCATTCTCGAATCAAATCGATTTACGCCGGAACTCAGGAACATTTAATGGATCCAAAGATCATTAAACAATTCGAAGACTTCATGAACAAGAATAAGTTACCCGTTCCGAAACTCAATCATCAAATGATCGTAATTCGGGGCTATCACTATGGAATTCAAAATAAGAAGCCGTTCGTTAACACCACTAAAGCTTATAACTTTAAAGTTACTAACTTAACGAATCATTTCGAATGGATGAAAGTTGGCCACAGTGCTAGCGTCCTTACTCAGCGCGGTAAATCCCTGTTGATCATTCACGACGTTAAGACCGTTGATGATCCTGATGAACAGAAAAAAGCCATGCAATACCAGCCCGTAATCAGTTTCCATAATTACGGAATTAAAAATAACTGGATCGCTAACATTTATAAGAAAGTTATTTTAGATAAAGATAATATAATTAATTGACATTTTATCGTATTATTATTTAATATAAAAGATGTCTTAAGGATATCTTTTGAGTGGGTAGCTCAATTTGGAGAGCCCCTAGTTCTTTACTAGGGAGATTGTGGTCCAATTCCATGCCCACTCATATATTAGAAAGTCAGCTTTTTAGCTGGCTTTTTTAGTATTATTTAACTCTTCAACTGTTTTAAATTATAGATAAAGCCTAAGCCGTAGTCTTGGGTTCCCACCTTATCCAAATCAGCGGTGATCTTGCGAGTGGTATGGTGAACTTACGTTTCGGTTTTCTTTTTTAGATCACCGTTACCTTGGTATAATTTCGGAAATAGACCTAGTTTATATGGCTGATTATTTTTGACTACGACCATTACGCCTTCGTTTCCGTCCCATTTAACAGATTTAACGTAAGCACCGGTTAAATCGATATGAGACCAATATGGTGAAGACATATAAATACCGAGCGGAGCAAGACGGTTTAATTTGATCATTCAGCTTTCCTTTCCACATTTCAATCTCTTCAATTTCTATCCTACCACAATTAAGGTGAGGTAGAATAAAAAGTTAAGTGTACCTAAACTTTAAAGTATAATAAGGGTGAACTAAAGAAGGTAATGCGGTTGGAAATTGCAGATTTAATCAAAAAGCAACAGCTAAAGAAACTCAAAAGCGATTCGGCTAAGAATCACCACGCTAAAAAGGTTAATGATCAGAAAAAGGGCGGTACCCTAGCTGACCGTCGAAAGCAGCTTCACTTGTCGATCCCCCAGATCAGTATGATGACCGGAATCGATCAAATCACCTTAAAACGTTGGGAAACTAACGGGATGACTCCTGATGACAGTATTTCTGCAATTCATAAGTATGCTAAAGTTATGCATTTAGATCTACAAAAATTAGTTTCAAAAATCTTAGGCTAAAAATTTAATCAATTCAAAGGAGATTATTATGTTAATGACGATTAGTGCCATTATCGCCTTATTATTCGTCTTATTCGGTAGTTTAGTTCTAATTTTTAGATACAAAAAAGGGCTGCTGAAAATTCAGCAGCCTTTTAATATTTTAAAAGATTAATTTCAAATTAATCTAAATCAACGTTATTTGGAAAATGAGCAAGTGGAGTCTTGCCGTGGTTCTGTTCTTCAATGCGTAAGATGTCATTGTACTTTTCAACACGTTCAGAACGTGCCATAGCACCGGCCTTTAATTCACCGGAGTCAGTAGCAACGGCAAAGTCAGCAACGAAGGTATCACCAGTTTCACCAGAACGGTGGCTCATCATAGTGGTGTAGTTGTTCTTACGAGCTAAACGAATAGCTTCTAAGGTTTCGGATACGGTACCGATTTGGTTTAACTTAATTAACAAGCAGTTACCGGCACCCATCTTGATGGCCTTACGAATGTACTTAGGGTTGGTAACGATTAAGTCATCATCAACGACTTGTAACTTATGGCCAACTTCTTTTTCAAATTCAGGGCTGTTAACTTCTTTAGTAAACTTAGCAAAGTTCTTCCAGTCATCTTCACCCATTGGATCTTCAATGGAAATGATGGCAGGGTACTTCTTGACTAAGTTCTTCTGGTAATCACCAAACTGGTCAGGTGTGTAAGTCTTACCTTCAAAGTGGTAGTTACCAGTCTTGTGGTCATATAAACCAGAAGAAGCAAAGTCCATTGCGATACCAACGTCAACGCCTGGCTTGTAACCGGCTTTCTTGATGGCTTTGTATAACATTTCGATGGCTTCTTCAGTGTGATGGAAGTCAGGGGCAAAGCCACCTTCATCACCAACACCGGTAGAGTAACCAGCATCGTTGATGACGCTCTTTAACATATGGTAAACATCAGCGATCTTGTTGATACCGTCACGGAATGACTTACGCTTTAATGGCGTGATCATGAATTCTTGGGTATCAATGTGGTTGTTGGCATGTTCACCACCGTTGATAACGTTATGGAATGGTTGTGGTAATTCGATATCGATACCACCTAAGTAACGGTATAACGGTTCGTTAAAGTAATCAGCAGCAGCACGGCAGTTAGCCATGGATACACCTAAAATAGCGTTAGCACCTAACTTAGCTTTGTTAGGAGTACCATCTAACTTAATCATAATGCTATCAACATTACGCTGGTCAAATGGGCTAACACCGTGTAAAGCTTTGCTGATTTTAGTGTTGATGTTATGAACGGCTTTTAAACAACCTTTACCTAATAAACGGGAACCGCCATCACGTAATTCAACGGCTTCACGTTCACCAGTCGAGGCACCGGATGGAACTTCGGCACGGCCTAAAGTACCATCGGTTAAAATAACATCAGCTTCAACAGTCGGGTTACCACGAGAATCAAAAACTTCGCGGCCCTTTACTCGGTCGATATAAACTTCATTTAAACGCATATAAAGAGCTCCTCTCTGAGCAATTCACAGAAACTAGATAGACAAGATCCATCTATCTTTCCTTACATCGATAATAATATAATGGACTTCCCGTGATTTCAAGGAAACTGACGCTTTTATTATTACTAATAATACGATATTATAACTAATGAACTCTAAAGAAGACCGTTCAGTTACTAACGAGAGTTGTAATCATTTAGCGGAAAGAAGAATTCAAATGTCGAGCGTTCAGTATCCTGAATTTAAGAAAACGATCGTAAACGAATTAACTAAAAAAGCCGGCATCAAGCCGGATGATATCTATATTCATCATTATCGGCACAACACTTTGATTGGTATCGGCCAGAAGCCAAAGCTCAAGACCATCGTTAACATTAATTACGACACTAAATTCCTGGTTTCGATCAACATGAAGTACTTACGGACCAAATTAGAAGCGCCTGACCAGCAAAAGATCGTTAAAGCCACCAATGGTTACATGCGAACCTTATGGAAGAGCGTCAACCCGCCGTTCAATCCCCATAAGGGCATTAACGACGAAGGTGCCATTAATTAAATTAAAATTAACGGTAGAACGGGTCGGCGAACTCCAGGTCGCCGGCACCGTAGCCGATTAGGACGAGCGTGTGGTCGGAGTCCGTGTCGTGCATCCGGTACGAGCCCTCAAAGACAACTGGGTTGCCATGCTCGATATCATACTGCCTTCCGTATTTAGCTAAGGCCTTGGGATAAATGGACGCTTCGTCGCCGTATTTATATGGATTAGCTGTATAACCGCCATTCTAAGGGCTACTGCCTCACAAGCATCAGGAGCTTTCACAGGATAAAGCTGACTGTAATAATGAAATGGCAGCTGATAAATGTGAGCTTTAACAAGGGCTTGCTTTGGTACCCAACCGTATTTATACCAGATTGGATAATTAGCGTTGAGATATTTATTTTAGATATTTTTTATCATTATATCTAAATAATAGTTAAAGATCGGCGTCGAAGTGGTAATGACCGCACCGGTCTGAGCATTAGATAACCAAGTCCCCGTTTCTTGGGTAATTAAAGACAGGGTATTACCTTTGACGACCACGAACATTCCGCCCCAGATGCTTGCTTTTAACTTTAATAATATCATTACTAAAATATGTTTATTTTTATACAATAAAAGCGAATTCATATTCAGACTTCAGTTGCTTAATCTGTTTCTTCATCTTAACAATTTCCCGATACCAGTCCGTATTCTGATACGATACGTTTTATTTGTCCTTGATGACTGCGCCACCATTGATCATGCTTCTTTTGCCATTCCGCTTCGTAACACCCCGACCAAATCAGCAATCAGTAATACCAAGCCGCGACGGAAGCCGACCTTTAGTAAGATTTCGACGGCAACCAGAATCCCAATTAACCACGTTATATTACGGTAAAAAGAAACTTTCAAAATGAAGCGCCTTCCGATTTATTGATCAGATTTCTTGAAGAACTGTAAGGTTGATTTTAATGCTGCAGCAACGTCCTGATCATTAACCGGACGAATCTGCTGATCATTCGTCACCACAAACAAATGGGCCCCGGCTAACGGTTTAGGATTAGCTAGCTTCTGCATCTTCTTAGTTTGCTCGGATCTTAAATCCGCTTTAAAGTTATCCATAATCTGTTTAGCCGTATAGTAGCCTTTTAATTGGTCTTGTAAGCCATACGATTCCAAGGCTTCCCGAAAGTTAGTGATTTTATCAGAGTTAGAAAGCTTAGCGTCTTGAGTTTTATCTAACGATTCCTTCATGAAATTAGTAATTATAATGGGGCATTTCCTTTCTGCAGAAATTAAAAATTCTTACCAAATAAATTTTATCATAATTTTCCCCTGAATTAACAATAATTATGATTTTTAGCTCAAGCGAGATATAATAAATCCGTAAACTTATGAACAGCCAAAAACGAAAACGTCAGATTGAAATCGATACGGCGTTGGTCATTACCAACCGAATTTTAGACGTCGTAATCATGTTTTTATCCATCTTCACGGTAATTTATTTCTTTAACCATCAGTTCGGCCTGTCTTTGATTCTATTGATTATTGATGCAATCATTATTCCAATTAATAACGGGTACCAAGTCTTTCACTACCTTCGGGATAAGATCAGAAACTTAAAATGATTTATAATATCAAAATAACATCGTTATTTCTATAAATCACTTAAGGTCATAGCGTCCATAAATTTAGTAATTCGCGGATCCCGCTTCTGACTCGCTTTAAAGAAGTCTGCAGTCGAACCGTCAAACAGAATTTGTCCGTCATCTACGAACACGATCTTATCAGCAATCTTACGGGCAAAATTAAGGTTATGGGTAATCATGATCATCGACTGCTCACGTTTGGCAACGTGGGCCAAGATCTTTAAAATTCCTAAGCCAATTTCCGGATCCAAAGCGCTGGTTGGTTCATCTAGTAGCATGTATTCAGGATTCATGGCTAGGGAACGGGCAATTGCGACTCGCTGAGCTTGTCCACCTGACAGGGCGGAAGGGTACTGGTCAGCTTTATCCTTTAAGCCGACCCGATCCAATAGCTTTAAAGAAGTCGCTTTGGCCTGAGCCTTAGATTTATGCAGGACCTGGGTCTGACCAATCATCACGTTCTTAACCACCGTTAGATGTGGAAACAGGTTATAGCCCTGAAACACCATTTCGGTCTTTCGGCGAAGTTTTAATATCGTTTTAGCAGAAACTTTTTTACCAAAATCGATCTTTAAACCGTTAAAATCGTAGATCCCAGATTCAGGATGTTCCAGAAGGTTAAGTGATCTTAGTAACGTTGACTTACCGGCACCTGACGGACCTACGATAACGGTCGTCTTGTGATCCGGAAAACTGACGGATACATGGTCTAAAGCTTTTTTATTGCCATAGGTTTTCGTAACGTTTTTTAAACTAATCATTTTATTCCCCGCTTCTATTTAGCGACGTACTTAGACGACACGTGTTCTAGATACTTCTGCAAAATCGTCAGGACCGTGCATGCTACCGCGTAAAGAGCGGCGGTCAGCGTATACATGATCATCGGCTGATAATTTTCGGCGGCGATCTGCTGGGCCAGACCGAACATGTCGACGACCGAAATCGTGTAGACTAACGACGTCCCCTTAACCGTACTAATGAAGCTATTCGATAGCGGCGGAATGGCGACCCGCAAAGCCTGCGGAAAGATAATCTTCTTTAGGACCTGTCGTTTAGTCATCCCTAACGAATAGGCGGCTTCCCATTGGCCTTCGGGAATCGAAAGCACTGAACTTCGGATGGTTTCCGAGCAGTAGGCCCCTTCGTTCAGCGAAAAGACGATGACGGCCGCGGTTATCGAACTCATTTTAATTCCGTTCGGCAAAATCCCCGGAATCGTCAAGTAGGGTAGTCCAAAATAAGTAATAAACAACTGAACTAACATCGGGGTACTTCGAAATAGCCAAACGTAAAAACTAAAGATGGCTTTAACGATTCTAAACCAGCCGCGTTTTTTTGATATTAAGACTAAAGCGGTGAACGTTGCGATAACTAAACCGATCGCAAACGAAACTAAAGCTAACGGAATCGTAACTTCAATTCCCTTCGCAATCAAATGGGGAGTGGCGTTTGCAACTATTTTCCACATTAATATCATCTCCTGAACTATTAGGTAACAAAAAATCGTCCCATGACTTTACTCAAAGGACGATTCTTAATCGTTATTCCACCTTTATTCACGCCGTAACTCACGTCACAGCGCCTCGATATCTCTGAAAAAGACTAGGCACGGTGTATCGGGCCTAAACCGAATCGCCAGCGTTCACCGGCGATTCCGCTCCGAGTGCAATTCACCAGCTGATCAATCTGCCCATTTCATCAATACGACAGTCGCTGCTCTAAATAATCAGCTAATTACTTTCTTTTCACAGCGATAATTAATTTATTTACTAATTACTTACAAATAATTAGTAATCAACATTTAAAAATATATCTCATTTAATTCTCTATGAGGCCATGCTAAAATTAGCGTGAAAAAGGGAGCGACCTTCATGATCGAAATCTGGGGCTTAATCATAATTACTATTGCGTTAATTATCGGGATCTGGCTATTTAAATATAAAATCGAAAAGCGGCCCGAAGTCGATGCATCCCTTCAAGAGAACAGCGTGTTAGATCATGTTCCACAAAATTTAATTGCAGAAATCAAATATATGGATCGGCTTAACGGCTACGAATTCGAGGATTATACCGCTTGGCTGCTGCGGTTAAACGGCTTCGTCAGAATCAAGCAGACTAATAAGAACCATGACAACGGGCTTGACGTCTTAGCATCCGTACATCAAACTACTTACGGGATTCAATGTAAACATTATAAAAAGCGCCGCATTCGCCGTCAGGTTATTAAGCACACTGCAGACGGCGCCCATTTCTACGGAACGCAAAGGGCCGTCGTTTTAACTAACACCCGTTTTTCCCGGGAAGCGGTTCGTTCCCGCAAGTTTTTTCACGTCGAACTATGGGGCCGACCGAATCATATGTCATGTTTCTTTACATAAATGATTGACATTCGAAATTTAACTACTTATGATTAAGTTAGTTCAGAGGAGAATGTAGCTATGAAGGAAAAGGAACTACGCCGTTCACTATCGGTTCTGCCGATCGGCACCGTTATGAAGTTAACGGGTTTATCCGCTCGGCAGATTCGGTATTATGAACAAAAGAAGCTCCTAACTCCCAAACGCAGCAAAGGCAACCGCCGTTTATATTCGTTAAACGACATCGACCGGATTTTGGATATCAAAGATTATCTAAATTCCGGTCTGAAGATCGCTGAGATCAAGCGAATCTACGAACGGAAACGAAAGCGAAACGCCCAAAAGAATCACCGGAAATCTGGCCACATCTCCGATAACGAAGCCCGGCATCTTCTAAAGAACGAGCTTCTCAATATCGGTCATTTACAGTCCAGTTTTCCGAATCATCATAACTATCCCGTTTGAACTATAGTATAATGTATTGAATGTAAGAAAATCTATCTTGACTTATGTGAGGAGAAGTTAGTATGGCTACTGAACATAACTACACCAAGGCCAACATTATTCAAATGGCCAAAGATGAAGACGTTAAATGGATCCGTCTAGACTTCATCAGTACGGTCGGCAAGATGAAACGAGTTGAAGTTCCGGCTTATCAATTAGAGAACGTTTTAGATAATAAGACCATGTTCGACGGTTCTTCCATTGCCGGTTTCGTACCGATCGAAGCCAGTGACTTGTATTTACATCCCGATTTATCCACCTGGATGGTCATTCCGTGGAGCGATCCCGATGATAAAGTCGCTCGTTTGATCTGTGACGTCTACAAGACCGACGGCACGCCGTTCATGGGTGATCCACGAAACGTCTTAAAGCATGAATTAGCCGGCGTTAAAAAAGACGGTTACAATACGTTCGACGTTGGCCTGGAACCGGAATTTTTCCTGTTCAAGCGTGACGAAAACGGTAAACCGACTTTAAAGCCCAACGATAAGATCAGCTACTTCGACATCAGTGCCAGCGATGAGGGCGCCAAGTGCCGGCGGGACATCGCCCGCAACTTAATTAAGGTCGGCCTGCATATTGAAGCGGCCCACCATGAAGTTGCACCCGGACAAGATGAAATCGACTTCCGCTTCTCCGATGCCGTTAACACCGCTGATAATATCGAACTATTCAAAGAAGTCGCCAAGCACTTCGCCAAAAAGCACGGCTTCTTCGCGACCTTTATGCCTAAGCCATTAAACGCTGTTAACGGTTCAGGCATGCACATCAACATGTCGTTGTTTAAGAACGGTAAAAACGCCTTTTACGATCCGAACGACAAGTTTCAGTTATCCCAAGCTGCTTACCACTTCATCGGCGGAGTTCTGAAGCATGCCAAAGGCTTTACTGCCTTAGGCAACGCAACCGTCAATTCATACAAGCGTTTGATTCCCGGCTTTGAAGCTCCGGTTTACATCGCTTGGTCACCGCATAACCGAACCGCTTTGATTCGAGTACCAAGTGACCGTGGAATCGCTACTCGTTTAGAATTACGCAGCGCCGATTTATCATCTAATCCTTACATGGCATTGACGGGTGTTCTTGCCGCTGGACTAGACGGAATCAACCATAAGTTACCCGCCAAGCCGCAGGAAGAACGCAACATCTTCAAGATGAACGCAAAAGATCGTAAAGCAGCCCATATCGAAAACTTACCGAGTAATTTAGGCGACGCTCTGAACGATCTAGAAAACGACCCCGTTCTAAAAAGGGCGCTCGGTTCTCACTTACTTAACGCTTACGTCAACTTAAAGAAGAAAGACGTTCTTGCTTACCAGTGCTTAGTTTCCGACTGGGAACGTAAGCATTACCTAGACGTATAATTAATAAATAATCTAACGCTCGTTTCTTTTTATAATTTTTAAATTAATTACCTAACGACTTGCCAAAATCAAAAGATAAAGCACGATTAAAAAGCAAACCGGATATAAAATCCACAAAGCCGCGGTGATGTATAAACGATCCTGCCGACTGTTAAACCGCTGCTGCCATAGATTATCGATCGTGCCTAATTTATATAGAATTACGGCGATCAAATCCAAAAAGACGACTAGTTTAAAGCCGTGACCAATCAATGATAAGAATAAACCCATCAATTCAAGAGGCAAGGCGGCATTAGTCAAGGTCGCCAGCCGGTTAATGTAGCTCCAGACGTTTAAATCTGGATGACTAATCCAACGGCAAGCCCAATAACTTAGGCCAATCAGAATTAAAAAGCCGATGGTTACCAAAAATAGGCCGGAAAAGAAGCCGTCATGACGAAACGAACTTAAGTAAGAAACGGTACTGGTTCCGAATTCATCTAAACTAGTACCGGACGGGGCATAATGAAACATGTTAGCTAGAAACTCTAGAATCGTATCAAAAAGATTCTTGAACGAAAGGGCTAAAATAACGATCGCGATAATAAAAGAAGTCAGGCCATAGTACTTAGTAGAATGAAGATGATCTGGATTACCGGTAATCGTTTGGCCCACCCACGTAAAGTAGCGTTTCAGCCAGCTTAAATCTAATGATCGGTGCTTGAACAAGCTTTGATTTCCTTTCTTAAAGTACAAAAAAAGTCTCCTCAAAGGGAGCCTATAGGAAATCATTTAAATTATTATTTCAATTATTTATAAGACGTAAAATTCGGGTGAAAAGAAGGAACGCCTTTCTTTAAGATTACCCGACGGCAATAGCCGTTAACTACGTACGTCATCGGAATATCCATTGACTTTAACACGTCAATAAACTTATGTTCAACGTTAACGTTTAATTTACCCAAATCGATTGAATAATCATTAGTGTCCTTCGTATCGTATTCTTCAAAGCCAAACGGTACCTGATCAAGTTTAACGCCCTGATCCATTAATTTATTAAATTGGTCACCAAAGGTCGTGTGATTCTTCTTTAGAATTGCAGTGGCTTTTTTAAATAAGTTACCGTTAACTTTAATTTCGGACATTTTAGGTTACTTCCTTTATACTTAATTCGTTAATTCATTTTTAATTATACCGTTTACCATTAAGACGCGCAAAGACTAGCGATTGATGTTAAAATATAAACATCAATGAGAAAAAGGAGCTCTTTAAGCCATGCGACGCGAAAATTATTACCGTCCCGAAAACAATTCAAGAGGAAATTACTATAATAATTACGGTCAACAGCCTCAGCAGCCGTATTATCCGCCACGACGTCACCATCACGTCTTTATGTGGGTCATCGTTATCATTCTTTGTCTAGGCCTCGGCTGGTTCGCAGCTGATCACTTCCTGGGCGTTAATAGTTCAGCTAAGAACGTTAACAACAATAGATGATAATAAGAATACTAAGCCAAACTAGAACGGGAAATGAATCGCTTAAACGTCACAGAATCAGCAAAAGATCATTAAAATGATCGCGATAATCAACCGAGTCATACCATCCGACACCTTGAAGAAACAGGCCTTAAATTGGATCTTACACTAAGTTATGATATATTTTTATTCTGTCACTTCGGAAAGGAGTAATACAGAATGAAAAATCCAGAATATCGAAAATTAAACGCAAGCCAAATAAAGTTCTTAAAACAATACGATCGAAAATACGGTGATGGCCACGGCCACATCATGATTAAAAATTTTAAAGGTCAAAAGACCTATTTAAACGAACACGACGTTGACGAATGGTTCTTTTTTGTTATCTAAAATATCAAGAATTATTTACTACTGTTAACTTCGATTTCGTGATTATCGACTTTCGTCAATTTGATTAGATCCTTTTCACCTTTATCAGTGAGAACTTTAGTAGCACCTTTATCCGGCTTAAAACTAACGTCATCATAATCGTTAGCCGATAAGGCTCCGGCGATATCATTATCGTGCTTAGCGTCCATTTTAATTAATTCGTTCTTAACGGCTTCTTCGTCATCAAATACATCGTATAGATGACCGGTAACGGCGTTTAACGTAAAGGTAGTAATATATTTATCATGCATATCAATTAAGGCATCAAATTTAATCCGTTCACTGGTTGTCATACCGACATCTCCTCATATAATTTAAGTATATCATACTTTAGAGATGCCAAACCGCAATCCAGCAAAAATTCGCTTTACGTATGGAGTAAGCTTTCCTTCATTTATTTAACAGTGTAAAATATGGACGAAAGGTTAAACAGAATCGGGAGATTCGGAGGTATAAAATGTCACAGATTAGTCATCAACTGAAGCGTCACATTGATAAACAGCGGCCCATCATTATCGGGGTCGCCGGTGGCTCCTGCAGTGGTAAGACCACCGTTAGCCGACTGATTTATCACAACCTCCGGGATAAATCTTTGATGATCATTCACGAAGATTCTTACTATAAAGATCAGTCCAATAAGACGCCCGCGGAAAGAAAACTGACTAATTATGACCATCCCTTAGCGTTCGATAACGACCTACTACTAGCTCAGTTAAAGCAGCTAATTCATCACCACGCCGTCGACGAACCGATTTATGACTACCGAATTCATAACCGAAGCAAAAAGACTAAGCATCAAGAACCGAAGGACGTCATCATTCTAGAAGGGATTCTGACCCTGTATGACAAACGAATTCGTGATCTGATGGACATTAAAGTCTACGTGGACGCCGACGACGATATTCGTTTAATCCGCCGGCTTAAACGGGATACCAAAGAGCGGGGCCGTTCGTTAGACAGCATCATTCACCAATACCTAGCGACCGTTCGACCGATGTTTCATCAGTTCATCGAACCGACGAAGCGCTACGCTGACGTTATCATCCCGGAAGGCGGTCATAACCGCGTAGCGATTGATCTATTAACCACCAAGATCCGTTCGGTCCTCAAAAAAATCGGCAATTACCGTCAGGACGAAAAATGACTAACGATAAATAATCAAAATAAATAAGCTAAAATAAATTTTGTCATTTACTTTACGACTATCTTTGATCAAAGGAAGACTGCTAAATGTTAAATGAATCCATCATTCAAAAAATGAAAAGCTATTTGACGGCTAATCAAGCCAAAAGCGTAATCTCCCAAATGAAAAAACGTTACAACATTTATCATGCGGGACAAATTATTGGCCGCGTGCTAAACAAAAAATTCGGTTACGCCAAGCCAGCGTTCGTTATTTCAGGAATTGCTCCCGATTCGGTTGAAAAACTCGGCTTTGAATGCGTTGACGTACCGTGCCTCTTAACCATTATGAATTATAGACCCATCGTTGATCAGTTTATTTTTGGGCACGTCTTATCATATAAAGAAGATCACATGATAGCGGATTTTATGAACATTCGGCACCTAAGTAAAGCTCAGATGCAGGTGATTTTGACCCAAATTCATCAGATCAACCGTTGCTTTTTGCCGAGTGCTAACGTATCAATCCGTCATCAGCAAATCGTAATCACCCAAAAATTATTTAAAGATACGTTTGCCAAGAGTGCGATTCATCTATTAGAAGATCAGAAAGCCCTGCAACTAGGCAAAGCAAGATTAGATAACGGCGAGCTCTATCATTTTTGAAGAGGGTTGATAAGGTGAATCTTCATAAATTACGTTTAATTAAACAGCTCCACCAAATTTACGGTAATAAAATTGATTCTGTAATCAGGGCGAAGCCAGACTCACCGGTCTACAATCGAACGTGCCATCTTAATGGCATTCAAAAGCTACGAAAGCGACTTAAGAAATAAACTTTAATTTATTTTTGTCTAATTCAAAAAATTTAACCAACGATAGCGTTCAACAACAGGACCATCAAAAGGCCAACGATCGAAATCACCGTTTCCAAAACGGTCCAGGTCTTTAAGGTCTCACCAACCGTTAAATCAAAATACTCCTGAAACATCCAGAATCCGGTGTCGTTAACGTGGGACGCTGCTAATGAGCCAGCGCCGATCGCCAGAACCATCAAGACCGGATCAACGTTCGAAGCGTGCATGATGGGCGTAACTAGACCGGCAGCCGTCATCCCGGAGACCATGGCAGAACCAAGGGAGACCCTTAGGATAACTGCAATCAACCAACCTAGAATCAACGGTGACAAATTAGCATGCATGACCAAGTGCTGAATCGCGGTACCAACGCCACCGTCGATCAACACCTGTTTAAAGGCGGCGCCACCGCCGATGATGAACAGCAGCATCGCGATCGAATCGACCGCCTTTTTAATCGTCTGTGAAATGTCGGCCATCGTCTTACCACGATGAAAGCCCATTGACCAGATGGCAAAGAGCAGTGAAATCACCATTACTAGAATCGGGTTGCCTAAAGCAGTGAAGATCGCGTCCAAGCCATGCGGATCTTTAGGTGCTTTTCCGCCGTTAAATACGATTTGGTAAACAGTTGCAATCGCCATAAAAATAACCGGGAAGAGGGATGTTAACGCCGAAATCCCGAACTTAGGCGTTTCACTTAATTTGAAATGGTGCATTTTACCAATGGCTGGCAACGAGTGTTTAACCACGAAGGCATCGGGAATGTACTTCCGAGCCAGCTTTGAAAAGAGGGGCCCTGCAATAATCGCACACGGAATCGCGACAATAATTCCTAACAGCAACGTTTTACCCATATTAGCATCCAACGTTGCAGCAACGGCTGTCGGCGCCGGCTGCGGTGGCAAAAAGCCCTGGGTCGCTGACAACGCTGCAGCCATTGGAATCCCAAGTATGAAAAAGGGATCTTAGCTTCCAGTGAGATCGCGAATACAATTGGCGTTAACAGCACCAGACCAACTTCGAAGAACAACGACATCCCAATAATAAAGGACGCCGCGGCAATCGCCCATTGTAGCCGTTTTCGGCCGAACTGATTAATCAGTGTCTGGGCAATCCGGTAGGAACCACCGGCGTCGGAAACCAGATGGCCGATTACGGCTCCAAAGCCGAAGATGATGACTAATTCACCTAACGCACCACCAATTCCGTTTTTAATTGAATTACCAATTTGGGCTGGATTCATACCTAGCCCTAAAGCAACCAGAATCGCCGTTACGATCAGTGACACAAACGTGTTCAGTTTTAATTTAACGATTAAGAATAAAAGCAGCAAAATTCCCAAAACTAAAATGGTAATTTGCATAGGTCAACCTCGATTCAAAAAATTGTAAATAATACCTTTATTTTATTATATTTTTACAATTTTTAAATCGTTCTCGAGATATTTTTACCCATTTAACGACATTCGAACGAAAATGATATAATAACCCCAACTTATTATCTTGGAAAGCAGTCGTTTTCTTTCGACCTGGACGGAACACTATTAACCGACGATCAGCAGATCCTGCCGTCCAGCGTCACCGCCATTCACGAACTGCAGGCTAATCACGTGGTGCCGGTCATCTGTACCGGCCGCAACATCAAAGAAATTCAGAGCATTATCGAAATTACCGGAATCGATACCTTAATTACCGAAAACGGAAGCTATATTAAACATCACCAAACCATCCGAATCGAAAACATTCGCAAAAAAGTGATTAAAGAACTGGTCGACTTGGCCAATCAACTAGGTGATGCAGTCGGTTTCCGCAACGCCAACGGGGTCGCCGTCACCAAGATTAATAAGTACACCCGAAACTGCTACGGCGGGTACTTTAAATGGGCCAAAGTTGATCCCTACTATTATTTAAAAAAGCCCATCAACTTTCTCAACGTCTTCACGGACGGTGGCGACGTCCAGAAATATCGGGATGCCTTTAAGGACGAGTTAGCGATTATTCAAAACGATCCGCACGTCTTGGACATTAACCGGGCCGACGTCAGCAAAGCTACCGGAATTCAGGACGTCCTGACCGATTTTCACTGGAACGGCTTACCTACCTACTGCTTTGGCGATGCGTATAACGACATCCCGATGTTCAAAAAGGTCCAGCATTCCGTTGCGATGGCGAACGCCGACGATAAATGTAAACAACGGGCCGATCACGTGACCGATTCCAATAACGACAACGGTATCGCTCACGGCTTGCGTTATTATCATTTAATTTAATCAAAGAAAAATAAAAAGCCGTCAAGTCGCTAACCTAGAAATAATCGTGTTCCCGAATAAAACTCTGCGATTTAAGCTTGGTCAACTGATCTTTAAGGGCTTGATTTTCTTTAGTCAACTTTTTGACCCGTTTAAACGCTTTTTTCTTTTTTTTATTTAAACTCTTTTTTCGATCGTGTTCCTTTTCGTACTTAGCGTGCCAATCGACCGGCTTTGGATCGGCATCGAAAGGCTTCGTTATTATGATAACGAATTCGGATGAATCAATTCAACATTTTTATCACTTAGTGATAAACTTAATTTAGAGATAAATATTAGAAGGGAACGTGATTTCATGAAAAACTGGATCAAAATCATTTGCGGTTTAATCGTATTAGGAATCGTATTGTTTTTACTTGGGAAGTACAATCCGTTACATATGCTTAATTGGTTAACCGCCATCGTTGGTATCATCGTAGGAGTTGCCAGTTTAATGTACTTAGAGTTAACTGGGGTAAATATATCGACAAGACTTTATAAAATAACGGAAAATTAATTAACGTTTGGACTTCTGTTTTCAGAAGCCTTTTTTTATCTATGCGTAAACAGAGTAGGGGACTTCTCTTAGACATCATTGGCTGTATCTGCTGGGGCGTTTCGGGAACCTTTAGTCAATACCTCTTCGATAATCACGTCGTTTCGGTCTGGTGGATTGCCGGCATCAGAGCGTTGATCGCTGGAATCGTGATCTTAGGTGCTTATAAAATTTTTCAGCACGGAGCGTTAACTTCAATTTGGCACCACCCTCACGACGGGCTGGTCTTACTAGCGTTTACTTTTCTGGGTATGCTGCCGTGGCAAGTGACTTATTTCTTAGCCATCAAATACAGCAACGCACCGACCGCTACCGTTCTCCAGTTTACCGGACCCGTTTTTATTATCCTGACGATGTCAGCCCTTAAATTTAGCTGGCCCCGTCGTATCGATGTCATTTCAATCGTTATTTCAATGGCGGGATTAATCCTGTTAGTAACTAACGGGCGATTAACCCGGTTAGCCTTGGCACCGCTCGGTGTTTTATGGGGCGTTATGACCGGCGTTACCCAGGCGACCTACACCTTGATTCCCCGAAAATTATTAGATAAATATAATTCAGAATTAATTCTGGGCTGGGCGATGCTGTTAGGCAGCTTTCCGTTGGTCCCTAAAATTCATTTCTTACCGGCCTATAAATTAACGCCGTTAGTTTTAATCGCACTGGCCGTAATCATTTTTGGCGGAACCATAATCGGCTATTTATTCTATTTAATTAGTCTAAAATATTTACGGCCAACCGTTACCGGGATGCTAGATTGTTTCGAACCTTTGACTGCCACCATCCTATCAGTCATCTTTCTAGGGACCCGGATGACTTGGATCGAAGTTATCGGCGCCTTGATGATCTTGTTAACCGCCTTTTTGCAGGCCATCCCGGAAAAGCGTTAAATTTATAAATATTGAATTAAGATATAAACCTTGTAAACAAAAAAGTGATTCGTTACATAATACCGCGAATCACTTTTTTAGTTCTGATTTGATTTTAAATTACAATTATTGCAAACGATTAATCTGTTTAAGACTTTCGTCCAGGGAGGCGTTGCTTAAATGGTGTTTCTTACTGAAAGTCTTTAATTGATCATCTGATAAGCCTTTAAATTCCTGAAAATTACTGTGGGACTGAATAGCGTGGTGCTTCAGCATGTATAAATACAATGCTTTACCCGCACTTTGAACATGATTATCATGATTCAAGCCCATTGCGGAGCGCCGATTAAAAGCTTGGTCTTCAATTGCCAGAATTTTAACGGCGTTTTTGTTCGTTCGTTTCGTATCTTCGCGAAACCGTTTTAAATACTTGCGATTTATTTTCATAAAAATCACCTAAATTTTAAAATTAATTCTAACCGTTCTTATGGGATTCTAATCGTTCCTGAACCTTATTTTCAGTTTGATATAACTGACGGCGGCTCTTTTTATGCAGAAGAACGTTGACGCCCACGACTTTTCGACCGTGTTTATAGGGTCGGATCCGAATGTTCATATCGGTTAATTCATTGATTTCCCGTTTAGCAGGACGTAAGACTCGGGCTTTAAAGTTAGCGAACTGCGGATACTTGTTGCGCAGATCCAAGGCTTCGCGAAGTTCACCCAACGAATAATTAAAACCTTTGCGCGAATTCTGCATCGAATAGTACGAAACGAAAAGTTCATACAAACGGATACTGTAGGAACTCTGCATCGTCATGATGTAGTAGTAATTATATTGAGTAAAGAACTGCTTGGTCTTTAGCAGAAACGGCTTCAATCGGTCGTCGAACCGGACCGTAAAGGTATTCGTATTATGGTTAACTTCGACTTGCGAAAACCAGCGAACTAAGGTCTCTCGATTATGCGACTTCTTAAGCCAGAACGATTTATCGGCTAACCGCTTTAAATCCTGTTTAATCTTATGGACGTTAAAGCGATTTTCCTTTAGCCCCATAAACCGAGCGTATTCTTTAACGTTAAACGTAAAGGTCAAATTCCGGGTATCCGAATTAATCTGCTGAATCAAATGCAGAATAATTTTCTGTTCATTCGTCGTTAACGAATAACGGGTATTTTGAATTAAATCGTTACGCTTAACGACCGGATAATTACGAACTTTAAATTCGTGTAATACTTCGGATCCACCTTTAAGTTTTTTTGGAACTTTCGGCATATCTTAAATCCTCCCACGACTGCATTGTAATTCAGCCCATAAATATAAATCCACTGATTTTAGAATTTTTATAACGGAGCGTTAGGTATCCGTTATAGTTAAAAATCGTTATTAAATCAAGGAATAACCCCGTTAGTGATTTGTTATACTTCATTAAAATAAAACTTAAAACCGTTAGGTATCCGTTATAGTTAAGATCGTTAGGTATTTGTTATAGTTAGAAACAGAGCGTTAGGCATCCGTTATAGTTACCGTTAGTTATTTGTTATATTTAGCGTTAGGTATTTGTTATAGTTCGCCGTTAGATATCTGTTATATTTACCGTTAGGTATCCGTTATATTTACCGTTAGGTATCCGTTATATTTCCGTTAGGTATCTGTTATATTTAGCGTTAGGTATTTGTTATATTTACCGTTAGATATCTGTTAGGTTTCAGTTGGCCGGCGTTAGCAATCCGTTATATTATCGTTAGTGGTATGTAAGAATTTCGTTAGCAAGCCGTATGACTTCCGTTAGTGCTTTGTTATATTTCGTTAGTGATCCGTTATATTACCGTTAGATAGTAGTTAGATTACGTTAGTAATTTGTTATATTTAGTGTTATAAAAATCCTAATAAATAATCAACTAAATACTAAATAAATAGTATATAAATACTAAATAGATAAATATCTAAATAGACTAATTAAAAAAAAAAGAGATATAAGAGAAAATTTAAGAACGTTCGCTATTTAATGAGTACTTTTTGTTTGAATAATCTTAACCATTATTTTTATCATAATAGTATGTTAAAATTTATAATATCACTTACTATAAGAAGGTGGATTTGTGCATTCGTTAATCAAAAAATATTTAAATAAAAAGGCGGTTATTGCGGCCGTTTTATTTCTTATTATTCAAGTTGCGTGTGATCTATACTTACCTACGGTTACCGTAAGTATCGTTGATAAAGGAATCGTTCACGATAACTTACCTTATATTTGGCAGCAGGGAATTCAGATGCTGGTGGTTACCTTAGTTGGTCTACTAGGCGCCGCCGGTAATATTTATTTTGCTGCTACCCAATCACAAGGAATGGGTAAAAAAATCCGTCTGGCCGTCTATCGAAAGGTCATTCACTTTTCTAACCAGAATTTAGATCATTTTGGTGACGCTTCGTTGATTACCCGAGCAACTAACGACGTGGTTCAGATTCAAAATTTAATGATCAACGTTTTGCGAATGATGATCATGTCGCCGTTATTGTTATTCGGAGCCATTATTCTAGCATTTATTCAGAGTCCGAAGCTGACCGTTACTTTCGTTGCGGCGTTTGCTTTATTAGGGATCGTAATCATGATAATCCTTAAATTCGCGGTGCCCCGGTTTAAGAGCCTGCAGCGGCAGACCGATACCATCAATCTGATTTTTCGAGAGGGCCTGACCGGCGTTCGCGTGATCCGGGCGTTCAATCGGGATCCGTATGAGCAGCGGCGTTTCGGTCATGCCAACCAGCGTTACGCCAAGACCGGAATTCAGGCCTATACCTTAGCGGCGCTGATGTTCCCGATCATGACCTTTATTCTGAACTTGACTAATATCGGAATCGTTAGTTTAGGCAGTTATTTAATCGCTCACTACGAATTAGAAGTTGGTAACCTAGTCGCTTTTATGACCTATTCGACCCAGATTTTAATCAGTTTTATGATGCTAGCGATGCTTTTCGTCTTCGTTCCACGAGCTGAAGTTTCGGCTCAGCGAATCGATAAGGTTCTGGATACTAAAAATACGGTTCGGGATGCCCCGAGACCGTTCGTATTCCAAAAGGGTCGTCCGGCTAGTTTGAGGTTTAACCATGTTGATTTAAAGTATAAAACGACTCAAAAGCCGGTCTTGGACGACATTAATTTCTCTGCCGGAGCAGGACAGACCGTTGCCATTATCGGTGATACCGGATCTGGTAAATCAAGTATCGTTAATTTGATTTCTCGGCTATACGATCCCGTTCATGGAAACGTTCTGTTGGACAACGTTCCCGTTAATCAACTGTCGCAGTCAGATTTACACCAGCGCGTTGCCATCACCATGCAAAAGGCAATCCTGTTTTCAGGAACAATCCGCAGCAACTTAAAGTTTGGTAACGAGCAGGCTACTGATCAACAAATTTGGCATGCTTTAGCAGTGGCCCAAGCAGCTGACTTCGTTAAACGGGCTGGTGGACTAAATGCTAAGGTTGCTCAGAACGGGGATAATTTCTCCGGAGGCCAGAAGCAGCGGCTTTCGATCGCCCGAACCGTTATTAAGCCTGCTGACGTCTATATCTTTGATGATTCGTTCTCAGCGCTGGATTTTGCGACCGATGCTAAGGTTCGTGAAAATCTTTACCAAGATCCGAAGATTCAGCGAGCCGTAACGGTGATCGTGGCCCAGCGAATTTCGACCATTATGGGCGCTAATCTGATTCTGGTTCTTCACCATGGTCGAATCGTTGGTAAGGGTACCCATCGTGAATTAATGAAGAATAATCCGTTCTATCGTTCAATCTATAATTCACAGATTAAGAAGGGGGCCAATAGATCATGAGTAAACCAAAACGTCAGCGTCGCGCTACCCATTTTTGGAAAACGACCTGGCGACTGGTTAAGTATATGAAGCCTTGGAAATGGCTAATGACCTTAGCTGGCTTTACGATTATGGTCTCGATGTTCTTGCAGATTGTCGCGCCCAGTATCTTAGGAAACGCCACGACCGTGATCTACAGTGGGATTAAAAAAGGCCATCATTTAAGTCGATTAGGTCATACCGTACCGACGCTGCCGATCGACTATTCAAAGGTCGGCCACATTCTGATGATCGTGGCTCTGATGTACGTGATCGCCGTTTTGAACAGCATCGTTGAGCAGGTCATCATCAATTACGTATCGCAGAAGGCGGTCTATAGCTTGCGCCGGGACTTTAAACGAAAGATGGAGTATTTGCCCGTATCGTTTTATGACACGCACGATAACGGTGATATTATGTCCCGTGCGATTAATGATATGGATGATATTTCGACCATGCTGCAGACTAACGTCAGTCAGTTCATGATCAGTATCATCATTTTTGTCGGGGTACTGGTCATGATGTTCAAGGTCAGTTTCATTTTGACCCTGGTGGCGTTGTGCACCATCCCGCTGAGCGGAGCCGTAGTCGGACTGATCGTGCCGAAATCGCAGCGCTACTTCATCAGCCAGCAGCATCATCTAGGTCTATTGAATAACCAGGTCGAAGAAAATTTTGCAGGTCATGACGTCATCAAGACCTTTAACCGTGAAAATACCGTCGTTAATCACTTTAAGAAAGAAAACGAGCGATATTACCAGTCTGCATGGCGAGCCCAGTTTTATTCGATCTTTATGTTCCCGATTACGATTTTTATTAAGAACCTGGATTACGTTTTCGTTGCCATTATCGGCGGAATCGAAGTCATCAACGGAGAGTTGCCATTAGGTAACGTTCAGGCCTTTCTGCAGTACACCAATATGTTCTCGCAGCCGATCACGCAGCTGGCTAACCTAACCAGTACCATTCAGTATACGGTCGCGTCGGCCGAACGGGTCTTCGAGATCTTGGATGAACCGGAAATGTCGACGAAACAGCGTGAGATTCCGGATGATAAGACCGGTGACGTGGTTGACTTCCAGCACGTTAACTTCCGTTATCTGCCTGACCGGCCGTTGATTCATGACTTTAACCTGTCGGTAAAACCGGGCAGCACGATTGCCATCGTGGGGCCGACCGGAGCCGGTAAGTCGACCATGATTAATCTTCTGGAGCGTTTTTACGACGTTGATTCTGGCCACATTCGAATCGACGGGGTTGACACCCGTAACCTGAGCCGACCGCAGCTGCGTCGCAACATGGCGATGGTCCTTCAGAACACCTGGCTTTTTAAGGGCACCGTCTTCGATAACATTCGTTACGGTAATCTGAAGGCCACTAAGCACGACGTTGCTAAAGCGGCTAAATTGAGCCACGCTGACGATTTTATACGGCGCTTACCAAACGGTTACGAAACGAAACTAAACGAGAACGCCAGCAATATTTCCCAGGGTCAGCGGCAGTTGCTGACGATTGCCCGAGCATTTGTAGCTAATCCGCGGATTATGATCCTGGACGAAGCCACCAGTTCCGTCGATACGAAGACCGAATCCATGATCCAGGACGCTATGGACCGTTTGGTGAAGAACCGAACCAGTTTCGTGATCGCTCATCGTTTGTCAACGATTCAAAATGCTGACGACATCATCGTGATGAATCACGGTCACATTGTTGAAACCGGCACCCATAACGAATTGTTAAAGAAACACGGCTTCTATTACCGTCTTTATAATTCTCAGTTTATCGGGGTTAATTAATTTTGCACTTGATTATTGTAATAAAATGAGTTTGTTAAAATACAACCACATCTATTTATAAGGAGTTTTAATTTTATGAAACTTAACTTGAGAAAAATGGTTACCGTTTCCGCAGCCGCTTTAATGCTGGCTGGGGTTGGTGCTTCGGCTACCAACGCAGGTTCTCCGGTTCACGCTAGTCGTCGAACGGTTCGCATCAGTAATTTACGTCGTGATAAGTATCAGATTAAAAATATTAACCGTAAAATCGCTCGTTTAAGCCGAAAGGCGGTTAAGAAAGGTAAACGATCCAAGAAGAAAAGCTCACTGAAATTAATCAGTGGGCTTTTTGGATTAAATAACTTTCTTATGATGTTTTGAAACGACAGGTGCGAACAGATAACCAGGCTTTAATCCATGCCAAGCGCGTTTCCAGTAGTATTGGTGTGAGTTTTCTACGATGTTTAGCATGTCGATAATCCGATGATCATGCTGTGCATTGGCTAATAAGTTACGAAGTAATTCAATAACAACGTCTTTTGGAATTACTCTTAACATGGAATATCGCCATCCTTTACTTTGTTTATTTGTTACTTTAACTGTATAATATGAATTGGGAGGCATCTCGATGGTTGATAAAGAATCTTTAGAGTATTTAGATCAAAGTATCGATGATTTATCTAGAGCCTCTAGTAAACTATACATGGCTAAACAGAATATTAAGAACGAAAACGATAATGGTGAAAACCAGGTGCTTCTGGAATTCATTAATAATATTTACACTAACGTGATGGAATCGATGCACGAATTAAAAGCTAAGCAAAAGCTATATCGTAAGTATCCCAACAGTTAATTTTAATACCTTATTTAATAAATAATAAATTTGATGATTAAGTTAATAATCGTAAGCTGATATTGATCGTTGCTCCTCATTTCAGTAAAGTTACCGTTTCAGTGTCAGAGATCCGGTGGTGAATACGAACCAGTCAGGGCGACGCTTGAATATACCATGAAGTTATAGTGTTACGGAGCTAATAAATCCGTTATCATCCACTTGAGTGAGTAGTGACCTGCTAAAATGGGTGGTACCGCGGTTAAAAGAATGATCGTCCCAATTATTCTAATTTGAAATAGTTGAGGCGGCTTTTTGGTTTGTCTTATTACGATGCTAAAAATTGTGCAAAATTATTTTAATTCCGGTCTTAAAGAAGTTAAAAATTATTTAGAAAATAATAAAGTGACAATTTGTAAGTCGATATAGATCGTTGCTTCTCATTTCAGTAGAGTTATCGTTTCAGCGTCAGAGAGCCGGTGGTTAAGTGCGAACCGGTCAGGATGATAGCTTGAATTACGATGAGATTATAACGCGAGGAACTAATAGATCCGTTACTATCCATTAAAGTGAGTAGTTACCTGCTAAAATGGGTGGTACCGCGGTTAAAAAAGTCGTCCCAATTATTCTTTGAATCAAAATCTTTAACATCATTATGTCGAACTTTGATCATCGTTACCATTTGTAGTATCCGATCGTTCAGAAAATTAAGAATAATTAAATAAATTGAAAGGAAATACCGATGAAAAATGACATGCGGGTCATCGATGCGCCATTATTATTAAAGCCGTTATGAATTACCGAAACCTTTGAAGTTAGCAACATAAAGATTTCATAAAATTAGAAAAGAAATTAGTTATAAATAATAATATTTATTTGCTTAATAATTTTCTTTGGATCTAAGAAATAGTGTTGATACATATGGGGAATATTTATGAATTTTATTAATAATTTTATTAAATTATATCTAAGTTTGATCAGATCAATCTATTTGAATTAGTAAAATGGAAAAAGCTCTTGATCTTAATTCAACGTCTTTTTTGGTCTATTTAATTTTAATACCAGTGATGAGCTTGCCAGAAACGTTTGGCGTCAACCCAGGAACCGTAACGGGATTTGGCGTAAGCATCACCGACTTTAACTTGATGCCGGTGATTCAAGTTAATACGACCGTGTTTATAACCTAAGTAAGCAGGTTCTAATTACTTAAACCGTCCCGAAACCAGTTATTATTTTGATTAGTTTCTTGTTAACTTTATGAATTAAGCTAGGTTGATTTTGAGCTCTTTGTTGTTTTACCCACGCCAGTTAACATAAATAATGACAACAACGCTACAGAAACTTTTCGACTTAACTTCATTGATAACATCCTTAATTTCGATTAATAGATTAATTGGTTTTCAGGCTCTCAAGCCGACTCGACATTTTATATATTACGCTTTGAATATTAATTGGAGATTATCAGAAGATTACAAATTAATTACAGAAGATTAAATTCAGTAATATTCTTCGACTAAGGTTTAATAAATATTAATAAAAATATCTTGCACTATATATTTGTATACCAGACATTTATGTGATAAGTTAAGAATGTGAAAGGAGCTGATGGATTATGAATAATTATGATTATGACGTCTTTTACATCGGTGCTGGACACGGTACTTTTGACGGTGCCATTCCGTTAGCTAATAAAGGTGTTAAAGTCGGCGTCGCTGAAGAAGATAAAATCGGTGGTACTTGCCCGAACTGGGGTTGTAACGCCAAGATTACGTTAGATGCTCCCGTAAAATTAACTCGTGAACAAGAAAATATTAAAAATATTTTAAACGGCCACACTTCTGTTAACTGGTCCGAAAACATGAAGCATAAGCATCAGGTTATCGATGGCTTACCAAAAGCAATCGGCGGCTTAATGAAGAACGCCAATATTGATATTTTACACGGTCACGCAGCTTTAGTTGATAAGCATACCATTAAAATTGGTGATCAAAAGAAGACCGCTAAGAACATCGTCATTTCAACGGGCTTACGTTCTCATCGTTTAAACTTACCTGGTAAAGAATTAGCACACGACAGCAAAGACTTCTTTAAACTTAGAAAGTTACCGAAGCGAATTGCCGTCGTCGGTGCTGGTTACATCGCTATGGAATTTGCTACGATCGCTAACGCCAGCGGTGCTCAAGTCACGATTTTAATGCATCATAACCAAGCTCTTCGTCGTTTCTACCAGCCTTACGTTAAGAAGGTCGTTGATCAGATGAAGAAGCAGGGCGTTAAGTTCGTTCCGAACGCCGGAGTTAGCGGCTTTGCTAAGAACGGCGACGCCATTACCGTTAAGTATGGTAACGGCAAGCAGATGAACGTTGACTACGTTCTAGACGCCAGTGGCCGAATTCCAAACGTTGAAAACATCGGCTTAGATAAAGTTGGTGTTAAGTACGACCCTCGTAAGGGTATTAAAGTTAATAACTATCTTCAGACCAGCGTTAGCAACATTTACGCTTCCGGAGACGTTATCAACAGTTCCGAACCTAAATTGACCCCCACCGCCATTTTCGAAAGTACTTACTTGATGCAGCGGTTCTCCGGTCAGACTAAAGATCCGATTAACTTCCCAGTTATTCCCACGGTTGCCTTTACTTCACCGCGAATTGCTGAATTGGGGGTACCGGTTGCTAAAGCTGAAAAGAGCGATAATTACAAGGTCGTTCATCATGACCTTACCGGTGACTGGTACCGTCAGGTCGATCAAGAACCCGTTGCTGACGTTACTTTAGTCTTTGATAAGAAGGGCCGTTTAGTCGGGGCTACTGAAGTCAGTGACCAAGCTGATGACGCCATCGATACCTTATTACCAGCTGCTGAATTAAAGCTTAATAAGAAGCAGATCGGTCGCATGGTCTACCTCTTCCCCTCGATCGCTAGTGATGAATGGATGAATCTCTAAACTAATTGCATACGATTTTAATTTGTTTATAATGATAATCGTATTCGCATGGTCAATGAAACTACCGATCAAAAATTTGAACAGGATACCGCTAAGGGATTAACCTTAACCGACTTCGGCGCCAGCTGGTGTGGTCCTTGCCATATGGAAGCGCCGATCATCGCTCAGTTAGCTAAGGACCTAGGTGATAAAGCTAAGGTTTACAAGATGGACGTCGACGCTAACCCGAAGACCGCTCAGAAATTAGGCATCATGGGCATTCCGACCATGGTGGTTAAAAAGGACGGTCAGATCGTGGACCGGCTCACCGGCGTTCACAGTGAAGATCAATTAAAGACCGTTTTAGCTAAACACGCTTAAATTATTTTTGGAGGCCGTCATATGAAAAACAGTAAATACGAAGCAAACATCAAGAAATTGACCCCTGAACAATACAAATGCACCCAAGAACGGGGCACCGAAATGGCTTTTACCGGCAAATACGATAATTTCTACAAGAAGGGCATCTACGTTGATTTAGTCAGCGGCGAGCCGCTGTTCAGTTCGGCTGATAAATACGATTCCGGCTGTGGCTGGCCTGCCTTTACTCAACCGATTCCGGGTGCTTTGACCTCCGATGTGGATACCCGAGCCGGGATGGTCCGCAACGAAGTCCGCAGCAAGGATTCGCATTCTCATCTAGGCCACGTGTTCGACGACGGCCCCGTTGACAAAGGCGGCCTCCGTTACTGCATTAATTCCGCTTCGTTGAAGTTTATTCCGTTAGCTGATATGAAGAAGGCGGGCTATGGTGACTACCTTAAGTACGTTAAATAAACGGAAATACCTGGATCAGCTGGATCACGAAAGTCCCGACGCCGTGCTGGGCAACCTGATGAGTGATTATCATTATTCGTTGCATTTAAAAGACATCATCGACCCGTGCGACTGGCTGCACCGGTGCAATTACCAGCATCTAAAGATGAACGCCAAAGATAAGCAGACGATTCAATCTCGCCAGCCGATGTTCTATAATGCAATTCAGCACCGACCAGTTAATCGCCAGGATGTTATTAAAATTATAAAAAATCTGTAAATTAGAGATTTTTTATTTTCTAAATTAATTTTTTAATTTATTTTCCAGCCGTGATTGGGCAGCCAGTCACGCTTTCTCATCTTGGATACGTAGGGATTGCCCTGAACGTAAAAGCGCAGCGGGTCCATCTGGTTGGGACCCGCACTGACGCCGACCCTGGCGCTGCGGACGATCTGTCTAGCGGGACGTTTATGATCGAGGTCGATGCCGAGCGGGCCGTTGTTGCAGAGGGTCAGGCTATAGCGGTCGTTAGTGATGCCGAGGGCCTGCATCAGTTTAGCGGGGCCGTTGGTGAGGTTGACGCCGCGCTGCTTGCGGTTGCGGGCCATGAAGTACTTACCCTGAACGGGATCGATCGCGCGGATCATGATTCCGCTGGGCTGACCCTTCGGCTGATCGACGATTCCGAAGACTTCCCGGGCGTGGATCTTGTAGATGTACATGGTGCCGGGGTCACCGTACAGCGGTCGGCTAGATTTCGTGACGTGATTTTGATAAGCGTAAGACGTCGAATCGTCGGCACCGCCGTAAGCTTCGTCTTCGACGATGTAGCCGGCCAGGGTACCCTGCGGGCCGTGATAAAACATTTTCCGGCCGATTAAATCTTTCGCGATCGTCGCCGGTGAACGATGCGCAAAGAACTGGTCTAATTTCTGTTTAAGGTTTAGGGTAATTAACACTTCGATTCTATAGATGAATTCTACCTTAATTCTAACAGGATTTTTGATATGTTAAAATTAACTTGATAATTCTACAATTTAAGGAACGATAAATTATATGAATCAGATTCCAAACGTTATTCATTATAGTTGGTTTGAAAAGGGCGCCATGCCCCAGGACATTAAAAATAATCTCCAATCCTGGAAGCAATGCTGCCCGAAGTACAAATTTATTTGCTGGAGGCCGAAGAACTTTAACGTTAATAAAAAATTATTTACCCGGCGGGCCGCTAAACAGGGTAACTGGGCGGCCGTTAGCGACTACGTTCGTTTAATGGCTTTGAAACAGAACGGTGGCGTCTTTTTGAACGTCCACGCGAAAATGTTGAAGTCGCTGGAGCCGCTGATGCACCGGCAGTCGTTTATCGGTCTGGGCCGTCCGGGGATGATCAACGCGAACCCCGTCTGGGCCGCTAAACCGATGGATAATAACGTGATCGAAACGCTGGACTTCGTTAACCGAATCGCTAAACGCAACGACCTTGAAAGTCGATTGAACGATCAGGTCTACATTACTTCGGCTCATTTCCTGAAGTACGCCTTGGCACCGCAGGACGATAAGCAGTTGATTAATCACTGCTCGGTCTTTCCGACTAGTTACTTTAACGCTAAGCCGGATGCCAACGGGCAAGCTTTAATAACGTAGCCTACACAGCTTATCACCTCAGGATAAGCTAGCGAAAGGCCATGACTTTAAAGCCCGTGTTCATTATTATTTAAAGCACATGATTTAAGACCTTGTTGAAATTTTATGGAATTCGCGATATACTTTAAATGAATTAATAAGGGTCTTTAATCCTAGTCCCGTGAGGCTAGCAAGATACCAAATAATTTTGCAATTAAATCAAGCGTTAAAATTATGAAAGGCCCGCTTGCTGAACGGTAAGTAGGCCTTTTGAGTATCAGCGCCCTTAAAATAACGAATGTCTGTGAGCATTCATTTTGGAGGTCATGTCGAAGAATCAGAAGCTGACGTTAGCGTCGACCTCCGCCGGCTTCGCGTTAGAAAACATGGATTACAACGTCGTTTCGTTCACGATGTCGTCGATGATCGCCACGCTGGGGATCAGTGCGGCCGCCGGGGGCTTGATTCCGTCGGTGACCAACGTCGGGATGCTGTTCGGCGGTATCCTGTTCGGTCTTTTAGCCGATCGTTTCGGTCGGGTCAAGATCTTCTCGTACACCATTTTCCTGTTCGCGTTGGCGACCGGCCTGATGTACTTTGCAAACAATATCGATTTGATCTACGTGCTGCGTTTCTTCGGTGGCTTTGCCGAAGGCGGTGAATTCGGCGCCGGAGTTGCGTTATTGGCCGAAAACTTTCCGAGTAACAAAATCGGTCGCTTGACGTCGTACGCCTCGATCGGTGGCCAGATCGGTGCCATCATCACGGCCGGTTTAGCCGCGGTGATCATTCCGCACTTCGGCTGGCACGCCTTATTCCTGGTCGGTCTAGCTCCGGCGATCTTCGCCTTCTTCGTTCGGAGGAACCTAAAGGAAAATCCGAAGAAGTATGACAAGAAAGTTTCAATTAGACAGTTGTTTACTTCACCACGAATGGCCTGGCAGACGATGGGTTTAATCTTGATGGTCATGGTTCAGGTCGCCGGTTATTACGGTTTAATGAACTGGTTGCCGTCCATCATGCAGAAGCATCTGCACATCAGCGTATCTAAGTCGTCGCTATGGATGATCGTTACGATCGTCGGTATGTGCCTTGGCATGTGGGCGTTCGGCACCTTGATGGACCACTTTAGCCCGCGGATTTCGTACGGGATCTTTCTGATCGCCGCCGCGGCCGCGATTTATTTGATCACGATCGCCTTTAACGCCGGTACGCTGCTGTTCGCCTGTACCGTGGTCGGTTTCTTCACCAACGGAATGTACAGCGGCTACGGCGCCGTAGTCAGTCGCTTATACCCGATGAACGTGCGAGCGACCGCCAATAACTTCATCATGAACGTCGGCAAGGCCGTCGGTGGATTCTCGCCGGCCGTGATCGGTCTGCTGATGGATCACTGTTCGTTAGTGACGGTCATTATGATCCTGTCGGTAATGTACCTGTTCAGCTTCGTAATTATGCTGACGATGCCAAATTTGAGGAAATTGAAGAACGTTAGTAAAGCGTAAAATTTAATGATTATCAGGCAATCCATAATTAAAAGGGCCTTTTTTGGTTTACCTATTCATCACAATGGTGAATCGACTGCCTTAATCGTTTAGCAGATTTGACTACCGAACGGCAGGCATCTAACACCTTTGAAAATTTCAATAAATCGATGGTAATTGCATTTAAAAATAAAGCAATGATTACTAAAGTCTTGAGAGCGAACATTTTAATCACCGCCCTGCATGCTATAAATTAAGCTAGTTAAGCCTAGGCATACGTTAATTATAATGTCATAATTGATAAACGGTTAATATCTGGTATTCTAGACTCGTAATCTCAAAGCGGACAATCACCGCAACAAGTTGGTTACTTGCTGAAGATTTTACGTAGGGCGCTTTAATTAGCGCTTTTCTTTTTACCATCTTTAAAAATTATCTTTAATTTGTAATCCTCAATTAATTAACTTTTACTTCTCTTCATTAGTTAAATATCACACGGGTTGGTAATATCGACTAACAGGCCGTGAAAGCCGGATTCCTTAATAATCAATTTCTTGAATATTAACGAGCTTTGGCTTTATTTTTATCAAGATTATTAATTTTACGTGGCATCTTTATATCTCCTTCGAACTTCTGGATTCGCTGAACGGCTTTCTTAATGTTATCAGTACTAACGGCGTAACTGATTCTAAGGTGACCTTCACCACCGGGGCCAAAGGCACTGCCAGGTACAACCCCTACGTGAGCTTTCTCAGCTAATTCAGTTGCAAATTTAATACTATTTTGGGTAAACTGGCTTGGAATCTTAGCAAAGATGTAGAAAGCACCGCTAGGTTCAGGACTGGTGAATCCAGCTTTAGCTAAACCATCACGTAAGATATCACGACGCTGCTTATAGATCTTTCGCATCTTCGGACCGTCTTCGTAACCGTTCTTAAAGGCTTCACTAGCTGCGTACTGGGCACAGGTGGTGGTAGTGGTAACGGCAATGGTATGAATCCCGTTGATCTTACTGATTACCTTAGCAGGTCCGCAAATTAAACCGATTCGGTATCCAGTCATAGCAAAGGTCTTGGAAACTCCGTTGAAGACGATGGCCTGATCCGGAATAAAACTAGCAATTGAAGTATGCGGATATCCATAGGTTAATTCACTGTAAATTTCATCACAGATACAGAAAATGTGATGTTTCTTGATCACCTTGGCTAAGGCCTGTAATTCCTTTTAGTTATATGTATTACCAACCGGGTTATTAGGATAGTTAAGAATTAAAGCTTTAGTCTTTGGATGATCTTTAAAGTAGCTTCTAATTTTTCAGGAGTTAATTGGGATGTATAGCGAGAAGATCGGGGTCGGGATAATGACCTCGTCGCCCGGATTCAGGATGGCGTTAAAGACGTAACGAGAATCTGCGTTTTTGGATTGTAGTTTAAATTATATTTATCATGTAAAAATTTAGCGGCGTTTTGACGTAACGGCAAAATGCCACGAGGATTGGTGTAATGACTATGGTCATCTTCAATTGCTTTGACTGCGGCCTTCTTAATGTGTTCAGGAGTGGCAAAATCAGGTTCACCGATGGTCAATTTAATCAAATCAGGAATCTTCGAAATTTTCTGATTAAATCCCAAGATTGCATTCGATATTATTGATAATTTTCTATAAAATAAATGCATCACAAATTATTAATTTAAACGATTCTTAAAGCGATTTTTAGTAAATTGCTTCTGCTGAATTAACATCTTTTTCAGGTATTGATGAACTTTGGTTAATTGCTTTTGATTGCAGTGGCTCAGTTCCTTATTAATCGTTTTTACCAATTGTGGCTGAGTTGGCTTCTTAGGTTCGATAAAGGTGGCGATCTCAAAAAGCCGGAAGAGGCTATGTTTTAATGATTTATAGTCGTTAGGCTTTACTTCCGCATACAGGTAACGAGTATCTTTATCAACGCCCGGAAAGTAGTGAAGATGCGCTTGCTTAAGCGAAAATTGAAATTTGTCCGACGGTCGTTTATTCATGTGAATGAACCAGCCGACGAACTTTTGAAATTGGTTAAATTTACCGATGATCTGAATGCCGTGCATCAAACCCACGACGTTGAATAACGGCGTGATTTTATGGGGCGGATGAACGATCATTAGCTGCACCTGGGTTAACGGCAGGTGATGCTGAGCATAACGATACATCTTTTTGGGCACGTTAAATTCATTAGCTTGATTATCTGGCGTGATGATAAGGACCTTCCACTCTTTCATCTAGATCTATTTTACACCTATTATGAATGAATAATGATATAATTAATAGATAAAGAAGGTAATTTTTTGGCAAAGAATTGGGATCCACAATTTTTAAAATCGATTACGAACGCCCAAACGATTAAAGTGGCTCCGGATTATGCCGATCACCGAGCTTTGACGCCGATTCCGGTTTGGTTCGTCCGGGTTGGTAACGATATGTACGTTCGGGCTTACCGCGGTCCGAAGTCCAAATGGTATCAGGCTGCCGTAAAACAGGGGACCGGTCAAGCTGACTTGAACGGCCACCGGGTCGCCGTTAGTTTTGCACCCGTCAAACGGGATTCGTTCGTCAACAAGACCGTTAATCAGGAATATTTAGCTAAATACCACGGCAGTTCGATGCTGTGGATGGTCGAAAACGCGTTAGATTCTACATTGAAGGTCTTACCAAAATGATCAAGATCGATTAAAAAACAGGATCCGAACCGGATGCGGACTCGCGTGATCGCGTTGCTGATTGGCCTAGCGGTTAACGCCTTTGGCAATGCCTTGACGGTCTCCTCGAACACGGGATCCGCGGTCTATACCGCCGCCTCGGTCGATTTGTTTAAAGCCACCGGCATCGGCATTAGTATCTTTATTTTCGGCTGGGGCGTTTTGAACGCCGTTATTAATCAATTTTTGATTAAGCATATTGACGTGATCCGGTTTTGTAAGGGTATTTTCTATACCTTTTTCTTTAGTTATTTTATCGATATTTTTACGAATGGCTTAAACTGGCTCGGTCTGCCGCAGCAGAGCTGGCTAATTCGAACTTTAGTTTCGTTAGTCGGCACCACCTTGATCGGGATCTCGATCTCAATCTATCAGCGAGCTAATCTGTTGATGCACCCCAATGATGATATGACCAACATTCTGCGTTTTGATTATTTTCACGGCAGTGCCATCTGGGCGCAGGCGGTTGATTTGATGTTGCCGGTGCTTTCGATTATTATTTGTTCGGTGTTGCTGTGGCACGTTTATGCCGTTAGCATCGCCACGGTTTGCTACTTTATCTGTACCGGTCCCGTTATTAAATATAGTGATCGTTGGATTTGGCCGAGTTTGAAGCATAACTTTTAGGAGGTGTTCCTCGATGAAATATTGTCCGCATTGTGGCCAGTTGATTCGTTCCGACGCCGTAATTTGTCCGTACTGCGGTTATCAGCAGTCGCGAATTTCTCGGGATGAACATATTACTTTGATCATTACCGTTCTAAACGCTGGGACTTTGTTATTCTTGGGCTTTCAAGGTTTAATTCGGCCGTTTTATATTAATAACATGGGAACTTTTGTGACGGTGATTTTAAGTCTTTTTTTTCGTTCTGATTTTTATGTTTAATCAACGAATTCTGTTGATTTTAGAATACTTTGCCTTCGAAAGGTTTCGTTGGACACGTTTTAAAGTCGTATTTAGCAAGATCGGCGGCGTTGGTTAAATAGGCGTCGGAGCACATTCCAATCATCAAGTTGGTACGTTCCTTCGGATCGAACTTAACGATGACGACTTTTTTGCCGGCTTGTTTGGCCATGCCTAATTCGTAGGCGGTGCCGCTGTCAACGTCGTTGCCGTCCATATCGATGATGGCGACGACCGCTTGGCAGTCGTGAACCCGTTGCATGTCTAGATTATAAATCTGCCGGCCCCATTGAACGGTATTCTTGGGGTAGTCGGCTTTTTGATAGTGAAGCGGGGAATAGAAGCTATGAACCGTTGGGTTATGCTTCAGAGCGTTTTCAACGGCGTGAACCCGTTTAATCTGTAGCGGGCTGAAGAACGGTGCTGCTAAATAAACTTGATCCATAATAAATTATCACCTTTTTCTTTAAAGCTCGGTCAATTTTGCCTAGAACGATTTTAAGGTCGTGATGACTGCCCATAAAGTCATATTGGTTCCCGTCAATAATTAGAAGTGGGGAAGCATCGTAATGCTTAGCCCAGACGGCGTAATATTTAATTAGGTTCTTATAGTACGTCGTTAAGGAATTATTTTTAGTTGGCTGTTCGTAAGGTCGGCCCCGTTTCTCGATTCGCTTTAGCATGGTGGGGTAATCAACTTTGATCAGGACCATTAAGTCGGGAGCTTTCTTATGAGCGGCGTAGGGCAGTTCTTCCATCATGTTAGCCAGAAGGCTTTGATAGATGTCCCATTCGGGCTTGGTGGTGTTGCCCAGATCGTAGTTCATCTTCATGAAGAGGCGGTCTTCGTAAATGGAACGGTCTAAAACGTTGTCGTTTTCCTTCATGGCCTGTTTCATCATCTTGAAACGGATGTTTAAAAAGTAAATCTGCAGCAAAAAGGTGTATGGATTAGTCTTCCATTTACCTTCGGAAACTAATTGATTGCCCTTATAGAATAACGGCAGGACCGGATTGTTGTTCACGGGTTCGTAAAACGGCTTTGAGCCGAGGTGTTTAGACAGTTTAGCGGTTAAGCTCGTCTTTCCGGCTCCAATTACGCCTGCTAATGTAATCAAGATGAGATAACATCCCTTTCCAAATCATTTGTTCAACGTTTAACAAGATACCATGAATTTGGCCTTTAATCAAGATAATCTACAAGATATGGTATATTATTTTAAATATGTTCATAGATATGGTATATTAATTTTGCTAGATAGTGAATGTATTGTCACACAATTTATAAAGTAAAATTCGGAGAGATGAATTGATCATGGTAAAAGTATTTATTAGCGCACCGTTTTTTAGTGATAATCAAGTTGATAAAGTTAAGACGTTAGAACAGGTTTTAAAGAAGAATCCGACCGTGACCGATTTTTATTCCGCTCGATTAGAGCAAGGGACTGATTCAGTTCCCGGCAGTTTACAATGGGGCCAAGAAATATACGCTCGTGACATGAACGGTTTGAAATCGAGCGACGTGGTGGTGGCGATCCTGGATTTTGACGGCCACGATATCGACAGCGGGACGTCTTACGAGATCGGTCAGGCTAAAGCGATGGGGAAGCCCGTGATTGCGTTACGAACCGATCGCAGCAAGACTAATCTAATGATCGGTGCTAGTGCCGACGCTTCGTTTAAGAGCGTTCGTTCTTTAGTTAATTATGATTTTAACCACGTTCATCCTAACCAATTTAAAGGTCAGCTATGTTAATTTAATACCAATGATGAGCTTCCCAGAAACGCTTAGCATTTACCCAGCTACCATAACGCTATTTGACATAAGCATCAGCAACTTTAACTTGATGCTTATGATTTAAATTGACGTGACCGTGCTTATAACCTAAGTAACTAGGATCTAACTGGAAGTAGCCGATACAGACACCACCGTAGCTTAGTACGTTCCAGCGATGGCCAGATTCATGGCCTGAGATCCAGTTTCTGGCTTTTAATTCAGGTTTACTTAAACCATCTCGAAACCAGTCGTTGTCAACTTCTCGGTACTAAAGTACCGAGCATGTAACAGAGATATGCTCCTACATCTGTCACGGTTGGTTACGTGCCTTAACGTTAAAAATGTACTTTCTGTACACCGAGCCATCTAATATTCATTGCACCAATTCGGTCGTCATTAGACGTATATCCGCAATATTGACAGATATACGTGTGAATATGATGATGACGAGAGTCCGCTAGAACACGTCCACAATTAGGACAACGCTGACTAGTATACTGAGGATTAATCTTAATCACTTCTCACTGATTGAGATGAGCTTTATACTTAAGAATTTGCTCTAATTGATAGAACGCCCAAGATACTTGAGTATACCGTTGTGATTTAGGCACTTGCTCGGTACTGAATCTAACTCCGCGTAAGTCTTCAAGCACAAAAGTAGTTCGTTTCCCATAGTGACTGACGAGTGCCTTACTAATCTGATGATTAACATCAGACATCCAACGGTTCTCTCGTCCAGATAATTCTTTCAGTTTACGTTTAGAAGCTTTGGTACCCTTATTCTGTAAAATGGCTCGTTGCTTCAAGAAATGCATCCGTTTACGTCTAGCATGCAAGCCTTTAAAACTCACAGAATGCTTATGATTATCATAAGTATAAGCGATAAATCGCAGTCCTCTATCAATACCTACGGTATTTTGGGTCTGCTTATGATAATCAAAATCAGCTTTATTCACAGTACAACTAATGTAGAAATACCACTTGCCACTTCTATGAAGTATCTTAGAAGTACCTAGCTTATGCTTAATATCAAAATATTTCTTAAAATATTCGGGAATATAGAGTCAGGCTCCAGTCACGCCCAGCAAGTAAGTCGACCTGAGGTCGACGGAAGTGAATTGGATGCCAAATCCAGTGAACATCTTTATAACAGTGATGCCACTGTTTAGTGTGGTAACGGGCTAGAACAGTTTTTGGAACTGATTCAGCTAACTGTGATTTCAGGCCATACTTAATGCTTAAAGTAAAATTCTGATACATCATCACAGGCTTTGAAAGGAAGTGAAGAGCGAAATCTACGCAATTCCTCACGGCAATGAATTACCGTGTACCCTTGCGGATTTCGCTAGATTAGATGGAATTACTTTGTACTTATTACTAATAAGTAGTAATCTTAAATAAACAATCGTTTTTTAAAGAGGGCGTTCATGTAATGAGTAAAAAATATGATTATGACGTAATTTATATCGGCGCCGGCGTCGGTTCCGTTAACGGCGCCGTTCCGTTAGCTAATCGTGGCTATCGGGTCGCAATCGTGGAATCGCAAGCCATCGGCGGAACTTGCCCGAACTGGGGCTGCACCGCTAAATACACTTTGGACGCTCCCGCTCAGTTAGCTTATCGAGCTAATCATTTCTCTCATATTTACGGTGATAATCAGCTTCACGTTGACTGGAAACGTGATATGGCCCGCAAGCACCGGAACATCGATAGCGGGCCGGCAACCGGCATGAAACACCGGATTAAAGCCGCGGGGATCAAGACCTACATGACCCACGGGACGTTAATGGATAATCATACCGTGAAGGTCGATGATCAAAAGATTACCGCTGATAAACTAGTCTTGGTACCCGGTTTGACTCCGCACCATTTGAACGTTCCGGGAACGGAATTGACTCATGACAGCCGAGATTTCCTGTCGCTAGATAATTTACCGAAACGCATGGTCGTGATCGGGACCGGTTACGTCGGGATCGAATTGGCGACCATCGCTAACGCCGGTGGTGCCGACGTGACGGTCATGATGCATCATGATCGTCCGTTACGCGGCTTCTACGAACCGTTCGCTGATCAGTTAGTCAAGAGCCTAGAAAAACGGGGGATGCACTTTGTCAAAAGCGCTAAGGTCGCCGGTTTTAAGAAATCTGGTGACCATTTAATCGTTGAATACGGCGATCATCAGCAGTTAGCCACCGATTACGTCTTGGACGCCAGCGGCCGGATTCCGAACCTTAAGCATTTAGGCTTGGAAAACACCGACGTCAAGTATAACCGTCACGGAATTGAAGTTAACGGTTACCTACAGACCAGCGTTCCTAATATTTACGCTACTGGTGACGTGATCGATAGTAAGATCGAAAAACTGTCACCGACCGCCACTTACGAAACGCGGTACTTGACCCGTTTGTTATCGGGTGAAACTGATCAGCCAATGTCGATGCCGGCGGTACCGACGGCGGTTTATTCTTCACCGCGAATCGCGAAAGTCGGCGTTGCTGTTGACCAGGCTAAAGCCGGTAACCAAAAGCATCCGGGTAATTTTAAGATCGTCATCAAAGATTTAAGTAATCATATGTGGTATAAAGCCACGGGCCAGACGCACGTTGCCGCCCGAGCTTTGATCTTTAACCGCTTTGACCGGTTAGTGGGTGCTGAAGAAATCAGCGGCCGTGCTGATGACGCCATCAGTATCTTGGCCATTTTGATTTCGTTACACGCGACCAACGAACAGATTGAACGGATGGTTCGTCTATTCCCGTCGCAGGCCAGTGACTTATTAAGTGATTTTTAAACGGAGGTCTTTAAAATGAAAAATACGCAATCGTTTAACACCCCGAGCGGGATCGAAAAAGTTAAAAAGAATTTTGCCGCTTGTCAGAAAGCCGTTAAGAATGGTGACCGTGAAGCAGCCGCTAAGTACTATGATGCTGCTTTTCAGGCCACGTATTTATTTCCGCCCTGCAACGTGGTCAGTTCATTACGCAATGACTTTAATAATTATCAGTTTAAGAACATCCCGAACGATTTACGGGTTATTGAAGCCGACCGGGATAAGATTAGGTATTAATCCAGTTAAAGGATGAATTAAATTGATAGATACGCAGACTTTATTTAACGAATTAGCACGCATCATGCACGATAAACCCGAAGATTTTTACTGCCGGATCAGTTTAGACCGGTATTTCGAGCCCAATCGGGATCAGGATTTAGACTGGACCTGGAAAGGTATCGTGGGTCACAAGTATGATAATCGTTTTTACGTGACTTTGACGAGCTTCGGCGTTACCAACGCCTCGTCGTTGTTAAGCAGCGACTTCAGTGAGCTAACGAAGCGGCACGCTTATCAGTTGCTAAATTCCTACGCTAATTACTTGTCAACGATCTACGATAAAGTCGTTGCCAGGATGAATCAGAATAAATAGTTAAATTTGGGAAGGTTAATTTAATGAAAATATTATTTATTAACGCTAGTCTGCACCGGCACGGCCACGTTGCTAAATTAGCAAAAGCTTTGATAGGTCGAACGCCGGATTTGACGTTTAATTTGATTGATCAAAATATTAAGCAGATCGGTCAAAGGGGTAGCCAAAATGATGATTTTGCTAAAATTGGTCAGGCGGTTAAAAAAGCTGACGTTATGGTTTTCGGCACGCCGGTTTATTGCCTAGATATGTCGGGCTATCTGAAGACCTTTATTGACCGAATGAGTGACATTTTGGTCAATCATCGGCCGAACCCGTTTCAAGGTAAAACGATTGATTTAGTGGTTAGCTACGAGGTTAATCCGGAAGCGGTTAAGCATATCGATACTGTCGTCGAGACCGAGTGCCATGATATGCACATTAATTACGGTGGCGTGGTTAGTAGAAGCTAAACAAGATCACGGTAATACTGAAAGTAAATAATCGTCATCAACACTAAGAAAGCAAAACCTATCGCTAACGGAATTTGGGTGGTTGGATTTAAGGCCATGAAGAAAAGCGTTAAACCAGGAATAATAAAGGCGAAATAATTACTATACGGTGATAACGGCATCTTGAACGGGTGATTTTGACTGGCTGATCAGAATGACGAACCACGGCACCATGCCCGGCAGGACGCTGGAGCTGTAGACCATCACGAAGATTTTGCTGCCGTCTTTAAAGAATAACGGTAAAATCACGTTTAGAATGACGCCGATGAAGATACCGATTGAAACGGCAATGACCGCAATGTACGGAACGCCGTTTAGAAAAGCTCGTGGTAATTCGTGCTGCTTGGCAAGGGTATACGTCATTCGGCTGGTACTGTAGATTCCAGAATTGCAACCGGATAGGGCAGCCGTTAAAATAACAAAATTAATAACACCGGCTGCGATACTAATGCCAAGTTTGGAAAAAGTTTCTACGAACGGCGAACCTAATATCATTAAGCGGTTCCATGGATAAATGCTGATGATAACGAAGATAGAACCGATATAAAAAATTAAGATTCGCCAAACGGTTGATTGAGTGGCCTTGATAATGGAATGCTGGGGATTCTTAGCTTCACCGGCAGTAATGCCGATAAATTCAACGATTCCTTGGTAGGAAGCTAATACGATCGAGAAAGCAAAGAAGAACCCCTTTAGGCCGCCGGTAAAGAAACCGTGCTTCCATAGATTGCTGATACCGATGGGGTGCATTCCGTTACCGAAGCCGAAAATAATCATGCCCAAACCTGCGATTATCATTAGGATGATGGTAATCACTTTAATTAAAGAAAACCAATACTCAAAACTCCCGTATGATTTGACGGAAATTAAATTAATACTACCTAGGAAAAGAATTGCGATCGTACCGGGAATCCATCCGGGAAGATGAGGCCACCAAAAATGACAATAGGTGCCAATGGCAATAACTTCACTCATTCCGATCATGACCCATTCAAAGATGTTGCTCCAGGCCGTGAGGTAACCGAAGACCGGGTGAATGTATTGACTAGCGAATTCAGCGAACGATCCGGTAACGGGGTGAACGTAAAGCATTTCACCCAACGCTCGCATAATTAAATACAGAATTCCGCCCGCGATTGCGTAATCGATTAAGACGGAAGGGCCGGTCCAGTCAATGGTTGACGAGGACCCCATAAATAAACCAACGCCGATCGCACCGCCTAGCGCGATCATCTGCATCTTTCTTAAATTTTGAATCTGATCAGGCTTGATTTGTATAATTAATAACATATTGATATATTTTATAAATTAATTTATTTTTTTAAGATAAGATTTCTATATAATCCTACTTTAGATAAATTAAATTTAAGAAATTTGCTGAAAAGAGGTGAAGCGATCGTTAAGGACGTCATCCCGCACGTCGAACCCGACTTGTTAGTTATTGGTTCACAAGCTAAAAAAGGGCTTGCTCGTCATTTTGGTAGCCAAGCTGCCTACATGGCAAAGTATGCTCCCATTTCAGTAATGGTCATTCGCTAAATTAAATTATAAATTAATCATAAAAATGCTTTTGAATATTACCAGTATTATTAGTGAATGTCTTTAATGTCTCGTTTGGCATTAACGATGGCATCCCGCGGATAACCTAAATTATCATAACTGAAGTGATGACTATCAGCTTCCACCGCTTTAACGGGATAATAGCCGTGATTGCCATACAACTTATTAATCAGATAATTGCTTTAGGTTATAAATGAAACCTAATTTAAAATGGGGTGTTCCAACTCGTTCTAGATTGCCGCGACCTTGATATACTTTCGGGAATAAACCGATCTTAAAGGATTTATTGTTTTTACTAACGATCATGTAGCCTTCTTGACCGGCCTTATCCCACTTGACAGCTTTAATATAAGCATCCGTTAAATCAATTTTAGAAAAATAAGGTGAAGTATAGTAAACAGCTTGTTGACCGACGTTATCTAATTTAATCATTTGAAAGACGGACTTCCTTCCTGACTTTCTAGCTAATCAACACTCCTTCTAACTTCATAACTATTATACCATTGTTTAGGACCAGATAAGGGCTAAGAAACAAGCCTATCCAAAATTTCAATTAAAAATGGAAAAATATCAGTTGCTTTTAAATAAAGCAGCCACTAACAGTAACATGAAGGTCGTCGGCAAATACAACGTCTTGATCAACAAACTATGGGCAAAGCATTATAAAGAATGACATCTATAATAAAACGTATTTTTAGTTGATTTGTATTATTAATTTAATAAATTTATGTTAGTCCATTTTTATAAAATTAAAAGGGCTACTTTAAGAAGCAGTCTTTTTAAATAAAAAGAAAGAGCCTCACTTTTACTGACCGGTGATGTAATCAGACTTAGGACTAGCTAAGAACGAAACTAAGTTAGCAACGTCCTGCGGCTTTTCACCACGTTTACATTGGCGTGATGACTATACCAGGGCAATAAGCGTTAACCGTGATTTTATCCTGAGCCAGCTCTTTAGCAGCAACCTGAGTACCATACATGGTACCCATGACGTTAATGTCTAAGACTTTCTTCATTTGGTCATGTTAGAATTCCTTCCTATTAAATTTATTATTTTTCGTTTTCAATCTTCATCCAGTAAAGAATGGCGAGGTTAGTCTTCATGTCGCGAATCTTACCCGAAGCCATTAACTGTAAAGCTTGCGACATGGTGTAGGGATCAAGCTTCATGTATTCACCTAAATCCCGTGGTAGGTCCTTACTGGCGGGCTTTAAATCCGTTGCGTAGTAGAAGTAGGTGGCTTCGTCGGTGCAGCCCGGACTTCCGTATAACGGCTTGGGTGTTAATAGCTTTAGCGTCTGGGGAACCACCCGCAGTTCTTCGTTCAGTTCACGCATGATGGCGTGATGGGGATGATCCGCATCGCGTGGATCGATCTTACCGGCGGGCGTTTCTAGCGTAAAGGCGTTAACTGACTGACGCCACTGCTTTTCCATGATGATCTGCGGTTCACCGTTTTTAGGGGTGATCACGATTCCGGCCACGTCGGGAGCGTGTAAAATCGTGTCCCGTCCGGCCGTTTTATCGGTATACGGGATCTTGACCGTTTCGTGCTTTAACTTCATGAACGAATTGATCTTTTTAACGGTTCCGGGCTTAATAGCTCGTTCGGGCTGTAATGCTCTACTCATGTAATCGTCCTTTCGTTATTTCTTGATCCAGGTTACGTATTCATCGGCGCTCTTAACGTGAAAAGTGATGGCCTTTCCGGTGTCGTACATATGACCGATGGCTTCTGGAGTTAATTTATTCTTTAAGTCTTTAGCTTTGATCATTTCGGCGCCGACTTGCGGTTCCGTGGTAGTTACGATCCATTCGTAATCCGGCTGCATCTTATTATTGATTTCTTTTAAGCTGCGGCGGGTCTCCGAAATTCGGTAGGGAATTTTGACGGAGTGATCCTTCTTTTCGATTTCTTTATCGTGCATATTTTTTAAGGAACCCGTGGTACTTGGCATCTGCGCGATGCGGCGGGCGATTTTACCAGATTGTTGAAAGCCGTTATTGGCCATAAATTCTCATTCCTTCGTTAACTTAGGTATCTATGCCATTATTCTAATACGAAATTGATAATAATTTATAATTTTAGTCGTTAACGAATTAATAAAACGAAATATATATTAAATTATGCTTTATTAATATCTTTTTAGAGTAACTATAATAGTGATAGTAATCTAAAGGTTAGGGAGATGAAATTTGATGACGAAGCCACGAATCTGGACGTCACAGGACGTGATCAAAGAAGCGCAGACGTATATGAATCCTGATCAGGTGGGTAAAATAAAATTGGCCTATCAAGTCGCTAAACGGGCCCACCGAGGCCAGTACCGTAAATCGGGTGATAAATACATTTCACACCCGACGCAGGTGGCCGCGATTCTGGCTGAATTGAAGATGGATGAAGAAACGGTCTGTTCCGGTTTTCTGCATGACGTGGTCCAAGATACCCCGGTCAAGCTAAAGCAGGTCAAAGCCCAGTTCGGTGGAACCATCGCTTTGATCGTGGCGGGAGTCACGAAGTTGGATACAATCAAGTATCATCCCCGGAAAAATAAGAAACTGATGATTAATTTCCGTCGGCTTTTATTGGCGATTTGTCCTGATATTCGGTCGATGATTGTTAAGTTGGCCGACCGTTTACATAATATGGAGACCCTCCGTTATTTACCGGAGGCTAAACGAAGAAGTTCTTCACGGGAGACCTTCGACGTTTACGCACCTTTAGCAGATCGACTGGGGATCGGGGCCATTAAGTGGCGACTTCAGGATCTATGCCTGAAGTATCTGAAGCCAAAAGCTTACCATTCGATCGCCAACCGTCTGAGTTTTAAACAGACCCAGCGTAATCAGTACATTGATTCTGCGATCAAACAGGTTCAAGGTTTCGTCAAGGATCTTCATCTCCACGATCCGTTATTGTACGGCCGACCGAAGCATATTTACTCGATTTATCATAAGATGACGATTCGGCATAAGTCGTTTGACCAGATTTACGATTTCTTGGCCATGCGGGTCATCGTGGACACCGTTAGTCAGTGCTACGCCGTCTTGAGCGCAATCGAAACCCACTGGCTGCCGATGCCGGGACGTTTTAAGGATTACATCGCTAATCCGAAGCCCAACGGTTACCGTTCGTTACACATTACCGTCATGGGGCCCCGTAAACGGCCGTTCGAAATTCAGATTCGAACCCGCAAGATGCACCAGATCGCTGAATACGGGGTTGCTGCCCACTGGGCTTATAAAGCCGGAATTAAAGGCAAGGTTAAATCGAATAACAATAATTCCCAATTGAACTGGTTCAAGCGGATGATTGCCGTTCAGGAAAGCAAGGCCGACCAACCGGTTTATAACCTGAAGAGTGACCTCTTTAGCAACCGGGTTTACATCTTTACCCCGAACGGTGACGTTCTGGAGTTACCGAAGGGCGCCGGTCCGTTAGACGTGGCTTACCAGATTCATACCGAAGTCGGTAATCACGCCATGGGCGCTAAAGTTAACGGTCAGATGGTTCCGCTGGATACGCCTTTAAAGAATGGTGACGTGGTCGCCATTATGACGTCTACTCGGGCGACCCCCAGCCGGGACTGGTTCAACATTATTAAGAGTCGGGAGGCCCGGCGAAAGATTCGCCGCTACTTTAGGCAGCACGATCACGACGCCGACGTTTCGAAAGGGCGCAACATAAAAAGGTGGTTCTATCACAGAAGCCGCATCGAATGGATCCGGTCGATACCGCCAAGAAATCCTTTCAGGGCATTGTTATCGGCGGTATCAACAACGTTCTGGTTCGATTGAGCCACTGCTGTTATCCGGTTCCCGGTGACCAGATCGTGGGCTACATTACCCACGGAAACGGGATCTCGATTCACCGCAGGAACTGTCCGCACATCGCTGACGAAAAATCTCGGCAGCGGTTAGTTATCGCTCACTGGTCCGATAGTCAGCAGACCAAGACCTACTACGCTACCAAGCTAGCTATTAACGCATACGACCGGGGCGACTTACTAAAGGACGTTATTCAGGTCGGTAATGAACGCGCCGGTCAGATCATTTCGTTCTCCGGTGGTTACGCCACCCATACCGACGTGACGATGCACCTAAAGGTTGAAGTTCATAACCTAAAGCAGCTCGATGACCTGATGAACGGTCTGCAGAGCATCAGTAACGTTCGGTCCGTTACCCGTGAATTAGGCAATTAATTAGAAATTAAATGAATAATAGTAAAAGAAAAAGGTTCTGAATCTATAAAATTCGGAACCATTTTTTTTAGCAGTAATTTTAGATTTACAGGTTGTCGCCAGATTCAAAATGTAGATGAGACAGGTTCAAGGCCTGCTTGACTAAGCTGCCCATCACGTCTTCGGTCCGTTTAGTGATCTGGTCAGCCTTTGATCCGATGAATGGCGTGAGCTTGGCAAGCTTTCTGGTAGGCGTTGACTTCGTTAATGAAGTGATGATAGTGCGGTTCGATGATGACCGACATGATCTTATACATCCAGTAGGCGCTCTTCATGGTGACTCGATTACCAGCGGTGGCGTAGTTAGCCGGTGTCTTGGTAATGTTGGCGTAGAACGGAACGTACGGACTGTAGGCAAAGAAGCCCATGGCGATCCATTCTAAAGCGGCGTACTTGGGACTAACTCCGTTGCGGATCTGCAAAATGTGCGAAATCTGGTTTCGGTCCAAAGCGATCGAACGGAAAGTCTGTTTCTGGTATTCGTTAGCGTGGGTGAACGGATCGTAAGGCGTCTGCTGGTAATGGGATGATAAGAAGGCTTCGACGTCTTCGACCGTCATCTTGCGTTCAGGCTTCATGATGAACGGGATGTTTTGACTAGTGGGTTGATCAGCTAAACCGAGCTTTCGCATTTGCTTGGGTGAGAACATCAAATGGCCGTACCAGGCTCGTGGCGTGTTGTAATAAGAATCCGCTTCGGTATGGGTGCCGGCGATGTTACGAAAGTTGAAGTCCGTCGGATCCGAATTCAGGTTCAGATGATTTTTCTGAACGAATGCCGGTAAGTCCTTGGAATACATGAAGTTCTGGTGGTCACTAAAGTTGATTTTTTGAATGTTGATCTGGTTTGGGGCGATGGCGTAGCTGTCGTCGGGGATCCGAACTGCGACCCAGTGATGACCACCGGCGGTTTCCATGTACCAGACTTCGTTATGATCGGAAAAGGCGATGCCGTTACTTTGACCGGTGCCGTACTTTTCGATTAATTTACCTAAGCGTTCGACGCCTTCACGGGCGCTGTTGATGTAGGGCAAAACCACCGTTAGCATGCAGCCTTCGTTGACGCTACCGCGCTGAACTAACGGATCGCAGCCCAAGAAACGCTGGTTGGAATAGGTGGTTTCGGTCGAACTCATGGCAACGTTCTTTTCGTTGATACCGGCTTCTTCGTACGACGGGTGATTCGACGGTTCACTGGGTTCCGTCGTGTAGCGATAAGCGTGCTTAGGAAGCGGAATCTTTGCGCCGGTTTCGTGTGATACGTACATATTATGAGATTTATCACGTGCCGGACGAACGATAAAGCGCTTGGGACCGACCGGACCGTAACCGTCTTCGTTGCGGGCGACGATGGTTGAGCCGTCAACGGTCGCTTTTTTACCGACTAGAATTGCGGTACATGCTAAATGTTTTTTCATAACTTAATCTCCTTTAATTAATTTCGAATATTAAGTAATTTATAATTAATTATTTATTATTAATGGCATAAAAATAAAGCCCCGACATTAACGGGGCTTTAAATTAATTAATTTAGTAATTTAAACCCAGCTTATGTTTCATCATCAAGATGCGAGTAACGGAGGCGTTAACTTGCTTCTGAGAAATCTTGTGATGCTGAACGGCACGGGTTAATTGCGGAATGTAACGACGGAAACCTTGGGTCATGATCATATCATCACCGGCCTTCATGGCTAAGAAAGCAGGGGAGACATGATGACGACGGGCGTAGCGCTGAATCGAAACGGCATCTAAACTGTCAGTAACGATTACCCCGTTGAAATGTAAATCGTTTCTCAACAGGTTAATGTCTTTTCGTGATAGGGTGGCCGGAACGCCACGCTGGATCCGGTTTAAGATGATGTTAGTTACCATAACCGAATCGGCGCCGGCTTTAATACCTGCTTCAAACGGTACGAAGTCGTTATGCTTTAAGTAGTTTAGCTACGGTTGCTAGTGACCGGGGTATAATCAGTATCGCCCTTAGCGTTTCCGTAACCGGGGAAGTGCTTTAAAGTTGCTGCGACGTGGTTGCCCTGGATTGCCGGGTTGCGATCTGAGATATATTTAGCGGTCTTTTTCGGGCCGTGACCAAAGGCTCGGAAGTAATGTAAGAACCGGGGTGGCCACATCGGCATCCGGAGCGTAATTCCAGTTGATGCCTAACTTACGATGATAAGCCGCCTGTGGTGACGGGTATCGGCTCGGGTTATAACCTAAACGGGATACGTCGCCGCCTTCTTCATCGGTACCGATCAATAGAGAATGATGGGTAGCACGTTCCATGCATTATTGGATAAGCCGTCACCGACGATCATCTGGCCGACTTTCTGTCGCCAGCTCATGTGATTAATCTGGCGGGTAATTGGTTAGCTGCGGCGCTAGCCATGGATACCGTTAATAAAGTACCGGCAATAATATTTTTAAAAGAAGTTCTTAATAGCTTAAAATTTGTATAATTATCGTATATGCATCAAAATAATTGGATACGTAATGTGTCTACAGTTATGACAATAATCGGCAAGTCGGCAGCAACGATTTAATTCATAATCGGCACCGCCTTTACTTACCGCACGCTAGCGCTGCCGTCGCTATGGACGCCCGTACCGGTCAGATCGTTTATCAGAAGAACGAAAATCAGCACCGTCTGGTCGCATCCACTGGTAAGTTAATGGACTTATATTTAGTTGGCCGTAAAATCAATAATACGCCGAACGCCTGGAACCAGCGCGTTAAGATTAATAACGGTTTACGTCGGATGAGCTATGACGGCAACGATGGTGGCTACCATTTTACCGGTGGTCACAAATACACCGTCGGTAACTTAATGAAGGCCGGCATCATCGCTTCGTCTAATAACGCTGCGATTGCCTTAGGCCAGTGGGCAGGTAATAGCAATCATCATTTTTTGTATATGGAAAATAAGCAGTCCCGTTTGTGGCACCTACGAGCTCACTTTATTTCAGCATCCGGCTTAGAAAACGGTGATTTGATACCATGGGGCTACGGTGTCCGTGGCTATAGTAACGGTGCCGGTAACGAAGTTTCCGCTAAGGATTTAGCCGTAATTTCCTATCACATCTTGAAGGATTATCCGCAATTCTTAAAGTACTCCAAAGTTGGTGATATGCACGAAGACGGTCAGAACTTATATAACTACAACGAATTCTTACCGCATCATGACTACACTTACTTAGTTCACGGCTTACACGTCGACGGCTTAAAGACCGGCTGGACTCCAGCTGCCGGTTACTGCTTCGTAGGTACTGCTAAGATGCCACATCGTGACCGCATCATTACCGTTGTCTTGAACGATAATCATCAGTGGCACGAAAGCAACGATTTAATGCGATATGCATATAAAAATTCCAAATTATCCTCGCAAAAGTTAAATTTTTGCGGGGATTTTTCTTTACCCTTTATATGGAAGAAAATAAAAATAACCGTGGCAAACTGACCGTTCTCGGTCTATTTGCCTTAGCAATTTCAGGGATTGCGCCGACCGGCTCGATGGCGTACAGTACTACTGCAACCGCTAAAGTTGCTGGATATAACGTTCCGCTGTCGTTCCTGCTGGGCGGCCTTGGTATTTTATGTGTCGCGTTATGTTTTGCCGCCATGGCCAAACATATCGCTGGATCAGGTTCAGCTTATGCTTATAACCGCCAGGCCTTTGGTGAAAAAGGCGGGTTTATTACCGGCTGGATCATGGTGTTCGCCTATTTCGTACTGATGATCTCGCAGCCGGGTCTAGCCGCTAATTACATCAACGTCTTCTTGCATCATTTCGGTATTTCACTTTCGATGAACTGGATGACGTTCATTATTATCGGCGTCGTCTGGCTGATTTCCTTATTCGGGATCAAGGTCACCAGTAAGATTGCCTTCGTGACCGAAGGGATTTCGTTAATCATTTTGATTATTTTATCGGCCATTATTTTAATTAAAGCCGGTATCACCGGAACCATTAATCCTAAGCCCTTTGTACCGCACCATAATTACGGCGGCATCGGGCAGGGAATGATCTTTGCGATTTTATCCTACTCGGGGTTTGAAGAGATCAGTACCGTTTCGTTTCGAACTAAGAATCCGAAACGAACCATTCCCCGAACCATGATCTGGACCGTAATTTTAATCATGGCCTTTTACCTGGTAGTTACCTTTGTCGAAGTCAACGGCTTCGGAATTAAGAATATCGGTGCGTTTGCTAATTCACCGTCGCCGTTGGATACTTTATCGACGACTTACTTAGGTAACGGAATGGCGATGATAATGGACATTGCCATCCTGTTGAGCGGCATAGCATCCGTTTTAGGATGTACCAACGCTTGTGCATATATGATGTACGCGTTAGGTGCCCATCATTATTTACCGAGCCCGCTAGGCAAATTTGATGCTGATTTGAACAGTCCCAAGAACGCCGTTAACGTAACCTTTATTTTGTGTGCGATTGCTTACGCTATTTTTGGGATCCCCTACGGTTATCAAGCAATGTATTCGAACGCTTCGACTTTAGGCGTCATGGGAATTTTGATCGTTTATATGATGGTCTGCGCCGGTAGCGGAGTTTATTTTGCTCGTCGCAAGGACGTTCGTTTCTCATGGTTCCGTCATTTGATTATCCCCGTGGTTGGAATTTTAGTTCTGATCATGCCGTTCGTCAGTAATATCTATCCCGTTCCGCAGTTTCCGGGTAATTTATATCCATACATTATCATCGGTTGGATCGTGATCGGCTTTATCGTGGCTTACGTAAAGAAGTTTACTTTTTAGAAAATTAATTTGATTATTATAGGGAGTCAATGTTATGACGATTTTGGTTACCGGTGGAGCCGGGTATATCGGCTCGCATACCGTTGACGGTTTAATAAATCACGGCTTCGATGTGGTGGTGGTCGATAATCTGTTAACCGGTCACCGGCGAGCCGTTAATTCGAAGGCCCGTTTTTATAAAGGTGACGTTCGTGACCGGACTTTTTTGGATCACGTCTTTAAAAGGGAACCCGTTGACGGAGTAATTCATTTTGCGTCCATTTCAATCGTTTCGGAATCCATGAAGGACCCGTTGAAGTACTTTGATGATAACGTTAAAGGCACCATTACTTTATTGGAAGTAATGCATGAACATAACGTTAAACGAATCGTCTTTTCGTCTTCAGCGGCTACCTATGGCGAACCGAAACGGATTCCGATTAAAGAAACCGATCCGCAGGTTCCTACCAATCCATATGGTGAAACTAAGTTAATGATGGAAAAGATGATGCACTGGGCCGACGTAGCCTACGGCATTCACTTCATTGCTCTACGTTACTTTAACGTCGGTGGTGCTAAGCTCGACGGCAGCATCGGTGAAGACCATAATCCGGAAACCCATCTGATTCCGATCATCTTACAGGTTGCTTTGGGCCAACGACCAAAATTACAGATTTTTGGTAACGACTATCCAACTAAAGACGGGACCAACGTTCGAGACTACGTTCACGTCTTGGACTTAGCCGATGCTCACATCTTAGCCATGAAGCGATTACTTAAGGGTGGCCATTCCGACGCCTTTAACTTAGGCTCGTCCACCGGTTTCTCTAATTTACAGATGTTACATGCTGCTAGAGACGTTACGGGTAAACCGATTCCAGGCTGAATGGCTCCGCGTCGTCCCGGTGATCCGAGTACTTTGATTGCTGATTCTACAAAAGCCCGTAAAGTTTTGGGCTGGCGGCCGAAGTATGACGACATTAATAAGATTATTGCAAGTGCGTGGACGTGGACACGAAAACATCCGAATGGATATGAGAAATAATGAAAAATAATCACACCAAACTTCGTAATTTGCCAAAAAGCAATCAAATCTTTTTATATTCTTACTTCGCTCTACTATTATTAACCTTAGGAGGCTTCATAGCCGCCGCGGTCGGTTCATCTGCTGCCGAACTGATCTGTACCGTTCTTGTGATAATCACTCTCATCGCTAACGTTACGGCAGCGTTTCTAAAATAACTATATGAAGGTGAGATTATGAGTAAAGTAATTCATCATATTCATCCCCATGTAATGGGCTCACAAGATCATCAATCATAATAATCATAATAATGATCATAATTTCTTTAAGCACTTTAGTCATGGTAATAATAATGGTGTTCATAGCTTTAGCGCTACCTATAGCAACGTTAACGGTCACGTTAAGCGGCATTTCTCGAAGAACGGCCATCAGGTCAATTCCAAAGACGCTATGGCTCAGATGAAGAAGATGGACGAAGACATGAACCGCAGTTTTCAGCAGATGGATCGTGCTTTTGGCGGTCTCGGTAACGACTTCGGCGGTGACTTCTTAGGTAACGATCGTTCCGATGATCATCGGCATCATCCGTTCCGTTAAGAGAAGTTCGTGAATTTCACTTCACGAACTTTTCTTTTTACAATAAACATGTTGGAGTGATTACGTGTTAAATCATCGTCAAAACCTCTTCGAAATCTTAAAATTAGAGGTTTTTATTATGGCTTTTTACCAAATGGGTTACGCTAGTATCATTTGGTACATGTGGGCTTTTTCCTGGATTAAATCCATACGTGTTAATGGGTAACTTAGGCCAAATCCTGACCGACATGAACAACGTATCCACCATTTTCCTTTCAACGTCGTCCAGCCACTATTGACCGGTGATTACATGACCGCTTTTTGGACCATTATAAACATTATCTGAAATAATATTAAATTAATTAATATTTATTATATAATAAACAAACAAATTTGGAATTAATTAAACGGAATCATTTTAAAACGTCGTAATTTTGTGTCCTGGTTAGCTGAAGTGTTACCAGAATATCAGCATGAGGATGCTAGTCAACTTGGTGAAAACATTCGTAAGTGCCTAGACACAAATGCCCAACGATTTGTGATCATGTTCAAATCTGGTGGTCAACGTCAACGTATTGCGATTGCGCGCGCTATTGAATAAGGAGTGAACTAGATTGGATAAATACAATGCCATTACTTTGATCCATATCATCTTCAGTGATGTTATTTAGGGAGATGTTTTTAATTAATATTTATGCTAATAAGTCTGGTAAGAAAGTCATTTTTATATAAATTATTTAGATAGTTTCTATTTATTAATACTTTATGAAGATGCAACCCGGGCGGGGTAAAATCTTCTTCGCTCACGAAGTCGAGGGCTTAAAATTACTCAGTCAAGCAGCCTCGGTCCCTAAAGTCATTACCTACGGGCAAGTCGGCTCAGATGGCTATTTAATCCTCAATTGGCTCAATATGCCCTAGGGCAAACGGTTGCTCATGTCCATCAGATCCATGCTAAAAAATTCGGCTTAACAATGGCAGACAGCTGGGTTACTTTTTATATCAAACAACGGATGGATCCTTTGATTACTACTCCGATCCAAATCATAAAGTGATCCCTAGTTTGCTACACGGCGATCTATGGTTCGGCAACGTTGACTTTACAGCCGACGGAAAGCCGATGCTGATCGACCCGGACGTTTTCTTCGGTGATCGTGAAATGGATTTGGGCTACAACAGTATTTATCCCGTCCGACCGGGATTTCAAGACCGGTTGCCGTGGTACCAATTTAATTAAGCTAAAATTTAAATAAATAATAAATAATTAATTATATATTATATAAAAGCGCTTGTCAATCATGTTATTATAATAATGAACATTAAAGTAAAATTAGGTGATTAAAATGATGAAAAAATACTTTACAACTGCTAAAAAGGCCCGAGCTTACTTAGAACATTACATTAGTGAATTTACGATTGAAGACCTTCGTAGCATGAAGGCCAGTACGGTCATTAATTTAGCTAATGCTGATAAGCAAGCCAGTAAAGAAGCCGAGTCGTGGGGTTTATGAATTGGAACTTGATGATAATAAAAAACGTTTGCAGAAATTGCGTTTTGTGGCTTCAGCGGTAATCCCACTTATTTAGCACTATCCAAGAAGAATCGAATTTACGCCATTGATAAGGTTTGGCCTAAGAATTTAGGTGAAGTGACGAAAAGCAGCAATTAGTCTTTACCGCTAATTATCATACCGGTGCTGTAATCATTTATAAGATTCAGGCTAACGGCTCCTTAAAGGAAACTGACCGAGTTGTGGATAAAGGGCATACCGGTCCGCGTCCTGAACAACAGGACGGCGCTCATCCGCACTTTGCCGATCTAACGCCTGACGGTCGATTAGTCGTCGTAGATTTAGGTCAGGATCGAGTTTATTTGTATAATTTAAGCGATGCTGGCAAATTGAGCCTGGTTAGCAAGTTTCAATTTAAGCCTGGTTTTGGTCCACGGCATATCGTCTTTGATTCAAAAAAGGGCGTTGCTTATGTATCAGCTGAATTAAGCAGTAACGTGGCGGTGTTAAATTATGATGCCAAAGCTGGTAAATTCACGTTGAAACAGATTATTTCAACCATTCCGGATACTTGGACTAAGCATAACGGTGCCGCGGCAATTCGGATGTCCAAGGACGGTCGATATATTTACGTGTCTAATCGCGGGTACAATAGTATTGCCGTCTTTCGTTCCGACGCGAGTGGCAAATTAAAGTTGATTCAGCAGATTCCGACTGCCGGTGATTTCCCGCGTGACTTTAATTTTAATTATGATCAGAGCATGGTGATTGCTCTAAATCAAAATACTAACAACGCTACTTTATACGAGCGGAATCCCATAACTGGCAAGTTAAAATTGATTCAGAAAGATTTTACCGTTCCCGAAGGCGTTTGTGTTTGTCCAGAGAAGATTATTAAATAAATATGAATTAATTAAGAATTTACGTTCTTAATTAATTCAATCTGTTTTGAAAAATAATGAAAAATAAGAAAGCAATCGCATTTTTATTATCGTTATGGAACGGTGGTTGCACCAGCAAAAGACGGCTCAATTTGTAACGCCCCGAATTACATTGCTGATAAAGAAGGCTTCTTTAAGAAGAATGGCTTAAAACCGGATTTACGAGCTAGTCCTAAGGACATCAGTGTTTTGGAAGCCGGTTTCGCAAGCGGTAAGTATGATGTTAACAACGGTGATTTTCAATATTTACCCGCAATTCAAAACGGGGCACCGATTAAAGCGGCGGCAGGATTACATCAGGGCTGTATCAAAATCTTGGTTCCTAAGAATTCACGGATTCACAGTGTTAAGCAGTTAAAGAATAAGAATATTGGCGTCCCAGCGCCAGGTTCGACCCCGCAATTTGTAGCCTCGATCGCTCTAGAGCATTCGGGAGTCAATCCTAAAGACGGCGTTAAGTGGCGTAGTTATCCAAATAATTTACTAGGACAAGCCGCGACTAAAGGCCAAGTCCAAGCCATTGGGGTCGTTGATCCGTTTGCTTCCCAATATCAGCACGAAGATCATTTTCGGGTCTTAGTTGACAATAATAACCGAAATGGTAATAATCACATGGCCAAGATGGGGATGAAAAAGCACGGTTCATGCTGTTATCTCTATCTTTCAAGCCGTTTGATTCGAAAAGATCCGGCTAAAGCTAAAGCCATCGTGAAATCTTATCAAGAAGCAGCGGACTGGATCAATCGACATCCAAAGAAGACGGCTGAAATTGAGTTGAATGATCATTTTGTATCCCGGACTAAGTATGCAAACGTTAAGCATTTAACCGCCATTTTAGCAGCGAAAAATTCCACTTTAATGTGAACGATGGCAAAAAGGATTATAAGAATTACATCGTTCAGCTCAAGCGGGCTGGTTATCTAAAGAAAGACACCAATGTTAACCAGCTTTTAAATTATTCTTATTGGGATTCTCAATCAAAATAAACGACCGAACCCGTCAATAATACTGCGTATCAATGGTTCCTCTGGGTTTATTTGATTTACTTATTAAGCGTTTATGGCATCGGATCACTTAAACGGCGAAAACCATTTGCATTATTATGCCGGTCATTTCGCGCCATTAAATACCGTTTTAGGCTTAATATTAGTTGTTCAAGATTTAATCACTGAAAAGCTCCAATTATTACATCTGCCGTTCTTTGTGAGTTTTGCTCAGATCTTGGATCAGATGCGGGAGGACGCTAGATCCTGTGGCAATCGACCTTATCATCATTGGGTCTCTGGTTCTTTAGTTTTATTCTCGGAACGTTATTAGGCGTTGTACTAGGCATTATGATGGGCCATTATCGACGGTTTAACTATTGGACTTTTCCGTTTTTGAAAGTGATCGGAATTATTCCGCCCGTTGCTTTAATGCCCGTGGTATTAGTTGTTTTTCCAACTAACTACTTAGCTGAGATATTTTTAATCGTCTTTGCCGTTTGGTTCCCCGTAGCTTTTATGACGATCAACGGGGTTCAAGGTATCTCTGCTCATTACTTCGAATCAGCCAAAACGTTAGGCTTTAGCGAAGGCCGAATTATTCGTAAGATTATTATCCCGGGCTCGATGCCGAGTATTTTTAACGGCATGTACACGTCTATGGGTCTATCTTTTACGATGTTAGTTATCTCGGAAATGATGGGCGCTAAAATCGGCTTAGGCTGGTACATCAACTACGCCAAAAGTGTCGGTAACTATCCTCAGGTTTATGCGGCAATCGTCATCATGGCCGTTCTGTTTTCCGTCATTTTTGCTAAAATGTCATTATTATCATTAAAAATATTTCGCAACAATTCGTTGATAACCGGGGTCAGCTGATTCATGCCTTGCACGATATTAACTTAACCGTTGATTCAGGTGAATTAGTTGCCATTATCGGACCTTCCGGATGTGGCAAAACCACGTTGCTTCGCATCATTTCTGGATTAGCTAAACCTAAGGCTGGCCACGTAACTTTAAATCAGCAGCCGGTTACTCATCCCGGCGTTAAGATTGGCTATGTGTTTCAGCACGGCAGCTTGTTTCCATGGGAGACGATCAAAGGAAACATTAGCGCCGGTTTAAAACCGGTTCATCATAACCATTATGATCATGGTTAGTTGATAAATATTTAAGTTAATGGGCTTGAGTCGTTTTGCCAACGCTTATCCCAATCAAATTTCAGGCGGGATGGCACAGCGAGCAGCCTTAGCTCGTTCCATCATTATGAAGCCTGAATTACTGCTTTTAGATGAACCGATGGGCGCCTTAGACGACTTCACCCGAGCTGATATTCAAGATGTAATTTATCGAATCTGGAACAGATCAAAGATGACCATGATCTTAGTTACCCATGACATTAGTGAAGCGGTCGATTTAAGTGACCGAATTGTCGTTATGACGCCGCGTCCGGGTAAAGTATCGGAGGTATCATAATGACCAGAACGTTTATGCTCAAGAATAAAAACGAATACAAGCCGGGTCAAATCGTCACGGCCTGGAACAACATGCCCGATAAAAAAGTCCAGGAAAAGTATAAGATCGTCAAGTTACTTCATTACAACGCTCAAGATAACCTTGGTGAATTCAAGGTTGAACCGGTTGACGTTAGTAAGGATCCCGGCAATTTAACCGATGGTCACGGCCACCCGAGCAAGGGCTTAAGATAATAAAAAATTAAATTGGATAGAAAAAATGACGCTGTTTTTTCAAGTCAACACGTCATTTTTTAGTGTTGTCGTAATTATATCGAAGCCTTAATAACTTCGACAGGTGTATTATATCAAGTTGATGGGAGATGTGATTATGTATGAATTACATGAATCAATTGAATTAGAACCCAAGAGCACTCCCGTTTACGTTCCGCAAACGACTAGAATGCTATGCAGATGATCGCGCTAGGCGGAGCGATTGGCGTCGGCCTCTTCATGGGCTCGTCGTCGACCATCGACTGGACGGGTCCCTCGGTCTGATTCGATTACGCGATCGCCGGCCTGATCCTGTACCTGATCATGCGGGCGATGGGGGAAATGCTTTACGTGCACCCTGTGACGGGATCGTTCTCCGAATTCGCCAGTCTGTATATGCACCCGTTCTTCGGGTATCTGACCGCCTGGAGCAACATCTTCGAGTGGGTCATGATCGGAATGAGCGAAGTCATCGCGATCGGGAGCTACTGCCATTTCTGGTGGCCCGGCCTGCCGAGGTGGATTCCCGGGGTCTTGGCGGTGCTGTTCCTGTGCAGCGTTAATCTGATCTCCGTTAAGTCCTACGGTGACTTTGAGTACTGGTTCGCCTTTATTAAGGTCCTGACCATTATCCTGATGATCATCGCCGGCTTCGGCATGATCGTGTTCGGCTTCGGCAACGGAATGCACCCGATCGGCATCAGCAACCTCTGGCGATACGGCTTCTTCGCCGGCGGTGTTAAAGGCTTTTTCTTTGCCTTCGCGATCGTGCTGGCCTCTTACCAGGGGATCGAATTCATCGGGATTACCGCCGGCGAGGCTGAAGATCCGAAGCACTCCATCGTGAACGCTATTCAGTCGACCATCTGGCGAATCCTGATTTTTTACATCGGCGCCATTTTCGTGATCGTGTGCATTTACCCGTGGAACCGCTTGAACACTCATGGATCGCCGTTCGTGGAGACTTTCGCTAAACTAGGCATCAGTATTGCGGCGGGGATCATTAACTTCGTGGTCCTAACGGCGGCTCTGTCAGGATGCAACTCGGGGATCTACAGCACCAGCCGAATGGCGTACACTTTGGCTAAACGCATGAACTACCACGGCGTCCCGTACGTCGCGGTGATCGCGGTGTCCATCGGGATCTTCGCAAGATCTTCGTCATGGTCTACAGCTCCAGTGTGTTACCGGGAATGGTCCCGTGGACCGTTATCTTAATCAGTCAGATGCGGTTCAGAAAAGCAGAGCCGCAGTCGCTGGTTAACCATCCGTTCAAGATGCCGTTTTCGCCGTACAGTAACTATTTAAGCTTATCTACATCATCAGAAAAGGAAGTAATAGAATGACCATCTCAGTAGTAAGTGGATTAATTGTCTTAGTCGGGAGTTAAAAAGATTTATGGCTATCCTGCTGGGTCCGTTAATTCTCATTCAAGTTCGTCATGAACAAGTGGGCGCTTTAGCCGCAGCGCCCATGCTAAATTAACCGGTCAGATCGGGATCGCCTTTGGTTCCGCCGGACCGGGAGCCGTGAATATGTTAACGGACTGTATGACGCCAAAGAGGATCGAGCCCCGGTGTTGGCAGAAAGGAACCGATTCTATGGAATCTAAAATGTTAAAGATCGAAAAACAGCGCCGCAGTATTTACCATTTGGGCCGCGACGTTAAGTTAAGTAATGATGATATCGTTAATCTAATTAAAAAAGCTATTAAATTAGCCCCGACCCCATTTAATAGTCAGTCCGTTCGGGCGGTAATCGTAACGGGCAAAGCTCAGGAAAAGCTCTGGGACGTCATCAGCCAATCCGTTCAGGACGCCGTGGGTCAAGATAAGTACCAAAAAGGCTTTGCACCCAAGATTCATAGCTTTAAAGCGGCTTATGGAACGGCTTTATTCTACACGGATGTTAACGTCGTTAAGCAGATGGCTAAACAGGTGACTGCATTTCCAGCCATTACCTTTTCTGAATGGGCTGAACAAGCTCAGGGCAATGCCCAGAGTGCCGTATGGAATGCCTTAGCTGAACAGCACGTTGGTGCCAGTATTCATCATTACGCTTCGTTATTAGGCCAGGATGTGGCTAAGAACATCGCTAAACAGTTTAAGATCCCAAGTGACTGGTGGTTGCGAACCGAAATGGTTTTCGGATCAATTGAAAAACCGGCTCATCCTAAGACCTTTATCGATGATCAAAAACGATTCAAAGTCTTTAAATAAAAATATTAGGGGCTTCGCAACTTTGATTTAGAATAGCTCATGGAGAGGGAGGTCAAACATGTCGAAGAAAGATAATTTATCCGGAGAACGAAATTTCTTAATTGACGTGTCTAAGCAGACGAAGGGCAGCGATGGCTTCATGCCATCAGGTCATCATCACCACCGTAATTTCTGGTACATTGTGATTGGAATTATCGTGGTAATCGTTTTATTTGTTTTTGGTGAAAACATTTAGGCTAGTCATCAGTCGAATAATCCCAGCCGGTTCATCATACGCGTGCTAAAAAGTTAGCTCAAAAGATTTAATTAAAATAATCCCGATAAAGAGGACTTATCATAATTAGTCATGGTTACAGCGCTACGATGGAATCCACTTTTCGATATGTCTATCCATTGATTAGTCGTGGATTTATAGTCTGTTTGTTTGACTTCGGCGGTTATGGATCTAGCCGTAGTCGGAATTTTGATGAGCTAGATGCCAGTGTCCTAACTGAAAAATCTTAATGGGATGTTCGCAGGGAGGTCTAGTCTCATCTTTAGTAGCTAATGATTATCCTAAAAGAGTTAGTAAATTAATTCTATTTTATCCCGGCTTTAGTATTCCTGATAATTTAAAGAGTGGTCACCCTATTCTAAGCTACGATCACGTCAGAATCGGAGCGCGCTATGTAGTAGATGCTCAAAAATTAGAGCCCTGGAAGCAAATTAAGCATTATCATGGCCCGGTTCTAATTTGTCACGGAACCGCAGATCGTTTAGTTAACTTTAAATATTCTCACATGATCGCAAAGATTATTTCAATGGAATTGATTTGGCTGATTATCTTTATCGTTTTATTTAGTATGATTCACGCTTGGCGAAAGGACAGTAACCCGCAACGTGTGATCGTCTTTTTGATGTCCGAGATTGTGGGCGCTATTATCGTTTCGTATCCATTATGGGTCGATTGATGTAAGTGAACGTCTTTCTTCTGAGACCTTTAGTGGTCGAATCTATTAAAAGTTTGAGAAGGAGGAAATGCTTATGTCCATGAGTGTTTTAGCATTTTTAATTATTGGTATTACGCTGCCGATTAGTTATGGCTTGGTTAAAGGCATCAGCTTTGCGTATGAAGCTAAGGATGCTAAAGTTCAAGCTTTAGACAAAGCAGCCAAGAAGGCCAATAATTAAATTTCTTAAACCTTTGGTAAATCGAATGTTACTTGTATGCGAAATAACGAACAATTAAGCCAATAATGATTAAGTTAAATTAGCAAAACACACTGCAGGAGATGTAATTGAAAGGTTAGTGCCTAGACGTAAGGCATTGATAGATTACATTATCTAACGGCGATGGCTTTTGTTGTTGACTTATCACAATTCTATTTCCACCGAATATTAATTAGAAATTATGCCGTCAAAGTTAGAAAAAACTTCGTTAGGTTTATTCCTAACGAGCTTTTTTTGTATCTCATTTGAATTTTAATTAACGTAAGAAACTAGTCATCACGCCACCGACTACGATTACGGCGACCCCACTAAACGTATAAGCTAAAGTCTTGCCACGTTTCCGTTCGTGGAGAATAGTTAGTCCGCAGAAGGTCGAGATGACCGGGGTCATTTGCGAAAGGGTGAAGGCGGTCGAGACACTTGATAGCATCATCGCGGTGAGGTAGAAAAAGGTCCCTAAGCTGGAATTAAAGCCTTCAAAAATGTTCTTGAAGGTGGCTTTATTAAAGAAGACGTTTAGATGACGATCTTTCTTGGACAATAACGCTAAAATAACGGCGCCGATGAACATCCCGACCGTTTGGGATGGAAAGGTAACCCAGCCTTGCGAATCGGGAATTCGCGGAAAAGTGGAACAGATGGTGTAACCAATCCCGGCGCCCAGGATTAACTTCATAACGTCAGCAGCGTACTGTTTCTTTCTTTTTGCCACCACGGGTGCTGATGAAGACCCCTAAGATGATTAAAGCCACGGCTGAGAAACCGATGATCTTTTCTAGAGAACTGGACCAGCTGCCGAAGAACAGAACGCCCACGATATTGACACCGACTAACTGAACGCCGGAATTAATGGGACTGGTGGTTGACACGCTAAGTCGGTTATAGGCGTGATACTGAGCTAGTTGACCGACTGACCAACAGGCGCCACCGATGCAGCACCAGAAGAAATCGGTGAGGGTAATGTGTGGTCGCATGATCAGAAAGATTAGCAGACCGATGATTAAACCGCCATAAGTGGTTCCTAAAAGCTGCTGAATGGGTTTACCACCTAAATAGTGGACCCAGACGGGTGTAAAGCCCCACAACAGAGCTGGTAATAACGTAATTAGCAATGTCAAAGTAGAATGACCTCTTTAATGATTATTTAAAATTAATGAAATCAAAGCAACCGTACTCGGTCGTTTTTACTAAGATGCCGGCCTACCACCTCTGCTGGTCGTATAACCGTTGTGACCCGTTAGATCATAAGGATCGTCGCCGAATTTTGGATCAAATCTTCGGTAAGGGCGCCCACGTCGGGGTTAACCCGCCGTTTCACTGTGATTACGGCTTTAATATTCATTTAAAAGGCGGACGTTCTTTAACTTACGGTGACGTGATTTTAGATACTTCGCCGGTCACTATCGGTGCGGGAGCCATGATTGCACCGCACGTATGTATGGCTTGTGCAGGTCACCCCATCAACTATTTACAACGTCGTCAAGGGATCATGACTAGCGCTCCGATCACGATCGGTAGTCAGGTCTGGATCGGTGCTAACGTCTTCATTGAAGGCGGCGTAACCATCGGTGATCATTCGGTGATCGGGGCCGGAAGTACCGTAACTAAAGATATTCCTGCTGACGTAGTGGCTTTTGGATATTGACTTACTTAAATATAGTAATAATATAGAAAGTGAAGATTGAAGTATATTCTAAAGAAAGGTATGAAATTGATCATGATTAGTTTAACGAATTGTTGCTGTTGTTTAATTAGCGCTAACGCTAGTCATGATCAACCTGCTTATAAATCATCGCTAATTAATTAACAGTTAATTAAGATAAAAATCAGTACAGGTGCTATTTTAACAGCTTGTGGCGCCAAAAATACGGCTAAATCCGAACTAGTGCATCCGCATTATTTAACGATCGGGATGTCGGCCCAAACGTATCCATACGCGGGTCGAACGTCATCGGGTCATTTAACAGGCTTTGAAGTTGATCTAAGTAAAGACATCGCTCATCAAATGCATTTAAAGCCTAAATTCGTGGTCACCAAATGGGCTGGATTAATATCGGGACTAGGCACCGATAAATACGATGCGGTCTTTAATAACATCTCCGTAACTAACCAGCGTAAGAAAAATTTCCGGTTTGCCACGCCCTATATGTATTCATACACCGATATCGTCGAGCCTAACACTGAGCACGTTACTAATTTAAAGCAGCTGCGCGGCAAAAAGGTTGCTGACCAAGGTGGTACCGATTATTCTTTGATCGCTCAAAAGTGGCACGCTAAGCTATTGCCCGTCGAGGGTGATGAGATAATACCTTATCTGCACGAAGGCCGTGCTAAAGCGACGATTGCGTCAGTACCTAATTGGTATGGCGATAAAAAGGCTCATCAAACTAGCGGTTTAAAGATGATAAAAGTTCCAACCAGCGAACAAAAGCCTAATTCAGTAGCACCGTTATTAAACAAAAAGTCTCCGAAATTACAAAAGAAGATTGATAAAGCAATTAAAGAGTTAAGAAAGGATGGTACATTAAAGAGATTATCTATCAAGTACTTTGGTCATAAAACCGTGGCCGTGGTAAAAGGCTAAATCTTCAAATTCATAATGGCCCGTTAACTTCCGACATCAGTTCTCCGTCGGTCACGAAGTAAATTCGGTTGGTTTGCGGGTCGTAACTAATGTTCTGCATAATCATCCCGGGTGCGTGTTTAATGCCTTGAACCATGTGAAATTGGACCCGGTTAGGACCGATTTTCCCCTTATAAAGTTTGATGCTACCGGCGTTGGCACCGCCACGAGGGTTAAACGTTCGGGTACAGGTGTAGGCATTGCCGTGTTTATCAAATGTCAAGACGTCGCCCATGGGGTAGGGATACATGGAAAAGTTGATTTGTTTAACCGGATTAAGGGTGTGCGTCCCGATTTCTTGAATACTGGTTTGGTTAGCGGCTCCCTGTTCATTGGTTAACATCCATAGTTGATGCGTCTTGGGATTGTAAGCAAGTCCCTGGCCATGGCCACCGCGAAAAACGGGTCCGGCCGTAAAGTTAGTAAATTGAAAGTGATGACGCCTGACGGAAGATGATAACGAGTAATCTGAATTTCGCCCCGATTGTCGACTCGGTGAGTAACGTAGAGCATCCCGTGGTTAGTGATCGCGATACTCTGCGGATTGTGTTCACTGTCGAGGTTTTGCAAGCGGGCGTACGGTTTGAAGTTCATGCGTTGATTGCCGCCGGCAAATGGTGTTGATTGATGATTATGAGTAACAAAAAAGACTCCGAATACCGGAGCCTTAATTTAATTAGTTGTTAATAGATTAAACGTGAAGTTCACTAAAGAACTTAGTGGCGTCCATTTGTAGCATCTTAAATTTCGGAACGAAGGGGATCTGGTTGATCTTCTGTTCGTTGATCACCAAGACCGGTGCGCTCGGGCTCTTGTATTGATTTAACATGTTGAACGGAGCCACGGCCATGGCGGTACCCACGACGACGACTAGGTCACTTTCCCGCATCATCTGAAGGGCGCGGATAATGTTACTGTACTTCATGCCTTCACCGTAAAGAACCAGGTCCGGACGAATTTGACCGCCGTCGGCCTGATGAATCGGACTCTTTAGGTATTGATGCCAGTCGACCGGCTTACCGCACTTTAGGCAGTGACACTGGTAAATATTGCCGTGAAATTCGACTAAGCGATCTTTTTTAGCGTGGGCTTTATTATAAAGATTATCCACGTTCTGGGTGATGATGCTGGCGCGGCCTTCCTGGGTTAATTTAGCCTGGGCTTTATGAATGGCGTTGGGCTTAGCATCCGGATAGTACATCTTAGCCTTCATGAAGCGGTAAAAAGTCTTGGGATGGTTCATTAAGCAGTCGTGGCTTAAATACCATTCAGCCGGCTTATTATTGGCTTTGTTCTGGGTATAGAGGCCACCTTTGGAACGGTAGTCCGGAATTCCGGAAGCGGTGGAGACACCGGCACCGGTCAAGAAGACGATGTGCTTAGATTTATCAAATAATTGCTGAATTTTTGGATCCATAATATTACCTTCTAACGTTTTAGATGTTTTAAATTTGGTTTCAATTCCGTCTCCATTGTACAAAAGATTAGAGATTAAAACAGTTGAATCATCCTGTGGTTAATGTATCATAAATGGTGAAAAAGGTTTGTTAATACCTAATTTAGCAGGCATTAGCTTTGTGGTTGACGCTTGAGTTAGGTATAATAAAACCACAAAAAGGAGTAAGTATTATGAAATATTTAAATAAATCAGCTGTAGTTGCCAACATGGTTAAAAAAACTGGTTTAACTAAAAAAGATGCTACCGCTGCATTAAGCGCATTTGTTGACACCGTTTCTGCCGCATTAGCTAAGAAGCAGGGTGTTCGTTTAATCGGCTTCGGTAGCTTTAAGGTTAACCATCGTAAAGCTCGTAAAGGCCGTAACCCACAGACTGGCAAGCCTTTAAAGATCGCTGCTCGCGACGTTCCTGCATTCAAAGCTGGTCAGGGCTTAAAGAAAGCCGTTAACAAGTAATTTAATTTTCTTGAACTGGTTCTTGTTGTATAAGATTAAAAAACCGTACTTTTAAAAAGTACGGTTTTTTGTTTATTTTAATAATTAGATAAATAAAAAAGAGCCTTGAAAAATCAAGGCTCTTAATATTGATTATGATTTTAATAAGAAAAAATTAGTCTAATAACTTAGTTACAACTCCGGCACCAATGGTATGGCCACCTTCACGGAAGGTGAAGCGGGTCTTTTGTTCCATGGCAACTGGCTTTTGTAATTCAACGGTTAATGCAGTAACGTTATCACCAGGCATTACCATCTTAGTACCTTTTGGTAAGGTAACTTTACCAGTTACATCGGTAGTGTTGAAGTAGAATTGCGGCTGGTAACCAGTGAAGAATGGGCTATGACGTCCTCCTTCTTTCTTGGTTAATACGTAAACGTGGGCCGTAAACTTAGTGTGAACGTTAACGGTACCAGGCTTAGCTAATACTTGGCCACGAACAACCTGAGTACGTTTGATACCTCGTAGTAAGATACCAACGTTATCTCCGGCTTCACCAACGTCTAAGTTCTTACGGAACGTTTGTAAACCAGTACATACGGTCTGTGTCTTATCCTTGGTTAAACCAACGATTTCAACTGGATCCTGTAACTTGATGGTACCACGAGCGATACGGCCGGTAACAACGGTACCACGACCGGTGATGGTGAATACATCTTCGATTGGCATCATGAACGGCTTGTTGTAAGCACGAGTAGGTGTTGGTACGTATTCATCAACGATCTGTAATAACTTCAAGACTTGCTGCTGAGCTTTCTTGTCACCCTGTAATGCCTTTAAAGCAGATCCACGTACAACTGGAATATCTTTACCGTTGTAATGGTATTCGGAGAGTAAGTCACGAGTTTCCATTTCAACTAAGTCGATTAATTCTTTATCTTTAACTTTGTCGACTTTGTTGATGAAGACAACGATGTACTTAACACCGGTTTGACGTGCTAACAGGATATGTTCACGAGTTTGTGGCATCGGACCATCATCAGCGGCAACGACTAAGATAGCGGCATCCATCTGAGCGGCACCGGTGATCATGTTCTTGATGTAGTCGGCATGTCCAGGGGCATCAACATGGGCATAGTCACGGTAAGGCGTCTGATATTCTAAGTGGGCGTTGTTAATCGTGATACCACGCTTTTGTTCTTCTGGTGCTTTATCAATATGCTTGTAATCTTCATCCTTAGCTAAGCCTTTTTCAGATAAGACTTTAGTAATAGCAGAAGTTAATGTAGTTTTACCATGATCAATATGGCCAATCGTACCAATATTTACATGGGGCTTTTTACGAATGTACTGTTTGACTGCCATTTTATAGGCCTCCTATAAAAATTTTTTATATTACTTCTTAACAAAATTAACGCGTCAAGAAGCTTCAATGCTTATTATAACCGTTTCATCCGATTAAATAAAACCCTAAGGAGAGTTTCTAGGACTTTTTTATATTTAATAATTATTAATAAATATTTTGGAACTGTGGTATTATATTAATAGAGTGAAAATCTCTAGCAATCGCAACGCAGTGGCTCATGTTGGAGATGCTGATTGATTGATATTCACTCTTAGCCGCCATTCGAGGCGGGAAAATAACCAAGAATTTAATTTACGTAATTTTAACGTTATTTTCTGCTGTTATGAAACCTTCTATAAAAGGTCCGCAAATTGTTGCGGACCTTTTTATTTTGCTTAATTTGAAGATCCATCCATATACATAGCCACATGTCGGGCCCACTAACAAGGCTAAGCCACCAGATCCTGACAAACCGATTACTTTTAATAGAATAAATAAGAATACCGCTAAGGTTCCTCGTTTAGCACCTAAAAGCAGTCCCGCTAGCATTACACCCAAATTTTCTAACACGATCGGGGCGGGTCCTAACGGAATTCCCGGGATCGAAGACAATAGCACCATAATAGCGGCTAATACAGCAATTTGAGAGATATGATAAAGTTTATTGTTCAAATACTTTATTATAATGTGGATAAAGCCCGCTTTAAGATGTGGAAATTCTTTATCTCGCATGTACTGAACAGAATACATGATGTGATTACAAACGAAGGTGCCCGCCGTCGTTGATAGGCGACTGGTAAGCCCGCATCTCTAATGGCCTTAACCATCGCTTTGACGGGGAGTTCCGCAAAGTAGGCGGTGTCCCCGTCTTTTGCGATCGGTTTATCCATGGGTTGATAGCCGGCGTTGTCCGGGATCCGGCCGTCATCGAGATTAATGGCGACCCGTTCCGGAGTGATTCCTCCTCGGCCACCAGCTTGTCCGACATCTAAGACGTAATCGGGATGGTATTTGGTGATGGCTTCATGGACTTTTTCAGCTGAACGTTTAAATTCAGTGGGGATCTCTAATTTAATGATTTGAGCCCCGCAACGGTATTAGGTAAACGTTTAACCACTTCACAATTCCCAACGATCATTCCGATTTTTTTAATGTAAATGCATCGATATTATCAATAAAGGTGTTAAGGCTAATAAGAAATCATCTAAAAAGAAGATCAAGGCGTTTTCCTGAATCATGATCAACCCCACGTTATAGGAAAAATGAAGCGGTTGCTGATTGATCGCCACGATGGGGACGTGGGGCTGATGATATTTAATGAGATCGGCGAACGGCTCGACCTTCATTGACGTCCCCACGATCACGATTAGATCGGCGTTAAGCATCACGTGTAGACTTTGCGATAACGTCTGCGGATTTAAGGATTCACCATATAAAGTTCAGTTCGGGCGAACGATACCACCGTCATTTTGGTGAATAGGGCTTTTTAGGTAATCCCGCCAGTCAACTTTCTGGTGACATTTTAGGCATCGGCAGTGATAGATATTACCGTGAAATTCAATTAAGCGTTGCGGATCAGCGTGGGCTTTTCGGTAAAGATTATCCACGTTTTGAGTAATAATGGTCGCTTTGCCTTGACGGGTTAAGCGAGCTTGGACCCGGTGAATGACGTTCGGTTGAGCGTCGGGATGGTACATGAATTTGACCATGAAATGATGAAAGGCTTGGGGATGTTTAGTTAAACATTCGTGACTTAGGTACCATTCTGTCGGTGCTTACCGCGTTTCTCTGATGGTAGAGCCCGTTTTGGAGCGGTAATCGGGAATGCCTGAGGGAGTCGAAACCCCGGCACCGGTCAGAAAAACGATGTGTTCGATAGGAAGCGTTTAAATTGTTAGTCTTATGGAATTCGATCCAGAGTGTTCTGGTCATCGTTTTGATCATGGCCCTGGGATACGTCTTGCGAAAGAAGAAGTGGCTGGCTGATAGCTTTGGTGACGACATTGCCCGTTTGATTTTAAATATCTCGTTACCGGCCGCCATCTTTGTGACCGTCCTTGAAAAGTTAAGCCGTGGTAAGTTAGCTAGTTTCTCCACCGGTCGAAAGGGGACCTTTATTAATGGAATCACCAATCCGAACACCGTTTTCATTGGCTTACCGCTGAACGTAGCGTTGTTCGGTAGCCAAAGTTTAACTTACTTTTTGGTCTATTACGTATTAGACGTCTTTTCGACTTGGACGGCCGGTCTGTTTTTGATTAATAACGACGATCCAACCCAGCAGCATAAGAAGACTCACCTGGATTGGAAAAAGATTCTACCGGTGCCGCTCGTTAAGTCTTCTTTGACCTACGTCGGTAGTTTAGTAACCCCGTTATCATTAATTTACATCGGAATTATTTTAGCTGACGCGGGTTTAAAGAACGTTAAGTTTGACTGGGATACCGTCATGACGTTAATCGGGCGCTTTATCTGCGTTCCCGCTATCATGATCGGAGTGTTGATCGTTGCCATGAAGTTTATGCCGTTACCAAAATTATTGACCCAGACGATGGTTATTCAGTCGGCGGTTCCCGCCATTGCGGTCTTACCGATCTTGGTTCATAACGCCCACGGTGACGTTAAATTTTCGGCTAACGTCGTCTCGATCTCGACCGTCATGTTTATCATCGTTATTCCAATTTTAATGTTAGTAATTCAACATCTGTAATAGAAAGGTTCGTTTGACTGAATATTTATGATTTTAAAGCAACCGAAGTTAGCGGTCAGCCGATCAACTTTAGTGACTACCGTGACAAAGTAATCATCGTGGTCAATACCGCCAGTAAATGCGGCTTTGCTCCGGAATTAAAGGGCTTGGAAACGTTATACAAGAAATACCATGCCGACGGTCTGGAAATCATCGGCTTTCCGTCCAATCAATTTCGGCAAGAGCTAGGCAGCAGCCAAAAGGCCAGCCAATATTGTAAGCTGCACTACGGAGTGACCTTCCCCATGACTAAAATGGTAAAGGTTAACGGAAAAGACGCCGCTCCGATCTTTAAGTATCTAAAGAAGTTATCCGGCCACGGCTTTATTAAGTGGAATTACACCAAGTTCTTGATAGGCCGTGACGGTAAATTAATTCATCGCTATGCGACATCACCAAAGCCGAAGAAGATGGAGAAAGCTATCGTAAAAGCGTTATGGCTGAAATCACTAGTAATCGAATTGATCAAGTCTTTAAAAAGATTAAACACGAAAATAAACACGGTGCAATTAGTTTAGATGCGTTTATGAAGACGATTGAAAACATCATTATGGAATTATCGCCGAAGGAAACGAAACGGTTTGAAGTTCAGTTAGACCATGCTCAACATAAGCCGGGCGGTGCCGTTGACCCGCCGATTCCAAAGAACGTTCAGAAATTCTATGATCGAGCGAAGATTCATTATGAAGATCAAAAGGGCCTCTATTACCATGGCCACGCCACGAAGCGTAGTAACGGTGGTAAACTGGTTACCTATAAAGATTTGCCGTACATGGCTGAAGTGGGCCGATCGTTTATCTCGGATCAGTTTGGCAAGTAAAAGGAACGGCGCTAAAAATAGCGCTTTTCTTTTACTCTGATATAATACGATATTCTGAAGATGCACTTGCTATAATAGTGATGAATTGAATTGGGAAAGGAATTGATACGATGGTATTAACGAAAAAGGATATCAAAGATCTATTCAATAAAGAACGGGGCCGGTACAAAAAAGCCGAAAGCGAAGCTAAAAATTTAGATAAAGCTAAAGCTGCCCATAAAGACACTGAGGCTCAGGATGAAAAACTCGATAAAGATGATCTCTTCATTCACACCATGAAACAGATGAAGAAAGATATTAACGATCCGCAAATTTCGAACGATAGTGAAGTCTTAGACGAAGATAAAGAAAACATCGATATATTATGATCAATAAGAATAAATTTAATATTCGTAATACTAAAAAAGTATTACATAAAGTCGGTAAGCAGTGGGTCGTCCTTTCCCATGCTACTGTACAAGATCATCAAAATAACGGTGAAGTATTAATAACTAGATATCTATAGTGATATTGATGGTTTAGCTCTGGTAGTAACAGTAATAACATTGCCCCTATTTATAAAGGACTGGTCTATAAATATAATAGAAGTAATAATAGTATTGAATTTGTTAGTGGGAATATGATTGGCATGTTTATGGATGATACTAATTTAAAATCAGTTGATTTCCTAATGATTTTAGTAAAGGTAATATAGGTACATTTATTAGTAAAGCAATTAAATATAATAATAGTAATATTAATTATAATTATAAGAGTAATACTAGTATTAGTAATGCTTAGTTGATAGTTTGAGTAATTCAGCTAGTAATAGTGTAATACTGTCTTAAATAATGCTAGTATTGAAATTAGTAATTCAGCTAGTGTATTAATTTAAGTAATGAATGGACTATAGTAACAATCAAATTTCTAAAGATAGTAGTGCCTTAAATAGTGCTATTAATAATAAAGCTGATTAAATGATACTGATATTGATGATACTATTACATTATGCTAAATCACTGGATTAGTATTACCAATGCAAATGCTAGTCAGAAATTAGTTCAATTAGTACATGCATTAAGTCTTGCTAATAGTTAATAATAGTGACTTTGATACTTTAGTAATAACGAAAATAATATCACTAATAATTTTAACTAACGGTAATTATGTAACTGCTAATAAAAATTATGTAAAATGGCTATAATATAATAAAATTTGTGAAATTAATTTGTAAATTTTCCAAAATTACGAAATTAAAAGTGTATGATTAACAAGCGTAAGTACGCAAAAATTAATGATAAGAAAATCCTGCATAAAATCGGCAAGCATTGGGTTGTTATCTCCTCTCAACAATTATTATAATAACACAATTAAGAATGGTACTAATGGTGAAAATGCAATAAAGATAATAATAAGAAAAATAAAAAGGCTACTAATATTTCACGATATTTATAGTGATTTAGATGGCTTGACGTGGCACCGATTTATGACGGCTTAACTTATAAATATGATAAAGATAATAATAGCATTGAATTTACTAATGGAACAATAGGTTTTAACACTAGTAAAGTCACTAATATGTCTGACATGTTTGGTAATGATTCTAGTCTTCATAGATTTAATTTAGGCACTAAATTTGATACTAGTAAAGTTACTAATATGTCTGGTATGTTTGGTAATGATAATAAATTACAGTCATTAACATTACCTAATTCATTTGATACTAGTAAAGTTACTAATATGAATAATATGTTTTCAGATTCATCATTAAAGAGTTTATCAAGGTAATCCTTATACTTTATCTACTCCTAATGATTTTACTAAAGGTAATATTATAAATCAGGATAAAGATAATATTCTAAATAAGTACGTGCCAGCTAATTATCATTTAACCAATACTGACACCATAAATTATCAATATGATGGGCCTTCGTCAACGCCGACGGGACCTTAACAACTAACGCTAATCAGAATAATATCATTTATATTCACCCAAATGGTTTAAACAGTGATGCTTACAAGTATCAGTAATAATTCAAGCAATATTAATAACTTGAGCAGTAGTGCTAGTAATGGTATAAGTAATAATGCTTCTAATATTTCCAGTAATTATTGCTGCTTCCAAGGCTGCCCAAAGTGCTAATTCTAGCTGGATCCATAATAATTCAGCAAGTGTAAGCGCAAATCAGAATAATATTGCTGCTAATTACTATGAATAAAGGTTACATTACTTACTAATAATTCAAAATTACTCTAAAGATAATCAAGCATCAATTAATGCCAGTAATGCTTCTAATACTAATATTCTGATCGTGTAAATCCTGCTTATAATTGTAGCTAGTAATGATAGTAAGAATAAAAAGATTGATAGTTTAGCTAATGCTAAAAGCAGTCAGTGGATTAACGATAATAACGGTAAAGCCACTTCTAATTCTAGTGTNNTAGTAATAATTCTTCTAGTTGGGGTCAAAAGAATTCCACTGTTATAATTCCGCTAGTTTAAGTAACGAATAATTGGAATAATATTACTACGATTAAAGTATCCAGTGAAGTTAAGACTAATAATACAACAGTAATAATAATCGTATTAATAATTTGGGTAAATAAGAATTCTAATTTCTGTAAAATCTACAAATAGTGGTTGCTTCTAATGCTTCTAGTGCATTAATACTTCTAATATTAATTCCAATTAATCGTTTAAGTCATAATATTATTGTATTAATAATAATAGTAATAATAATATTAGTAATAGTAGTGTATCTAATTCAGCCAGCAATGCTGCTAGCAAGTGCATCTAGTAATGCTTCCAGTACAGTAGTGCCGTTAGTTCTGCTAGTGACAATAGTGCATCTAGTAATGCTAATAAATGCCCAGAGTAATGCTATAATAAAGCTGACAAGAGTAGCGTTAACAGCTTGAGCAATAGTATTAGTAATAATAATTCTGTATCGAGTAATTCTAAGAATGGTTATCAGTAGTAGTAAGAACAGTGTTAAAGCTGTAGTAGTGTGTACAGTGCTAAAGCTATTAATAGTTTGAGTAATTCTGCTATCAGACTCGTCTGCAGTTGAAGAACGGTGACTACGTCACGGCTAACAAGAACTTTGTTTAAATATCAATAAAATTTGATAAATTTAAAAGGTGGCGTCACGATTGGTGATCGCTCCGTGATCGGCGCCGGTAGTACCGTTACTAAAGATATTCCGTCCGATGTCGTAGCTTTCGGGAGCCCGTGTAAAGCTCGACGAAATATTATAAATAAAAATAAAGCTACGACGATGCTTTAAAAACATAAACTAAAAAGGCGGCTTTTTAACCACAAACTGATGATAATGCGGTTCAACCAGTGCGGAATCGTCTTGTATAACCAGATATTAGCAAAGAACGGAACGTAAGGACTGTAGGCAAAGAAGCCCATGGCAACCACTCGATGCTGAGTACTTAGCCGGAACGTCATTCCGCTGATAATGGGATGACAGGAAATATTCGCATCTTCGACCGTCAACTTGCGTTCTGGTTTCATGATGAACGGAATCTCTTGACTGGTCGGTGATCAGCTAAGCCTAATTTCTTATCTGCTTAGGCGAAAACAATGATGACCGGGCCAACGAACGACTTGAGATCCGGTGAATACATAAAGTGATTATGATCAGCAAAATCAACGTCTTGGATCATAATCTGGTTAGGCGCAATCGCGTAGGCGTCATCAGGGATCCGTTCGGCGACCCAATGATGACCGCCGGCCGTTTCCAGATACCAGACCTCATCCTTATCGGAAAAGGCGATCCCGTTACTCTGGGCGGTCCCGTACTTTTGCAATAGCTCGCCCAGACGTTTGACGCCGTCCCGGGCGCTATTAATAAAGGGAAGCACCAGCGTCGGGATATCCTCTTCGTTGATTCCCTTATCAACTAACGGATCAGCGCCCAGAAAACGCGCGTTGGTAAACGTGGTTTCGGTGGCGCTCATCGCCACGTTCTTTTCGTTAATGCCGCCCTCTTCGTAAACTGGAAACTTAGAATGCGGTAACGAGCGATAATTGTTGAACCGTCAATCGTGGCGTCCTTACCAATTAAAATTGATGTACAGGATAATTATCAGCAATCATTCGTTTAGCACGGTAATGAATACCTAAGTGGTACATCAACGCAGAAATAACAAAGAATAAAACCGGTCCTGCAAACGTCCAGAAAGCAACGGCATACTGGTGCTGGTAGCAAAGCCCATTACAACTAGTAATAGACCCACTACAAAGTATGTAATTTCATACTATGGAAAAATATAATCGGGTGAGCAATATCTTTACGTTTCTTGAAAGAAACGAACGCGATCACAATGAAGTAATAAGGGGCTAGGACACCGATATTACCCATATCAACGATAATCTGGAAGAACTGCTGACCATTTTTACCCGTCATCGCGATTAATATTAGAGCGCCAACGATAACTGCGCATTCGATCCACATGGCGCAAGACGGCATATCATGCTTATTAAAACGAGCAATCTTCTTCGGCCAGAGGTCTTTCGAAGACCCGGCGATTAAACCTTTAATCGGTGAATAAGATCATGTAAAAGCTATTATTATAAAGATTAATGTTCTTCTGGCCCATACTTGAGCCCAGTTAGTAGCTAAACCACAAATAAAGATTCCTAAAACGTACTTACGGGGATTTTTCATTTTATCTAACAGCCCACTTGAGGTTTCAATCCCACCATAAGCATACATGGCGTAGACCGCGAACGAAATAATCGCAACTGGCGACTGAAACTGCGGACTAGGCGATTTAATGAAAGAACTAACTCCGGTAATCGGCTGAGCTAAATGACCCTGGAGCTTCGATTTCATTACTGTTTAAGAAACCTAATCGCCAGCTTTGGGTTGAATCGTTACCAAAAATCAAGCCGGAAAAGTTAATTCCTAAGCCGGAAGCGATCTGTAAAATGTTAATCACCATCAAACCGACCCACATAAAGGTACCGATAAAGGCCCATTTTTCACCAACGGAATTAATTAGCCAACTGTAGAAGCCACCGTGATCGTTTTCAATTGAACCACTATATTCGGCAAAGATCATCGCCAACGGAAATAGATAAATCAAAGCACAGATAAGATACCAAATGATGCTGGCGTAGCCCATTTGATTATATCCCGTTACGATATTACTAAAACCAAATTCAGTCGCGATAATAATAAATTATTTTTTAATGATTGAATAAAATATAGTTATGAAATTTATTAATAAGGAGATGAGAATATGAGTAAGATCCAGATTTCGGTAACGACGACTCCGCAGGCTAAACAGCTCGCCACTTACGTTACTAATAAGTTAGGCCTTTCTTTGTCGACCGCTCTTAATATGTGCATTAATCAAATCGCGTTACAAAAGCGTTTGCCTTATTCGACTGCTCTTACCAAAAATCCGTATGCTAAGTATGGGAAACCTACTTCTACTAATGAATTAAAAAGAAGAATTCAAAATAGTAGGGCTTATCAAAAGAAGAATCGTTTAGAATATGAACATTAGTTTCGATAGAAATGCATGGAACGAATACAAATATTGGGAATTCCAAGATAATAAGCATTTAAGAAAAATCAATCGTTTAATTGATGACATCGTAAGAAACGGTCCTCAACAAGGTATTGGTAAGCCAGAACCGTTAAAGTTCTTGGTTCTGATATCTGGTCTAGAAGAATTGATAAAAGTAATCGTCTGGTTTATTTATATGATTCTAAAAATTTCGTTATTGAATCATGTCATTATCATTAACAATCGAGATGAATCGAATGTCAGCTTTTCAAGACCAACATTTTAATCAAAAGATCAGTGATTTACAGAAAGAACTGCACCGAGAACAGCAGGTTAAGACCCGCTATGAATCCAAGCTCGGTGAAGGTCAGCCCCAGGTCATTACGAAGGGCCTAATAAGACCCGTCAAGCTTTAGCTAAAAAATATCATATTAAATATCAGGATACCATTGATCCCACTCACGACGGGATTAAGGAACTAGATGACATGATCGGTTTGAAGTCCGTTAAAGATTTGATCAAGCACTACGTCGCCAGTGCCGAAGTTGATCAGCGGGCCCGTGAACTAGGCCAGGACAATCAAATGGCTTCCCTGAACATGATCTTTATGGGCAATCCGGGAACCGGTAAAACGGCAGTTGCCCGACTGGTCGGCAAGATTCTGTACCAGAAGCACATCGTGAAGAAACCGCTATTTCTAGAATGCAGTGCCCGTGACCTAATGAGTACCTTAGTCGGCGGAGCGCTTTTAAAGACCCATCGGTTAATGCAGCGCGCCCGCGGCGGGGTTCTGTTCATCGATGAAGCCTACGTTCTAGCACCGACCGGTGACCAGGGCGATGCCGAAAACAGTACTAAGAACGACGCCGTCAGTGAACTGCTTCGGATGGCCGAGAATCACCGTCCTGATACCGTCGTTATCCTAGCGGGTTATAAGGATAAGATGGAACAGCTAATTAATAAGTCGAACGAAGGCTTACGATCTAGATTTAATCATAAGGTCCTTTTTCCGGATTACACCAATGATGAAATGTTCCAGATCTTCATGTTGCACGCTAAGAAAGCCCATTGTGTATTAGGCTCAAAAGAAAAGGAATTTCTGAAGAGTAAGCTGAGATACTTCATTAAATATTCGAAGAAACATCATGAAAATAGTAATGCCCGCTTAATGCGAAATTTGCTGCATATGGTGATGAGTTCTCATCAGTATCGAATTGCGACCCAAGCCAAAGATATTCATCAATTGACTTTAGCTGATATCAACACGATTTCGTTAGATGACGTTGATCAGGGCTTAAAACGAACTGAAAATAACGAATAAGGCGAATCATTTGTTAAGCTTTCATGAAGACGGTATCAACTGGGGTGACTTTACCTTAAGGGAAACCCTCTATGATCCTGATCAAGCAAATGCCGATCCTTTATCGAATATGGATCCGAATCATTTTTTTAATCTGCCCATCAGTGAGGTTAAGAACCGTTATAATGCGGAAAGCGGGCAGAAAAGACGTCGGCCCCTTATGATCCCAAGAAGCATTCCTTTATTACCAACACCGTTCATCAATTGTGTCAAAAAGCCGGCGTTTCCATGGTGTCGGTCGTTCAATTCAAGACCGATAAAATCGGGGCTTCGACTTCGCCCGGGGTTGAAATCGATGTTTCGTCCGGTGCCATTCAAAAGCTAAATCGTTCGGAATTGAAAGCCTTATTGGCTCATGAAGTCGCCCATAGCATCATTCATGACAAGCATATTAATACGGTTAATGAAGAAACGGCGGCCGACGTCATCGGTGCTCGGTTATCATCGGAAAAGAGTATGATTCATCTGATCGAATACTTTGAAAAGCACGTGAACGTCGCTTCGACGGGGGACCGGGAGCACTATTCGGATCCGAAGCGAATTGCCGAAATTAAGCACGCCTTTAAAATGGCGGATGCTAAGTTACGCCGCATTAATCATTTAAAGTCTTTTGTTTAGTAGCTCGTCGTAGTCACGACGTTGGATTATTGCGCATAATTTTAGCGATCTCGGCTTCGTTCGGGATCATCGTTTCCTCAACTAACGACGTTAGTTACTATCGGGATGTTAACCATGATCAGAGTACGTTACGTAACACTGGCGATATGATCATATTCACTACGCTGAATTGGATAGTGAAAACCGTTCAGGTAAAGATACCGCTTATTTAGATAGTAATAACGTAACTAACGATGCTTTGCGGCAGCAACAATACGTAGAACCGACCGGATGGCACCAGAAGCGGGTCAACGGTGATTGGATCATTAACCGAGGTCACGAAATTGCCTATTCGTTATCCCGTGGGATTAACGACGAAGGCCATTATAACGGTAATGATCAAGCTGGAGATCAGAATAACCCGAAGAATCTGTTTACCCAGACCGCTTACAGTAATCAGCAGATTCAGACCATTTTTGAATCGGAAGTCCGCGAATCTTTAGAAAGCGGTGAAAAGGTCATTTATCAGGTCACACCGATTTTTCACGGGGATGACGAAATGGCCAGCGGTGTTCATATGCAGGCCCGTTCGACCGACGGTAGTTTAAACTTTAACGTTTATCTGTATAATAAGCAGCCGGGCGTAAAATTCGATTACCGTACCGGAAGTTCCGTAATCACCGGAACGACGACCCGGCAGAATTACGTAAACGACTATTATCACCGCCAGAATAGTTACGGCTACGGCAATAACTATGACGGTAATTACTGGAATAAATTATCATCGGACCTATGCTCATCACTGGTCACCCATGCAGCGTGAACATTGGTATAACACGATGCGCCAGCGTTATTGGTCACGGGGAATTTTTTTTATCGTTCGTTTTCTGAATTGATTCTTGTTATATTATAGATAAGCCTTCATAAATAAGTAAACCGTTAAGATCAATCCGCAAATAACGACGAAGATCTTGATATGCTTTTCGTTGACGTGCCGAACGATAATCGGCCCTAAGTAGCCGCCGACTAGCATACCTAAGCCTAACGGTACGACCACGGACCAGTTAACCGAAGCTTGAGTGGCGTAAACTACGGCTGAAGCAATCGCCGGACCGACCATCGAAACGTTACGGACGGAATTATAGACTTTAAACGGTTCGGTACTGACGACCGCCATTAAAGCTAAGTAAACGATTCCTGAACCGGCACCGAAGTAGGCACAGTAAATTCCTAATAGGAATAGGACCACCATGGTGAAGACTTTGATCCAGATTTCCTAGTGTCGGTGGGATTTGCTGCCTTAGTCTTGGGCTTTAGGATTAAAACGGTGGCGGCCAACACGAAGAAAGGCACGATTTTAGCGAAGGTGGTACTAGATTCGTGTAAAACGATAACGGTTCCGATGATGAATAAACGGAACCGATACAGAGGAGGGCCTGCGAAGTTAAATTAGTAACGTTAGCGGTAATCGGCGGCAAACCAAACATGATCAATGCCGGATAAGATGCTAACGAAGCAATGCCGACAACGGCACCTAAAATTCCGGATATGATTCCGACTGGAAAAAAGAGGAATAGTTTAAAGAACTCAAAAAGCGTGATGATATTACTTCCTTATGATCAAGTTAATTTAAAAATTCCTCGTCACCAGATTTTTGTAATCGTCGGACCTAGCGGCAGCGGTAAGACGACGCTTTTACGCTTGATCAATCGTTTGATTGAACTGTCAGGTGGTGAACAACAACGAGTGGGCGTGGCTCGGGCATTAGCTATTCGGCCGCGATTGATTTTAATGGACGAACCCTTTAGTGCTTTGGATCCCATTAATCGGCAGAAGTTGCAGGATTTAGTTTTAAAACTTCACCAGAAATTAAATAACACGATTGTTTTCGTGACTCATGATATGCATGAAGCGTTAAAGATGGGTCAGCGAATTGCAGTTCTTTACCACGGTCGGATTTTTCTGCTTTAGGTCAGCACATTTTTTTATCATTAGCATCAATTATCATCGCAATGGTAATCGCAATTCCTTTAGCGGTTATTTTATCTGCCTACAGATTTCGGGAATCTTTCAGACGATTCCCAGTTTAGCGTTACTGGGCCTTCTGATTCCGCTCGTGGGGATCGGCACCACGCCGTCGGTCATCGCGTTGGTGATCTACGCGATCATGCCGATTCTGCAGGACACTTATTCGGGATTAACGTCGATTAATCCTTCATTAGAAGAAGCCGGTCAAGTCCTCGGCCTTAATCGCTGGCAAAGATTATGGACTTTTGAACTGCCGTTAGCGATGCCCATGATCGTTTCCGGGATCAGAATTGCGACGGTCTTAGTGATCGGTACCGCTACTTTAGCAGCTTTAATCGGTGCCGGTGGTTTAGGCACCTATATTCTACTAGGGATTGAGACTAATAATAACAGTTTTTTAATTATCGGCGCCGTTTTCTCGGCATTGTTAGCTTTGATCTTTAGCGGTTTGATTAAGTTAATTTCTAAATTATCGCTTAAAAAGATGTAACACGTGGTGATTGCTGGTAAATTAGGTAGTGAGCCGGATATTCTAATTCATATGTATAAGGATTTAATTCAGCATCAGGATCCGCACGATCGGGTTACGTTGAAGCCTAATTTTGGGACGACAGAATTTCTGTTTAATTCTCTAGAATCAAATCGCATTAATATTTATCCAGAATTTACCGGTACCGTTTTAGAGTCGTTAACTAAGCAGCCACAATTGATAAGTCGAAGTCCGAAATTAACTTATCAAGCCGCTCGAAAAAGCTTACAGCGAAAATTTCAGATGAGTTATTTAAAGCCCATGCACTATCAAAATGGCTATATGTTAGCGGTACGCAGTAGTTTCGCCGTAAAGTATCATTTACACACTATTTCGGATCTAAAACGGATTCAACCCAAACTGAAAGCGGGTTTCGATCCTGACTTTTCCCGTCAGCGGGACGGTTATCCGGGACTTAGTAAAGATTATCATTTGAAGTTTTCGTATCGAACCATGTCTCCGATTATTCGTTATAAGGCGATCGCTAATCATCGAGTTAATATTGTGGACGGTTACACGACGGATCCGCAGATTAAGCAGTATCATTTAAAACTCTTGACCGATAATCGGCATTATTTCCCGCCGTATCAGGGGGCTCCGTTAATGAGCCAATCATTCTTGAATCATCATCGAATCTAAGGAAAGCCTTAGATAAATTAGCAGGACGAATTTCGGATCGTGATATGCAGAAAATGAATTATTTAGTCACGATAAAGCATGAAAGCGCTGCTAAAGTAGCTCGTCATTATTTATTAATCATGGATTATGAAAATTTTAATCACGGGCTTCAATCCCTTCGGCAAAGCCTCCGTCAATCCGGCGATCGAAGTGGTTAAACGTTTACCTAATCCGTTGCGGGAGCTCAAATCATTAAATTAGAGATTCCCACTGAATTTAAACGTTCAGCTGAAAAAGTCCATGAAGCCATCACCAAATACCATCCCGATTACGTCTTAGATGTCGGACAAGCTGGTGGCCGAGGAGGAATCACTCCGGAACGGGTCGCCATTAATCTCGATGACGGCTATCAACGACGGCGGGCACCTTCGTTTGTAATCACATCATGTATTCGGTTCAGTACATGCGAGATAAAGAATTTCACATCTTAAAGCGGGCTTTATCCACATTCCGTTTCTACCAAGTCAAACTTAATCCATTTGCACCCATTACGATTAATTTATTACTTACAGCCATATTAAAGCCTTTAGCGATTAATTGATCTCTTTTATGTAAATCACGAACGGCTTTTTCAAAAGTGTTAAATTTAACTTTCTTTAAAGAGTGGGGTGTGATACGGGTCCTTAAATAAAAGTAATTGGCTTGATCTTCGTAGTTCTTGTATTCATTCCGCTGGCCGTAACCAATTCCGCAAGAAATGGCGAGAATAACGATGAGGGCGAACGTAGAGCCGACGAAGAAAGCCTTTCGTTTCATCTTGACCGTTAGAACGATCGCGGTTATTAACGAAGCGATGAATAAAACTGCAATAATAATGGTTGTCCAGTTCTTCTGTTTAAGCATATCATTTAAATCATCTAGTGGTTACCAACGTTCCCGCATATTCGCCACGTTCAGTAACCGAAATGGTTCTCGCTCATGTTATGTACCTATTACGTCACTTGGCAGGATCCGAAGCCCGTGAAATTCATGATCTGACCGTCGGTGTGATCGGAACGGGTCATATCGGTATGATCGGTGCAAAACAATTCAAAGAAATGAAGAATTCGGTCATCTTCATCAACGCTTCACGGGGTGCCGTTCATAAATGTATTTTTCAGAGTCTAAAATTTGTGATAAATGCTTTGCGTTTTGACTCAGGAAAGATTTTTTATCATGGGTCGAATTGATCTTAAACCGAAGCTTCTTGTTGAACGGATTGAGGACTTGATCCTTTAGAAAAACGATTAGGCTAGGCCCTAACAGATGACCGATTTTGACCCGGTCGATATGGGCCTTATTAATGATGGAGACATCGCCGATGCCTTTCTTCGGATCTTTAGCTAAGTGGAAAATGATCAAACCGTGTTTATCGATCGAAACGTAACAATCTTCCTTTAACTTAACCGGACCTTCGGACGTAACGTGCTTGAAGTTTTTAATGGTGGCTTTCAAGACATTCTTTAAGTTGGAGTCATAGCCGTTATTTTTCTTGTAATTAAGAATTTGACGACTAATGGTGTCGATCAGCTTCTCGGCTTTTTGATCTGCCATATAATTACCACCTTTCTAATGTAGATATTTAAATTATACATCATTCTCCAGTCATGTTTAATTTTTTCTTAAGAAATTCGTTCATTCCAATTTGGTATAATAAAAACGTAAAATTTGAAGCAAAGGAATTGATAAAAGTGCGGTTCCATTCAGCTCACGTGTACGATCAAACGACCAAGCATTTCGTTACGGGTTATCTAGAAAACATTGCCATGACGCCGATTCATTTTCGTTACTACCCCAGTGCTACCAACCAATTACGTGCGGGGGACGCGGTAAATACCGACGTAATGAAGTACAGAGTCTTGACCGATAAGAAATACGGCCAGAAACGCCGGCAAGCCGTTTTGATTAATCGAAATATGATTTAAGGATGATTAGATGAATTTGACTACTCAAGCCAAAGATTTGGCACGTTATTTATCACGAATTGAAGGTCGCTTATTAAATTTGAATCCGAACGACGTTGATAAACGCTACCGATTGTTTTCGATCGCGATGAATAAGTGTACCCGTTTTGAGCATAAGTTAGGGACCACCGGAATTTCACTGTTAAACATTATGGAACGGAACCGGCTGAGCACCGGTGAAGAACTATATTGATTTTTCTATAGTGAACTGCCGGTTAACATCGACGGTAAGAACATTAGGGACGCAGCTCGGCAGATTTCAGAGATTAAAGACGCTAAATTAATTTATCGGGAAAAATCGACCGGTGACGTTGCACCGGCTACGAACCAAGATATTCAGGCTGGTTTTGATCGCTTGATTAAAGCTTGCTATACCGCAGCCGCTCAAGGTTCAATTAAATAACGAGGTGGCGAGATATCTTGCGTACGTGTCCGTTCGCAAAAGAAAGTCCGCAAAGTAAATATTTTCATGATCATATTTGGTGCGTACCGAAAACTGATGAACGGCAGTTATTTGAAATGCTGACGTTAGAAACTTTCCAGGCGGGATTAACCTGGAAACTAATCTTGAAGAAGCGGCCCGCCTTTGAACGGGCTTTTCAGAATTTTAACTGGTTAAAGGTCGGCCACATGCGACCCGGACGACTAAAACGGATTTTGAACGATCCCCAGATCATCCGGAATAAAATGAAGATCAAGGCCACCATTAATAACGCCAAGGTCTTAATCAAGATGCATAAACATCACCAGTCGTTGTCTAAATTGACCTGGCTACCCGTCAAATACCACCCGGTGACTCATCGAAAGCACAAGAATTACGCCTTGCCGACTAAACATTTTGTTCACTTGTATTTGCCGTTATTCAAAAAGCACCATTTTAAATTCGTGGGGCCCAAGATTTTGTATTCTTATTTACAGGGTGCCGGCGTGATTAATGACCACGTAGTGTACTGCTATCGCTATCGACAAATCATTAATTATGATAAGAAATTCGCTCATCAGCATTTGCAATGTTACAAATAAATTTTTTATGTTAAAACGGAAACCGAATTGAGCCGTAATGAGTTGAATGGATTAATTCAATAGAAAGGTTTTATCGGTCATGATGTTCCTTAAATCTCTTCAGGATTCTTTAAAGAGTTCTCACCATAAACTGGGTACGATTGGTTTATTAGCGTTGCTTTGTATTCTCACCCGGGGCGGTGAAAGAAGCGGCGATGCTGATCGTTACCAGATTCAAACTAAGTTGCACCAGACAGAATAAATTAATTTTGAAAGTTAACGTTAACCCGTTTAAAGGAATTAATTAAAACTAATTAATAATAAATATTAAATATATTAATTAAAAGGAAATTAATTTATGGTTAAAGATTAATGCTGCAAATGCATATGATATTTCACAATGGCAAGGGAATGTTTCTAATAGCCAAGCTAGTCAGTTAAAGAACGAAGTTAATTTCGTGTTCTTAAAGGCTGAAAACGGTGGATTGACTACGGATCCATCTTTTAATAATAATGCTCAAGCTTTGCAGATAATCAGGATTCCTTATGGAGTTTATGATTACAGCCTGTATGCTAATCCGGCCCAGGCGTAAGGCGAAGCCGATGCCTTATATCACCGGGCTCCGCAGGCTAACTTTTACGTCAACGATTCTGAAGAAAATGATGCTGGTAATCAATTAGACGCTTCAACCCAAGCATGGGCTAATGAAATGCATCAGTTAACTAAAAAGCCAGCCGTTTTATATAGTGATATGTCGTTCATGAATAATAATTTTGCTCCGCAGACACGGAAAGCTTACGATGCCTTATGGGTCGCAAGTTACGGCTCAGAGCCAAACTTCGCTTATCATTATGATCTCTGGCAATATACTGATAATCATTACAGTCCGGCTTTGAACCAGAAAGTTGATGCTTCGGTTTTTCCGGATGGTAATAATAAACCTTTATCATTCTGGACAGGTAAATATTACCGTCGAAGCGAGTTAATTTACTTCAGTAAAAGACCGGAATGGGATTACCTCTATACTACTAAATACTAACAACTAAATATAATTAATAGCAACTTGTTTAGCCGTATCATTTTTCTTTTTGAACTGACTTAGCTAAAATTATTTATATATAAAATAATCACACTTTCTTTTTATAAATTGGTTTAATTTTTCAGCATTGAATATCCATAATTGATTTCTTTCCTATATCATAATGTAAATAATGCTGATCAGAGGCGTCGAATTTATGTATNNAGCGCTGTGCCACTCTTTATTCAGTGATTGATAATCAATCACCCTTTACTAGATACTCAAATAATTGCTTAAATGAAATTTGATGAAAATAAATAATAAACATCTTTCTAAATAAAATTAATTTTTATTTAATTCATTAATTTTATTAAATAAAAGTTAATAATTTACATTAGGGTCTAAGATATATAACTTTTTATTAATATGAATTTTGGCTTAATTGGACCAAATGGTGCTGGTAAATCAACATTAGTTGAATTAAGCCAATGATTATTTATCTGGCGGTCAAAAACAACGGGTTGGCATTGCAAGAGCTTTAGCTAATTCGCCCCGAATTTTAATTTCTGATGAAGCTACCAGTGCGTTAGACCCCGATACGACGGATCACGTTAGCTTATCTAAAGGAAAATTTAGCTAAGGTCAAAGCACCTTGCGTGGCACCTTTTCTGCCATTCTGTTTTACGGTCTATTTCATAAATATCAACCTCCTTTATAACGATAAGTACTGTTGATACACCACTAATAAGCGATGGTTATACGTCCAGAAACCGTTGCGTAATAACCGACTCTTACCATGCAGAAGTTTTTTAGGTAACTGCTGGCAACGAATGTTGCCCCAGTAGAACGGCGGGAACGGTTCCCGTTCCATAACGGCTTCCTTCTGGTTCTCAACGGCCTGAAGGGTTTCACCCAGGATTTCTTCTAACGGCTTATTAGGGATATGATAGTTCTGGTTGGAACGGACGTAATTATTGCAGACGCCGTCGAAATTAGCGACTTTCCGGGTCCGATTCGTATATTTCAGAAAATGCCGATGTTCAGGCTTATCCCAGGTTAAGCACCAGCCGGAGACGTATTCCATGACCTGGCGATTAAAAGTGGGGCCCACTAGCCAACGACAGAAGTTTTGCATGCTGGTGGCGTAATGGGTTCCCTGGGTAACCGGGTTAATCAGTTCATTGAACAAAAGGACCATCATGGCGGTAACGTCCGCATAGTAGTCGTTGTTAATGACTGCCACGTTGCCAACGCCCATGTAATCATCATTTTTAATCAGTTCGATATCGTCGAAGGCAAAGAAACGGTCGATATCTTTAACTCGTAAGTAAAGACTGCCTTCAATTAAAGTCGTTTTGATAATGTGGTTATAATATTTGATTTTAAAGATTCCGGTATTCATGAATATCAATCCTTATTTTAATCTACAAGAAGTGGAGACGATAGAATGACTGGCAACTGGGACCTGGCTTGGTTATATTTTCTTGGGCATGTTTAGCCTAGGCGCTTTAATAATTTTTATCGCGTTAATCATGACGGTGATCTGGTTAAATAAAAGAGCTCACGATTAAATCGTGAGTATGGTGAACACTCATGACATAACCAATAATGCCCCATAGTAATACGAAGTAGGGAATGATGTTGAGTGGAAACTTCGGAATTGGATAAATGTTACTTATTAATGGAAAAAACAGAACAGCACGGTGCGTTATGCTGATAGTTAAACTTACCTAAATACTTCGGTAAGTAACCATTTTCACCTAAGGCGTAGATCATGTAAGCCGCGGCGTTCAGTACCGAAACCGATCACGACGGCGTAACTAACGAAAACGAAGATGACCATGCCGCCTAAGATGGTTCGCGTGGCAACGGTACAAGCAACTTCGAAACCGACGAAGCAGAGCACGGTGTAAACGACCCCTTGGCCGAGGCCGGATAAGCTGGTAGTCGGTACGAACGGTTTGAGCGATCGACTCAGTAACCAACGAAAAGTTACTGGTCAACTTAATGCCGTGATCAAGGATGCCATCGCAACGCCTAAAACGGTATAGCCCAGCATCATGATCCAGCCGGAAGTAAAGCCCCAGTGTTCACCTAACGACTGTCGATTGTAAGCGTAGACCGAGCCGTCGGATGAAATTCGCTTGGACATTTCGTAAAAGCCGACCGCCACGAATAACATTGCAACGGCGGCAATTAAAAACGATAAAGGTAAATTAATTCCCGCGAATTTAGCACCCGGACCGGTGTTACCGGCCATGGATCCCACGGGTGCCATGCTGGCTAATGATAGGGCGAATGCCCCTAAAGTATTGATTTTATGGCTTACAATTATTTAATATATTGTAATTATAATTTATAATTAATTATAAATTACATTAATAATTTTTAGATTAATGATAGTGTTTTAAGCCGTTAACGATGCTTTGCATGGCTTTAGGCCGTTCCCCATGGCGATGGGGTGTCAACCTGGTTAAACATTTCGATATCGTTAAGGCCGTCACCAAAAGCATAGGTAGGTACTTTATCTAATTCCAATTTTTTCAATAAAATCTGGATGCCCAGTTGTTTATTGACGCCCGCTTTCATGACGTCAAGGCATTTAGCACTGTTACGCACGACGTTAAGTTCACCCCTAAATTTATTAATATAGAACCGATCTGGTCCGTTGGTAAATAAATTAACGAAATTAACCGGATGATCTTGATAGAAATCGGTACTGAATATAACTGCCGTTAGCACAGATCGCCGTTTGAATACGGGTTCGTTTCATAATGGCTTTAATCATCAAAAGGTTACGCCCGGTTGAAATCACCGGTAAAATATGGTTATAAGGTACTGGATTGGACTTTTTTATTAGAATCCAACAAAGTTCCGTCTAAATCAAAGAATACGACGGCTCGATACATTATGTTACTATTTAACTGAATTAACAATTAATAGAACGAATTCGAAGGTGAATGTATTGAGTAGATTTTTAATCGGTTCACACGTGAATATGACGGGCAAGGACCAGTTCTTAGGCTCCGCTAAACAGGCATATGACTATGGAGAAAATAGCTTCATGGTCTTTACGGGAACGCCGTATAGTTCCAAGCGAACCCCATTAGATAAGCTTCACGTTCCAGAAGCTAAAGCGTTTATGAAGGATCATAAAATGGAACCCGTCGTGGTCCATGCTCCGTACATTATTAACTTAGCTAACACGAAACGGCCCCGGACCTTTGGCTTTGGTGTTCAGATGCTAAAGAACGAAATTAAGCGTTCCGAAGCGTTAGGTGCTAAAGAAGTCGTTTGGCATCCGGGTGCTCACGTCGGCGCCGGTGCTGAAAAGGGCATTAAGTCCGTTATTAAAGGCCTAAACGAAGTTATCGATCCTCACCAGACTTGTCAGATTGCCATTGAAACCATGGCCGGCAAGGGGACCGAAGTCGGCCGAACCTTTGAACAGATCGCCGAAATGATCAGCGGCGTTCAAAATAACGATAAGCTGGCCGTTTGCTTTGATACTTGCCACACTAGCGATGCCGGTTATCACATCAAGGACGATTTTGACGGGGTCCTTAATAAGTTCGATCACGTGATCGGTTTAGATCGCTTAAAGGTGATTCATTTGAACGATTCCAAGAACCCCCGCGGTGCTCATAAGGACCGTCATCAGGATATCGGCATGGGCCACATCGGTTTTAAGGCTTTGAACTACGTAGCTCATCATCCGCAGCTGACTAACGTACCTAAGATTTTAGAAACGCCGTCGATTAAAGACGTCAAGGGTAAGTCGGTTACGCCGCATCCGTATGAAATCAAGATGCTTAAGAAGCAGCGGTTCGTTCCTAATTACTGGGATGACGTTAAGAAGCACGTTCCGTTAGATCAGTTTGATAATTAAATTATGAAATTAACTGGTAACATCTGGGGTCAATATATGATGTCTATTCTTCTAATCACCTCATTCCAACGTTTCCAGTCTTTCATATGCATTGGATTGGACCTTGCTAGTTGATGGACTCGGCTTTCTTTGGTTATCCAGTGCTTATTTTCCCTGGGATCATCTTTGGCATATCTGGCCAAAAATATCTAGTATTATTCAGTTCCCGACAAGATTTTTACCCGTTGCCATAGTGTTAATGCTGATTTTATTGGGCCGCGCTACTTCAGAAAGGACAATTTTTAATGGTCATTAGTAAACACACTAAACCGTTCTTATTGAATTTAGCTAACATTCGGATTATTTATAGTACCCCTGAATGGGCCGGGACCGACCGTTACTTTATGGACGCCATTGAAGGCGCCATTAACGACGGCATCGGCAACCATGATCCCGCTAATAAGTGGTATTTAGTCAGCGCTCCGGATTACGATCCGAGTAAGGCTAATCCAAAGGTTGCTCCGGGCCGTGATTTAGCTAATCAGTACGCTGCTAATTATGATTACGATCAGCAGCAGGCCTTCATGTTCCATAAGAAGCGTCATCATTCCCGAAAGATCCACATTAAGGTTGCTAGTCAGAAGGATATTAAGAATCATCCGAAGATTTCCGAATTGATTAAAAAAGCTAAGTAATAAATACAGCGTTATTGATCAAGTAATAACGCTGCCTTTTAGATTGAATTAAATTTATTTAAGGCCGTAGTTAGTTAGCATCCACATAAAGAAATTAACGGGTGCTAATCGATCTTTAAAGATGCCGTTCGCAAATAGCATCACCATCATGATCTGCGGCTTGGCGTTCGGCTTCTCGATCATGGCCTTTGATAATAGCCACGGGTGGATTAAATCTTTACCATAAGGAGTCTGATGATAGGCGATAAGGGCTTTACCGAGGGTGCTTTTGCGTTTAACGGTTAAAACGTCACCGCTGTCGATGATTTTTTTAATGTGATTGATTTGATTCTCGCGGGGCGTTGGCGGATCAATTGAATCGGTGNNACGTTTCGGTTTTAAATGAGGCCGATAATTAACGTCCACCTGACGCTGAAGAATCCCGTTCATGATGATTTGAATCGGATTAATAATATTAACTCCTTAAAGAAAAGAAGGGTAACAAATGGATATTCAAAAAGCTAAAAAGATTTTAGCTAATGAAAATGATACCCACGGCTATTACACGACTGATGAAGAAATCGATGACCTTTATAAGTTGTGCAACGGCCATAAGAATAAAAACGAATAATAATAGTCATAATAGATTAGGGGAAGCTTGAAATAATTTAGGCTCTTTTTCTTTCGCAAAATTTGCTAAAATAAGTTTTGTGCAAAGGAGGGCTAGCAGATGCAAGAATTCATCAATCGATTAGCTCAGGCTATCGAAAGTAATGGCCGGCGATAGCTGACCACATCGTTACCCATATTTTAGCTAACGTTAAATATCCCGGTAAAGCTTACCAGATTGCTTTTCAGCTTAAATCAGCTTTAAAGATCGTTCGGCGAAAGCCACACCAAAAGATTGATCACGACACCATGTGGTTCCTAAAGACCGAGGAAGAAAAATTAGTCCAGTGCCTTCAAAATGATAATTAGGGTATAAAAAAATACATTGACAGACCTGCTCGGTCAAACAATGCATAAGTGTATAAAATTATTTTAACTATTTAATAATACTGGAATTGATTTGGATTTTGATGGCTAGTTGCTTTAACTTCGTCGTGGTGTTAGTCATCATTACGTCAATAAAGTTACCGTGGCTCATAACTAAAGCGTCTTTACTGTCGGAGCCCAGAACTTTCGGCTGAGCGACACAGCGAATCGCAATCTTTTGCTGAAGGTCACTGTTAGAGATATCGACCAGGATTTTAGCGGGAACGTACGGTGATTTAACGTCATTACCGGCTTTCGGCATGACTAATTTAGCTGCACCGTTGTTACATTTTAAATTGATTTCCATATAATTATCCTTTCGTTTCTCTCGACTACCTTAATTATAACTTATTTAAGATGGCTAAAGCGATGATTATTACGACCGTATTTATGTTCTAACTTAGCTAGGCGAGGATTGGCGTGATAACTTTAGCTTCTTTAACGTGCTGGTCAGGATTCGTATGCCGGTTCCAAATCTTAACCATACGGTGGTTAATGACGTTTTCTTCGTACATATTGCCGCGTAATTCATAAGTGGCGATGATCGGGATCTGGAACATCTTGCGGTATAACTTAGCGGTCCAGACCCATTGATCCTGACTGAAGTTTCGGTTGCCACTGCCGACGGAGCCTAAGCAGTGCTTGTAGTTTTTCTGCCAGGCTAGTTCTTCGGTTAACGGGAAGGTCTGGGGTAGTTCCACGCATTTCTTCTGGTGATCTTCGTAGGTAGCGTAGGAGGGAACGAAGACGAAGTAGGGATGATCGATCTTAAAAAGGTCGGTCTGGTTATCGATCTGGTGTAAATCGACGTTGTGGAATAACTGACTCATTTTAGTTAAAAAGTGTTTGGTGTTTCCTTCGATTGAGATGTAATAAACGGGTATTTTCATGAAAAAGCTCCTTTTGCTGATTTTAATACCTAGTAATTAATATCTTATCATGCCAATCCTCTAATATAAGAATCGTAGAAAGTTATGTAAGCGCTTACAAGGGATGCTTACCTATACCCTTAATTATTGTTGCCATCGGCGTAGTCCTGCTGATTTTGTTGATTACGCTGTTCAAGATGAACACTTTCGTCTCGTTAATTATTACATCTTTTCTGGTTGCCATCATGCTAAAGTTACCAGTTATGTCGTTGCCTAAGCTGATTGAAAAAGGCTTGGGTGGACAATTCGCCACCATCGCGATCGTCTTCTGCTTTGGTGCGATGCTCGGTAAACTGCTATCGGATTCCGGTGGTGGTTATCGAATTGCTAACACCTTGATTTAGAAGTTCGGTCGTCGATACATTGAGATTGCCGTTATTTTAACTTCATTCATCGTTGGCTTAGCACTGTTCTTTGAAGTCGGCTTAGTGGTTCTCTTGCCAATTATTTACGTAATCGCCAACGAAGCCGACATGCCATTAGCAATGCTAGGCTTTCCGATGGCCGCGACCTTGAACATTATGCACGGTTTCCTACCACCGCATCCAGCTGCCACGGCCGTTTCCGCTTCTCTAAAAGCGCCGTTAGGCCAAGTTATTATTTTAGGCTTAATCGCTGCGATACCCACCATTATTATTGCGGGCCTGGTCTTCAATCATTGCTTAAAGAAGGTTTGCCCAAGATCTATCGTAAGCATGTCGTTATTCCGGCTCTCGGTAAAGTTAAGAAATTTAATTTAGCTGACACGCCTAGCTTCGGCGTCAGTGTAATTACCGCCAGCATGCCGGTAATCTTAATTTCCATTGCGACCGTTTTTAACTTCACGTTATCAAAAAAGAATGCCTTTAACCAGGTAATTCGATTTATCGGCGCACCCGATGTTGCCATGCTGATTTTATTGATCATCGGTATTTTTACGATGGGTCTTGCTCAGCATCATAAGATGAAGCAGGTCGGCCAATCAATGGAAAAGGCCATCAAACAAATTGCCATGATGATGATCATCATTGCTGGCAGTGGTGCTTTTAAACAGGCTTTAGTCTCCGGTGGCGTTGCCAAATACATTTCAGCACTCTTTGCTCATACTAGTATGTCACCGTTAATTGCTGCTTGGTTGATCACCGCGATCATTCGAGTCAGCCTGGGATCATCAACTGTCGCTTCGTTAACGTCTGCGGGCTTAGTTGGTCCGTTAATGGTTTCTAGTGGTATTAACCCGGCTTTGATGGTCTTAGCTATCGGTGCTGGATCGATCTTCTGTGATCACGTTAACGATGGCGGATTCTGGATGATTAAAGAATTCTTTGGCTTATCACTGAAGCAGACCTTTGCATCATGGACCGTCTTGACCTCTGTTATTTCAGTTGTTGGTCCGTTAGTGGTTCTTGGTGAATCGTTATTCGTTTAATTTTTGGTTATTTAGTTGATGTTTATATTTTGATGCGCCCTATAATTATAATGGTTATCAATAATTATTTCATTTTTATTAATATTATTTATAAAGATGAAAAATAATTTAAGATAATCAGTTTAGTTGCTGTAATTGGATTATAATAAAGAAAATTAAAAATTATTAAATCATATTTCTTTAAATAAACAATTACATTATTTAATATCTTCTTTTTTATTTTTCATTTTATTGGATTATTAATCGCTTTTTATATGCCATTAGTTATTTTTGGTTTTATAATTATCCGTTTCTAGATTATAATGGTGAGCATTATCAAGTTTATGTATATTAACTATTTATTATCATTAATTGGAATTTTTTACTTTATTTAAAGATTGCTCAAGGTAAGAAAGCTAAGCAGCTAAAGCAGCTGAAGCAAGGCTGTTAAGAATCATGATAAGAAAGGTGTCAAGAATCTTCTTTAATACTTAATTTTTAAAATAATTATATTTAGCTAATTACTAGCGCTTTTCTTTTTGCCGTTCTCAAAATAAAGTAAAGAAAGCTAATTTTGACGTTCCAACTATTAGAAATGCCAAAACTCAAAACGTCACCAATATGCAAATTTAGGTAATAATTTTAATACCAGCAAGGTTACCAACATGAGTGACATGTTTAACAATGACCTTAGATTTGAATAGCTTTAATACTAGTAACGTTACTGACATGTCTAACATGTTTAAGGGCGATACTAATCTAGTAATGTAACTAATATGGATAGCATGTTTCAAAGTGATGAAACTGATTTGAGTTGGATGTTTTGTAATGATTCTAAATTAACGACATTAACTTACCTGATTCATTTAATACTAGTAACGTTACTACAGTCATTAATATTACCTAATTCATTTGATACTAGTAATGTAACTAATATGAGTGGCATGTTTAATAATAACTATAATCAAAATCACTAATCAGAATTATCATTACAACGATCCTGAAGGGGCTTGTAATGATATTCAGTCTATTTCGCCTCATTATAATATTAATGGACAAATTGATTATTGGGATGTTTATTATTTATGGAATCCTGATTAATGGTCAAAATAGGTTTTAAGTAAATTAATAAGATATTATGTTTATGCTGGTATTTTAGCTCAATCAATTAATTCTAATAAAATTTAATAATATTTAATAATAAAGGATTAAGCCAAAATATTTAATTTTGAATCTGTGATTTCAAGAATTTTACAATTTTGTAGGCTACATTTCAACTTTGTTTAGAACGATGATGTAATTTATTAATCTCATCACGAAATGCTTGAATGGCTGTCTTATAATTAAGAACTTCCATAGGTCTTGAATCAATTTGACGAACGGCTTCAAATACTTCGTCTTGACTTATTTTACTAAAGTTAGTTCCCTTCGGGAAATAACCTCTTAAGTTACGGTTCATACGTTCATTAGTACCACGTTCCCATGGAGAATATGGATGACAGAAGTAAAACCGAAGATGATATACCATGGCTTGGATATAATTATGTGAGAACTCTCGCCCATGGTCTGTCGTTATAGATTGAACATAAGGCTTGAAATGCCTCATAAATATTTTCATTGCTACCGCAAATGATTTATGGGTTCTGTTCGGAATAATCATTGACCAGAGAAGCCGAGTCTTACGTTCCACAAAAGTTACTAAACAGGGCTTAGCTTTCCCACGTGGTGACATGATCGTATCAGCTTCCCAATTCCCAAATTGAGAACGATTATTAACGTCCGCAGGACGTTCACTGATTAGTCTTTTAATTGGAAAATGACCTCGATGGTCTCGTTTACGCTTACGGCGAAGTCCATGTTCAGGTAATAAATTGAGACTTACTCCAGTTATCCAATGTCGATAAATCCAATTATAAATTGAACTGGTCGCAATACTTAATTCATGAGCGATAAGCTCAGGTGGATCATGACGCATCAATTCATTAAAGATAGTGCTTGCCATAGAACCATTTAGAATCGAATGTCTTCCACAATGGCTACGTTTCCGTTCCTCATCTGCCTGAGCTTTATCAGGATCATAATGCTTCATACGATGAACTTCATACCAAATACCAGACTTAGGATGATGTAGCCGTAAAGCTATTTGACCGTAGGACAAGCCTTCTTGTAAATAAGCATAAATACTTCCACGCTGTGATAATGTTATACTGACATTGCTCATCATAAACTGCCTTTCTATGTGTTTTTTGGACAATACCATTGTAAGGCAATTTATGATGGGTTTTATTTTTTATTTACTCGTTCTAAACAATTATAGAATTTAAGATAAGCTCATGGTCAGTTAATTAAATTTAAAAGGATTGATGTGAATATGCTGATATAGTTTATGTTTACTGATAAAGAAATTAAATTTTAATAAAAAATTTATAAAATAATCAATAGTGAAATAATAAAAAGATTAATTTTCGTTCAGAATCCACATGAAGAACAGGAAAACGATCGCTAGGGCGTACATAATGACGTTAACCTTTTTAGCTCGCTTAGTCACGATCATCGTAATCGGGTACATGATAAAGCCTAATGCGATCCCGTCGGAAACGCTGTAGGTCAGCGGAATGCCGATCATGATCAGGAACGCTGGCGTGGCGATGGCGAAGTCTTTCCAGTTGATCTTGCCTAAGGCTTGTGCCATCAGAATCCCCACGATAATCAGAGCGGGCGCGGTGACCTGGTCAGTGATCACGCTCAACAGCGGCGAGAAGAATCCGCCGATGATGAACAGGATCCCGGTGACCACGACGGTAAAGCCAGAGCGGCCACCCATGGAGATCCCGGTAGAGGATTCAACGAAAGCACCCATCGGCGACGTACCTAGTAATGAGCCGATTACCATGTCGGATGAATCGGCAACTAGGGTGCGGCCGATCCGCGGAATGCGGTTGTTTTTGATCAAGCCGGCCTGTTCACAGAGGCCCACCAGGGTACCGGCGGTATCGAAGAAGGTGACCAGTAAGAAGGTCAGGACCACGACGACCAGCTGAAGCGAATTGATCTTGTCAACGTTTCGTAAAGCGACCATAAAGGTCGGCTTTAAGCTAGGCATTCCGGAAACGATGTTGGTCGGTAGCGGAATCAGTTTTATGGCGATCCCTAAGACCGTGGTAGCGATCATCCCGATGAAGATGGCCGCGGGGATCCGCATGGTGAATAAAATAACGGTCAAGACCAAACCAAAAATGGTTAACCACGTGGTTCCCACGTGCAGCGATCCGAGGCCAACTAGATTACTTTTATTAGCAACGATCAACCCGCCATTTTGAAAACCAATGAACGCGATGAATAAACCGATCCCGCCGCTAATGGCGTTCTTAAAGTCGGCGGGAATGGCGTTGATAATCAATTCGCGAATCTTAAAGGCCGTTAAGATCACGAAAATGATGGAAGCTACAAAAACTCCCGCTAAAGCAGTCTGCCACGGTATTTTCATCCCGACGCAAACGGAATAGGCGAAGAACGCGTTGATCCCTAAGCTCGCAGACAGGGCGATGGGGTAGTTGGCGACGATGCCCATGATGAAACAGCCCAGGGCACTAGCTAACGCGGTAGCCGTAAAGACGGCACCTTTGTTCATACCTGCGGCCCCTAAAACGTTGGGGTTGACGAACAGAATATAAGCCATCGCCGTAAAAGTAGTGATTCCGGCTAGGGTTTCCGTTTTCAGATTGGTACCTAACTCTCTGAAATGGAAGTATTTAGCAATCATTGATCTCATTAACGAGATCTCCTTTCGGTTGAAAATTTATGGCCGAAATCGAGGTCCCGATCCAGTAAAAAGGCCTAATCTCAGACGGAAATTAGGCCGTAATACTAGCTGGAGTAAGAAATGAATATTTTAATTGCTTTGGTACCCGCAATTTTGTGGGGCTGCAACCCATTATGGGATCACTACTGCGGAGGTAAGTCGATTCAGCAATTATTGGGTGCTACGTACGGTGCCTTTATTATCGGCCTTTTAATCTTTGTCTTTAAACAACCGACATCACCGCTTTTGATTTTTGGTGGTGTTTCTTAGCCGGAGTGGGTTGGTCAGCAGGTCAGTTGACCTAATTTTCAGCCTTTATTAAACTAGGGGCTGCCACCACTACGCCGATTTCAGCTGGGACCCAGTTAGTCGGCGTTAATTTAGCAGGCGTCCTGTTCTTCGGCAGCTGGAAGGGTCCTTTAGCTAAATGGATTGGCTTTGCTGCCGTCGTGCTGGCCATGCTCGGAGTTTATTTGACCACTAAGACTGAGAAAAAAATAATTCAATTGATCCTGGGCAGCTTATTCGGTTACGGTTGCTGCTCGACTCTACCTAAGATCCCCCAGACCAACGGCTGGTCAACGTTTCCGCCGCAAGCCGTCGGGATGATCGTCAGTGCCGTATTATTGGCTCTGATCTTAAAAAGTATCGTGGTCAGAAGTTACTGTTCAGTAAGGCGACCTTTAAAAACATGCTCACCGGTTTTAACACCGGTTTAGGCACCTTTGGCTACCTAGTCTCGTTAATGTTAAACGGCAGTTCCACGGCCTTTACGTTATCTCAGATGTCGATCGTCGTCGGCACGTTAGCAGGGCTGATCGTTTTGCACGAACATAGGACCCGAAAGGCCATGATCTACACGATGGCCGGTTTAATCTTAACCGTTGTCGGTGGAGTCATGACCGGATTTATTCATTAATTAATTTGACGAACATAATATTTAGTAAATTATAAGGGAAAATACTATAATAACTAGTGGGAGGAACTTCACCAATGGTAGAAAATAACGAGCAAAATATTCATCAAATTAGAAAAAGGAACAAAGATCTATTAAAACAAGGAATTCGAATGAACCCGTCCATTGCAATTATCGCCGAAAAAGCTCATTACGAACCCGGCGAATTAACCGATTTTGACCGTAAATACGTTCAAAATTGGTTACGGAAACGAATTGATCGATACAATAAACGTCACTATTCATAAAATTGAAAATAATAAATTGAACCGCTTGGCCACCATCCGTGCTGAGCAGGTTTCCCATCGGTTCAGTCATTACAGTAAAAATGAAAACATCGCTAGCACCAGCTTAGGAAAGTGCAGTGAATTTAGTGACCCCAAGACTTATCACAATCGTAACGGTAAAGACATGGCCAACATGAGCAACGACGGGATGATGAACTACGACGAGTTTGAGCAGAACGGCCACCGGAAGAATATTTTAGGCAGCGATAACACGTTAGTAGGGATCGGCGCCGCGTATAACCAGAAGAAGCACACCTTCTATTTAGCGGAGGACTTCGGTAATTAATGTAATTTTATTTTATAATTTCTTATAATTTAAGTGATCATTATCTAATTTTAAAAACATTCAGTTTTTCCGCTTCTCGAATTCGACTATAATATTAATTGCGTGATTATTATTAAACGAAAGGCGGGCTCAAAAAATGGCTTATGATTATCAGCCTCACGACAATATCTTTGATATTGAATCGATGAACAATCTATACGTTGATACCCATTATTTTCCGGCACAGAACTTGGCCATCATTTACTACTTAAGTGATGTGGAAGGCTACCGAGACTTTAGCAAGGCCGATCCAAAGACTAAGAAGCCGATTACCTTCTAGATTTCCAAAAAGATCTTGGAGTGTAACCAGAGCTTGCGAAAACTAGCAAAGAATAAGAAGCACCCGCTAGGGATTCGCTTCCGAAACTTACGCCGACCGATTAACCTGGCTTATTACTGTCATTTCTGGGGCTTGACTCCAACCCGAAATTCGGCTTTGAATTATATGAACGCGAAGGGCCAGATTCATCCGGTTACTGATCGGGCTTTCAATTATGCTCGGAAGCATCATTCCCGGCCGCGTGCCAAGTGGGTCTCCGAAAGTTCCTATAATAAGGCTTTATTAAGCGGTAAAGAGTATAACGGCGCCGCCTCATGTAACATGGTGACGCCGTATTATACGGTCAAGCGGACCGACCCGAAGTACGATAAAAAGAAGTACGGGATTACCATGGGCTTTAATTCCGATAACTATGATTTGACCATGATCGCCGTCTTTCTAGGCCATGTCGTTCATAATAACTACGCCCGCAACTACATGAACGATCTCTGTAATAAAAATTCCCGATTAGCAAAAGAGCAGTGGGATCCTAAAGCCCGAATTCTTCCGCCATTACAACAACCAGCTATTCACGACTTATAAACGGTCCATGCCGCAGCTGCTGCAGCACCAGCCCGATCTTCAGCCTCGCGACGAAGCGAACAGCAGTAGCTTCTTCAAGCAGATCGATAATCCGGCTTACTACATTTATAAAGGCTGGATCACCAGCAACCGCTATTTAGACGTCGCGAATTTGAATGAGCACATGAAGTTCGTACCGTTAAAGCGGATCGCCGCGATGGAAGGCTGGCAGATCTTAGAATCCAAGAACGTTACCGCGAACACCACCGAAATTCACGGCCTACTGCAGATTGCCGACCTGATCGGTTATAACAATTCAGATGTTCAAGTTACTAAACAGACCTTCGAACTGGCTCAGTATCAAGATGCGTTGACCTTACGAAGGATTCTGCTTAAGAAATTCCCGCAGTTAACGTACACCTTTAAATTAAAACCGGCTTTGACACGTTATTATAAACGAACCATTAAACACATTGATAAGGGTAATTTAAACCCGGTCGAAAAAATCAACGCTAAGAATAAGATTAGCGGAATCAAGCAGGCTTTGGAAAGCAAGAAGCCGTTCGGGATGTATAAGTACTACCGGAAGGCCAAAAGCGCGGCCGATCCGCAGGACGCGGACGTCCGGCCCGACGCTTTGCGCTTTAGTCCGTTGACCGATGACGCTACTTCAGCCAAGCTGATCAGTAACGTGATCGCACCGTACCATTCCATGGAAGACTGGCCGGATATTGAATTCTGGTTTCCGGATCCGCGTGCTCTAAAGATTTTCCGTGCTAAACATCCCGACAAGCGGGATATCTTACCGAAGAAACCGTTCGACGTCTTGGAAGACACCATGAACTGGGCAAAAAAAGTTGATAAGAAATACGGTTTAAGTGATTTACCGCCCGCTAACCAAGACACCATTCTGCACAACGGCCATAGTTTAGCTAAGACCTTTAAACCGATTTACGATCTATACCGAAAAGTTGAAGGCCATAACGCTAACGATACTTTAAAGCGTAGCAAGAAGAAGCTATATAACGTTCTCGGTAAACGTGAAGCGGTCGGCCCCAGTCTAGATATGACGGGATTGCTGCATCAAACTAACGCTAACATTCCTTACCTCCATCGTGACGGTAACGAAACTGGGACTACCGCTGTCTTTAGCTATGGTGGTATTCACGGGGTTGAATTCAAGCTTCATAAGTACATCCGCGACTATAAAAAGTCGTTAAGGGCTCGGGTAAAAACGCGAAGTGGAAAGATAACACACCGCGATTGTATAAGCACCCGAGTGGCAGCAGTTATATCCTAAATAGTGAATACGATTATGTCTCGGTGGGTGCTGTTCGGCACGAAGATTTTAGTGGTTACTACCCCATGCTAATTTCCCGTGAAGGGATCATGTGGCCACATGATGAACCGCACGATACTTATCATCAGATTTACGTTGAACGTCTGCATTTGAAGCACCAGTTAAAGAAGTACACCAAGAACAGTCACCCGTGGAACGTCATCAACATTAAGCAACTTTTACGTAAGCTACTGCTAAACTCCGCTTCCGGTGCCGGTGACGCCAAGTTCTTTAATTCGATCCGCATGAACAACAAGATTATTTCAATGCGAATGATGGGTCAATTATTCACCTGGCGAATGGGCCAGGCTGAATGTTTAGCCGGTAAATACGCAAAAGTTACGTCGACCAATACCGATGGTGAATACGTCCAGGACATTCCTGGGCCGGTCAACGACGCTACCTTGCATAAGGCTATCGCACCGTTAACGCTGTTCATTAGCCCAGTTCCGTTAGTTCGGTTCGTTTCCAAAGATGCGAATAACCGTGCTGAAGTTGAAAACCACGGAACTGAACAGCAGCCCAAGCCGGTCCTAGCGGAAGCTAAAGGTGCCACTTTGAACGGCTGGATGGGACCTTCCGTTACGGCCACCATCAGTCATCCGGCCATCATTGATTACGCTTTAGCTCATTACTTGGCTTATCAGCCCGACCCGTGTAACTCAGCCTTTGATACCGACGTGGTATCGAAATTAATTGATAAGAAGCGCAAAGAACTTTTGAGTAAAGATCCGTCAGTTCGGCAGGACGGCATGACCTTCTTCCAGTGGGTCATCGCTAGTAATCCGGATAAGCACCGTTATCCGTATATTCGTTCTGAAAAGCGGGTTAAGGATCCGAACGGAAAGGACCGCCATCGCCATTCCGCATACTAACCGACTGTTCTTGTTAAAACATCCAACGAATCAAAAAGTTCAGGAAACCACCTTCAGTAAATTAAGAGATAGCGGTGATTTAGATCAGTTAAAAATGATCCAGATGTCGTTGCGATCTTCGATAACTGGGGTGATCGATCGTTACCGGATAACGCTGGTGACGGCTATAGCAGTTATATCTACCGCGGCAGCGTCGCCAAGTTACCGAGCATGCCCGTTCACCAGAACGTTTTGATTGAAGATCACGCTCTAGACGAAATTCCGTTATCCCGTTCAAAGCAAATCGCTAAAGATTTAGATATTGAAGCTTACGTGGGGATGATTGCTAATAAGTTCCACGCTAGCTGGGATAATAATGAAGATGAAAATTTAGAATAAATTCAGTGGTGCTTTATTTTTTTAAAATGGAGATGAGATTTTGAATAGTAAATCATCAAGCAAAGAATTAACTGAAATCTTTACCATTGCATTCGTATCGTTTATCGGGATTCTGATGACGACGGCCGTTAACGTTAACTTCCCAATGTTGGTAAAGTATTTTCAACTTCTGTTATCTAACGTTCAATGGATCTCGACCGGAGCTATGATCACTTCAGCAGTTACGATGGTCTGTTCCGCTTATTTAGATAAGCGTTTTAATGATAAGACCGTTTTTCTCATTGCGACTTTAGCGTTATTACTAAGTTTATTGATTTGTACATTTGCAAATAATTTCGGTCTATTTTTAGTCGGTCGTTTGTTTAACGGAATTAGTATTGGTACATGTACACCGTTGATGTTCAACGTGATTCCGAAGCTAGTGCCTAGTAATAAGATTGGTTTCTATATGGCGTTAGGAGCAACGGTATTAGCTGTTGGACCGTCATTAGGGCCTACTTATGGTGGCTTCGTTAATTATTATCTGAGCTGGCGAATGATTTTTCTCTTAGTTATTCCCGTTATTTATTTCTTAGTTCAGTTTACTAACATTAGTTTATCGAGCCTCTTGATTCCTAATTTTACTCAAGTGGCGATTGGCGTTACCTCTTTATGCCGATTGGTGGTGCCATGCTTGATAAATTTGGTGCTAGACGGCCGATCTTCAGTAACGTTTTGACGCATAGCTTACAAACTTTACCGAAAAAGTGAAGGGGTGACGGTAACGCCATCTTTAATGCTGTCCAAATTTATGGCGGTGCAATTGGTACCTGTTTACTGTCACTAATTCTTTCGTTAGCTAACAAGTTAAATCCAGGAATGGTTGCGATCCAAGCCAGGACCATGACGCTAATTTCGTCGGCCACTTCGTCAAAGGCCTTCTTGATCGCTAGTTGATCGCTCGTGCCTGGATTGAAGTTGATTTTGCCGTAATTTAACTTATGGACCTGGCGACGGCCGGCGATCCGGATTTCATGTAAATCTTTTCAGTAAACGATGTTAACGTGGTGAGCCTTATTAAGATGATTGAGTAACCGCTGCAGGAATTCATCTGGTAGATGTTCTTCAGGTTGATCTTCTTGATCGGACAGGCGTTAACTTTGTAGGACTTACCGATTTCCTTAGAAATCACCATGACTTTAATGGAACGGGCTAGGGTTTCCTTACCGGTATCGTAGTTCACGACGAAACTTAATGAACCGTCATTACTGAAGATCCCGTTTTCGCCCAGGCGCTGCCGGCGCCGCCGTTGACGTTAACCCCGAAGTCTTTGAGCGCTGGTTAACTAGATTGGGCATTTTCTTTAAACCACCGGCCATTTCACTGTTTAGCTTTTGGTTACGATGACTAAATAATTGAACGCTTTCGCGTTCGTTTTCAATAAGTTATTTAGGTATTCTTGATCATTCATAGTAGGACTTCCTTTATGAATGTTACATTTAGGTTACCTGAAAGCGGTTACATGCAGCATTATATTGAAGGTGTCGAGAGATGGATGTGACTTGTGATTAGAAGGAGGCCATAGAATGCTATTCGGTAGTATCGAAGCCGGCGGAACTAAGTTCGTATGTGCCGTAGGTAACGAAAAGTACCAAATTTTAAACAGTGTTCATATTCCAACTACAACCCCTAAAGAAACGTTAGGTCGTTGCATCAATTACTTTAAAAAGTTCAAGAACTTAAAGGCCATGGGGATTGCCTCGTTCGGACCGATTGAAATTCGGATCAACGCTCCTAAGTATGGTTACATTACCGATACGCCAAAGCCGCATTGGGCTTACACCAATTTCTTAGGCACCATGAAGAACGCTTTTCACATCCCCATGTTCTGGACGACCGACGTTAACGGTTCCGCATACGGTGAATACATCACTTCGATCATGAGGCACCGTCCGTTAAGAACCTTGGTTTACTACACCATTGGCACCGGTGTTGGTGGTGGGATCGTTAACAAAGGCCACTTCATTGGTTACATGGGGCATCCCGAGCTAGGCCACGTCCGTTTGAAGCGCGCCAAGAACGATACCACGTCAACGGCAAACCGTTTAAAGGGATCTGTCCTTACCATGGTGACTGTTTAGAAGGCTTGGTCTCAGGACCCACCTTTGAAAAACGCTGTGGCAAGCCCGGTCCGAAAGTTCCGATGAGTGATCCGGTCTGGTACATCATGGCTTACTACACGGCCCAAGCTGCTGTTCAAGCTACGTTATTTATCCGTCCACAGCGCATCATCTTCGGTGGCGGCGTCGTTAGTGAACCGTTCCTAAAGATGGTCCGCAAGCATTTTAAGAAACTGTTCAATAACTACTTAAACGTTGGCAATTTAGATCATTACATTACCATGCCGCAGTGTCCGCATAACGGATCCGCTACGGTCGGTAATTTTGCTTTAGCACTTCGTCAGTACTACAAGGAAAACATCGTTAAGGTCGATTAATTAATAATAGGAGTGATTAACATGACTGAAGTTCGTTTTAATAACATCGGTTTAAATAAATACGTTAAGCTTAGTGAATTAACCGAGATCGCACCCATGATCCATACCGCAGAAAACGAATTAAAGAACGGAACTGGCGTGGGTAGCGAAATGCGTCAGTGGCTTGATCTGCCCAAGAACTGCGATCGAGCAGAATTCAAGGCAATCAAGCAAGCCGCCAAACAGATCCGCAGTGATTCTAAGATTTTAATCGTAATCGGGATCGGCGGTTCCTACTTAGGTGCCCGCATGGCGATTGATTTCCTGCACAACAGCTTTTATAACTACATGCCAGACAGTCGTCGCAAGGATCCACAGGTTATCTTTGCCAGTAACTCTTTGAGCGCTTCCTACGTTCACAGTTTGATCGATCTGATCGGCAATCGTGACTTTTCGGTTAACGTAGTTTCCAAGTCGGGTACCACGACCGAACCCACGATTGCTTTCAGAATCTTCCGGAAGTTATTAGTCAACAAATACGGTAAAAAAGGGGCTGCTGACCGAATTTACGTATCAACAGACGCTAAGCACGGAGCCCTTCGGCAAGAAGTTAAAGCTAAGGGTTACCATTCTTTTGTAATTCCGAACGGTATCGGCGGCCGTTACTCGGTACTTTGCCCCGTGGGATTACTCCCGATTGCCGTATCCGGTGTTGACATTGATAAGTTAATGTCCGGTGCTGCCCAAGCTGAAAACGACTTGAATAGTCATTCTAAAATTGCGGAAAACGATGCCTTAAAGTACGCCGCCTATCGCAACATTCTCTACCGGAAGGGCTACACGAACGAAATCTTTGAAAGCTACGAACCTAACATGCGCTACCTAGCCGAATGGTGGAAGCAGCTAGCCGGTGAAACCGAAGGCAAAGACCATAAGGGCATTTACCCAACGTCAGCTTGCCTGAGCACCGACCTGCATTCGTTAGGCCAGTACATCCAGCAAGGGATGAGGAACCTGATGGAGACCGTCATCAACGTTGAGGATCCTCGATATAACGAAACAGTTCCTAAAGAAAAGGGCAACTTAGATGAACTCCAGTACCTTCAGGGCCACACCATGAACTTTGCTAACCAGAAGGCTTTGGAAGCCGTAGTAATCGCCCACACCAACGGTGGCGTTCCTGATATGTTAATCAGCATTAAGGACCAGACGCCGTTTACCTTAGGTTACCTGATCTACTACTTCGAGTTTGCAATTGCTGTATCGGGTTACTTGAACGGGATTAATCCATTTAACCAACCCGGCGTTGAAGACTACAAGAACAATATGTTTGCTCTGTTAGGCAAATCCGGTTACGAAAACTTACGCCACGAAATTGAAGCTAAAGAAGGTGACTTTCATGCTGTTAGGTAGCTTAGAAGCTCGCGATAAGAATTGACCTGTGCCGTCGGCGACGGTCACGACCACATTCTGGATAAGATCGAAGTTCCGCTGACCACGCCCAAAAAGTCATTTAAAGAAGTGATTAATTACTTACGTCAGTTTAATGATTTGAAGGCGCTTGGCATTTCGTCCTTCGGTCCGATCAAGCTCAGGAATTATTCACCAAAGTTCGGCTACATTACTGATACTTCCTGGAAAGGCTGGCGTAACATCAACGTGATGGGACCATGGAACATTACTTAACCACATGCCCATGTCATGGACGACCGACGTTAACAGCGCTGCCTACGGTGAATACATTCATTCGATTTTGATAACCATCCGATTCGTTCCCTGGCTTACGTTACGATTGGCCAAGGTGTCGGGGTCGGTATCGTCAATAAGGGTGACTTTATTGGTGACGAAGGCAGCCCCGAAATTGGTCATATCTAATGAACCGCTTTCTGACCGTGGCGAAAACCACGATTATACATACTATGATGAAAGTATTAGTATTAAAAGGCGTAAAGATTTACAGGTTGAAAACGTTAATGTCCCAACCCCGAAGAATAACGAGGTCTTAATCCATTCATGTACGCCAGAATCTGTGGTACTGACTTTGGCCTGTTCAACGGCTTCCAGGTTCAGCAGCGGCTACTCCACCGGTCGTAATGGGCCATGAACTTTCCGGTATCGTTGCCAAAGTTGGTAAAAACGTCACCGGTTTTAAGAAGGGCGACCGCGTTACGGTCGATCCTAACTATTATTGTGGCAAGTGCCGTTACTGCCACATCGGGATTTCTGAAATATGTGATAACTTATCGGCCGTCGGTGTTACCCGTAACGGTGGCTTAGAACAGTACTTTACCGCACCGTACACCAACGTCTACCACGTACCAAGTAACGTTCCTCTAAAGGACGCCGCCACGACTGAACCGGTATCCTGTGCTTTACACGGTGTTAAGTTACTACACACTTCTCCATACCAGCGTGCTTTAGTTATCGGTGATGGCTTTGAAGGCTTACTCTTCTGCCAGATCTTAAAGGCTTACGGTGTTCATGAAGTTGACTTAGTCGGCCGTCATGACGACAAGTTAGCCGAAGAACAGAAAGCTACCGGCGTTGATCACGTTATCAACTCCACTAAGGAAAAGATCCCTGCTAAATACGATATCACCGTTGATGCCGTGGGTCTTCCTGCTACTCAGGAAGCTGCCGTTAACGCTACCGTTAAGGGTGCTCAAGTCTTAATGTTCGGTGTTGGCAAACCTAACCAGCATTTCTCCATGAATACTTACAAGGTCTACCAGAAAGAATTAACCATCAAAGGTTCATTCATCAACCCTAACGCATTCATCGATTCCTTAGCATGTTTAGCTACCGGTGAAGTTAAGGTTGCCCCGATCGTTAAGAACGTTATAAAATTAGAAGACGTCGCCGGCGTCTCAGCGGAAAGACAAACGAGTCGGTAAGTGCGTCGTTCGCACGAAATACCGATCAATCCGGATATTTATGATGAGGATCAGCCCAACATTACCGTCTTTATGCAGCCTCAGAACACCTACGTACCGCTTCACTTCTGTAATCAAGTGGAAATTAAGGTCCCCTTAAAGGGCAGCTGTGATGTTCAGACCGTTAACGAGTCACTTCCATGGTTTGCGGTCGTCACATGATTCATCGGACTAGTCACGTTAACGATAATTCATTGATCCTTAACCTCTTAATTTCAAATTCGCTATTCTCCTTGAACGAGTTAGATACCATCTGGAACCAGCAGAATAAGGTGTCGAACGAGCTTTACCGATTATTGATCGACAGTAATCCTAAGGATAATAATTACGTTCTGTTCAACTTTCAGCACTACTACGACATATGGGAACCATCGAAAAGATCATTTATTGTCACCGCAAGATGGGCGTCGAGGCCTTTCAGATGATTTACCTTTGGATCATGATGCTGTTGGTTCAATTAGTCAACGATTGCGCGAAGAGCAAGTCTATCGTTAAGACCAACGGCAGCGCTCCGGGATCGCTGTTAACCATTCTCCTATATGTCAAAAAGCACTACGCTAGTGTGACCTTAAGTTCGATGGCCGAACATTTTTGGGTCAACCCCAATTACCTGTCTTCGTATTTAAAGAACCACACCGGGCTTTCGTTCATTAAGCTATTGCATCTTCAGCGAATTAACGTGGCGGCTCGATACTTAACGCAGACCGGGATTTCGATTGACCAGATCGCCTTTCGGGTCGGTTATGAGAACCCGTCGTATTTCTATAAGGTCTTTCATAATCTATTAAAGATGTCGCCTAACCAATACCGTAATTAAGTAAATATTTTACTGGAATTCAACACGTGGGGATTCCAGCCAAAAACTTGGACCAAACCATTAAATTCTATAAGTCATTAGGCTTTGAAGAAGCTGGCTTATTTAATAACCGGGCAACTCGCTGTGCTTTCATGAAGTACCATACTTTAATGATTGAAACCTGGGAAGGTGATCCATGCGCTGACGCTGATGGTGCAATTAACCATATTGCAGTTAACTGTACCGACGTCGATAAGCTTTTGCTGCTGCTAAGAAGCAAGGCTACCATCTTTTAGATGATAAGATTCAGTCCATTCCAGTTATTGGAAGCACGGAATCCGATTCTTCAAGATCCAGGGGCCTAATCATGAAGCCATTGAATTTTGCCATAAAGGCCTGATAATCTTTAGTAGATTATCAGGCTTTTATTTATAGATACTTTGGTTAATTTCTAAAAATAATGTAAAAAATAATTCCGATAAACACGGCGTCCGCCGCGATAAAACTGATCCTTAGTTTAAGGATCTCCTTTTCAACGTCCCTTTGAGTATGAATAACCTTACCACCGTGTCGTAATGAGATTTCGTGAAGTAATGGGATTTGGTAAAGTGTGATTTGGTAAAGTTAGCCCGCTGCGACATTAATTTTTTAATTTCTTAACGAAAATGATTAATGTAGTGGGACATGAAAGTAACCTTTTCACCCTTGTTCTTTAAAGATTCCATGATTTTAAATTCTTTTTGCCAGGCTTGCTTAACGGTAATTCCGTCGTCTTGTACGTTAGGATTGTTATACGTAGCCGGATTTGACCATAAGTTGGATTTATCAGTCGGAAAAATCTGGCGACGGAGCTGACCACGATAGCGCGGAATCACGTGAACGTGAGCGTGCAAAACGGATTGACCGCCGATCGGGTAGCAGTTCATGCCGATCTGGTAGCCACCGGGATGGAAATTCCGGTCCAAGAAGTGCTTAACTTTTAACACTAATTTACGAATCGCCAGGATTTGAACAGCGGAACAGTCAAAGATGGTCCGAACGTGTTCTTTGGGAACCACCAGGACGTGACCCGGATTAGCGGGCTTAGTGTCGTAAAAAGCTTTGGCGTAGTGATTTTGGACGATAATTTCATCGTTCGGTTTAGTACAGAACGGACATTTTGGATCGTATTTCATTAAAAGAATTACTCCTTAATAGATTATCCATTATATAATGCTGACCGGATGCGGGTCAAAGCCGTTTCATTATCAAAGAAATTGACTCAAGTTAATTCAAAAAACATCGATAAGTCTGGCATGAGTGACCGTGACATTAAAAAAGATTAAGAGCAGCCAGCAGAAGAAAAAAATTATTAAAGCCATTCAAAATCATTCGACCGTCATTTTGCATCGGCATACCGATCCCGATCCGGATGCGTACGGCTCCCAAATGGGCTTAGCCGAGATTATTAAGCATAGTTTTCCGGCTAAGCACGTCTACTGCGTCGGTCAAGATGACGCAGGCTTAAGCTGGCTGGGCAAGACCGACAAGATTGATGACGACACCTTTAAAAACGCTTTGGTAATCGTTACCGATACGGCCAACCGCCCGCGAATCGACGATCAGCGTTACAAAGACGGTGGGATGCTGATCAAGATCGATCATCACCCGAACGTTGATCCGTACGGCGATTTAGCCTGGGTCAAGCCGGAAGCTTCCAGTGCTTCGGAAATGATCTATGACGTGTATACGAAGTCGAACGGGATCTTAAAAATGGATGATAAAGCCGCCAGTTTACTGTACGCGGGTATCATCGGTGATACCGGTCGCTTCATGTTTCCGGGCATCACCAGCCACACCTTTAGCGTGGTGGCTCAGTTAGCTAAGTACGACTTTTCGATGAGCCAGATCAACCAGAACGAAAGCGTGATTAGTTTGCCCGTTGAACGTCTTTACGGTGATCTGCAGGAACACATGCCCGTTTTTGATAACGGAACGGCTTATTACGTCGTCACCCAGAAGATGATGAAGCAATACCACGTTAGCGATAACGACTTTATCTCCAAGAATTTGCCTGGCAACGTTAAAGGCATCGTTGCCTGGGCCGTCTTTATCGAACAGGGCGACGGCAGCTACAAAGTTAGCCTCCGTTCTCACCAACCGGCAATCGATCATTTAGCCGCTAAGTACAACGGTGGCGGTCATCCGTTAGCTAGCGGGGCTAAGATCGATAACGCTGATCAGATTAAGTCCGTCGTTAAGGACTTGAAGCAGTTAGTTCAAAATTATCAGGATAGTAAGAAATAAATTTGATTAAAATTAAAAATTTGAAGACCCGTTTCCGGTTATTAATTATCTGCAGAAGCTCACTACTTATAACGAAAATAATGATGATGATTTTTAATTGTTTTTTAATTTTATTATCACCAGCATCGTGATACATAGACGCATTATTAACGTTATTAGCTAATTGATATCCATTATTAGAATATTGACACCTGATGTGCTTGCTATGGTGCTTCCGGCCATAATGGGAAAATAAAATAAAAACTGAAAAGAGGTTTTTATAAAATAGTACTGATAACGGTAAAAATAAAGGCACTACTTTTTATTTAAATTAAATGGTAATGCTTTAATCCTTTTGTAATTCCATAAAGCTCCCCAGCCGAGGATCAAGATCGGCGGATAATGACGTTTATCGATAATTACCAGCGCGGTAACGATATAAATAATTCCACGTCCCAAGAACGTTAACCAAGACCGATCCAGTAGGGTAATCCAGAAAAGACACCGTGCATATCAGCACTGGATAAACCGTATCCGGTACTAGCGACCATAACGATAAGGATTAAATAAACGATTAATTGCCAGCTGATCTGACCAAAGGGATGCATAACGTTAGTGTAATCATAAGAAGGATTGCCTAATAAGAAGCCGTGAATTAACCACAGGAATTCAGAACAAACGAAGCAGGGTGCCAGTCCAATGAAGAAGTTGCCTAAGGATTCATAAAGATTGCTGCGTTCCAGTAATGTTGCACGTATCCTAAGCTACCCGTATACTGATAGGTTCTAGGCTCAAGTAAACTAAAATGACCGATATGATGTAGAAAAAGACAAGCGGTAATTAGATGAGCTAATTCATGAATGATGACACCTAAGCCACCAAAAGCGATTTGGCTATGAACGCCATAATGATTAACTAATTGTTGTTTAGTGTGGTTACCTAATAAAAATCAATTAAAATTCCCTATTAACAACGTTATTATTACTGGAAGCATTTTGCGTTATTATTACGTCAATTTAATATAACGTTATTATCCTGTAACATTCTCATAAAGATTCTTTAATATCCGTCCTTTAATATAATAATTGTCAAGTTGATCGAGAGGTCAACGAATCGAAGCAATCGTCGTATTTTATGTGGTTTACATCGTTGTGATTGCAATTTTATTATTTATCGGTCTATCGGGTAATATTCATGCGGATACCGTTAATAGTCATCAGAATAGTAATTAATAACTGGTTCCGTGACGGCTTAAGTAATCGTGATTACAAAGCCCGTGGCTGGGTTTCCTGGCACGAAAGCCGTAACCGCTGGAACGTTTTAAGTTACGGTGGTCGTTGCATCGGTCGTTTTCAGTTGGATCCGCGTTACTTAGGTAAGAAAAACGGTCACGTTAATTTAAATCATAAACATCAGGTTAAAGTTGCTGATAAATACGCTAAAACTCGTTATGGTGGCTGGGTCCATGCCAAGAAATTCTGGCAAGCTCATCACTGGTACTAATTAATTGATTAATCAAAAAAAATTAATTCAAAAAGGAGATTTTAATTATGAAATATTTAAACAAACAAGACGTACTCGCAAGTATTGCTAAAAAGACCGGCTTAACTAAAGCTGATGCTACTAAAGCATTAAATGCTTTTGTTAGCACTGTTACTGATGCCTTAGCTAAAAAGCAGGGTGTTCGTTTAATCGGCTTCGGTAGCTTTAAGGTTAATCATCGTAAAGCTCGTAAGGGCCGTAACCCGCAAACTGGTAAGACATTACCGATTTCAGCTCGTAACGTTCCAGCATTTAAAGCTGGTACTGGCTTAAAGAAAGCTGTTAATAAGTAATTAATTTATTTCTATTATTTCTTAAATCAATTAATCAAAATTATAATAAATTAATTAATAAAAAGGCGTTGATATTAATTTATCAACGTCTTTTTTGTTACATGAACTACTCGGCACTAAAGTACCGAGTATCTGACTCAGCACTTCGTGCTGGTTTTGGAAACGCCCGAGCTTGGTAAGTTCACTAGTGTAGCGAAGTGTATCGACTAGAGGCCCAGTTGTTATCCATGGCCTGTTCCAGACCTAAACGTAATATATTAATACTGGCGTTCACATCTCTGTCCTGTTCAGTAAGGCAGAACGGGCATCTAAAGTGCCGTATATTTAATGGCTTCTTCCCGGTATTCATACCGCAGGTATGACAAACCTGGGAGTATACTGTGGATTAACTACTTCTAGTATCTTGCCATACCAGTGACATTTATAAGTCCATGAAGCACAGGCAATCGCTCTAGCTAGATGATGATTGTGCTGCATATTAGAGGCCTTTAGGTCTTCAATTGCTATGAAATCATAATGCTTAACTAGCCAAATAGTCAGGAACTGGAGATAGTTAGTTCGTTGATTTCTAACGTGTCTTGAAATTTAGCTACTTCTCGTTTAGCTTTCTGATGATTTTTATACTGACCTAAGGGTTTTGCGTGGTGATTAGGCATCTGTTTCTGTAGATGCTCGTCATACCTAATTTGAGCTACTGCTCCACGCCTACGGCGTGCTGATAAATCTGCCAACGATGTTTTCTAGCTTCGTTTGCTTTGTCATAATATTTAAAGTTCCATTTCATGCCATTAGATAAAATAGCTAAGTCATCTAGTCCGACATCGATACCTACTGCGTTATTAGTCTTAGGCAACTGTACTTGACTTTCGTATTCTACCGTAAGACTAGCATAGTAGTTTTCCGTCGAAGCTAAAATGACCGTGGCTTGCTTGATTTTACCAATGAATTATTACTGGAATGAGCCTTAATATGTCCTAACTTAGCTAACTTTAAAGATGATGTTCAGGAGATTGCTTAGGAATACTAGACGTAGTGTATGACTGCTTAAAGTATTTCTTAGATTTAAATTTCGGATGATAAGTCTGATACAGAGTGCCAAGTTCGCACTGTAGCGAACGGCTGTCAGAATCTTTAAAGATAATGATTCCAAACAAATCTTATATTACCGAATTGCTGATTCAGCCATTCCCGCTGGTCAAGTTGGGTCTAATTCAGCTCTGATTCCTTTAGTGATTATCATGATTTCACCTCCTCAATACATTTATATTATATCACATATTATGTTAATTAAAGAACGGACCAATGCCACAACCTCAATTATCATCTAGTTTGGGTATAAATATCGCAGAATGTCTTACAAAAGAATTACTCATGCTATGAAACTACCAGATCACGTTCATATGCTAGTTAGCTTTCCGCCAAGATAGCAGTGTCATCAGTTATCAAGACTTTTAAAGGACTGTCCGCAAGGATATGGTTCCAAAATTTTCCTAGCACTAAACATAAACTCTGGGGAGGACATTTATGGTCGCCAACGTTCTACGCCGGAACAGTAGGCGATATGTCTAAGCATACCGTTAAAAAGTATATTGATAATCAGTTGATTAATTATAAAAGGTAGATAGCCGTCGCAAAAGGGCCATTCAACTCGGTACTAAAGTACCGAGCATTCTGGCGGGCGACGGCAAATTAGATGAAGGCTGTTTTATTTTGCTAAAATTCTGAGAAAAAGTTATTTACATTATTAACACTTTGTGATTTAATATTATTTTTAAATATCCATTAAATTGTAATTAAGTTTTAAATGTTATATAATAAGAATCAGTTTCGTAAGACTAACGATAAAAAAGTCTTACATAAAATTGGTAAACATTGGGTAACTGTATCCATTGCTATGTTAGCTATGATTGGTTTAGCTGGTGCAATAATTATTACTAAAGATTATAATAATAATAATAATTATATTGTTTTCAATACAAAAAATGTAACTAATATGTCTTTAAGAGAAACTATAAATTATAAAATTACGCTAATTATAATGGATTATTGGTATTATTATGTTGATTCTTACATTACCAAGCGGTTATCAGATAATGGAACTCAAGTTGGTAGTTTACCAAGTGGTTATAAAGTTGCTATCATGACGTAGTTACTTACCACGGCCATAAGTATCCAGTTCATTATATCATTTCCGTTTCTTCTGGATAAGCCGGACATTTATTAACGATTCAATCAACCGTATCTTCGTAGTCCACGGTCACCAGCTAACTACGTTCGTTACGAGATTCAGCTTCATCACCATAACTACTGGGTAACCGGTCGTGACGACTTCGTACCGAATTCTTACTGGCAGAAGTCCGACTTGAAGGCTCATCATTCTCACTGATTCGTATTCCACGTCAAGAAGGTTATCTTCTTCGGTACTCGTCTGCAGTTGACGAATGGTGACTACGTAACGGCTAACAAGAACTTCGTTAAGATTATGAAATAAATTAATAATTAAAGCTTCAGAAAAAATTATTTATTTTTAATATCATTGCAAACCACGGTAAGAATAAGTGGAGTGTATACTTGTGTCCTAAATCTGACAGCAAGGGTGTTCATTTTCATATTAGCTACACCGACAACGGCTTTGTCAGCCAGGACGAGTATCAGTTGCCACATAAAACTTACTATACATATGGATTGCATGAACCCAGATTAATACCAGCTAAGACACCGATGGGTGCAATTTTGATGATTCAAATGATGATTCTAAATACTTTAATTTTCGTTACCGAGATGATTTAGTTAATTAAATTTTAATAATTATAATTTATATAAGACGTCATTATTAAGCGGGCGATGTCGAACGCCCAAGGTTGCATTAACAACCTTACTGACATCACCCGGGCGACGCACGTTGGTGAAAAAGCCTGGCACATTCATAAGTATACTGAACCGTTAGCTACCGATCGAGTTAATCTAGAAGAGGATCTTCAGCTGATCTCGAGCGTGGCTTCCGACATGAACGTAAAGATTTTCGGCAGTGATCAGGATTATCAGTTATTTGATAAAATCCTTTCTGCGTGGTCCAAGATTGACTGGTCTAATCTTAAGCACGCAAGGATTGTCCCGTTTAAAATTGAACTTTCCGAACAACCCGGTCGGCAACACTTACTCTAAGCAGCAGCTAGCGGGGTTAGCCAACGTAATCAAAAAACACCGGATTTTCTGTGTTTGTGACGAAATCTATAGTGAATTACCACCTGTGCTCAGTACGCAGCTAGTGAAGCCTTTAAGAACGGTTACGAAGACGGTCCGAAGATGCGAAGATCTATAAGCAGCGTCGTGATATCTTACGTGATGGTTTAGCTAAAGCTGGATTCACCAGTCCTGAACCTAGCGGTGCTTTCTACATCTTTGCTAAGATTCAAAGCTAGTTTACCCAAAATAGTTTAGATTTGTAACTGAATTAGCTGATAAAGCTCACGTAGGAGTTGTATCTGGCAGTGCCTTTGGCCCCGGTGGTGAAGGTACCTTAGAATCAGTTATGCCGTTAGTACTGATAACATTAAGAAAGCCGTTCAGCGAATCCAGAAGTTTGTTTTTAAAATGGTACATCGTCTTCTGAAATTGGTACATCCATAGAATTTAAATTAATTTTATGAAAAAGAATTTAATCAAGAAATTATCAATCGGCGTTGCTAGTTTAGCTTTAGTCGCCCCGTTAGCTTACATCTGATAATCGTTTATTGATTATTTATTTTTTATTGTTTTCATGCTTAGTCTCTTGACCCATGATTTGAAGCATGGCTTGTTGGGTACTCATGTGACGTTGCTTATGAGCATTCAAGTTCAACTGCTTCATGGCTTTTGGATTCTTAGCTTTAGCCTGTTTGTAAAGATGGTTCAATTGTTTGGTGATGGGATCTTCAACTTTGGCATATCCCACTAACGGATTAATTAACTTCTGGATCTGCTTAAAAAGTTTGTTTTGAATATCAGTAAAACTCATTAGTTGGTTAATTTTGAAGTTATTCATGCTGACCTGAAGACGTTGCCAGTTGATTTGGTTATTCATATTTTATCGATCCTTTACCTATTATTTATTTTAAAGGATTGAAATTATGATTAAACCTAGAAAAATCGCCTTAGTCGGTGATGGTGCCGTTGGTTCTTCATTCGCTTATTCCATGATGAACCAGGGTATCGGTGAAGACTTCCCAATTATCGACATCGTTCAAAAGAAGATCGAAGGCGATGCCATGGACTTAGAAGATGCCCAGGTCTTTACTGAACCGCGTCATATTTATGCCGGCAGTTATAAAGACTGCAAAGATGCTGATATCGTTGTTATTACCGCTGGTGCTCCTCAGAAGCCCGGCGAAAGTCGTTTAGACTTAGTTAGCAAGAACATGCACATCTTATCCTCAATCGTTAAGCCCGTAGTTAAATCCGGATTCAAGGGTATCTTCGTTGTATCCGCTAACCCAGTTGATATCTTAACCGGGGTACCTCAGAAGTTATCCGGCTGGCCGAAGAACAAAGTCATCGGCACTGGTACTTCCTTAGATACCACTCGTTTACAAGTTGCTTTAGGTAAGCGATTACACTTAAACCCGCAAAGCATTAATGCTTATATCATGGGTGAACATGGTGACTCCGAATTTGCTGACTTAGCCGAAGCTTCTGCTGGTAACCGTCCATTATTGAGAATTAACAAAGAAGCTGGCATTAGCCAGGACGAATTGACTAAATTAGTTGCTAAAGTTCGTAACAAAGCTTACTACATCATTAATAAGAAGGGTGCTACCTTCTATGGTGTTGCAACCGCATTAATGCGGATTTGTAAAGCCGTATTGAAGAACGAAAACACTATCTTACCATTAGATGCACCGTTAAACGGTGAATATGGCTTGAAAGACTTATACATCGGTACTCCGACTGTCGTTAACGCTTCTGGAATCGTTAAAGCTATCCAGGTTCCGTTAAGTGACAAAGAAGAAGCACAGATGAAGAAGTCCGCTGCTACTTTAAAGAAAGTTGCTAAAAAAGGCATGGATTCTTTAAAGAAGTAATTAATAATTATTAACTTATTTATTCGGTTGAACTAAAGTGCCAACGACTTTTAGCCACTTCAGAACACTAGTGCCGTGGGGCGAATCCTTCATCACATGGTTAAATCGGTACCGGCTACTGGCCATGGTGATTACCGCCGGCCCAGTGCTTAACGTGGGTGACGTCGTAAATCTTTCCGTTGACCGCCACGTACATTTCCGGTTTGTCTTTACCGTTATACTGCTTTAATTGAGCAGGGGTTAAATGCAACATAATAACGCTCCTTTGTTTGTAAATCGATTTATATCTTAAATTTAGGTAAAAAGAAAAGCCAGTCAAAAGACTGACTTATTTTAAAGTAACCAATTGGGCTAGCTGGGTTCGAACCAGCGCATCTCGGGATCAAAACCCGATGCCTTACCACTTGGCTATAGCCCAATAACAAAGGGCCGTGTGTGGGACTCGAACCCACGCGTGCACGGGCCACAACCGTGTGTGTTGACCAACTTCACCAACACAGCCATAAATTTATTAGCGATATCTAATTTATAAAACCACGGTTTAGTAGTATTATTAAAATAGAAGACTAAATAAAGAGGGACTGAAATGAAAAATCCAAAGTTTAACGCATCTAGTTTATTGGCTTTAACGTTTGTGATGTGGGTCCTTGCCGGATTACTCTGGACCATCTTTGCGGTCTGTGCAACTGGGATGTATTTAAACGAAACTAAATAATAAATTAAGGAGAATTATTTTTTATGAAAATCGGCATTCTAGGGGTCGGCAATATGGGCAAGGCCATTATTCAAGGCCTTAAAAACGTTTACGACGCCTCTGATATTTACGCGATGAATCCAGTCAACCCTAAAGTGGCTGAGTTTCAATCTAAAATTGGCTTTAACTTATACAGTAAGTACGAAGATTTAGAACAGAACAACTTAGACGTCTTGATCGTAACCACTCCCGCTCCGATTACGGTTCAGATCTTAAGTCATTTTACTAATTTACCGTCAGACACCATCATCATTTCGGCCGCCGCGGGAATTAAGATCGTTTCGGTTAAGCAGGCTTTGCCGAATAATCCGGTCGCGACGATTATTCCGAACATTCCGGTTACGGTTAACCGCGGAACCATCGGTGCGGCGTTAAGTGATCTAAACGAAAAGCAGCAGGAAATCACGGTTAAGCTACTGAGTTCGTTAGGCGACGTGATTCCGGTTCACGAATATCAGTTACCGATTATCGGGACCTTAAGCGGCTGCGGGCCGGCCTTCGTCGATATCTTTATGGACGCGATGGGCGACGCCGCCGTTGAAAACGGCCTGAGCCGTAACATCGCCCATAAGGTCATCGCTAGTATGGTCGCCGGCAGCGGCAGTATGCTTTATCAGTCTAATCACGGCCCGGCTTACTTGAAGGATCTAGTAACTTCGCCGGGCGGCTCGACCATCAAAGGTGTCAACATGCTGGAACGCTGTAATTTCCGGCGAGCCGTTATCGACGCCATTAACCGTGCTAATAATTATAATCGATAATTTATTTTGAGGTGATTTAAGATGACAATGGGAATTATTATTGCCATTATTGTAATTATTATCCTGGGCTGGATCGTTATTTATAACCGCTTAGTTCACGCCCAGACCGATACGGATAACGCTTGGAGCCAGATTGACGTTCAGCTTCAGCGTCGGAACGATTTGATCCCGAACTTAGTTTCCACCGTTAAGGGCTACGCTAATTACGAAAGCCAGACTTTACAGAAGGTTATTAAGTACCGGGGACAGATGGTTCACATTGACCCGAATCAGAGTAATTCAGGGGCTAGTCGTCAGCAGATGATGAACGTCAGTAATCAGCTTTCCGGTGCTTTAAAGAGCTTATTTGCGGTAAGCGAACGTTATCCCGATCTAAAGGCTAACCAGGACTTTAAACAGTTAATGGGCGAATTGACCAATACCGAAAACAAGATTGCTTACGCCCGCCAGTTATATAACCAGGTTATCGCTCGTTACGATGCGATGATCCGAACGTTCCCGAATAATTTAGTTGCGGGCAGTAAGTTTACCCATCGGGATTATTTAAAGGCACCCGAAAGTGCTAAAGCTGCCCCGAAGGTCAATTTTGGCGATTTTAAGAATTAAACGATTTAAATACTAAGACTAGGCCGTAGTTCTCGCTACGGCTTTTCTTTTTAGGAAGTGATAACGTGCTTTTTGATCAGATTCGATCTAATAAACGCAAAACGATTGCGATCATGGTCTGCTTTTTATTGATCGTGGATTTGTTCGGTGGCTTAATCGGCTGGTTTGTCGGTCGGTGTCTGGATAAGGTAAAACCGGGATGACCCAAGTGATTTTGAAAGCCTGCCTTTGGACGTTCGTGAATTGCGTGATCTACATCCTGATCATGATGAGTCAATCGATCAACGTTGTGATGGCGATGAATCATGGTTAGAAGATCAAGAGTCAGAAACAGGCACCGGTCCTATGGAACGCCGTGTCTAACATGGCGATCGCGGCTAATCTACCGATGCCACGGGTCTTTGTAATTAACGATCCGTCGCCAAACGCCTTTTCAACCGGAAATAATCCTAAAAATTCAGCGATCGGTGCCACGACCGGTTTGTTAAAGATGATGGATCAATACGAAGTTGAAGGCGTCATCGGTCACGAAATGAGCCACATTAAGGATCATGATACCCAGGTTGAAACCGTCGGCGTCGCTTTGACGGCGTTCTTCGCTTTCATCGGCGGCTTTCTCTGGCGAATCACCTGGGACGCTAGCTGGTTCGACTGGGGTGATGACGACGATGATGATGATGACGATAGTCACGGTGCTTTAATCGCTATCGGTCTTGGCTTAGCGGTCTTGAGTTGGATTTGTTCAGGCTTGAGTTATCTGGGACAGATGGCTTTGTCACGAAATCGTGAATATCTAGCTGACGCCGGAAGCGTTAATCTGACCCGTAATCCGGACGAGATTATTAGGGCGTTAAAGGCTTTAGAGCATCGGCCTTCGATGAAAGCGGCTAATCCTTCGAGCAACGCCTTATTTATCGTTAATCCGCATAAGCCGAAACACCATTGGTCAGTCGCGAATTTATTTGATACCCATCCCCCGTTGGATAAGCGGATTGCGCGACTAGAACGGATGAAGTCTTCTCTTAGCGCAATTTCTCTTAAGATTAAAAATCTGTTTTTATTTAATTTTATCAATATAAATTAACTTGATCTAAATTTAATTTATTTAATAATTATGTTGATAATAAAATAATTTTGAAGAGAAATATGAATCTGATTTTATTATGATGAAAACTTTAGATTAAATTACTTAGTAATCTTTTTAATAAAATCGAGGGCCTTTTGCCGGCTGGGATTTTCACTGTCTAAACGAAATTCTTCGTCGTGCAAAGCTTCCATAACTTTACCGTTCAAAAATTTAACGATGGCGTTTCGCTTAGCAGAATCCAATGCAGCGACCATGGTTAAGAAGACGTTTAAGCTTTCGTATAAGCCGACATCATAATTCATGTGACGGCTGGTAAAGATCGGGCTTATTTTTGAATCTAAATGATGCTGATCTAGGTAGCCCTTAATAACTGTCATAAATTGACTGCCGTTGGGTTCGGTTGGCTTTGCTTCCATATTATAATCTCACTCCTTCAGCTTTGATACTTTAATTATAACTGATTTGCGAAATTTTTCACAACTTAGGCATTTCCGGAAATACGATTAAAATAGCAATCCATAGTTCCCAGGTTTTAAAGATCTTTTAGCGATGATTATCATGCTTCTGGAGCCAGATGTAGCACGGGATTCCTAGAGCAAAGAGCCAGGATGCTAATAGCCAGTAATTTAACCCCGTGGCGTAAATAATCCAAAGGGAATATGCAGAAGCAACGGTCCCGATTATAATATTACGAACGCGGTGAGCAGTGTGATCGCTAGTGACTGAATACTTAAGCTGATAAACCGCTGAAAAAGTATACGGGATCATTACGATCGAACTGGCGATCGAATACATGAAATTATAGGCGCGGGGCGTAATGAGAAAACTGAACATAAAGATTTCCACGCAGATGTCGGTTACGATTAACGAATTAACGGGTGAATGATGCTGATTGGTCTTACTGAAGAGCTTAGGAAACGTCCCGTGTTTGGCGGCCATGTACGGAACGTGGCCGGCGAACATGGTCCAATCTAAAAGGGCGCTGACTAAAGCAATAACGATGCCCAGGTTGATAATCACGGCGCCCCAAGGGCCGACGAGTCGTTTAAGAATCGATGCCATCGCCGGTTGGCGTAAATGTGATAGCTGCAACCGGCTCATGACCCCGAACGAAAGTAAGGTCATGAGGAGATACAGCAGAATCATGGAACTGATCCCGAGAATGGTCGCTCGGCCGACGTCCTTTCGGTGCCGGGCTTTTCCGGAAAAGATCACGGCCCCTTCGATTCCCGTAAAGGTCCAGACCATGACTAACATGGTGCTTTTGACCTGGTGCATAACGTCACCAAATTGAAACTGTCCAGATGGGGTATACCAGAAATCGTGTTCAAAAATATGAAGCTTAAACGATAGAAAAACGATAATTAGAAATAAGATAATCGGGATGATTTTAGCGATGGTCACCATGATGTTAACGAATGACGCGGATTTAATGCCGTGAAGCGCCATAAAATGGCACCCCCACAGCATAACGGATCCTAAAATAATCGAAGGGACGTTCTGACCGTCACCGAAGATCGGCAGGAAATAGCCTAGGGCACTCATGCAGAGGGTGATGTAGCCGACGTTGCCCAGCCAGGCTGATAACCAGTAGCCCCAGGCGGCGTTGAAACCCATGTATTTACCAAAGCCCGCTTCCGCATAGCTATAGATTCCGGCGTTCAAATCGGGCCGCTTCATGACTAGATTTTGAAAACACAGCGCTAAACTGCCCATGCCGATTCCGGTTATTAGCCAGCTGATGGATACGGCACCGGCACCCGCACCGGTCGCAACGTCATGCATGAGGTTGAAAATACCACCGGCAATGATGGAACCGATGACTAGACAGGTTAGTTCGGTCAATCCTAAACGATTGCTTTTCATTACAATGGGTATTAACGAGATGAATTTAAATTTGGTAAAATGATGACGAAGTTAGAATGATTTTAAATTAATTACCAAAAAGAGGGCCATTTTTATGAAATTTATCGTGGTTGGATCATCACACGGTGGCTTTGAAGCCGTTCGGCAAATTTTAATGAGTCAACCGGATGCTGATATTCAGTGGTACGAAAAGACTAACTTTATTTCCTTCCTGTCGTGTGGAATGCAGACCTATTTAGAAGGCATTGCTAAACACGTGGACGACATTAGCTACGCCACGCCTAAAGGAATGGAAAAGCAGGGCGTTCACGTTTTTGAACAGCAGGAAGTAACCAAAGTTGATCCGAAAGCTCATAAGGTTCACGTCGTTAACCATAAAACCGGTCAAGAACGTGACGAATCTTATGACAAGTTAATCTTAAGCTGCGGTGCGGATCCGAATAAGTTACCCGTTCCCGGCAGTGATTTAAAGGGTATCTACGCCATGCGAGGCCGTGACTGGGCCATCCGTATTAAGAAAGCCACGGTTAATCCGGCCATTCATAACGTCGTCGTTATCGGCGGTGGCTACATCGGGATCGAAGCCGCCGAAGTCTTCGCTAAAGCCGGAATGCACGTTACTTTGATCGATCGTAACCAGCGTTTATTAGGTAACTATCTAGATTCTGAATTTACCGGAATCTTAACTAAAGAAATGGAAAGCCACAACGTTGACGTTGAAATGAAGCAGTCCGCCGCTAAGTTTATCGGTAAAAACGGTCACGTTAGCGCCGTTAAATCGGAAACCGGTCGGTATCCAGCTGATTTAGTTATTGAATCCGCCGGTATTAAGCCTAATACTAAATGGCTAAAGGGCGTCGTTGATATGACGCCGCGCGGTTTAGTTAAAGTTAATGATTATATGCAGACCAGCCAGCCGGATATCTACTGTGTTGGTGATGCGACGACCGTTCGTTTTGCACCCACGGGTAAGAATTCTCGAATTGCTTTAGCCACTAACGCTCGTCGTGGCGGTCGCTTTGCCGTTATGAACGCTTTAGGTGCACATAAGAAGGTTCCGGCCGTTTCCGGTTCGAGTGCTTTACACGTCTTCAGTTACCGTTTTGCATCGACCGGAATTAAGCAGGATACTGCTGCTCATTTCGGCGTTAACGCTAAATCGACCTTCGTAACTGATTTATACCGTCCACACTTCGTTCCGGATAAATCTGGTAACGCCAAGGTTTACTTTAAGTTGACCTACGATCCAAAGACGATGCGAATTTTAGGTGGCCAAGTTATGTCCAAGATGGACGAAACCGCTGATATCAACGTCATTTCGTTAGCTATTCAGCAGCATTTAACCGTTAACGATCTAGCCTACTGTGACTTCTTCTTCCAGCCGGGCTTTGACCGTCCGTGGAACGTATTGAACGTGGTTGCTCAAAAGGCCTTACGCGAAAACAATAAGTAAAGTAATGGATCACGGAACTTAAAGTAATCATTTTCAATTTCCTGTAATTATTTTTAATATTAATAATATATTTTGAATAAATATCTGATATTTATATGTAATTAGCCCAGTTGGGAGAGCACCTGCTCTGCACGCAGGAGGTCATCGGTTCGAGCCCGATACGCTCCATATATTATAATATAAAATATGTTTATAAATCAATAATTACAAACAGAATGCGCCCGATGAATCATCGGGCGTCTTTATTGACATACTTAACCAGTTAGGATATATTAAAAGTGCAGAGAGAAAAGATAAAATGTATGAATGTTTTTTACCTGTTGCCTTTTGGTAGCGGGTTTTTTTACCAAAAAACGGCGCGGTTATTGGCCGCGCCTTAAAATTAATTCTTATGGTTAGAATGGCGTTTGATCCAACTAGTAATTAGAAAATACGCTAGATTGGAAACTAAGCCCAAGACCGCAGAGAAAACAAGAGCTACTAATGTATGAATGCTGATCACCTCTTTTGCTAATAAATAGCTGGGACAAAAGATGTAGCCCAACAAAATAAAATATCTGTTATTCTAGAGATGAAGTTCTAAACGGTTAATCACCGTAGCAAGTTCGTCACTTGCTGAAAAAGACGGGCGCTTTTAAGCGTCTTTCTTTTTACCATTAATTACTTAAGGATCTTTTTTTAATTATTAAGTATTCTTAATTTTGAAATACTTATTTTATCAAGGATTACTTATTAGCGCTCTTTAAATAGTCCTTGATCTGACTCTGAAGACCGTCACAAAGCTTCTTTGACTGTGGGGTGAGAGTATTGATCGATGATGCGTATACCTTGTAAGTATCAATATAAGAAATCAATGCTTTGGCGTAATCGGCGTATCTAAATCCTGACGATCGCTCAGGTCTAACTTGCCGTTCTTTTGAATGGCATCGGCAATGTTAGCTAAATTAGTGATACCCGGGGTATCTAAATGCTTTTGGTCACCGGCACTGTTGCTTTTAACGTAATCCTGAACGTTCATGACCTTATTCATCAGTTTGATTTCCGGCTTGGAGAACGTGGCCACGTTACCAGAAATTTGCATGAGAATCCCTCCTTATGTAATTGGATTATAATCCAATTCGTATTTTCTCACGATTGGCGGGCCTTCGCAAATTGCTGAAGAAGTCCGGGCAGTGATTTTAACCCCCATGCCGTTCGCAATCATTTTAAAATTTTGACCGGTTAAACCGACCCCGAAATATTTCATCGAAAGGTTAGCTTGCTGGCTCTTGATGTAATTGGTGGAGTCGTTGGTGGTAACCACGTTAATGATGGGTAAGTGATATTTGCGTTCGGTTACTAAGTCCTGCATGACCATTGACAGGGCGCCGTCGCCAGCGATGCTGAAGACTTGACGTTTGGGATTGGCTAGCTTAGCGGCAATCGCACCGGGAATACTGCAGCCCATGGTGGCAAAGTGGGCCGAGAACAGCATCCGGTTATGCTTAGTAAACCTTAAATAACGAAAACTATTAACCGTATTATCACCAATGTCGACCGAAAAGACGGCGTCGGGATCAGCGATTCGGTTGATTTGATGATAGACCTGTGCAGCCAGATGGGGTTGCGATTGGATCGCTAGATGATGATTGGATCGGCCCAGATTCCTAAATCTAAAGAATGATGGTAGCCTAAACAATTCCGGCGACGGTCAATTTGAATAAATTTAAACGGATGCCGTTCGTAATAACGATGTGACAACGCGAATTCACTGCCTAAACTAATGACTAGATCCGTGGTATCCATTATTTCGTTAGCTGCTTTGGAAGTGACGCGATTGCCCGTGCCTAAATCGGCAGCTTGGCCGGGGACTGAACCCTTGGCGGAACCGTCGATTAAGATGGGAACTTGAAATCCCTGAGACAGTTTAACTAGTTCCTTTCCGCCGTTGCCGATTTGTTTACCAATCTGAAAAATCGGTCGTCTCGATTTTTTAACCAGTGATAAAAATTGCTTAATGCTGAATCATATTGACGATCCGGAATTTTAACGAAGCCCAAATTATTCGGGATGATAACGACCGCCACGCTTTGGAAATGATAAGCCGCCCGAACGGCCCGATCCACTACGTGGGGTAAACTTTGAGCGTTCATAACGACCCGATCATAACAAGCGACATCGCTAAAGATCGGGACTTCTGGAAATTCTTGAAAATAATCGTAGTTAAGATTATAGCTGTTGGTTTGGCCCACGATTGCCAGAACGGGGGCATGGTCTTCTTTCGCGTCGTATAACCCGTTTAGCAGATTGACGGCTCCCGGACCTGCGGAGCCAAAAGCAACGCCGATTCGGTGAGTTAGTTTGGCTTGGGCTGAGGCGGCAAGAGCGCCGACCTGTTCATGGCGGACTTGGATAAATCGGATCCGCTGCTGTTCATAATTTAAGGCGTTCATTAATGAATTTAGCGATCCGGCCGGGTAACCGAAAAGGTTTTTTACGTGCCACGCTTCCAAAACGTGAAGCATCGCGACGTCAGCCGGAATCAATTTATGAACTACTCGGTACTAAAGTACCGAGTTTCTAGCCCGGCACTTTCGTGCTGTTCTTGGGAACGCTAGTGCTTGTTCAACACACGAGTGTAGACGGGTATGCTGAATAGAGGTAGAGTTGTCAGCCATGGCTTGTTCCAAGCCTAAATGCAGAATATTAATCCTGGCATTCACATCTCTATCGTGTTTGATATTATAATAAGGGCATTCGAATACCGCAGGTATGACAAACTTGAGAAGTATAATCCTTATTAACTACTTCAAGATCTTGCCATACCAGTGACATTTATAAGCTAGCATGAAGCACAGGCAATCGCTCTAGCTAGATGATGATTGTGCTGCATATTAGAGGCCTTTAGGTCTTCGATCGCTATGAAATCGAAATGGCGTACTAACCAAGTTGTCAGCTTTTGCAAGTAGTCATTACGCTGATTACGAATATGACGAGTAATTTTAGCTACTCGTCTACGAGCCTTTTGATAGTTGCTATACTCATTTAAAGACTTGACATGATGGTTAGGCATCTGCTTTTGCAAATGCTCATCATACCTAATTTGAGTACTGCTCCACGCCGCTTTGGCGTAATACTTGAAGTTGAACTTCATGCCATTACTTAAAATAGCTAGGTCGTCGAGTCCAACATCAATACCGACTACGTGATGAGTCTTTGGCAGTGNNCTTGGCTTTCCGTGACTTGTTTAATTTTACCAATTAACGGAGAATTCAAATAGGCTTTAATATAACCTAGCTTGGAATACTGGAAGTCGTGTAAGACTGCTTATAATATTTCTTAGACTTAAACTTCGGAGCACCGCATAGGTGCTTGAATAGCCGTTGATAAGTCTGATACAAGTGCCAAGTTCGCACTGCAGCGAACGGCTGTCAGAATACTTATTACACTTATATTATATCACATATGACTGGATTACATAATATATAATAGTATAATTACCAGTATACAGAAGGTGATTCATATGTTAATTAAAGAACGGACCAATGTCCACAACCTCAATTATCATCTAGTTTGGGTTACTAAATATCGCAGAATGGTCTTTATCAATAAGAATTTACGTCATGCTATGAAACGGAGGTTCTACCAGATCACGTTCATATGCTAGTTAGCTTTCCGCCAGATTAGCAGTGTCATCAGTTATCAAGACTTTTAAAGGACTGTCCGCAAGGATATGGTTCCAAAATTTTCCTAGCACTAAACATAAACTCTGGGGAGGACATTTATGGTCGCCAACGTTCTACGCCGGAACAGTAGGCGATATGTCTAAGCATACCGTTAAAAAGTATATTGATAATCAGTTGATTAATTATAAACGGATGATTCTGAATGGATATGGAAACGGTCAAAAAAGCAAAAAAGATTATTCGGGACGGCAACGTTCCGAATAAAAAATTTAAAACTCAGTGTCACCTTCGCAAATCAGCCATTTCAAAACTGAGGCATCACGAAATCTCCGTCCGCATGCTGGATTCGACGATCGTTGAAAAACTAGCTGATTTTTACGATAAGTGTAAAGAACACGGTAAATTATGAGTAAAAGCCCGACGATTTTTCTATACGGTCCCCAAACTTCGGGTAAAACCACCCGGTTCTTAAGGATCGTTAAACGCGATCACGGTAGGGATATTCTCATGTCGGGAGAGGATAAAGCCCGAGTTAATAACGGTCATGAAGTGTGCGACGTAACTCTGCGTGTTCCAGAAAAATGGGCTAAAAAACAATTTCCCGTTAAACACGTACTAATCGATGGAGCACAATTTTTATTGATTAAATTAGCAAAAATTTTCAACGAGATTGATTCATCGGTTCCGATTATCTATTCGGGATGTCGGTATTAAAAATTCCCACCAGTCGTTTTTTAATGAAATGGTGTGATCAAACCATTCCGGTTAATCGAAAGTGTGACTTTTGTCATCGGATTGCGACCCGGTTATACATAAAAGGATTTAAACGATTATCACCAACTAAGATCGTTGCGGTAGATCCACATCTGGTCTGCAACTATTATATAAACAATAATAAACATTAAGATATGAAATTAGGTCTTGAATTTTTTCAAGTTGCGGAGCAATCTTTAAATTTCTTACTTCGCGAAGAGTGGGGCTTAATTTCGCGTTCTGAAATTAAGCCCCTTTTTTCTTTGAATATGTCATCAATTGTGGTTATCGGCAGCCAATGGGGCGACGAAGGTAAGGGCAAGATTACCGATTTTCTTAGCTCCAGAGCCGATATCGTCGCCCGTTTCTCGGGCGGTGACAACGCCGGTCATTCAATCTCTACCCACGGCAAGCAGATTCACTTATCGTTGGTACCTTCCGGGGTCCTATATCCGAATAAGCTGGGGATCCTCGGCAACGGGATGGTGATCAACCCGAAATCGTTGCTGCACGAGATTCATGACCTCCGTCAGAACGGGGTCTCGGTAGATAATCTTCGGATCTCCAGCCGGGCTCAGGTCTTAATGCCTTATCACGTGCTGTTTGATCATTTACAGGAGCGGCTGAAGAATCAGAAGATCGGTACGACCGGCAAGGGTATCGGGCCCGCATATATGGATAAGCTGGAGCGGATCGGGATTCGTTTTGCGGATTTGATCGATCCGCCGATCTTTGCCTAAAAGTTAAAGCAGGCTCTGAAGATCAAGAATTTAATTTTAGATACTTCGTACCTGATCAATCACGCCCTGGATCAGGGTAAGCACGTTCTCTTCGAGGGTGCCCAGGGATCCATGCTGGACGTCGATCACGGGACCTACCCGTTTGTCACGTCGTCCAATACGGTCGCTGGTAACGCGGCGGTCGGCAGCGGTGTCGGTCCCACCCGGATTAACCGGATCGTGGGCGTTTGTAAAGCGGCGTGGTGACCGGTCGGCCGCGAAGATTAGGCTGGCTAGATACCGTGGTTCTCCGCCACGCGGTGCGAATTTCCGGAATCACCGATTTGTCACTGAACTGCTTGGACGCGTTATCGGGAATCGGTCCGATCAAAGTATGCGTGGGTTACCGGTATCACGGAAGCGGATCGACGTTTACCCCGCAAATAATCACGTTCTGGAAAATTGCCGGCCGATGTATCCAAACTGGTGGGCGTACCTCTAGATACTTTTGCCGTCGGGGCCAGTCGTGATCGAACCCATGTATTGAAAGACGTTTGGCAGGAGGCCGATAAAAAATGATCGATCGTTATACTAGAAAAAACATGGGGTCCATCTGGACTCTGCATAATCAATATGAGACGTGGCTCAAAGTTGAGATCGCGGTTGACGAAGGCTGGGCCAAATTAGGCAAAATTCCCCAGGATGACGTCGTAAAATTCAAACGGAACGCTAGGTTTACGGACGGCGGGATCGCCAAGATCGAGGCCGTCACTCATCACGACATGGTGGCATTTACCCGTGACGTGTCCAAATCGTTGGGGCCCGAAAGAAAATGGATTCACTACGGGGTCACCAGTACCGACATTGAAGATACGGCTTACGGAATCCGTTTTAAGGCCGCCAACCAGATTCTGCTGAAGGATCTATTGACTTTGAAGCATACTATTGCTGATAAGGCCCGTAAGTATAAAGATACCGTGATGATCGGCAGGACCCACGGGGTCCACGCTGAACCGATTACCTTCGGTCTAAAGCTGGCCCGCTGGTACTCGATGATGAAAAGGGATATCAAGCGGTTCAAATTCGCGGCTCCGGAAGTCGAAGCCGGCGAAATTTCGGGTGCGGTCGGCACCTTTGCGAACGTCCCGCCCCAGGTGGAAGCTTACGTATGCCGTAAATTTGGCCTTCGCGCTCAGGAGATCACCAGCCAGATCCTGCCGCGGGACCTGCACGCCGATTACATTGCGACCCTGGGCTTGATCGCCACCACTTTAGAGGATTTCGCGACCGAGATCCGCAGTCTGCAGAGGACCGAGATCCACGAAGTCGAGGAGCATTTTGCTGCTGGACAGAAGGGCTCCAGCGCGATGCCCCATAAACGAAATCCGGTCGCCGACGAAAACATCTGCGGATTAGCTCGGGTGGTTCGCGGTCACGTGATTTCTGCTTACGAAGACGTTCCGCTGTGGCACGAACGTGACATTTCGCACTCGAGCGTGGAACGAATTATTATGCCGGACACCACGATTTTGCTCGATTTCATGCTACACCGGTTCAATCATATTCTATCTAATTTGACGGTTTTCCGAAGCGAATGAAAAAGAATATGAACATAACTCACGGTCTGATCTATAGCCAGCGGTTCCTGCTGAAGCTGATCAAGACGGGGATGACCCGTGAGCAGGCCTACGATCTGGTTCAGCCGTTAACGGCTAAGTCCTGGGAAGCGCGGATCTCGTTTAAAAAACTGGTGGAGAATAATCCGGTGATTCTAAAAGACTGTCTCAGAAGGATATCGACGACGCCTTTGATTATCATTATCATCTGCGGTACGTCAACTATCTGTTTCACCGGGTCGGTCTAGATTAATTAATCAGCATTTATTTAAACTGGGCGCTAAATCCGTTAAAATTTGCGTGCTGCTGGATAAACCTGATTACGTCGGCTTTAAAATTCCAAACGTGTTCATCGTGGGTTATGGAACTGATTATCAGCAGCGGTTCCGTAACTTCCGTACGTCACATAGTGATTGCCTATATAATGCCATGATGTGGTTGGTTAGTTTCTACCTGAACCCGTAATAGTTCAGACTATAAGCAAGAGAAACTAATTTTTTTGTATTTTATACTTTTCAACCTGAAGTGATCACTACTTCAGGGAGGACTTTTGCTTTGGAAGGAAAATTTTCTACTAATCAAAAATGGACTGCGGTTTCGACGGCCATGGGGTCGTCGTTAGAGGAAATGGACGTCATGTTCATTTCGTTCGCGATGTTGCCGATTATTACTCAGTTACACATCAGTAACGCGGCCGGTGGCATGATGAGCTCCATTAGTAACGTCGGAAAGTTATTAGGGGCGTTAGTCTTCGGCATGCTAGCCGATAAGTTTGGCCGGGTCAAGATTTTTACCTATACGCTTTCTATCGTGGCTTTAGCGACCGGTCTGATGTATTTTGCGAACGGTATTTATTTTATCTACGTCTTACGGTTTCTGATGGGCATCGGAACCGGTGGTGAATACGGCGCCGGAGTTACGTTAGTGGTTGAAAACTTCAAGCATCGGAAGCATATCGCGTCGCTGCTTTCCTATATCCAGGTCTTCGGTGAAACGGGAACCATTTTAGCAGCCGTAATTTCATCGATTATTTTACCGAACTACGGCTGGCACGTGCTGTTCCTTTTCGGCTTGATCCCAATCGTGTTGGCGTTTTTTGCTCGGATGAATTTAAAGGAAAACCCGAAGTTTATCGAAAACGCCAAACGGATAAAAAGCAGCATCAGCAAAAATTCCGGTAAAGCGATTATTTGCCACGCCTAGGATTGCCTGGCAGACGATCGCCATTATTTTAATGGTCGTCGTTGAAGCGGCTGGTTATTACGGTGTCTTGAACTGGTTGCCGTCAATCATGCAGAAGTCTTTGCACATCAGTATCACTAAGTCATCACTGTGGATGATCGTTACGATTATCGGTATTTCGTTAGGGATGATCGTCTTTAGCAAGATCATGGATAAGTACGGTCCCCGCTGGGCTTTTTCCATCTTTTTAATCGGTGCGGCAATCTGCATGTATGCGATTCTGTTTGCGGTCAACGGCATTACTTTATTAGCCGCTAGTACGTTAGTCGGCTTCTTTGCTGGCGCTACTTATACCGGCTTTGGAGTCATCGTTAGTAAGTTATATCCGATGAGCGTTCGGGTGACCGCAAATAGCTTCATTATGAGCTTGGGGAAGGCCATCGGTGGCTTTTCACCAGTTGTGATCGGTGGTTTAATGGATCATTATTCATTGATTGCCATTGCGATTTTCTTGTCGGTCCTATACATTAGTTAAGAGAGCCAGTAGATCAGCCCCGATGAAGATCATTAGATTAACTAAAAAAGTCATCGGGACAAAGTAATTGAAAATAGCTAAAATAATTAAAATCCCGATCGATTTAAATAAGAAAATCACCGATTAAGAATAGTCTTTTCAAAATACTTTTTATTTGCTGAATTATTGAGCCGGTCCATATAACCTTCACTGATTCCTTGATCAGGAAACGCTTGTACTAAAATATATTTGATTGCGGGAACGGCATCGAAGTAACGTAAGCCACCAAAGAAACGACGGTCCGCGTCTTTGATTCCAGCACCTAAACGGTAAGGATTAACGGTGGATGGAAAGATAACCTGCTTCAAGACGTCGTCCGTCGCCATGACCCCGATTCTAAATTCTTGATTCCGAGCCCATTTTGCAACGTCTTTCCACTGATTCTTTTTAACGATTAGAACGGGGCTCGATGTCGCGTAATGCCGCAGCTTAGAACTGGGCTCTTGATCGCGAACTACTGAAGGATGGAGCTTGGTGATGTCTTGAACTTTACCGTTAATCGTATCCTCTAATTGTTTAATGGTAACGGTGCCCGGTCTTAGAACTAACGGAATTTTCCGAGTCATATCGATGACGGTTGAATCAATTCCGATATTACACTCACCGCCGTCGATAATTCCGGCAATTTTACCTTTCATGTCATGCATAACGTGCTGTGGCAACGTAGGGCTGGGTTTCCCCGAAATATTGCCAGACGGGCCGACGATCGGTACCCCAGCTTCTTGAATTAATTTCAGGGTGACTGGTGTATCAGGATCACGAAAGGCAATGGTGGTCAAGCCACCGTTGATTACGGACGACAGGGTACCGGGCTTGAGGCTTAAGATAATGGTTAACGGACCCGGCCAGAAACGTTTGATTAACTTTTGAGCGGCCGCCGGGATGTTCTTAGCATACTTTTTGACCATCCCTAGACCGTCGACGGTAACGTTCAACGGGTTGTTACGCGGCCGGTGCTTAACCTTAAACACTTTCTTGACTGCACTGGGATTAGTGGCATCGGCGCCGACCCCATAAACGGTTTCGGTTGGAAAAGCCACCACTTCGCCATTTTGAATGTCTTTAGCGGCTAATTTAATTTGTTTAGTTGAATAAATTCGAGTCTTCATTAATTCAAATAAGTTTGTGAAAGGTGATTTTTATGAAAGTAATTATCGTCGGCTGTACCCATGCCGGTACGTTTGCCGCTAGCTCAATTCTTCAGGATAATCCGAACGCACAGGTTACCATTTACGAACGTAACGATAACGTTTCCTTCCTATCCTGTGGAATTGCCTTATATCTGGATAAAAAAGTTGCTGATCCGAAGGGCTTATTCTATTCCAGTCCACAACATTTAGAAAAGCAGGGTGCTAAAGTTGAAATCAATCATGACGTTCAAAATATCGATACTAAAAACAAAGTAGTTACGGTTAAGAACCTAAAGACCGGAAAAGTTGCTAAAGATCATTACGATAAATTAGTAATGACCACCGGTTCTAAGCCGTTCATCCCGCCGATTAAAGGCGTTGACAATAAAAACGTCTATTTGTGTAAGAACTGGCACGATGCCAAAAACATCTTTAACCAGATGAAGCATACCAAACGAATTACTGTGATTGGCTGTGGCATGATCGGTGCTGAATTAGCAGATTCATTCTCAGACCAAGGAAATAAAGTTTATTTAATTGACCAGGGTAAACGTCCACTAGGTAAATACTTTGATAAGAAGTTCACTGATATTATTACCAAAAGTTACGAATCTCATAACGTTACCCTTGCCATGGGTCAGTTAGTTAAGCAAATTAGTGGCAATGGCCCCGTTACCGTAACCACTAGTGATGGCAGTCAATACAAATCCGATATTGTCATCCTTTGCGTCGGTTTTCGTCCGGACACCGGCTTGTTACAGGGAAAAGTCAAGATGAGCCGAGGCGCCATCGTTACCAACCGTTACATGCAGACTTCTGATCCTGACATCTTCGCCGCCGGTGACAGTGCCATGTCTTACTACAACCCGACCGGTGGCTTAATGTACGCTGCTTTAGCTACGAACGCCGTCCGTCAAGGTATTTTAGTCGGCAAGAACATCGTGGAGCCAACAGTTCAGTCGATGGGTTGCCAGGCTTCCGCCGGCTTAAAGCTGTATGACCGGACCATCGTTGCTAAGATGAACCACATGAACGCTCATCAGGTGATCGCTAAAGTCAACTACCGTCCGGCCTTTATGCCGACCACCGCTCCGGTTCTAATGTCATTAGTCTACGATCCGAAGACTCACCGGATCCTAGGCGGCGGCTTCATGTGTAAGCATGACGTATCCATGGCCGCCAACACGTTATCGGTCATGATCCAAAACCACAACACAATTGATCAGTTAGCAATGGTCGACATGCTATTCCAGCCATACTTCGACTCACCGTTCAACTACATGAACGTCTTGGGCCAAGTTGCCGTAGCCCACGAAGCTAAGCTTAAATAATGATTTTTAAACCGTCCGACTTAATCATTTACCGAAGAACCGTCTCCAGAATTTGTGGTGACGCATTTTCTTTTCTTTGGGTTTGGTAATTTTACCAATACTGGATAAATTCTGGTTATTAAAAGCCAGAACGTTATCTTTCGTATCTTTAGTGGAAACGTGGGTTAGCTTTTTAACCCGCCGCTTTAATGTCTTGTTTTCCGTCTCGGTCGATAACTGAAGTTGTTGCTGCTGATCAAGTAGCTTAGTTAATTTCTTAATGGTCTGGTCCTGATTTTTAATCATGTTGCTCTGTTCTAACGCTTGATTATGAAGGACCTTTAAAACCATTTCTCTATCACGATGCTCTGAGACTTGATGATGCGGTGCGGTCTTGGACTTAGCAATCAGTTTGCAGCCCACATCGTTAACCATAATTTTATTTCCCTGTTTTCTGGTGTATTTTTCACGGAAATTAGGAATGTGGTTCATTCGCACTTCGACAGTTGGCCGGCTAATGTGAAGACGGCTGGCTAACTGTTTAATGGTTAAATCCATAAAATCCACTCGATTCTGATCTGAAATTCATAATTTATTATACCATAATTACTTAACATGATTTCGGTAACAATAGCAGTGCCGATTGTGGTTATTGCTGGTGTATTTAGCTTGATGCCGTTTCATTTTAATTTCCTTTCTTATTCTTTTTACCTATGGTATACTAAAATTCAGCTTAAATTTAGGGAGAGTTAAAATTGGCGCTACGAGCAACTCATATATTTACATCGGAAGCCTTGGTCAGCGGAGCCCTTTACGTTACTAAACAGCCGATGCCGGTTGACATCGTTAGCATTTTGGGAACCTGGATCGGCGTTCAGTTACCCGATATTGACACTGGGGAAACCCCGGTCAACCGTAAATTAGGACCGGTCGGTAAAATAATCGGTAAACTATTTAAGCATCGAACCTGGACCCATTCGATCTGGGCTGCGATCGGGATGTTCGCCTTGGCAATCTTTAATTATTTACGGCTACTGTACATCATGATTGCGTTAGGGTACCTAATGCATCTATTTGAGGACATGTTTTCCGTTCAGGGAATCTGTTGGTTCTATCCATTTCAGCGTTTTCAGCGTTCCAGATGGGGCCACCTATACGAAAGACGCAAGCATTGGAACAGTTCTTTGTATCGAACGGGCGGCTATGAAGAATTATTTATTCGTTATGCGTCCTTTATCCTAATGCTATATTTCTTCCTAAAAATTTTTATCAAGCCTTATTTAAAGCAGTGATGATATGTATAAATTAAATTTAATCGTTAAAATCAGTGAGGCCTTTACGATGTATCATCAAGTAAGTGGTAAAATTATTCATTTTTATTTAATTGATGACCAAGGTCATCTAGAACGAAACGATGCTTTAAGGAAGTTTGCTCATAAAAATCGGCACCAGGAATATTTAGATTATTTTTACTGCATCGCTAAAAATACGGAAAGTTGTGTTAACTCCAAGGACCCGTAGTATGTAGTATAATAAATCAATAGGAGAATTGATTTAATGACCAAAAGTAAGCCTAAATTAAGACGAAGTCTAAGCTTCAAAGAAATGCAGATGATCGCGCTAGGCGGTGCCATCGGTGTTGGCTTATTTATGGGGTCGTCATCGACCATCGACTGGACCGGTCCGTCTGTACTGATTGACTACGCGATTGCGGGACTGATTCTTTATCTAATCATGCGGGCGATGGGTGAAATGCTTTACGTCCATCCCGTGACCGGATCGTTCTCGGAATTCGCTAGTTTATATATGCACCCGTTCTTTGGCTATCTGACCGCTTGGAGTAACATTTTCGAGTGGGTCATGATCGGAATGAGTGAAGTTATTGCGATTGGCAGTTATTGTCATTTCTGGTGGCCTAATCTGCCGAAGTGGATTCCAGGGATCCTAGCGATCGCGTTCCTGTGTAGTGTTAATTTGATATCGGTTAAATCGTACGGAGATTTTGAATACTGGTTCGCGTTTATTAAAGTCCTAACGATTATTTTGATGATTATCGCCGGATTCGGAATGATCATTTTTGGCTTTGGTAACGGGATGCATCCGATCGGCATTAGCAACCTCTGGAAATACGGCTTCTTTGCCGGCGGAATTAAAGGCTTTTTCTTTGCCTTTGCGATCGTTCTAGCGTCGTATCAAGGGATCGAATTCATCGGAATTACAGCCGGTGAAGCTAAAGATCCTAAACATTCCATCGTTAACGCCATTCAATCCACGATCTGGCGGATTCTGATCTTTTATATCGGTGCAATCTTCGTGATCGTCTGTATCTACCCGTGGAATCGATTAAACACCATGGATTCGCCGTTCGTTGAGACTTTCGCTAAATTAGGCATTAGTGTTGCCGCGGGGATCATTAATTTTGTCGTCTTGACCGCCGCTTTATCCGGGTGTAATTCCGGAATTTACAGTACGAGCCGGATGGCTTATACGTTAGCTGAAAAGGGTGAATTATCACCTAAATTTAGTCATTTGAATAAGCACGGGGTTCCATACATTGCGGTTATTGCAGTATCCATCGGCATCTTCATGGGGGTTATCTTAAACGTAATCCTTCCGCTAATCGTTCACGACGGCAGCAAGATTTTCGTGATGGTCTACAGTTCCAGTGTGTTACCTGGCATGGTACCGTGGACCGTTATCTTAATCAGTCAGATGCGCTTCCGAAAAGCTGAGCCGCAGTCGCTGGTTAACCACCCGTTTAAGATGCCGTTTTCGCCGTACAGTAACTACTTCGCGCTGTTTCTTCTGGCGATCACGTTAGTCTTTATGGCGTTGAACCCGACAACCCAGATTCCGTTGATGATCGGCTTCGCTGTTCTTGATCTTATGACGGTGATCTACTTTACGATAAAAAGATATCTAAAGATTAAAAATTTAAATCGTTTATTTTTATATTTAGCTTGGTTGGCTGAGCAAGTTTACAGGCTTCCAGGGCTTCTTTAGCTGTAACGACAATAACTGAACCGCCATTTTAACCATGTGAGCAGGAGTAATTCCCTTATGAACCGCAATTCTAAAGGGAACGGTAATCGCACCGCCGAAGATTTTAACCTTGTCGCTCATACGATCGTAAGAAATTATGTATCGTGATCCAGTGATAACAAATCACAGGCCATCCGCATTAGGTAGGCGGGGGTAAAGCCCATTCGCTTAGCCTTATCTAGTGAAACGGTCTTAATGCCGTCGATTAGTTTGACGCAGTTGGCCATTCGGTCAAAAAGGATTACTTGATTGGTCATTAAAATTCCTCCACGTAATCCTGGTGCTTGACCATGGTCCGCGGGGAAAGCATGGCGAATGAGAAGATCAGCAGTAAGCGGGTAAAGAGCATTCGGGTATAAAAATAGGTCTTTCGCCAGTTATAGGGCTTGGACAATAAGTACGCCAGCAGGCATTTAGCCGTTGCGGCAACAAATTCCAGAAACCATAAAAATAAATTAATAATGGCAAAACCGATGATGGCTAAAAACGATAATAAAAGGATACTTGCGGTGGTCACGGTAATCATCCTGGTTCTGATCTTTTTTTCTTTATTTATGATAACATAAATTTAGATTATTAAGAATTTTATAACTGCTTATAAGATAGTAAAATAAAAACAGAAATTATTTTAAATCGAGGAGTTTATCATGAAAAATTTACCGTTCACCCGAGAAGAGATCGAGGGCGTTAACTACCGTTTAAGCAAGGACATGCCCGTTAAGATCTTTTAAAATGCTGACCATCAATGTTATCGACTGGGTTTTTACATTTTAGAAGAAGTGGAGATGGGGCGCCAGTTTCCGCACATCACGTTTAGTTTAACCAAAAATCAAAAGGGCTACCGTTTAACCGATTATGGCTATGCTCACAAAATTTTCGGCAAACTTTTAAATTCGAAAATTATTCAGTCTTATCAGCAGCGGTTAGGCATCGGTTATGATTCTAAATCGGGACGCTATTATATTCAGATGCCATTGCTGAATAGCGTCGAAGCTTATACGCACCGAATTTTAGAATTGATGACCCAGATTAAAACGGTAGCTAATTTAAAGCGTCACCATTTATTAAAATAAAAAAAAATCGGGCTTGAATTATATTCAGACCGATTAATTTAATCTAACTAGTTAAGTTTATTCGTTGAAACGCTACCGTTACTGGCGGTATAAAGGACGTTATTATTAGGGCTTACAATCTTAAAGGTTAATGAATTATCCTTTAAGTTCTTTGATAAGGTCTTAGACGTTTTAGTCATCCCGTCGTTAAGTTCTTTCCAGAATTTTTCGGCTTGGGAGTTACCCTGCTGGTCGGCTTCAACCATTTGCTGCATCTGGGAGCCGCTTAAGGATAAGGTAATGGAGTTACCTTGATTCTTGACGTTACCAATTTGCTGATAGTTCTTATTCATTTGGCTGGTAACGTTACTAAGGGCTCGCTTACGCTGAGCGTTGTCCATTTGCTGCTGACTATCTTCCGGAAAGTAGTTTCCGGTGGGTAGAGTATTATCTTCTTTGCTGACTTTCTTTTGTTCAGCGGACTGGCGCTGCTGATTATTCTGGCAGGCGGCTAAAGTAAAGAGACAGCCCACGGCGAAGATACCAGTAGTAATTTTACGAATTAATTTCATATGATTTTGAATCTCCTTTGTGGTTCTAATTTTAATTTTATCATGAATAGCGAGTAGATAAAAACGGGTTAGGAAAGAAGGCTCGATATATGGCGTATCGTTACCAGGCGTTCGATAATTTCTTTGACATTGAATCGTTGAATAATCTCTATATCGATAGTCATTATTTCGTGGCGCAGCACCGGATCGAAATTTTTTATCTAAGTCGAAGGCGCTGAAGACTTTTATAATGATTCTACAATTTGAAAAATTTATCCAGCCTTAAACGCTACTTTAAATTATTCGGGTTAGCTCCTAACGCTTCGGCTGCGCTAGCCTATATGAACCAGGGCGGCTTAATTTACCACCGTCCCAAAATGAAGCCCATCGTTATCACGGCGGGAATTCACTCAAAACGGTCCATCATACCGAGCCCGTTACCATCCAAGACTACGATGATGATTTAGCTAGTCATGCGGATAATCCGGTGCTTATAACGTTAATTTTCGTTACTATCCGATTAAGCGAACCGATCCGGGATACAGTCCGCTACGTTACGGGCATGGCGAAATGATGGGCTATAATTCAGCCAATTATGACTTAGTTATGGTTGCTCATCTGTTGGGCAGTTTAATTTATTTTGAACGGATTGAAACGTTGCCTTGGTATATTTATAAAGGCTGGAAACAGACCAACCGTTTTCTGGACATTTCTGACTTTAACCGGCGAATTGCTTTAAAACGCTTAGAAGCCACGATGGGGATGCAGATTAAAGAATCGTTATAATATTAACGACGTGTACGCGACCCGGCTAACCTTTGAGTTGCCAGTTTACCAAGACGCCCTTAAATTACGGGAGATCCTATTAAAGAAGTTTCCAGCATTAATATATGATTATGATCTCGGGATAAAGCCACCCCGAAAGACGTGAAGGTAGCTCCGGATAATTTACGGTTTACCCGTCTAAATTCGGATTTCAGTTCGGCCCAGTTTATTATTCACGTCATTGCGCCTTACCACTCAATGCACGACATCCCGGGCTTGAATTATAGCTATCCGGATCCGCGGGTGCTGAAGCTCTTAAAGCGGCCGCAACCCAATAATCCAAACGTTCCGGATCATCCCGTGAACGTTCTGGACGAGACTCTAAAGTGGTGCAAACAGCAGGATCGTAAATACCAGACGGGCGGGTCGATCGCTAAACATTTTTTGAGAATTTTCTTCGTTTATTATACTCTACAGTATCACAATATTGATCCGGATCTTTGTAATCCAAAGACGATGGTGAGTTTACACGAAAAAACGTGCCGTACATTAAAGCAAACGGTCAGCCTAGTTCATGTTTAGTAACCTTTAGCATCGGTGGAATTCATGGCCTGGAATTTAACCAAAAGCGAAAACGGTATGGTTATATTTCCGTTGATCCTTGCCAGCACGAAGACTTCAGTGGTTATTATCCGATGCTGATTTCTAGAATGGGATCTTTTTGGCCACATGATCAAAAGACCGATACCTACCGTCATTTATATATTGAACGACTACACCTCAAGCATCAGTTGAGGAAGTATACGAAAAATTCTCCTAAGTGGGATAAGATAAATTTACAGCAGAAGCTCCGTAAACTATTGCTGAACGCTGCATCCGGTGCCGGTGCAGGGGGCTTTACCAATAATTTGCGGATGAACAACGCCATGGTGTCGATGCGGATCATCGGCCAGCTTTTTGCGTGGCGGATCGGCGAAGCGGAGACTTTAGCCGGCGGCCGGGTGCCGTCGACTAATACCGATGGAATGTACGTTATGGATCTCAGTTCACAGTTCAATAATGAAGTGCTCTTTAAAAACGTTAAAGCCATGATGCTGGATATTATTCCGTCGCCGTTGGATCGCTTTGTATCCAAAGATGCCAACAATCGGGTGGAAGTGGAAGATTCCAATAATAAGCCGGTCTTGACCGACGCGAAAGGTGCACCCTAACGAAGCTGGCAGGGCCCCAGTCCTAGTAATCACTTAAGTCATCCCGCGGTTGCGGACTGGGCACTGGCTCATTATTTGGCGTACCAAGTATGTTCAAGCTCTTCAGATGTTTCAGTGGATCAACATTAGTAACGAGGGGAAGCACCGTTACTTGTTTTTACAGCGGGCTAAATGGTGGCAGCTGGTGGGTTTTAACCAGCTGCCCGTTACTAATCGGGTTTTCTGATTAAAAATAATCCGCACGGGATTAATCATTTTATTAAAATTGCCACTAATCAAATGAGTACGGAAAAGTGATTAAAGTTACGGGGATGCCCGACCATCAAAACGTCACTCTAAATAGTCACCGACTCCGTTTCTGCTTGTGGCTATATGAGCATTTGGATCTGCAAGCGTATTTGAAGTTTATTCGCGCGAAATTCGATAGTTCCTGGCGGAATAAATAGATCTATTTTTCACCTTTAATGTATCTTCGGTAAAAGACCAGGGGATCGTCATAACTATCAACGGTGTTTAGATCTAGGTCACGGATCACAGCGGCTTCTTCGTGCGCTAATTCCCGTTTGTCTTTATCACTATTTTTTAAATGCGGATCTTGACGGTATTGGGCTTCTTCACAGCCCATCCAGCGAAGAATCCATTCCTTTTCACGATGTGATAATTTATTCATGATTATATCCTGCTTTCTAAATGAGGTGATTTATATGGAATGCGGTTTAATTCAAGAATTAATCGATGCCCATAACATCGTCGATCGATTTAATAGTTTAGACGACGTTATTATGTCGCAGGGAAATCAAAAATTCACCCTTAAGGATTGGTTTATTAAACATCCCGGCGTGATGCGCCAGTTAAAATTTACACCGCAAAACATTTCCTATTCATTAGTTAATCGTCGGCTTAATCAAATAATGGCGGATCTGAAATGGCAGGTGTAGTATTCGTTACCGGAAAGGGCGACGTTGTCCTTGATCATCAGGCGATGGAGCTTCCTTCTGATTTCGCCGGTCTGCCGGAACGCGTTGCCGTTATTAGTGGTCCCGTTGTCCGTTAAGGTGTCGAATTTAGGGCCCCTGGACAGGATCAAGCACGTTTGAGCGTAAGTAGTGCGTTCTAGTAGGGGAATGGTGATTTCCCACATTTTAGCTTGTCATCAAGGATAATGGTTGGTATAATGCAACTACTGATATGAAAGGGAAGGTTCTAGTATGCTCAATAAATCTGAATTAATTTCTAGCATGGTTAAAAAGACCGGTTTAACTAAAAAAGATACTTCTAACGCTTTAAACGCAATCGTTGATACCGTTAAAGGTAGCTTATCCAAAGGTGAAGGCGTTCGTTTAATCGGCTTTGGTAGCTTTACCGTTCGTCATCGGGCCGCTCGAAAAGGCCGAAACCCGCAAACTGGTAAAACCATGCAGATTTCTGCTCGAAACGTTCCGGCTTTTAAAGCTGGTAAAGGCTTGAAAGAAAAGGTTAATAAATAAGTAATATTCGCTATAATTAACTCAAGGGGCGGCAGTGTAGTAAAACATTGCAGCCCTTTGTTTTAGTTTTAGGAGGCTTTTACATGAACGTTAGTTATGATAATAATTACACTTTAAATTTAGGTGACATGAAAGCGGCTCATAACGTGGTCGTATTTGCTAATTTAGGCTGCCCGTGGTGCCGACGTTGGTATGCCAATAACTGGACTAAGATGATAAAAGCGGTTCGGGAACATGATTTATCGATTCATTTAAAGTTCTTGGATAAGCCCAAGCAGCCGCTGCATAACGGGAACGTGGCCAACGGCTTCGTGGATTATAACGATCCGGAAGATGCGCCTTTATACGTAAAGCACGTCTACGAGAATCAGGACATCTTAGATAATTTAACTAACGATCGTGACGTCATCGACTTTTTAAGGACTCAACTTAACGTACATGTTAAGGTCAGTTCTAAAGCTAAGGACCGGATCAAATCCGAAGCCAAGGACAACGGCGTCAAGACCGTGCCCACCATTTTCTTTGACGGCGTCAAGCATCCCGACAGCGGATGGAACTTACCGCAGATGTAACTAGAACAACTTTAGAATATCTTGAGGCCGTTTAAAGCGGTACTTATAATCAGTGAAATGGACTTTTGGATCGGCACCCCAGCCGGCGATTCCAAAGTCCATTTTTGCGTTGTTAGCGGCCTCCATGTCAACTAGGGCGTCACCCACGTATAAGGCTTTATTGGCACTAACGCCCATTTGATCAACGGCGTAAAGTAACGGATCCGGTGCCGGCTTATGATAAGGAAGGGTGTCGGCCGTTACGGATGTCCATTAACTTCTTGGTTTCCACCCGAAGTGACGATTCCGGTTGCGGGTAATAACGGTCTTCATGATTTTTAGGTAAGGCGGTAAACTATCGATTAACGTTCCGTCAACATCAAAAAGAATGGCTTGGTACTTTATGTTAAAATTAAAGTATATCGTTACGAAAGGATGAAGTATGGTGCTTTCAACACATGCTAAAAACAGCTTAAATATTCATTCGATGACCACTCATCATAATTGGAATGGTCAATCCCATCATAATTTAAAGAAACCCATAATGACCATAAGGTATTAACCTTACTCTTAATATTTAAAAAGAAAGGATTAATAGCAAATGCCTGCTAAAGATTTATATCGATTGATTTTGCAAAACGTTCGAACTTTAGATCCTAATGACGCAATTTTTGAATTAACGCAGTTAAGAAAAATGACGCAAATCAACTTTGATAAAGAAATTGACTTATTAAGTGATCCGGACGTAACTGGTAAGCCAAACGTTCTTAAAGAAGTTAATGCTATGATCACTAAGCAATTTACAGCTTGGCAAAAACAAAATCAATGATAAAAATATAATTTATAATTAATTATAAATTATTAATAAAATGAGATCCAAAATTATGGTCTGCCATTAAAGGTGAAGAACATCGTCAAGAAAACACGATCGAATTAATCGCGAGTGAAAACATCGTCTCAAATGCGGTCCGTGCTGCTCAAGGATCGGTTTTAACTAATAAATATGCGGAAGACTATCCTGGTCATCGTTTTTACGGTGGCTGTCAGTACATCGACCAGGTTGAACAGTTAGCGATCAATCGCGCTAAGAAGCTATTTCATGCTGAATACGCAAACGTTCAGCTGTATTCAGGTACGGAAGCTAATTTAGAGACCTACGCCGCTTTCTTAAACAGGGTGACGGCATTTTAAGCATGTCGTTAAACGCTGGCGGCCACATCAGCCACGGGGCTAAATTTAGTCAGGCTGGTCACTTATATGACGTTCATTTTTACGGCGTCAATGACCAGNNGGCTTTATTGATTATAATCAGGTCGCTAAATTAGCCAAAAAGTACCAGCCCAAGTTAATCATTGCGGGTGCTTCTGCTTATAGCCGGATTATCGATTGGCATAAGTTCCGAAAGATCGCTGATAACGTTGGTGCTTATCTAATGGTCGATATGGCCCATATTGCCGGCTTAGTTGCAACGGGCTTCATCCCAGTCCAGTCGGTATTGCGGATGTAGTTACCACCACCACTCATAAGACTTTACGTGGTCCCCGCGGCGGTATGATCTTAACTAAAGCTAAATATGACAAAAAGATCAATCATGCTGTATTTCCACGTTACCAAGGCGGTCCGTTAGAACATGTTATAGCTGGAAAAGCTACTATGCTGTTTAAAAATATGCAACCTGATTTAAGACATATTGACAGCAAGTTGTTAAGAATGCAAAAGCTGTGGCTAAGGTTTTTAATAATGATGTCGTTTCTGGCAGTACTGATAATCACTTAATGATTTTAGATCTAAGTAAAACTAACATAACGGTATGGATCTACAAAATAAATTAGATTCAGTTAATATTACTACTAAAATTTTAAAAAACAAGTTCATCAAAGATATCGTGCCCAAATTAGCTATTATCATGGTCGGCAATGACCGAGCTAATTTATTATACGTTCATATGAAAGAACGGAAGGCAAAACGCTTAGGTCTGAGTTCATTCGTCAATCATTTACCGAGTTCAATCACCCAAGACCGATTAATTGACATCATTCATCCCTATAATCAAAATCCCGAAATCGACGGAATCTTGGTTCAATCCCCGCTTCCGGGGCACATTAACGAACGGCAAGTAGATTACGAAATTGATCCTCAAAAGGATGTCGATGGCTTTACTCCCGAGAACATGGGTAAATTACTGTTGAATGAAAAGGGCTTTTTTCCAATTGCGTGCACACCCAAAGGCATCATGGTTCTATTAAAAGAATATCGTGTACGATTAAAAAGGCTAACGTGGTCATAATTGGTATGAGTCAAATCGTTGGCCGGCCGTTATTAGGTTTAATGATTAATTCTGGAGCAACGGTAAGGATTCTTAACATCAATACGAAAAACTTAGCAAAATATACTAAATCTGCTGATGTCGTAATCTGTGCAACTGGTCAAATTAATTTATTAAACGGCTCAGATTTAAAATCTGGCTGTACGGTAATTGACGTTGGTGAAAATCATAATTCAAACGGTAAATTAGTCGGCGACGTTGATTTTAACAGTGCTAAAAAAGTGGCTGGTAAAATCACCCCGGTTCCCGGCGGAGTTGGACCCATGACAATCGCAACTTTAATGCGGCAGACCGTCCAGTTATGTAAATTGCAGCATAAATATGTTGGTAACGGTAAATTGGTTGAAAGTAATTTTTTATACTTTGGAATATACTGGAATGCGTGCGGGTGAATTATTAAAATACGCTATATATTGTAAAAAACATTTTTGCAAGTCGGCTTATTTCACATGGTGTGAATCCAATTGCTGTATCTCGAATCTTAGGTCATGCTAATCCAAGTATCACGATGAAGATCTACGCTCAGTAAAAATCCTGATTCATATCAACTTTATGAACCAGGATTTTATTATATCTCATCGATAATAATTTACTTCATGGTCCGGTCTAGGATTTTCATCTGATCATAAACTACGTAAGCAATGCACCATGCGGTTAATACAATTAAAATTAAAAATAATGGAATTAACAAAAAGATATTATGAGTGAACGCAATGGCTAATGATTCTAAAAATAAGCTCACGCTTAACGTAATATCTAATTTAGCTCTTAAGCCATGATGAATATCATACGTTACATAACGAATCACGTTAAAAATCCATAAAAGATCCATGATTCCGATATCAAATTGCATTAAAGAAATAAAAGCCGACATATATTGCAATTACTTCCGTTCTTTTAATGAAAATCCCATTTATCTTACGTCAAAATTAGATAACATCTTACGTCGTTTACGAGAAACTTTATTTTCGTATAATGATGATAAAGTATCATCATCGCTGGTCTTCATAGGATTAACCCTAAAATGGTCATCAATTGCTAAGAGCGTATTGGCGGTTTTAGCGGGATGAGCAGATAACCAATCCAACGGATCAGTAATTCCAAACTTTTTAGGCGCTAAATGATGATCATTCAATGCGTTTAAAATCCAGGCAAAATGGTATAAATTAGTTAAATAATCCTGACCGATAACCCGATCTAAGCTAGGCTGTGGACTTAGCATATAAATATATTCACGATTAGCTTGTGAATTATGTTCAATAATTCCAACCATCATAGATTGATTAGCATCATGATAAGTTAATGAATAAAATTTTTGAATAATAATCACCTTAATATTGTTCGATTAAAAGTAAATACATATATAATTATACCACGTAAAAAGCCATTAAAACACTACTAGAATAATTATCGTAACGCTAACTAAATTTAAGTCATCAAGTAACATAATTCCCAATCCCAACGTCATAAGAATTAAAAAAATTACGATCCCAAATTTAAATAAATAAAAAAAGAAGCGGATCCATTTAAATAATTTTGATTGATGCATAATATTAAAGAAAATTTGGTCTACTTAACTATTCATTAATATTATATAATATTAATAGAAAATAAAAACGTAACGAGAGAAGAAATCATATGTTGATTGATTTATTGATCGTAATTTTGGTTAGTGTTCTGTATTATTTAATATGCAGTTTATCAAGAATTATTAGCTTGATGGGGGGAATGCTGCTAATTTTGTTACTTTGCTGGTCAGTTGGCGTTAACGTAACTTCTCGAATGAGTAAACTTCATCATCATCATAATAATCATATTTACCCCCTTCGAAATCGGATCAATAATTTCCAATTAGAAGCTATAAATGATCATTTTCGAGCGACCCCAAGGCCTTCAATCTCAGATTGATAACATTAATTATCACTTAGATATGCCGTTGCAAGTTAATTTACCGCACGGCTTAAAACGGTTAATTCATGAATATCATCAAATTGATCATGAATATCCTTAGTCACGGGGCTCAAAAACCCGCTGATCAAAACGTTTTTCTGCACGTTAATTTGAGGTTCCCCTATCAACGTCTCCTTCACGATCGAATGACTCATCAGATTGATTTACTAACGATTAATTCAAAAGGTGTCTTTGCTCAAAACGATATCGTTCTTTTCAATGGTAATTAATTTGAAGAAAGTTGGTGTTATTTGTACTAATCCTAAGGTTAAAATCAATTTAAAGATCCCCACTTTAAAATCATAAAGCCTCAGTGGTACCTAAACAAGTTAAACGTTTGAACATAAGATAATTGATTATTAAACATGTTTTTATATAATTATGGTATTTTATCAATCAATCGATTATCAAAGATCTTACAAGCGTGGCTGGCGTAAGATTTCTTCTCGTCTTCAATCGCCCAGATGACCAGGAGCTTGGCTTCTTGTTTAGTTAAATCTAAAGTAACCTTTTTTCTCATTATTATTTATAGAAAATGAATTTATTTAATGTTGATCTGATGACCGTGATCTTTTTTAGCTGCCTGCTTCGGTAAGTTGACTTTTAATAAGCCGCCGCTCATAACTAGCGGTGATCTTGTTAAAGTCAACGTTCGGTAAGCGGAAAGCCCGTTCCACATTGCTGTTGGAACGTTCACGACGGATGACATGGCCTTTTTCGTTCTTAGTTTCTTTATTAAGATTATGTTTAGCGCCAATCCGTAAAGTATTATTACGGTAATCTAAATGAATGTTATTCTTCTTGAAGCCTGGTAATTCAGCGGTAACGTGAAAGGCCTTGCCGTCATCAGTAACATCGGTCCGCATGTTGTTAGCCATAGCTGGCATGGAACGGAACATGTTACGGCCTAGGTTACCGAAGAAGTTGTCCATTGGGGTATCAAAATCATCATCAAATGGGTTCATTAAATCTTCACTCATAATGATTCCTCCTTAAATTACCTATCTCAGCTTCCATAATCTATAATAAACATAGGTCAAAATCTTTCATCCAGCCTAACGCTAAAGCTTTAGCACCTAGATGGGTCCCGATCGACGGACCAAAGAAGCTTTGTTCCACCGTCATCTTAGGATACATAGCTTGAATATGCTTAGCCCAGAAATTACCGCCGTCCGGATCATCAGCATTAAAGATGATCGCTTGAATCGGGTAATCAGCGGCTTTAACTTTCTTGGCAAAGATTTGTTCACTTCGCTTTAAAGCTCGTTTACGGGAACGGATCTTCTGAAAAGCCACGATCTTATCGGTTTTATCATCAAAGGTTAGTAACGGTTTGATCCGAAGAAGACTACCTAAAAATCCCGACGCGTTAGATAACCGTCCGCCTTTGACCAAATTCTTCAGATCGTCGACCACGAAGACTTCATCGATGGTGGACCTTAAATCGTCAATTTAGCTTATAATCTTTTTAACGGGTTCGCCGGACTGCGCCATTTTTGCGGCAGCGATGGCTAAGTTTCCCATTAATTTAACGGTAATGCGGGAATCGTAAGGAATTACGTGAATATCCTTAATGGTAGCAGCGATTGAACATACCTGGCGGTACATCCCGGAGATGGTACCCGCTAAATGAATGCTGATAACGTTGTCGTAGCCTTCTTTAGCTAATTTTTTATACGTCTTAATGATCATTCCGGGTGGTGATTCAGACGTACTCGGTAAATTTGTCGAAGCTTTTAGTTTACGATAAAACGTCTGATTATCAATATCGATGCCTTCACGGTAGCTTTTACCGTTCATATCGATTAAGAGCGGGATCACGGTAATGTGGTACTTTTGACGTTCCGCTTGCGATAAATAAGCGGAACTATCGGTAACGATCGCGGTTTTCATTGAATCCAAAATCTCCTTTAAGAAGCTTATTATAAAATTATTATAACATTTAATGGTATCTGAGTTATAAAGATTTTGTTATAATTAAGAAGTAACGTTTTAGTTAGGAGTGATCAAATGTCCTTTGACGGTGCATTTACCCACGCGATGACCGCTGAATTAACCCAAACGATTGCCGGCGGCCGGATTTCAAAAATTAATCAGCCTTACCCAAACGAAATAATTATGGTGGTTCGGGCTCATCACCGTAACTATCCGCTGTTGTTATCGGCTAATCCGTCCTATTCACGGGTTCAAATCACGCAATTACCGTACGCTAATCCACCGGTTCCCACTCCGTTTACCATGACGCTCCGTAAGTATCTACAGAGTGGTCACCTGACCCGGGTTCAGCAGATGACCAACGATCGGGTGATTCGTTTTCACATTTGGTCACGAAACGAATTAGGTGATCTGCAGCACCTGATTTTAATTGACGAAATCATGCCGCGTCACAGTAACGTCATTTTAGTGGATGCTAACGACATGACGATCATTGACGCCCTCCGCCGCATTAGTAAAAATCAAAATCGTTATCGTCAGATTTTACCGGGCTTTAAATATGTTCAGCCACCTAAGCAGACGTCGCTTAATCCGTTTACTTTTACCCAGTTCGATCGATTAACCGATCTTATTCGTAAATACCCGAACCAAAACGTTCTAGCTAAACATTTACAGCACTTTATTCAAGGCCTGGGTCGCGCTACCGCACGTGATTTAGCTTGGTGGCTCCATCAGCCCGGTATCATCCGCAACCCGTTCTGGTTAAGAATGATAAGGGTAAAACTTCCTTTTCAGTCTATCCGTTCCAACTTTTAGATTATTATTATCGGAACCGAGCTCAAGAAGATCGAATTCGGCAAAAAGGCGCGGTTTTAATAAAAGTTGCTAGAAATGAACTTAAAAAGAATCAACGCAAACAAAAAAAGTTGAAGAAAACTTACTGGTCCAGCAAGCATGCGGATGAATATAAGCATAAGGGTGAGATCCTAACGACTTATATGTATAAGGTGAAGACCGGGATGAGCAGCATTAAACTTCCTGATTTTTATCAGTCCGGTAAGCCGGTCAATATCAAACTATCGTATGACCGGACCCCTTCCGAAAATGCGCAGTGGTATTTTAAGCAGTACCGTAAGAAGCAGCACGCCGGAGTTTACGCTCAGCAGCAAATAAAAGATTCTAAAGTGGACGTAAATTACTTCGAAAACATTTTGGATCAGATTCAGTTGGCTAAACCCAGCGATCTTGATGATATTAAACTGGAGCTTCAGCAGGAAGGCTATCTTAAAGATCACGAAAACAACCGAAAAGGTCACTCGCAGAAACGCCGTCGTCGCGTCAGTAAACCGGAACGTTTCAAATCCGATGACGGTACGGTAATCTACGTAGGTAAAAATAATCTGCAGAACGATCACCTGACCAAATCTTCTGATAAACGTGATACGTGGCTGCACACTAAACAAATTCACGGATCGCACGTTATCGTTAAATCGATCAAACCTAGTCAAAAAACTTTGACTCAAGCTGCTATGTTAGCGGCCTACTTTTCGAAAGGCCGTGAATCGGCTAACGTTCCGGTGGATTACACCAAAGTTAAGTACGTTAAGAAGCCGACCGGCGGTAAACCGGGCTTCGTAATCTACCGTCATCAGCACACCCTTTTTGTGACGCCTAAAGCTTCGGTCGTTAAACACTTACGAAAGAATAAAAAATTAATCTGGCCCCAACGGCGTGATCATTATTAAAGCTCGGCGTCAGATTAGGTTTGACTTCTGACAACTGTTTAAACGGAAACGTATTGATCATATTGACGGCCATAATTTAAGTCGTTTAAAGTCATGGTTAATTGATCAGGCGTCAACTGATGCGTATACAGCTGGATCAAGAGTCGGATCCAGTTTACGTTCGAAATCTGATTAAGAAATACCGTTTCGGAGGTCCGGAGCGGTCGAATCCCCGCTAACGTATAAATACCATGATTGACTTTGAATAGAACCTGGACCAATCCTTTCCAATTGGATTGATTAATAACGTGAACGGATTGCTGTCTTAAGTTATGAAGCAATTCCCCGTTATTTATCCTAAACGGCTGAATCCGGTTGACGTATTTTAATTCTGAACGGTAGTGGCTAATTAGCTTCATCGGTGTAATTAGTTTTAGCCCCTGATCCGTTACGAAGAAATCAAGGCCGACGTTCGCCTGCTTAGGAATGGTGACCCCGGTCTTCTGATCAGGCGGCAAAACCACCGTCCGATTTGGATAACGCCGGGTCAGAACCCGAAGCAAGAAGTGACGGTTACCCGGGACCACGATCAAACGTGGCTTTTCTAAATTAATAATATCCGTAATGTTACCGATCTGAATCGGTTCGATATATTGTTTGTCGCTTAAACGCGGAATCAGTGAAACCGCGTTGGGATTATTGTTGATGATGATGGTCTTAAAGCCAAGTTTATGCATCTGAATCAACGTTTCTGCCGTATAGTAATCCGCTGATCCGTTGGGGCCCAGCTGATTACCGCCGCGACCGATGACTAAAGCCGAACGGTTGGATAGACGTGACGATTCGTTTTCCCGTTCGTAACTGCTGTAATACGTACGAGTATGCTGAACTAATTCACCGGCGGACGGTTCAATCTGCTTGTAAGTTGGAACGGCTCCGCCCTTTTGATCATCCTGGCGAATTTTAGCTAACGGCTGATGCCAGGTCTCCGCCAGCATTCCATCCCCAAAGCCTGAATTATGGGCCCGCTGGACGGTCGATAATTGGTCCGGCTGACGAAGAATATTGTGTTCAACCGCTAATAGCCGTTTTAATTTATAAAAGTAAAACGGCTGAATTTTGGTCAATTCCGCCAGATCGTGAACGGGATAATGTCGCCGTAAAGCTTCGATCAAGACGAGGATTCGGCTTGCCTGGGGATGAATTAGCTGATCGATTAATTTATCGTCCGACATGTTTCTTCGGTTAGGCAGAACATCCTTAGGACTGAACTGTGAGCTCCGTAAGGCCTTTAACAAAGCTTCCTCGATGGTTCGACCGATTCCGATTGACGATCCGACCGACTGCATCAAACTGCCCAAATGCTGATCGGAGGTGTGAATGTCCTTGAACTGCCATAACGGAATTTTAACTAAGACGTGATCCAAGGACGGCTCTAAACATTTAGTCCGTGGATCGTATTCCGGTGATAAATTAAGCGTTGAAAAATCCTGGCCTAAAAGAAAGTCGGTGTAGACCTGCAACAACGGATATTCGGAGGCTTTCCCAGCTAAAGCCGTATCACGCGTATAGTACGGAACGATTTTAGTAATGAAGTAATAATTAGCTCTCCGGTTGAAAGCAAACTGAACTCCGCAAAAGCCGTTGATCCCAACCGGATTCATAATCTTTAACGTTGCGTTACGTAGCCGCTGGTATTGCGGATCGGTTAAGGTTTGAATCGGCGTGATGGTTAAAGAATCACCGGGATGAATTCCGAAGGCGTCGATATCTTCGATACTGTTCAGGATCATTCGGGTTCCCCGAGCGTCCCGGATCCCGATCATACTGAATTCCTGATAACCGGTAATGTCGGGTTCGATGATACATTTATTAATTAACGAATCCGAAAGATATTTCTTCAAATTATTCTTTAGCTTTTCGGGAGTTTTGCAGATCCGCCGGCGTAATTGATACTTAGGCGATAACGTTTTAATCGTCACGGGATAGCCAATCTTATCAGCAATAAACGGGGCTTCCTTAAATGAAGAAACCATGGTAGAAGTAATTAACGGTTCGTGGCAATCACGAACGACTTCCCCGAAACGAAGCGGGTTATTTACTAGGTTAAAGGCTGCGTTAGAGATTCCCACTACCTTAACGTGATATTTAGCAAGGATTCCGTGATCGACTAAGATCTGTGCTATTTTAATGGCCCGTTTCCCGCCTAACGTCGGTAAAATGGCGACCGGATGAGTATGTTTAATGATCTCGATGACGTTATTTACGGTAATTTTTTGAATAAAAGCGTTCGAACGAGGTAATAAACTTAGCGTAACGGAAAACGCGTTATCTTCAATAATAATTGGATTAACGTGGTGCCTCATTAACTGCGTGATAATTTGAAAACAGGCCCCATCCGATTCGTTTTCGTTCCCGATCGAAGACGGTCCGCCGCCGATTATTAAAATGGTGTGTTTAGCTAAGTTCATCATACTCATCTCTTGCTTTTAAACGAACGAACGTTTTCCAGAAATTCATCGTACAGATCGGTAGTGTCCTTCGGGCCGGGGCCACCGTTTGGGTTGAATTGGACCGAAAAAGCGGGATAATTTTGGTGATGAAGGCCCTGAACCGAATGGTTAATTACGTCAACGTAAGTCTCAAATAACGGGGTCTTTTTTAACGACTGGGCTAAAATTTGGTAACCCTGATTCTGGGAAACGTGAACAATCTCTCCGGTAATGATCCGTTTAACGGGATGATTACTGCCGAAATATCCTGATGGCATTGGACGGGCCACAGCACCGTTAGCTAACGCAAATAATTCATGACCAAGACCGATCGCAAATAACGGAATCTTAGTTTGAACTTGTTGAATCATTTGCAGAACGAAGTTTGGAACGTTATTTGGAGAACCGGGACCGGTGGATAAGATCACCCCATCCGGATCCAGATTAAAGATCTGCTGAGCCGATACGTTCCAAGGAACCACGGTGACGTTGCAATTCCGTTCAGATAAAGCCTCAAATAAATTACTTTTAAGGCCGAAGTCGACCACTAAAATGTTATAACCCGTTCCCGGATTTTGATAAGCCTTCGGGGTAGCAACTTGCGCAACCTGCTGATGGTTCATAACGGTAGCGTGTAGCTGATCAAAGGCGTGTTTATCGTTAACGTCAACGATACTGGCCATCATGGGGCCGTGCTTCCGTATATGGCGAGTAATTTCTCGGGTATCTAACCCACAAATTCCGGGAATATTATTCTGCTTCATAAATTGATCAAGAGATAGACGGCGGTTTCGATTAGTTGAAACGTTAGCGTATTCACGAACGATAATCCCTTTCGTATGGGGCTGGATCGATTCGTAACTCTTATCGTTAATTCCCGTATTGCCAACCGATGGCTGGGTAAAAACGATAATTTGACCGTAATAAGCGGGATTAGTGATTGATTCCTGATAGCCTAGCATATTAGAATTAATGGCCAATTTACCGGTGGTGGTTGCGTCAGAGCCGAAGCCATAGCCTCGGTATGAAGTCCCGTCAGCTAAGATTAGGTAACGATGTCCCATCATTTGGATCACCTACATTAATGAATAATTTCAACCGCATCCCGATGGTCTTTTTCTTGAACCGAAACCCGAATTCGTTCTTTACGGGAACTTGGAATGTTTTTACCAACGAAATCAGCCCGAATTGGTAATTCTCGATGGCCACGGTCCACTAAAACGGCTAAACGAACCGTTCGCGGACGCCCTAATTCTGATAAAGCGCTTAGGGCAGCTTTAACGGTTCGGCCCGTGTATAAAACATCGTCGACTAAAACCACGTTTTTGTTTTCGATAGATACTGACGTGTTCTCCGGTACCACGTTGGGATCCTTATGGGAACTATCGTGTTCGATATCGTCACGGTATTTAGTTACGTCTAAGCTAGTAACCGGAACCTTCGCTTTTTCAAGACGGTCCAGACGTTCAGCGATCCGGCGTGCTAAATAAACGCCACGGGTCTTGATTCCGACGATCATTAGATCTTTGATTCCTTTATTCCGTTCGATGATTTCGTACGTGATTCGGGTCAAAGCTCGTTGCATCGCAATTTTATCCATAATTAATTTACGCATAGTTGTACCTCCGTTTATTAATAGTTAACTTTACCACAATATTTTTGACGTCTTAATTTGTTAAAAGGTTCCGAAAAACGGCCGGCATCTGAACCGTAAAGATCAATAGCTGACCGGTCCTGGGGTGCCGAAAGCCTAATTTCCAGGCGTGAAGAAACTGGCCGTGACCTTTAATCGTCTTCCGCGGTCCGTATAAAGGATCACCCACTAACGGATGACCAATATATTTCATATGAACCCTGATCTGATGAGTTCGGCCGGTTTCTAAACGGCACGCGATCAAAGTATACTTACCAAATCGTTCCAGAACTTTATAGTGGGTGACAGCATGGCGGCCGTCACTAACTACGGCCTGCTTTTTACGGTTGTGTCGGGATCGACCCAGCGGCGCGTTCACCGTTCCCCGATCTTCCTTTACGTTCCCGTGAACTAAAGCGATGTATTCACGAACGTTGGTCTTATAACGTAGTTGTTTAGATAACGAATAATGGGCCAGATTATTTTTAGCCACCATCAATAGACCCGAAGTGTCCTTATCGATCCGGTGAACGATTCCCGGCCGATAAGTTCCGTTAATGTTGGATAACGGCGTATGATACAGCAGCGCGTTGACTAACGTGTGATCAGGATGACCCGGTGCCGGATGAACCACCATCCCCTGCGGCTTATTAACCACCAGAACGTCGTGATCTTCATAAATGATGTCTAGCGGAATATCTTCCGGCACCAAACTTAATTTTTTAGGGGCGGGAATCTTAACCGTGATCTGATCATCAGTCTGAACCTTGTATTTAGGCTTGACGACTTTTCCGTTGACGTGAATCAAATGCTTATTAATTAATTTTTTAACTCGGGATCGGCTTAGTTTAGGCAACGATTCAGCCATGACCTTATCAATTCGGCCGCGTTGCTGTTTAATTAATAAGTGTTTTACGGTCATTTAATCACGTTTCTTTAATCGTTTATTAAAACCCATTAAGATCATTAATAAAATCACCCCGACGGTTAACGAAGAGTCCGCAATATTGAAGACGGGAAAATTTATAAAATCCGTTTGAATCATATCGGTTACCGAACCCTGAAGGATTCGACTCACTAGATTACCGCTGGCTCCCGCTATAAATAATGTGATCGCCGTTTCGTAGCCAACATCGTAACGGCATTTCCATAGGTAATAACCGGCGATAGCAATCGCAATAATTCCGATCAATACAAACAGCCATCGTTTGCCGGGCATCATGCTCCAAGCCGCCCCTGAATTTTTAACGTTAGTGAGTGAAATAAGTTGGGAACGAGTTCATGGACACTAAAAGTTTTAACATTATTAGCGATCCAAAATTTTCGGTTAATTAATTCTAATCCACCGACGATAAAAAATGCGATAAAAAAGATAATGGTAATCCATTGAAAATGGGTTACTTCTAGCCAGAAGATAATTCCGGTTAATAAGACGATAAAGGTCCAGCACCAGTCAATAGTGCTAAAAATCGGGCTGGGCTGATAATAAAATTGATGTTGATCCATAATTACCGAAAATATTTCTTGAATGGGTTTTCATAATAATTATAGTTAATTTCTCGATCCGTTAAGAGCATCTGGGCCAAAAACTTACCAATAATCGGTCCGGTCGTTAATCCCGATGAACCTAATCCGCCGCCGATTAAAAGATCGGGATGATGGGGAATTTTACCGAAGAACGGGCCGTAATCGCCAGTAAAGCCACGGGTCCCGGTTCTAACCTGAATAATGTCATCGGGAGTTACTTTATTGATTAGTTTCTGAGCAATGGTTAGGTCTTAAATCAAAGCCGAGATTGTCTTCATGAGTAGCTCCGATTACTAACTGACCGTGGCCAAACGGTAAGAAATCATATTCACCTTCTGGCATCAAAACCGGCATGATTTCTTTATTAGGAAAATCACCGACCCGGATCTTGATTAATTGACCCTTTTGAGGCCGGATATCAGCATTAATGCCTAAAGGTAATAAGGTCTTACTGATCCAAGCCCCCGTTGCGATAATGATCTTAGACCGTTAATCCTTGCGCCTCCGGTAACCATTACTCCGGGCTAAGAATGATCAAGGACCGGGATCCTTTCTTTAACCTGCTGAGCAGTTAACTTTAGAATTCGACCCATGCAACATCTGTACTTCTGGTGATAATGGTTCCGGATTGATTATAAATATCATTCGACATTGCCGTTTCTTCGGCTAATCGGGGTAATAATTGAGCACCGGCCCGGGCTAAATGATACCATTGCTGATTTCGTCGCTTTGATAACCACGGTGAAATGATTCCGGCAGCCGCTTTGGTGGCTTGGCCATGGCCGCTATCAAACATCGTTACGGTAAGATTTTGGTGACCCTTAAACTGACTTAAATAGTAAGCAACGGTCGAACCTACGATTCCGCCGCCGATGATCGCAATTCTAGTTTTCATCTGAAAATATCCTCTAATTATTTATTACCATGATAGTTTTTGGTGCTCCAGAACTGAAAATAATCGGTTCGAAGTGATCCGTTATATAACTTTCGGCGTTTAGTGGCCTTTTGTCCGTAATAATGCTCGAAATTTAAGTCACTGCTTAAGAAATATTTTGACCAACTCGTCATCGGTTTAAAAACGTGACCTAAAGTTCGGTATAGCTTATGAACTTCAGCGGGACTTTCCATTCTTTGTCCATAAGGCGGATTTGAAACGACGACGCCATCGGTTAACGACGTCTTAAAATCTTTAACGTCTAATTGCTGAATGTGGAAGTCATCCAATAAGCCCGCTTCCGCAGAGTTAATCTTGACCGCGTTGACCATTTTAGGGTCGATATCAGAAGCAAAAATTTGAATAGCTTGGTGAGGCTTAGCCTGGGCTTTAGCCTCTTGACGAAGTTGCTTAACTCGTCCGGTATTAACCCATTCCCACTTTTCAAAAGTAAAATGACGATTAAGTCCGGGCGCAATATTTTTACCCATTAAAGCCGCTTCGATCGGAATGGTTCCCGAACCGCACATGGGATCAACTAACGGCATTTGATCGGGATGCCAATCGGTTAATTCAATCAATGCCGCCGCCATATTTTCCTTTAATGGAGCAATTCCTTTCAAGAATTTATAACCACGTTTAAACAAGCTTTCACCGGTGGTGTCTAAAGTTAAACGGACGCGGTTTTTGCGAACCGATACTTCTAACGGATATACCGGACCAGTTTCTGGTAAACGGCCTTTACGAAAGTAAACATGACCAATTTTTTTAGCAATCGCCTTTTTAACCACGGCTTGAACATCGGGCGTGCTGTGTAACTGAGATTTAACCGATACCCCTTCAACCGGAAATTTAGCGTTCATGGGTAAATATCGATCCCACGGTAAGTTATAAGTCTGATCAAAGAGGTCATCAAACGTTTTAGCGTTGAATTCACCGATCATGATTTTGACCCGATCAGCTGACCGTAGCCATAGGTTAGTTTTAACGATGTCATCCAACGTTCCCTTAAAAAGAACCCGACCGTTCTGGACCTTAACTGGGTAGCCTAGTTACGTAAGTTCTTTACCTACGATACCTTCAATTCCTGCAGCAGCGGTCGCGATTAGATGAAATTTTTGCATTAATTTCCACCTTACGATTTTAATTTAAAATAGTTAATTAACTTAACAAAAAAGGTGAGAGCAAAAGCCCTCACCCATTCCTGATGGCATAAATTCCTATAAGCCACGTTTTGTACTTATATAAAATGTCAGGTCAAATTATATAAGCAGTAATCATCTATCTATAGAATCATCAAAGTGATTCTATCCCCACGCTTGGTTCATTTTCCGTGCGTGAAGCTCCTCTACCAAAAGTTTGAGTTCTCCGCTCGAGGGGTTTACCGCGTTCCATTCAATTGGATTTCTCCAATGTTTCGTCACTGTGGCACTTTTCAAGAGTATTAAAGCATAGCAAAACCTTAGCTCGTTTCTCCGCCGTAATCATCATTAAGAGTGATCCCCCGGTTTATTTTTTAACCGAGCACGAACACTACGGGCATCGCAGCCTGTGCGAGAGTGGACTTTCCTCACCTAGCAAAAGCTAGGCGCGATTACTCAGAACTTATGCCTATGTATTTAATTGATTTATCTTAAAATTGATTAGGAGTATGTGTCTGATTAGTACTATGACCAAAGACGTGATTTTCTAAATTAGCTAACCGTTTTAAGATATTAATATAAGTAGCATTATCAGGCTGAGGGCTGACGATCTTGATTTTGACCCGCGTTTGAGTCATTTGTGGAGAGGTCATATCACTATTATCCGAAGCGCCAGATCTGGTTAAATGATCGACCTTTTGTCTTAATTGATCGTTTTCATCTTGTAATTGCTGAATTGATTTATTAAAGGTTTCATAATCCCTAATAACCATATCCAGAAAACTATCAACATCTGTGGGATCATAGCCACGTATCTTTTGCTTAAAGTCTTTTTGCAAAATATCTTTAGGAGTAAAATGAATTTTTCCCATATATCATTACACCTCAAATCAAACACTATCAGAACATTCATTATTATAACAAATGTTGCTTACGTTGCAAATCTCCACGGTGCTTTTCACGATAGGCCGCTTCATAATCTTCAGCAGCATCTTCTAAATCATCCATGGTGATGGTGGTCAATGGATATTGATGATTTTTTGCGTATTGATTTATCTTAGTGTAATCATACTTAGTCTTTCCGGGATAATCAGAATCATAAATTAATAATGCCGCATCAGTATGATTCAGCATAAAAGCTTGGTAATTAAAGAGTTGCTGGGGTGAAGTATAACCAGAATTACTTACGGGGCGTGAAAAGTCGGCCCGTTTAATCGTTTTAGCAAGTCTGATTTGGTTACGATCACCCCAACGATTTCCAAAATGCGCAAACGGTTCCATTACCGCAATCTGATATTGATGGGAATACTTCTTCTTTAATGACGTGGCGTCCTCAACGAACCACTGCTCAACCCCTAATTGAGCACCGGTAATGAACCAGGTAAAGCCATTGATAACGGCCTGACTAATTTGGTCTTTCATTACCGATTTAAAGACTTTAACCTTAGGATCTTTATCTTTGAAAACGTTTAATTCATAACTTCGGTATCCGGTTACCCATAATCTTTTCATATTATCATCAGCTTTCTTCATATATTATTATAATAAACCAGTTTCCATCTAAATGTGACACTTGGTATAATTGTTTTAACTGGATCTTTAGATACCATTATAAGAAGATGACGAAAACGAAAATTAATTATCCAAACGGAACGGGATTTTCACGTTATCATCCCCATCGTTTAAATCGTCAGCATCGATTAACCACGTTCGGGGATCGTGGAATGTCGCTTGAACACGAGATTAATAAAAGCAATGCTTATTACCTGTCTAAAGGAATCGCGGTCGTCCATAAAAAACCCACCCCCATTTCGATCGTTAAGGTCGATTATCCTAAACGAAGCGCCGCGGTGATTCGCGAAGCCTACTTTAGTAAAGCTTCAACTACCGATTATAACGGTGTCTATAAAGGATATTATATTGATTTTGATGCTAAAGAAACTAAGGATAAAACCGCCTTCCCGTTACGTAATTTTCATCGTCACCAGGTTGAACACATGCGCGAATGCGTTCGGCAAGGCGGCATTTGCTTTGCTTTAATTAAATTCGTAAAAACTAACGAAATTTACGTTTTTAAGGCGACCGATTTATTTTCTTATTGGGATGCTCAGTATCATGGAGGACGCAAATCGGTCCCTAAATCCATAATCGATCAGCGAGGCTATCAGATTAAATATCAACTTCAGCCGCTAATTCCCTATTTAAAAGGTGTTAATCAAATAATTCATATTTAATTTGTCTAATTAGACAAAAAAGGAGATCTATTTTATATGGAACCTCATATGAGAGTTCAGGCTCGTGAAATGGCGGAGGCGTCAAATCGTAAGCCTACCTTATTTAGAAAGATCTTTTTGAGTATTTTAGCAGCGATCGTTATTTTAGTAATTTTAGGGACCTGCCTCTTCTTTTTCTACGTTGCAAGTGCACCTAAGGTTACTACGTCTGATTTGTCCAGTAATAATTCTACTAAAATCTACGATGCTAACGGCCACATCATTTCGCGATTAGGCGCTCAAAATCGTCAGTATGCTAAGTCTAATCAAATTCCGACGCAGTTGACCGGTGCTATCACTTCCATTGAAGATCGTCATTTCTATAAAGATCACGGAATTGATCCGGTTCGAACCGTTAAAGCCGCTTTTGCCGATTTAACCGGATCGCAGCTAGGCTTACAAGGTGGCAGTACTTTAACCCAGCAATTAGTTAAGTTATCAGTATTTTCAACCGCAGCTTCCGATCGAACCTTAAAGCGAAAAGCCCAAGAAGCTTGGCTAGCTTTAAAGGTCAATCATCGTTATCCTAAATCAAAAATCATGGAATACTACATTAACAAAGTTTATATGGGTAATAACGCTTATGGTATGAAAACCGCCGCTAAATATTATTATAATAAGTCGTTAAATCAGTTGAACTTTCCCGAAACGGCGATGTTAGCTGGAATGCCTCAGTCACCTTCTCTTTATAATCCGTATCGTTATCCAAAGTACGCTAAACAGCGTCGTGACCAAGTTTTAATCTCAATGCTTAATAATAATAAGATTAATAAATCTCAGTATTATCAAGCAAAAGCAACGCCGATTAAGGCTGGATTAGCGAAAGTTCATCCGAGTACTAATCTAAATGACCGTCGTGAAAAGGTAATCGATGCCTATCTGAAACAAACCATTCAGGAGCTGCAAGCTCATAAATATAAATTACACTCCGGTTTAAAGGTTTACACTAACCTTAATTTTGCGGATCAAAAGAAGCTTTATAACTTAGCTAACAAGACAGGTTCTGAAGTTGGCTTTCCAAATAACCAATTCCAGATTGGGGCTGCCATGGTCGATCCCAAGAACGGTAAGATCGATGCCATGTTAGGGGGCCGGAAGCAGACCGTTCCCTTTGGCTTCAACCGAGCAATTCGAACCGATCGTTCCAGTGGTTCAACTATGAAGCCATTGATGGATTACGGCCCCGCTATTCAATACGATTACTTCCCTACTTATCAAGTGGTTCATGATACTCCATATACTTATCCAGGTACTAACGTAAAATTAGAAGATTTTGATAAAAAATATGAAGGAAACATCACGATGCGTCGAGCCTTAGTTGAATCCCGAAATATTCCGGCAATTCGGACGCTCCATCACGTGGGAATTGGCCCCGCAACTAAATTCTTAAAGGGATTAGGAATGACCTTTAATCAGAAGCTTCAGCTTCAAAACGGAATTGGTGCTTATATTTCACCGCTTCAAGAAGCTGCGGCTTATTCAGCATTTTCTAACGGCGGGATTTATCATAAGCCATACACCATTAAGAAAGTCGTTGAACCGGATGGCCAGACTCATCATTTCAAGAGCCCTGGCCATCGAGCCATGTCACCGGCAACCGCCTTTATGATGACTAACATGCTAAAGGGCGTCATTACCGATCCTAAGGGATCAGGTACCGCTGCTAAAATCGATGGCTTGCACGAAGCTGGTAAAACTGGAACTACTCAGTATCCATCTGATTTTAAAGGCAGTTTACCTGGCTACGCCGCTATGGATTCATGGTTTACCGGTTATACCAAGAACTACGCCCTATCCATCTGGACCGGTTATGATCACCAAATGGAACCTGGTCATTACGTAAACGGTTCAGAAGTTAATATTGCTCAGAAATTTTATAAGTACGCAATGCAATATGCTCAACGAAATAAGCCTAACGAAGATTGGACTCAGCCAAGCGACGTGGGCAGCGTTCAACGAGACGGACGAACCGAATATTACGTCGTCGGTCATCCAGGTGATGTTGAAGCTAAGACTAACGATTCGCTAAGACGAGTGATGTAAATAAGGATAATAAGGATAATTCCAGAGATTCTAAATCCAATACATCCAGTTCTGCCGAAAATCATAAGACGTCTTAATAAAAAAAGCCAGCTAACGAATTTGTTAGCTGGCTTTTTCTTTTGCATAAATATTTGACTTAAATCTTAAAAATCGGAATGTGAGGCCCCTTTTTATCATTGCGGAGTTCGAATGTTACGATTTTCCCAAGTATTTAAGATTCGATCAATGTATCTTAGATTATAGACTTGACTTAAAACCGCCTCTTTTAAGGCAAATATAATCATCTCCGGTGAATAATGATCGTTGGTCATCCAACCATCCACCGTTGCAAATTCTAACGGTGATAAATCACGGCCAAATTCTTTTTGAATCATATTAAAAACGCGATCTCGACCAGAAACGGTAATTGCATTGGTATTGGTCCGATTAATTTTATTTAGGGACCAATCGTCATTATTGTCCCTTTTACTGTGACTTAAATGATCAAGCTTTTGATATAATAACGAAAAATTATATTCATCAGTTTCGTGATGATTTTCATCTTGAGTGGTGTTAATCGTCATGAGTTTCTTTTGAATCAATTGATGCAAAATTTCGTAGACTTGATTTTTTTAATACCCCGTTGATTCAGTGAGCGTCTTAACCTCGGGAAATTTAATTCCTTCGCCGGAATAACGTTTAATTTGAAGAAAGATTACTAATTCGTTTGGAGTCATGTTTAATTTAGTAAAATTAGATAGTAAATAATTAGAAACGGTGGTTTGCCCATTTCGAATTAATTTTAATGCAAATGAATCCATATAAATACCTTCTTAATTTTGATATTAGGTACAAAAAAGAGCAGCTCTAAAAAGGCCGCCCTCTTTGATTAAATTAATGATTTTTATGGATGTAAACGATTCAAAAGACGCGGGAATGGAATACATTCACGAACGTGGTCTTCTAACGTAATCCAAGTTAGGAATCGTTCTAATCCCATTCCAAATCCGGAATGCGGAACACTGCCGAATTTTCGCAGGTCTAAGTACCAGCTATAAGCCTTTTCACTCAAGCCGTACTTCTTAACCTGTTTCTTTAGGTATTTATAGTTAGTGGCACGTTCAGAACCGCCGATGATTTCACCATAGCCTTCCGGAGCTAATAAATCGGCACAGATTACTAACTTATCATCATCCGGATCGGGCTTCATGTAAAACGGCTTAGCGGATTTAGGATAGTTCATAACGAAGACCGGACGTTTATACTGGTCAGCTAAGAACGATTCTTCTGGGGAACCAAAGCCGTTGCCCCACTTAAAGTCTAAGCCGCCTTTATGAAGCATTTTAACGGCTTGATTATAAGTAATTCGTGGATATGGTAGCTTGGTATAAGGCTTTAAAGTATCAACACTACGGCCTAATAACTTTAATTCATACTTACAATTATCGATAATGCTTTGAACTAAGTAAGCAACGTACTGTTCCTGAATCTTTAAGCTTTGGTCTTGATGACAAAAAGCCATTTCAGGTTCAATCATCCAGAATTCGGTTAAATGACGACGGGTCTTTGATTTTTCAGCTCTAAACGTCGGCCCGAACGAATAGACTCGGCCGAAAGCTTCAGCTCCGGCTTCTTCATATAACTGACCACTTTGTGATAAATAAGCATCATCATCAAAATATTCAGTATGGAATAAATGAGTGGTACCTTCAGGAGCATTAGCCGTAAAGATCGGTGCATCAAATTGAACAAAGCCGTGCTTATGGAAGAATCGATAAGTAGCCCGTTTAACTTCGTCTCGAATCTTTAAAACCGCAAACGGACGACGAGATCTAATCCATAAATGACGATGATCCAACAGGAAGTTAATTCCATGATCTTTAGGCGTAATGGGATAATTTTCAGCCTTTTGAATCACCTTAATATCTTTAACCTGCATTTCATAACCAAAATGAGAACGTTTATCCTGATCGATCGTTCCGATAACCCACATACTGGTTTCTTGACCGATATGTTTAGCAACGTCCATTAAATGAGCAGAAACGTTTTTCTGGTTAACGACTCCCTGGAAGAAAGCCGTTCCGTCACGCAACTGTAAAAATACGATTTTTCCACTAGATCGTCTATCAGTTAGCCAAACACCAATCTTGACGTCTTCGCCAACGTGGTTCTTGGCATCAGCAATATGAATTTGTTTCAATTCAAGTTCCCTCCAATACTTAGTATCTTAATTATAACATTTAGTGACTTACCGGAATCAAATTTAAAAGTGTGATAGCATAACTGTCTATTACGATTTTCATAACTAGCGATCCAAACCGTCTTTCCGTTAAAAATCGACGGTGAAACGTTAATGATTTTTCTAGCATGATCCTGAACCTTAACCCGATGAATGATTGCCGTTCGACTTACTCCGCTGTTGATTACCACCGACGGTGTAATACACGTGATTAAGATCAATGCCCTCGGTTCGCCGAGCGGCATTAACCGATTGTTCTTGAGCTTGACGCATCGGCCTCTGAGCAATAAAAAGTAAAATAAAAATCAAAATTACAACTACGAGGACACCGATTGAGATTAATTTTAATAATCTACGGTCACGTTGCTTATGCAACGTTTCTTCTTGCATAATTCTCAAGGTAAACTTCCTTAATAATAAAATTTAGTTCCAATAAAAATATTATAACAAAATTAGCTTTAAATTATCCATTAATTTCAATCTTTCGTGCTTAATTGTAACGCCCTTTGGCATTGCTCGGCAGAAAGTTCAGGATCCGTTTAAGCAGTAAAATTTAAACCAGCTCAAATTTGCCAGAACGATTGCTTCCGGAGCGTTAGTTAATCGCTTTAAAATCCGGTCTTGTAGACGTTAATAACAGGCTTATCAAGGCATGATCCGTAAAAATACTCGGTCTGAAATATTGATATACATCTTCTTTTAAGTGTTTACCAACATTAACCAAGCCACCTTTTAAATGACAGCATCCCACATTATGAGGCTCATTAGTAATCGTCAGAAAGACACAATTTTCGGGATGCGATTGGACTTGGCTAATGAGGATATTAAAATATTTTTTACGTTAATTAACATCGAAACGTGATGATAAAAGTTATCCATTTCAAGTCGGTTAATCCGCCGATAATTTCGTTTAATGCTTATAATTGGAAATAATGGGAAATCTTGGTTATTTTATTAACGTCCCGATTTAAAAACTGAAAATTAGAATTTTCGTAGTTAATATACTTTTGAAAATGCTTTAAAAATGATTAGCTTCATCAACTACTAAATAAGGTTGTTTGCTTAAATGACTAAGTTCATTGGCATGCTGGTACAGATAATCTTGGCTAACGATAATAAAATTAACTTTGTGAGCTGCACTTTGTAGCTGGCGAATAAAATCTTGATAATAAAACGGGTTGTGTTTTCGTTGAGCCGAAACTTGATAATGACGAATTTCTTTTAAATAAGGAATCCGGGGATTAATGTGCAATTCGTTGAGATCACCCGTGGTGGTAATGGTTAGCCACACCATTATCATGGCTTTAACCAATTGAGTCTGGCCTGATTTTTCATGAACCCGTAACGTATTAAAGTAACGGTTTAAATCAATATAATTTTCGCTATCCTTAATGATTATTTCAGAAATGTCAAAGGGTAGTAAAGCATTAAGGGTGGGAATCGTCTGCGTACTAATGATAACGGCCCGATGCTGATTATGACTTAAATAAGCTAACGGTAAGGTATAGGCAATTTTTCTACCCGTTCCGGTCGCTACTTCAAAGATCCAATTATTGGGCTTCTTGTCTTTAGTATAGTTACGGTAGATCTGATCCATCATTGATGATAACGCTGCTGAATATCCTTAAGTCCTTAAACATTTCCATTGTGTTTCGAGGAAGCGGCGGATTAATATGAATAATTCCCTTTAAAGTATCGTACGGAAGACGCTTCAACGATCAATCAATAGGATTAATAAATAAGCGGTAGCTAAAGCGTCGCTGCTGGCGGAATGGGGATGCTTATGAACGATATTAAAGTAGCCGCTAATTCGGCGTAATTGATAGCTTGGTAACGTTGGCAAAAGAATTTGGCTCATGGTGACGGTATCGATTGCTTTAATTTTTAAAATTGGGTAGCCAATCTCCTTTAGTTCGTGATTAAGAAACGGAAAATCGAAATTAACGTTATGGGCTACAAAAACGGTGTTCTGTAGCATGTGATACAAAAGACTAGCAATATTTCTAAAGGTTGGGGCTTTTTGAACCATTGCATTAGTAATTCCGGTTAATTGAGTGATTCTTTCAGGAATTGTCTGTAACGGGTTAATCAACGTTGAAAATGAATCGATAATCTTTTGATTTTGAACGAACGTACAGCTGAATTGAATAATTCGGTCGCCCGCTTAGGCGTCCGTTCCCGTTGCTTCTAAATCGACAACTGAATAAATCGTTTCTTTGTTCATAAATTTTCACCAATTTTTTATAAAAATTACGTCTATTTTCATTTTACTACGATGTGATATTATTTACAATGTCGATAGATTAAGAAAAGAATGATACTTTTGTTACACCAGGCAATCGGAAAAAGTCATGCTAAAATTATTTTAATGGGTGAACACAGTGCTGTTTATGGGGAACCGGCCGTAGTCTTGCCCATTTCAAACGTTGACATGACCGTTACTATTAAAAAAAATCTAGTTAATCGAACGTTACAATGTAAATATTTTATTGGCGCTATCAATAAGGCACCTAATAATATGCTGGGAACCCAACGATTAATTCAATCGATATTAAAAGGGTTTCACCAAACAAACGCAACTTTTTCAATGCAGATTGAAAGCACCATTCCCTCAGAACGAGGAATGGGTTCATCTGCGGCAACGGCGGTCGCCGTTACCAGAGCTTTATATAAGTACTTTCGGCAAACGTTAACTCACTCTCAGCTACTTGCTGACAGTAATATCGAAGAAAAAATCACGCATGGAAACCCAAGCGGCATGGATGCCGCAACCGTTAGCGCTAGTCAACCGGTCTGGTTTATTAAAGGTCACCCTATTCGATCAACCCCGATTAATCTAGATGGTGAACTAATAATCGCAGATAGCGGAGTTAAGGGCCGAACGGATATCGCCGTTAATTCGGTTCATCAGAAGGTCGTTAACGAGCCGGAGTTTGGTAAAGCTCATTTACACGCTTTAGGTAAATTAGCGAGGGATGCTAAAGAGTGTTTAGCTGATAATAAGATCGTTAAACTAGGCCAGGACATGAGTAATGCTCAATCTCACTTGCTAAATTAGGGGTTAGCTCAGCTCAGTTAGATCGTTTTGAAGGTCGCCTGCTAATGGAGCTTACGGTGCTAAATTAACCGGAAGCGGTCTTGGAGGCTGCGTTATCGCCTTGGTTAAAAATGAGCCTCAAGCTAAGAAAGTATCAAAAGCACTGCTAAAGGCCGGCGCTGTAAACATATGGGTTCAGCCTTTTAAGTCCGCTTCGGGAGGATACAATGATTAGTCAACATCCCGTTTTTGCACGTGCTCATACCAACATTGCCGTTGTAAAGTACTGGGGTAAAGCTAACGAACAAATCATTATCCCCCAAAGCAGCAGTCTTTCGTTAACTTTAAAAGAGTTTTATACCGACACTAGCGCCCAATTCGTAAACGGACTAAGCCATGATCAAATTATGATCAATCATCATGAAGTTAATGAAAGCCAGAAAATTAAAGCGGTTTTAGCGTTAGTTCGCCAATTAGCGGGAATTAATACTCATGTAAAGATTAATTCCGTTAATCACGTTCCCACTTCAGCCGGATTGGCATCATCTGCGTCGGGTCTATCAGCTTTAGCCTTAGCCAGTAGTTACGCGGCGGGGCTAAGCTTATCTAGACGGAACCTATCCCGTTTAGCTCGGCATGGCTCCGGTTCCGCATCCCGATCAATTTACGGTGGCTGGGTCGAATGGCAGCGTGGCCATGATGATAAGTCATCATACGCTTTCCCGATTAAAGATCCTAAACTTAACGACGTTGATATGATCGCCGTCATCATTAAAAAGACCCCGAAAAAAATCAGTAGTCGACAGGGAATGCGAAGAAGCGTTAAAACTTCGCCCTATTACCAAGCCTGGAAACGAACGACTGCTCATGATTTAGTGGCCGCAGTTCACGCGATCCAAACTAATGACTTTCAGACGTTGGGTCGCGTTGCCGAAACTAACGCCATGCGGATGCACGCTTTAACTTTAAGTGCCGATCCTCCGTTCACCTACTTTAACGGAGAAACGATTAAAGCTATTAATTTGGTTAACCAGATGAGAGCTAACGGAATCCCTTGCTATTACACCATTGATGCGGGACCTAACGTTAAAATTATGTGCCGGCATCAAGATCGATTAAAAATTAAAGATTATTTATCAAAATTTTTTAATGCTAAAAACATCGTTATTTCGGGAGCGGGCCCCGGCGCTCACCTCATTAAGAAATAAATTCAAAAGGTCGGATCGTTTGATAACTATTAAAGCACCCGGAAAACTTTACATTGCGGGGGAATATGCCGTCGTTGACGGGATGCCTTCAGTTGTGGTGGCTTTAAATCAATACATAACGGTTGAAATTTCAGCCGGTCATAAGTACGGCAGTATCATTTCTAAACAATACCAAGCCAGTACCATTTACTGGCGCCGTGAAGGCAGTCACATGGTGTTTGATAATCGTGATAATCCGTTCAGATACATATTATCCGCTATTAAAATTACTGAACAGTACGCTAAATCATTAGGTATTAAATTAGGCCTTTATCATCTTAAAATTGATAGTCAGTTAGATAGCCCCGATGGCAAGAAATACGGCCTAGGCTCTTCCGCGGCAGTTACGGTTGCCACCATTAACGCCCTCTGCGCCTTTTATCATATTCCCATTAACAAGGAACAGCTATTTAAATTAGCTGCGATCGCCCACTTTTCGGTTCAAGGCAACGGTTCATTAGGTGATATCGCCGCCAGCGTTTACGGAGGCTGGATCGCTTTCCGGACCTTTGATCATCAGTGGCTAGAAATTATGCGGCGAAGCGTTCCCATCAAAAAACTGATTAATATGCCGTGGCCTAACCTACATATTGAATCGTTAAAGGCTCCTAAAAGATTTAAACTTTTGATCGGTTGGACCGGATCCCCCGCTTCAACTTCTCATTTAGTTGATAAGGTCTCATTAGGCCGGGCCCATAATCCAGGAAAGTATCATAAATTCTTGGAGGCTAGTAAACACTGCCTCATCAAAATGATCAACGGCTTTAGAAAAGGTTCGCTAGGATCATTAAGCATCAAATTGAAGTAAACCGAAAATTACTTAATCAAATGGGTAAACTCACCAAAGTTAATATCGAAACGCCTAAATTAAAAAAACTTTCCACGATTGCAATTAGCTACGGAGGTGCAGCTAAATTATCCGGTGCCGGCGGCGGTGATTGTGGAATCACCATTATTGATAAACGTTCGCCCCTTAAGAAAATTCTAAAAAAATGGCAAGATAACGATATTTATCCTTTAAAGTTCGCAGTTACCCATCAGTCATCAGGAGTGGTTAATCATGATTAATCAGCATTCACACCGAAAAGATGAACACGTTTCTTTAGCTGAATATTTTAACCGGAATAATCATCGTGATTATTTTAATCAGCTTCAGTTTGTCCATCAAAGTTTACCCGAAACCGATTATCGTCAAATTAATCCGACAACTAAACTTGGGCCATTTACTTTAAAATGGCCCTTTTATATTGAAGCCATGACCGGTGGCAGTCGACAAACCGGTCATTTAAACGCTCAATTAGCAACGATTGCAAAAGCGACTAATTTAGCAATGGCGGTGGGTTCCGAAAGCGTCGCCTTGCAAGACCCGAATTTAATTCAGACCTTTTCCATCGTTAGAAAGGTAAATCCCAAGGGATTGATCTTTGCTAATTTAGGTGCTTCCCATACCGGTCGTGACGCTAAGAAAGTAATTAAAATGATTAACGCTGATGCTTTAGAAATTCATCTTAACGTTCCCCAAGAGTTGATTATGCCGGAAGGTCACCGCTCTTTTCACTGGTTGAAAAATATTAAGTCAATCGTTAGCAACGTAAAGGTTCCCGTAATCGTTAAAGAAGTCGGCTTCGGGATGAGCAAAGAAACCATTCGGCAATTAAAATCGATCGGCGTTAAATACGTTAACGTCAGCGGTCGCGGCGGAACCAACTTTGCTAAGATCGAAAACGATCGTCGCCCCGATCAAGATTTATCGTATCTTGATAACTGGGGCTTAACGACGCCTCAATCCCTATTAGAAGCCCGGCCGTTTGAAAAAAAGATGACCGTGATTGCCTCCGGTGGCGTCAAAAATCCGCTTGATATAGCAAAAGCCCTCGCCTTAGGAGCTAACGCCGTGGGCGTCGCGGGTGTTATCTTACATTCACTTTTAAGACGAGGGACTGATAAAACGATTCAAATGATTAAAGATTGGCAGCGCGGTCTTAAAATTATCATGACCATGCTGGGTTAATTAGTTACTTCATCAGCGGCACCTAATATAATGATTATCTAACCAGAAACCGTAGCCCTTTCGGGAAGAAATTTTTAACGGTGCCTTGAACGACCTTACCAAAGGCAATCGGCTGCTTCTGGCAGATTAACTGATACCAGCCTTTCGGTAAATCAGAATCAGTTGGTAAAGTATCCCCGTGAACGTATTTTTTCCATTCGTTAACGGTAATGTCGAAGTGGTGTTTAACCTGATTCGGATGCAAGGCTAAAGCTAAAGCATAAGATGGTTCAAAACGATTTTTCTTTAAAGTTCCCAGATGAAGCCCTGGACTAACCACCTGGAGCTTTCTTAGATTCGGGATGTCTGGATTGTAAGCATATAGCTGACGGCCAAATTCAATTAAATGCTGCGGATTAAAGTTAACTAAATTCGTTTCTTAAAATTGATTCCATAAATCACGATCTCGGCGTGGTACATTACTGCGCTGAGTCTTTATTTTCTTAGTGTGGCCTTGAATATGATTCTTCAATTTAGCAATGAAGTGGCCTTCCCCTTTAACCCGATTCGGAAAGATTCGAACCGCATTTTTAAGTTCCGGATTGCCATCAGCCCACTGGCTTTGTCCATTTAACATTCCGGGATATTTCTTAACAGGAATCGTTTTAAAATTATAGTTTTTTAGTAACCAGGCAATGGTCTGTTCATCTTCTTCCGGAGCAAAAGTACAGGTTGAATAAACTAACGTTCCACCGGGCTTTAACATTTTAACGGCCTGGGCCAAAATCTTTCGTTGACGTTCAGCACACTTAGCAGGATAACCGGCCGACCAGTATTTAATGGCTTGCGGATTTTTACGGAACATCCCTTCACCTGAACATGGTGCATCCACCAGAATTTTATCGAAATAACGTTTAAATGATTTAACCATTTTATGAGGCGGTTCGTTTAACGTTAAGGCGTTTTTAACCCCGAACCGTTCCAAGTTACTAGCTAGGACTTTAGCCCGTTTGGGAATAATCTCGTTGGCAACTAATAAGCCCTGATTATTCATTAAACTCGCTAAATAAGTGGTCTTGCTACCCGGCGCCGCACACAGATCCAACACTTTTTCATCGGGCTGAGGATCAGTAACCGTACCTACATACATTGCACTGGGCTCTTGATCGTAAACGGCACCGCTTTGGTGATCGACCGTTCGGCCCGGAACTTTACCGTAATAGCCCCATTTCGCCCACGGAATGGGATTATCTAAAGTTTCTTCAACCGGTCGATGAGCCTTTAAGGGATTAATTCGAAAGCCCTGCGTAGGTGATCGGTCAAAGCTCTGTAGAAAACCTTTAGCGTGATTTCCCATTAATTTTTGGTATTTACGTATGAATCCTTTTGGTAATTGCACGATGATCCTCCTAAAAATTTGACATTAAACGAATCTTTCTCTATTATAATATTCTTATGGTCGCTAATAGTAATTGTCTAGGAAACGAGATGATAAACATGAATCGAAAATTAATTATTTTAGACTTAGACGGAACGACTTTAAATTCTGAATCTAAAATTACTCCTCCGACCCGCAAAATCGTTCACGAAGCAGCTAAACAGGGCAATATCGTTAGTATCATTACCGGCCGTCCCTATCGGATCGCCAAGCCTTTCTATCAGCAATTAGGCCTAAAGACTCCGATCATATGTTTTAACGGTGGATTGGGATTAATCCCCGGTCAAAATTGGCCGGGTACCTACCAAATTACCTTTGATCGTAAAATCGTTCACGAGATCTTTATCCGACAGCGGGAATTAGGGATTAACCTAATGGCTGCCGAAGACAAATTAGCGCGAGAAACTTTGAATTACTTCCCTAGTCATTTAAAGTCCGATCAAATTTTAACGCGAGATAATCTAAACTTTGACCCCGTTTGCTTAGCGGTTCAAGTTCAGCCCTTCTGTTTGTCATTGGTGACGAAATATTTAAAGACCCACTATAAAGGCATCGTTAAGCCCGCCGTCTGGGGCGGTGACTTAAACGTGATCGAAATTGCGGCGGATAACGTAACTAAAGTCACCGGGATTAAGAGATTAGCTCAGTATTACGGAATCGCTAGAAAAGACATTATCGCTTTTGGCGACCAGGATAACGATTACGATTCGTTAAAGTTCGTGGGCCACGGCGTAGCGATGCAAAACGGATTACCCGACGTAAAATCCGTAGCGGACGACGTTACCCAATATGATAACGATCACGACGGCATGGCCCGTTATTTAAAGCCTGACAGATACGCAATTCCCAGGGCGGTAACTTCGCTTACGACGGCCCGTTTGATGGGGATCCCCAGCAGATCGGCCTGAAATTGCATCAGATAATCATTCCCGGTCGCACCGCCGTCGACGTTCAAATTAGTGAGGCTGATGTGTGTATCGCGTTTCATGGTGCGAAGGACGTCGCAGGTCTGGTACGCCAACGAATTTAGAGTAGCTTTGACGAATTCAGCTCTGGTGGTGCCTCGGGTCAGGCCGAATACCGCGCCGCGGGTCTGCTGATTCCAGTACGGAGCACCTAAGCCGGTAAAGGCGGGTACTACGTAGACTCCGCAATGATCAGGCGCTTCTCAGGGCGTACTTTCGGATTCATCCGGATTTTTAATGATCCGCATACCCTTCTGGAGCCACTGGATCGCCGACCCGGCAACGAAGATACTGCCTTCCAGGGCGTAATTGACGTGACCGCGGTAACCAAAGGCGATCGTGGTCAATAGTCCATTCTTGGACAGGATCGGCCTTTCCCCGGTGTTCATCATGATGAACGCCCCGGTACCGTAGGTGTTTTTAACCATTCCGGGTGACAGAGCTAGCTGACCGAATAGCGAGGCCTGCTGATCGCCCATGATTCCGGTGATCGGCAGCTTTAAGCCCTCAAACGTATAGTTACCGGTATATCCGTATAGATGATCCGACGGGTACACTTTAGGTAACATTTTGGCTGGGATCTTTAAAAGCTTTAAAATTTCGGGATCCCACCGAAGAGTATGAATATTGAACATCATGGTTCGACTGGCGTTGGTGTAATCGGTGGCGTGAACTTTGCCACCGGTCAAATTCCAAAGCAGCCACGTATCGACCGTTCCGAATAACAATTTGCCGGCTTTCGCTTCTTGGCGAGCGTTAGGAACGTGATCCAGAATCCACTTTAATTTAGTGGCAGAAAAATAGGAGTCGATAATCAAGCCGGTCTTTTCGTGAATCATTTTTGAATAGCCGGCCCTTTTAATCTGGTCGCACATCTGACTGGTCTGTTTCGACTGCCAGACGATGGCCGGACAGATCGGCTTACCGGTTTCCTGGTTCCAGACCACGGTCGTTTCACGCTGGTTAGCGATCCCAAACGATTGAATCTGGTAAGGCTCGATATTATGTTTGATCAACGATTCGATCATCGCGCTCTGAACCGCTTTCCAGATTTCGAGAGCGCTGTGTTCAACCCATCCCGGATGCGGAAAGTACTGCTTAAGGGGCTTCTGGCTCATTGAAATCAGCTTTCCGCGATGATCAAAGATGATGGCGCGGGCGCTGGTGGTCCCTTCGTCGATTACCATTATGTATTTCGTTTCTTCATTTTCATTCCTCTTCTTAGTTAATTTAAGCGATTCTCTGGTTAACAATGAATATGAAAATCTGGTAAAATATTAGCACGGTTACTCATTTTTTTAAAGAAGGAAACAGAATGAACGCTCAAAAACGTCTGGCGTGCACCAGCATATTAATCGGTAAAAAAGCTAGTACTGACGGATCCGTGATGATCGGCCGCAACGAAGATTCTCGAGCCGCCTGGCCAAAGCATTACGTGGTTCATCCCCACCAAGAATTGAAATCAAGTCCCGTATTTAAATCGCACGATAATCAATTTAAATTAAATTTACCTAAAGTTCGCTATAAATATGCCGCTACTCCCGAATGGACTAAAAGATACGGCCTATTCGAAGAAGACGGCATCAACGAATTCAACGTTGCCATGAGCGCGACCGAAAGCACCTATTCTAACGAAACCGTCTTGGGCTACGATCCGTTGGTTAAAAACGGGATCGGTGAAGAAGCCATGATCACGGTGGTCTTACCCTACGTTAAATCCGCTCGACAAGGGGTTCAGCGTTTAGGTAAAATCATCGATAAATACGGAACCGACGAATCGAACGGCATCTTATTTGCTGACCGAAACTCCGCCTGGTACATGGAAACCGGTGGCGGTCACCAATGGGTCGCTGAACGGATTCCTGACGACTGTTATGCGGTCGTGGCTAATCAGACCGCAATTCAAAACGTTGATTTTAATGATCCTAAAAATTTTATGTGGTCGCCTCAGATTCGAGAATTCGTTAAGAAGTATCACCTAAACCCCAGTCAAGACGGTTCGTTTAATTTCCGGCAGATTTTCGGGACCCATAATTTAGCGGATACCTACTACAATACCCCCCGGGTCTGGTACGGGCAGCGAATGTTTAATCCTGAAATTCATCAGGATCCGCAGAGTCAGCACCTGCCATTTTTAATGAAGAGTCATCGAAAATTATCGGTTAACGACGCCGAAGCGTTTCTGTCGTCTCATTATCAAGGGACCCCTTACGATCCGATCGGCGAAGGTAAGCCGAAGGACCGGGAACGTTTTCGTCCGGTCAGTTTAGCTAAGACCCAGGAGTCCCACGTTTTACAGATCCGGCCTGATCAACCTAAGGAAACCACTGGAATTCACTGGCTAGCCATGGGCGTTGCGGCCCAAAGCACCTACGTTCCGTTCTTTAGCGGCATTACCAAGACGCCGACCGCTTACCATCGAGGTACACAAGATTATCAGCATAATTCAGCTTACTGGACGTTTAAACTAGCGGGTATCTTGGTCGACGGTCATTATTTACAGTTCAATCCGCAGTTGGAAGCGGTTCAGTCTAAATTAAAGATCCACTATATAAATTCGATCAAAGCGGTGGACGCTAACGCTAAGCAGCTCCCTAAAGATCAACTAATTAAACTGGTTAATCAAGTTAGTAATGGCTAAGCTAAATTGGCTCTAAAAAGCTATCGTAAACTCAGTGAACACTTAATTTCATTGGCCGCCGACTATTCACCGTTAAATTATCATCAAGACCTTAATTTATAATGAGGGATTAATTTGAAAACTAAAGTAACTAAAATTTCGTTATTCAGTTTTATATTAATGATCTTAATTTCGACCTTCGGCTTTAACAATACCGGGATCGCTTATAATCAAATGGGCTATTCCAGTATTATCTGGTACGTTCTGACCGCCGTTATCTTCTTTCTGCCCTGCGGACTGATGTTCGCCGAGTACGGCTCGGCATTTAAGAACGAATCCGGGGGCCTCTACTCATGGCTAAAGGGCTCGGTCGGTGAAAAAATCGCCTTTATCGGGACCTTTACCTGGTACGCATCGTGGATCGTTTGGATGATCTCAATGTCACCCAAGATCTGGATCCCGTTTTCGACCATGCTATCGGGACATGATAATACCCAAGCCTGGCATCTTTTTGATTTAACTCCGACCGAAACCATCGGCATCCTAGCCATTTTCTGGATGCTTCTCGTGACGTGGTGCGACTGTAAAGGGATCAAATCGATCACCCGGATATCGTCACTCGGCGGAACCTTTATCATCTTAGTGGTGGCCGGCTTCTGCATCGCTTCGTTAGCGTTATTACTAATTAATCATGGTCATCTAGCGGAGCCTATCCATCATTTAAGTAACTTTACTAAATCCCCTAACCCCAGTTTCCAGACTTTCATCCCGATCGTGTCGTTCATTATCTACGCGATGTTCGCTTACGGGGGGATCGAATCCCTGGGCGGAATGATCGATAAATTAAAGGACCCGGCCCGTAATTTTCCGCTAGGAATCATCATCGGTGCCGTGACCATCAGCATCACTTACGCGGGTACCATTTTTCTCTGCGGAATTAGTACTAATTGGACCCGTGTGTTAGGCCATAACTACGTTAATCTGGGCAACGTGCTGTACGTGATCATTAATAACCTGGGCTACGTTCTGGGTAAAAGCCTGGGACTTTCAACTGCTACCGCCGTCATGATCGGTAAAGGCTTTGACCGGTTCGCCGGGCTAGGTCTCTGGTTAGGCTACGGCGGATCGTTCTTCGTGTTGCTGTATTCACCGCTAAAATCGTTCATTATGGGGGCTTCAAAACACTTGCTACCGTCTAAGCTCACCCAACTGAATAAGCACCAGATGCCAGCAAACGCCCTATGGATACAAGCTGTTATCGTAATCGTAATTTTGCTTCTGATTTCGTTCAGCGGCTCCAACGCCCGAAAATTCTATTTGATCCTAACCGATATGACCAACTTGTCGATGGCGTTCCCCTATCTATTCCTGGTGGGCGCGTTTCCGTTCTTTAAACGGCGAAAGAACTTAACGCGGCCGTTCGTATTTTATAAGTGATCGGTATGGTCTTTACCATCTGGGAACCGTTAATTGAGCATGATTACCTGACCGCTTTCTGGACCGCGATCGGAGAATTTATAGATTTATTTAAAATAAATTAACAAATAAATTAAAATAATAACTAAATAATCCTCCATAATTATTTAATAAATAATCAGGAAATTTTCTTTTACATTCTCCAGCCCGAAGCGTTCGGAATCTTAGGCAATGAATTATAAGCTACGAAGCCTAATGTCTTTTCACGAGATGCAGTCATAACGGCTCCAATAATATCCAAGATAATAGCCATAAACCCAATATTTTCGCTAAAGCAGTTTGCCAGCTACCGAAAAACAGNNCCGTATACAGTACCTACTAATTGATTAATCGGCTTACCACCTAATTTATTAACGAAATCGGCATAACGCCCCATAATATTGCTGGTATCAAGCCAACTAAAATATTCATAGCCCTTTTTTACTATCTTACATTTTACAATTATTTTTTAAATTAAAAATTAATTTTATTCGTCAAATTTTTATTTATCTGCTGATAATCATGATAATTACTGAAATAAAAGTCGCATTTTAATTAAACCCATGGCTTGGGCGCCTTGGTTTAAGCTAAAGGCCATCCCGGTATTTTTAACCGAAGTGCCTTTAGATAGTAGCGTCTGGACCGACGGGAAGACGGCGGCGTCACCGATTCCGTTAAAGGCCCGTATTTATCACCTAACTTGCCGCAGATCGGCGAGAACATAACGTCGAAGATTCCGGGAATCGAGGTGATGGCTCCCGCAACGATCGAAATGGGCCCGTGGTTATGCATCAGCTGTTTAACGAAGAGCGACATGATCGGGTAGACGGTGTTGATGCTGACCTGGACCAAAACGGTGGTGATCAGGACCCAGCCGATTAGTCCGGTGATGAGGAAGGTGTCCCGGATCGAAAAGAAATGATTGAGAATTCCGCCGATCAACGGACCGATCAAACCTCCGCTGGTGTAGCCGATCGAAAAGATACTGAGGATGTACTGTGAATGCTTTTTAGGAACTTCCGTACCGATCAAGGCGGTGGAGTTAGGGATGACCCCGCCGAAGAAGCCCTGAAGAGCCCGCAGAGCAATAAACTCCCAGGCGTTATTACACAAGCCCATCAAGGCAATCGAAATGGCGGAGCCTAGCGAAGTCTGTAGGATCATCCACTTTCGCCCGTGCTGGTCAGCAAAGTGACCCCAGAAAGGAGCCGTGAACATCACGATTAAGGAGGTAATCGCGTAGACGATCCCGCTGAGGATCGAGATCTGGCCCGATGTGAAATTACCGAGATCGTTAATGTACAGGTTCATGAATGGAAAGAATTCACAGAAGGCGATGCTGGTAAAGAACGTCCCGGGTAACAGGACGTATAGGTTACGGCGCCAGGTTGGTTTTTGACATTGCGGACACAGGCCAAAAATTTCGATTTTACTTTCATCAAACTTGAAATCAGCCTGATCCTTTACCAGTTGCTTTAAATGCCGGTTCAATTTTGGATAATTCTTATCAAAGATATCAAAAATTCTTCCGCATCGCTTACAAATTGCGTGAAAATGGGGCTTACCAAAATAATCGAAGCGAACTCGGTTGTCTTTCCCGGGAAGGAAATGGTTAAGCCTAATTTATTAAATAAATCTAAGCATTGTACAGGGTAGCTACACTCATGTTAGACATTTTTGGTGTCATCTTTTTAACCTCCTTTATTCTTATTATTAATTGATAATTATATTAATTATAATCAAAATTTAATTATTAATAATATATAATTAGCATTAGCAAATTTGATCATCTTTAATTTCGTTATGGAGCATCGTCCTGATTATTATCGCCACTGAATTCGGTTTCAGCAACATCGTGACCGGATATAACCAGATGGGCTACGCCAGTATTATCTGGTACATTATTACTTCCATCATCTTTCTTTTTCCATTAGTAATGATTTTTGCCGAATACAGTGGTTCACTAAGAATCGATCACGGTGGCTTTTATAGCTGGCTAATCAATTCAATCGGTGAAAAAGGCGCTTTTATCGGAACTTTCTGCTGGATCGGCATGATTCTAATCAACGTTTTACAAAACTGTTCCGGAATCGGCATTAACCTTTCAGGCATGGTTTATGGCAAGGACACTACGCAAAGTTGGAAACTAGGTCGCTAGACAGTAACGAAATTGAAGCCCTTTTGGGTATCATCGTAATTATTGTAGCTACCTTCATTTATTAAGTCACCTAATCCGCAATTTCAGTCGCCGATCGCCATCATGTCGTTCATCGTCTACGCCATGTTCGCATACAGTGGTTTAATCGATAAAATAAGAATCCACGTAGGGATTACCCCGAACGTTGACCTTTATAACAACGGTTTTTTCGAATCTTTTCAATCGGCTCTCTTATCCCGCTGTTTGGTCTTTTGATCGTGGGTATTTATTCACCAATTAAAGGCTTAATTGCGGGATCTTCGAAAGATTTATGGCCTAAGAAAGTTGCCCATTTTAATAAACATGATATGCCAGCTTACGCCATGTGGATCGAATGTGTCATCATTGTGGTGGCTTTGCTCTTGATCAGCTTAACCGGTAAGAACGGTCAGCAATTCTTCCAGATCATCGTTGATATGGGTAACATCGGGGTTTTATGTCCCTATTACTTTATCGTGATTGCGTTCGTCTTCTTTAAGAAGCGTAAGGATATTGCTCACCCCATTACGTTTTTCCATAGCATGAAATCGTGCGTTCTGGACGTTCGCCGGTCCAGTCCTGTTCTTGATCATATCCACCGTATTGTATCACTTGGGTATTCGTCACCGGGCTAACCGAATGATCGCCGACAAAAAATAATCGAGCGTTTTTTACTTTATAAAATTTTAAATTAATAAGTCGTAATGAAGAAGTAGATACTTAAGCCTAAGGCTAAAATACCGACCGTTAACTTCATCGCCTTTTCGGGAACGTAACGAACGATGACCGGGCCGATATAACCGCCGATCATCATGCCGATTCCTAACGGTAAAGCGATGCTCCAGTAAACCGTCGTCTTAAGCGTAAAGATAACGATACTGATCACGTTAGCGGACAATGCAGCCACGTTACGGATGGCGTTGTAAACCGGAAACGGTTCGGAAGAAATAAAAGCTAAAATCCCTAACGCTAAGACTCCGGCACCGGCTGAGAAGTAACTGGAGTAAGCACCGTAGATTAGGAACGTCATAATGATAGCAATTATCATACCCTTTTTACTATGAATTAACTTCTTCTGATTCTTATTCTTACTCTTGGGCCATAAAATCAATACGGCACTCAGTAAAATGAACCACGGGACCGCAAATTCAAAGTCCTTTTTCGGAGCAGCCAATAAAGCGTAAACTCCGCAAATTCCACCAAACAGCGTTAGAATTAAAGCAATAATGGTTTCTTTAACGTGATTCTTCAATTCCGGCAACGATGAAAAAATCGAACCAAAGCCAGAAAAGATCATCGATGAAGTATTAGTAACGTTAGCGGTCACCGGCGGAATTCCGCCTAAATACAGTAACGCCGGGTAAGTAACCAACGAAGCCATCCCCACTGAACTAGAAACGATTCCGCCCAGGATACCAATCGGCAACATGATTAAATATTGCCATATCGCAAAATGCATATAAATTTCCTTTCGTTTTTTTTAATTGTCATTATATTTTTATTTTAAATAAAATCGACATAAAAAGCAATATTTTCTGATTTTTAATCGTAATGTTAGTGTGGAAATATTTTTCTGATAATTTCTTTAAAGTTCCGTTTTTACGAAGTTTAACCAAAATCTGGTTAATTCTCTTTTGTAAAGCAGGATCTTTTTTATTAAAGAGAACCGAAATCTTAGCAGGTGCTTGGGTAGATTCTGGAATTGGGTATGCCTTTAAATTCTTAGTGGAATTAGTTTTGGCATATGCTTTCCAAGCTTGAACTGAATCAATAGTACCTTGAACTCGGCCTTCTTTAACGGCAAGCATGATTTCAGCAAAACTGGTAGCTGGTCTAGTATGAGCTCCCCATTTTCGGGCAACGAATTGATTATCGGTTCCTACGCCTTCCATGAATTTTTTGCCTTTAATTTCATGAATATTATTAATAGAGTTCTTTTTATTGACCATTAACATGTATGGAGAATAAGCATAGGGCTTAGAAAAGTTAAATGATTTAGCTCGCTGGGGCGTCCTGGTGATGTTATCAATCACCCCGTCGAAACGATGACTACCTAAGCCGGCGATTAAGCCATCCCATTTGGTAGTCTTAACGTTAGTCTTTACGTGCATCTGTTTAGAGATGGCTCGGCTTAGATCAACATCAAAGCCTTTAACCTGGCCGCCGTTACTACGGTAAGAATACGGTGGCAACATGGCTTCCATGCCAATGGTAAGATGATGGGGCTTAACTAATTCAGATTTAGCGGTGTTTTGAGCACCACAACCTGATAAAATAGCGCCGGTACCTATAATCCCGATAAGCACCGTAAATAATTGCTTAACTTCTTAAACAACTTCAATTGTAACACTAATTCATGATGCTTTTTCTTTAATTAACGATAATTTTAGAATCAAAATGGTCATGGTTAGTGTTAGCATTATTTGAACGGCAACAACACATGTTAAAACTAGCCATGATCAATTCACTACCTTTCTAAAAAAGTATTGCTTCAAACTTCACTTTTTATAATAGCACTATATTTTAGTAAGTCAAAATTAATAATTAGCACTCTATCTTGACACTGCTAAATAGTTGTTTATTATAGATTATGGAAGCACCGGTTTAGTCCTAATGATCATGTCAACGGTCTTCGGCTTTAGCAACGTCGGCATCGCTTATGACCAAATGGGCTACGCCAGCATCATCTGGTACTTAGTTGGCGCCGTCACGTTCTTTATTCCGACTTCGTTAATGTTCGCTGAATACGGTTCAGCATGGGCGTTTATTGGTACGTTCATCTGGTATGTCGTTCATCGTCTACGCCATCTTCGCATATGGCGGGATCGAATCCGTCAGCGGCATGATCGATAAGTTAAAGAATCCCAGAAGAATTTCCCTTAAATAAACATGGATTCCAAGCCGAATTAAGAAGATGATTAAGCTCCATAATTTCATTACCAAAACAATTTATTAGCAAAGAAAATAAATTATGTAAATAGATATAATGATTATTATCATGAACAATAAAATTAAATAATTATTTATTTTTTAAATTATTTATTAATAGTTGCTTGGTGAATTTATTCATAGTATTTTAAGTCATTACAAAATGTTTTAGAACCTTATCCACCATGAAAACCATAAGTAATACAGCTAACGGGTTTGTCTCGCCATTCTTCACCTAAATAATCAATAGCGTTTTTCAGTACAGCAGGATATCCCCAGTTATATTGTGGAAACAGGAAGATAATTCCATCATAAGACTTAATAATTTTACTCCACCTTTTAGTATGTTGATGATGATAGATTCCTGTCATTGGCATTTCTTCTTCATCCAAAAACGGCAAAGATATTTTCTTTAAATCAATAATCTTGTAATTTACTGAACCATTATTCAAGATATTTTTGCCCAGTTACCAATCGCAGGACTAATCCTTGTCGGACGAGTTGAACCTAATATAATTGCAACATTTTTACGCATAAATAAAAGCAATCATGAATAAAAACCATTCTACCTAAATTGATGATGAACTAATTTAATACCACAACTTCCTAAAATAAAGTGTTTCCAATAGAAGAATGCGGGTGCATGGCAAGTTAAAAACATTTCAGCCGTTCGCCCTTTAATAATTTAGTTGGGAAGAAGCCCTTTAAATGGTAAGCAAAGCCTGGCGTTAATACTCGTTCGATCCATCCCTTTAAGATCGATGGCTCGGCTCTCCACCAAATTGGGAAGAAAAATATTAAATGATTAGCCCATTTAACTAATTTTTGCATTTTATTTGGATAACTTTCGTTTTTCATATGTTTTCGATAGCCATAGCGCAATACCGGTTCAAATTTATCTTTTGATAAATCAACTAAAGTTACGTTTTTATGCGGACTGCCTTGAATAATTAGCGTTTTCATTAAGTTTACAAATTGTACACCACGTAATTATCGGTAAATTTAACAGCTGTTCCATAAGCGACAACAGTTTCCATATCAGTAGTAATTGAATCTGAATCAAATCTCATCATAACTACAGCATCTGCGCCCATATTCTGAGCATTATCACGCATTCTCATGATGGCTTGATTACGAGATTTAGTTACGATCTTAGTGTAGGCGCCGATTTCACCACCGACCAGATTTTTTAGGCTGGCTCCTAGGTTGCTAACATATTGGGAGACATGGTGGTAATGCCGAAGATGCCGCCAATAATTTTATATTGATGACCAGGGGAATTTCATTCATATTTTATCTCAGTACAATAATGAACACGATTGATATTCATACCTGCAGGTACTACATGAGTATTAGCACTAAGAACTTTATAATGATTCTTACGCATTTTATCTATAAACTTATTTAAATCTACTGAATACTGATTAGTAAAAAATTCATTATTATGATTACTACGAATCCTCGAGTACCTAAAGTTACTAATACCTTCTAATTCAATTAAATGCCAATGACCGTCTTTGGAATGTACCTGTTGAAAAATATTGTTCATATTTAGTTTTTTAAACAAAATATTTGGCATTTCAGACATCTCCTCTTAGCTTTCGATTCTAAATTTATCAAAAACTTACTGAAACGCCAAGCTCTAATTCTAAGACATGTATTCACATGAAATTAGCTAAAAATCTGAAAACATATCGACAGAAAAATCATTTGACCCAGAGTAAATTAGCTAATAAATTACACGTTTCTCGAAAGACGATTTCGAACTGGGAAAACGGACGAAGTCAACCTAGTTTCCAGACGTTGAATGCATTAAGCAAGATTTATGAAGTACCAACGGTTAATCCTATTTCTTATTATTTAAACATCGTTTTACTAATTTTAATTTAATATTCATAAACCTTAATTAATTTATTATTATATTTCCAACTATAATTTCATTTAGACTTATTAATTTTGTACCTATGATAACCAACATCCACAAGGTTTAATAAAAAGAAGAAACATGGACCACCGATGACAACATCATTAACAAACTGATATCTATAGTAATCCCAATGTAAATAACCGGTATTAAAGTAATCTATTATCTAACTTTATAGCTTCTATTTATTATTGATAACGGAATCGCTAATAATCCAAAGATAACGCCGAAAGCTTGATTCCCATATAATCCTTAAAATGATTAAAAATCTGGATTGGAATATTTTTGAATGATTGATTAAACTGAGCTTTCATTAAAATTTTTCGATAAATAGCTGCATTATAAGGAGCTGGCGTAAATTTGATAAACGTCTGAGCCGATTTAGGAATCTCACCCAACGGAATATAAACACAGACAAAGAAACCAGCTGCTGCACTAATAATCGTATTAATTAAGCCTAGAGATTCAACTTTATGAACGAAACTTAAGATTAGGATCCCGAATGCTGTCCAGACTAAACTACTTAAAATCATTACTCCCAAAATTTTAGGAAATAAAGCTAGATTAAAATGAATTTTATCAGCCCATTGAAAATAAATTTCCATGATAACAAAAGATACTAACTGCATTAGAGTGCCAATAATAACCGAACTTAATAAATATGAAAATTGAATAGCTAAATTAGATTGATCAGTTAGCATTAGATCGTTGATCCGGTATGATTCCCGGTCTCTAATCATTTGGCATAACGCATTTAAAGTCGTAGTAATGGCAGTAATAGCTAAAACACCAGAAATTAGCCATAAATCTAGTAATTTAGTAGCATCGGGAACTTTAGTCCAATCCGCTTTAATCGTGTTTTGTAAAAAGATTAAATATAAAAAGAAACCAATTAAAGCACCGATTAACGAAAAGAAGACTCGACCCTTATTCTTAAAATATAGTAATAAATTTCTCTGAATTAAGCTCCACATTATTGAACACTCTTTCCTGTCAACGCAATAAAGATGTCATTCATATCTCCTCTGCGGAAACTTACGTTACTAATTAAATTTTTAACCTGATTTAGAAATTCAATTCCAGATTTTAAATTAGGTATCATAATTTTAATATGATTATGATTTATTTGATACTTCCAACTAGGATCTAATAATTTTTTAATTTTAGCAATCTTTGAAGAAGTAATATTTAATATATAGCCTGCATACTTATCACGTAAATTACTCATAGTATCGTGAGCGATAATTGAGCCATGATCAATCACATACGCATAATCAGCTTGATCAGCTTCTTCTAAATAATGAGTAGTTAGCAAAATTGACAACTGATATTTATGACGAAGCTGACGTAAAACTCGCCAGATAACCAGACGGGTTTGTAAGTCTAAGCCCGTTGACGGTTCATCTAAAAACAATAATTTAGGTTTGTTAATTAAACTACGAGTAATATCTACTCGTCGCTTCTGTCCACCAGAAAGAGTTCCATACTTTTGATTCAAGAACCCCGTTAAGCCAAAAGATTTAATCAGCATTTTCACGAAAGATGGATCCAAATGATGATACATTTTAAAACGCAATTTCAAGTTCTGTTTAACGGTTAAATTATTATCCAAAGCATTATCTTGAAAAGTAATGCCAATCTGATGATCAAAATCATTATTAGACGGTGATATACCATTTAAAGATACGGTACCAGTTTTGGGCTTAGTCAAGCCGGTTAACATTCGCATCGTAGTAGATTTACCAGCTCCGTTCGGACCTAAGAAAGCTACCATTTCACCTTGATTAATATTCATATTGATATGATTAACCGCTAGTTTATTTTTATAAGCAAACGTTAAATTTCTAACTTTAAATAACGGCATTTAACCATTCTTTCGATAATTACCGAAATTAGGGCCGTAAATTCTGGACCGGGAGCAATCTTTGCTGCAGTTATTCTAGACTTTCTTACTCCAGCTAGTATTACGGCCTAATTTCCGTCTTGGAGATTAGGCCTTTTTACGTGTCAGGGACCTTAATTTCGGTAGAAAAATTTTAAACCGAAAGGAGATCTCGTATGAGATCCATGATTGCTAAGTATTTTCATTTCAAAGAATTAGGTACCGACCTAAGAACGGAAACCATGGCGGGGATCACCACGTTCACCGCGATGGCCTACATCCTGTTCGTTAACCCAAACGTTTTGAGCGCTGTCGGGATGGATAAGGGTGCCGTGTTTACTACAACGGCGCTGGCTAGTGCGATCGGCTGTTTCATCATGGGGATCGTCGCTAACTACCCGATTGCCCTGTCAACCAGTTTGGGTCTAGATGCGTTCTTTGCCGACTCGGTTTGTATCGGCATGAAAATCCCGTGGGAAACCGCTCTGGCTGGAGTATTTTTGGCTTCAATTATTTTTGTGATTTTAACCGCCTTTAAAATTCGTGAAATCATCATCAACGCGATTCCGGAAGATCTTAAAAACGCCATTAGTGGCGGGATCGGTCTATTTATAGCCTTTATCGGTTTAAAAGACGGTGGCTTGATCGTTGCTAATAAAAATAATTTAGTGGGACTCGGTTCTCTGCACGTAGGTGCTACCTGGTTAACCATCTTTGGCTTGGTCTTAACGGTGGTTTTATTTGCCGCCCGGGTTCCCGCCGCGATTTTCATCGGGATGATCTGTACCACGGTCTTAGGGATGGCTACCCATCTAATTCCGCTGCCGTCAAAGATAATTTCCGGGATGCCCAGTATCAAGCCGACCTTTATGGTTGCTGTGAAGAATATTGATAAGATTAATTCGCTTCAGCTGGTCGTCGTGGTGCTGACGTTTCTGTTAGTTACTTTCTTTGACACTGCGGGGACCTTAGTTGGCCTGTGCGAGCAGGCTGGATTGATTCGTAATAATCATATTCCGCGGATCGGCCGGACCCTAGTGGCTGACTCGTCGGATATGGTAATCGGCTCGTTAATGGGGACCTCGCCGATGGGAGCCTTTGTCGAGTCGTCGACCGGGATTTCCATGGGCGGCCGTTCCGGGTTTACCGTAGTAATCACGGGATCCCTGTTCCTGCTGGGCGGCTTCTTTTCGCCGTTGCTGGGGGTCATCACGAATCAGGTAACCGCACCGGCCCTGATTATCGTCGGGATCCTCATGGCGCAGTCGCTAGGCAAAATTAACTGGAAAGATTTCGCGATCGCGACGCCAGCTTTCCTGATCATGATCGGCATTCCGCTGACCTACAGCGTTTCCGACGGGATCGCGATTGGCTTTATCATGTACCCGATCACCATGATCGTCACCAAGCGAGCTAAAAAGGTCAACGTCATCATGTACGCCCTGGCGATCGTCTTCCTATTCTTTATGTGGATCTTGAACGAAAATTAATTATATTTAAAAAATGTATGATAACGCCATTAACAACGTAAGAAAACCTAAAATCGGTCTAAAAATCATAGTCAAACGTTTTCGACTGAACTTTGCCATAATAAATGGCGTAATGGCGGAACCAACAACTGCTCCGGCCATTAATAATAATCCGGGTTCCCAAGCAATGGAACTTTGGGTGACGTGAGCTAACATCCCGATAATCGTGGTTGCGATTAAAGCATAAGACGATGTGGCGGCTGCTTCGGGCATACTCAAGCCCATAATTAACAACCCGGTTACTAAAGCCCACCGCCACTAAGTCCAGCGACGCCAACTAAAGCCCCGCTTAACGCACCATAGGCATATGCTTCGATCGGTTTATTTGTTCTCGGTTTAGAATGCTTATTGAATGATTGGTTTAGAACTTGTAAACTCATTATTAAAAAGATAATTCCGATAATAATACTATAGATACGTTCGGAAAAGAATCCGGACAACCAACTGCCAACAAAGACCATCGGTACCGCCGAAATTATCATTCGGTTCCCAATCTTAAAGTGCATGTTACCGGTTCGGTAATTACTATAAGCACCCACTAATAAAGCAGGTAAAGCTGTAAATAAAGAAGTGGCTGTAGCACTGGCTACCGATACACCGGCGATGTTCGTTAAAATCCATAGATAAAAGGCTCCTCCACCACCGCCCATTGCGATGATGACACCACCGACTAAGAATCCTAATACTAATAGTTTTATTATCATTACCATGAACCTCGATTTCATTATTACCGTCCTGGAAAGATTCCCAGCTTTTGCTAGCAATAAAGTAGACCAGCACCAAGGCCATGACGGAATCCCTAATTTCCGCTTTCTAAAGTCAAAATTGGCATTAAGATACGGAAGCCACCGCGATGGATGAGTAATTAAGTTATAAGCCGAAATAATCGTAATATAGACCGCCAACGCCAATAACACGCCAAATCAAAGCACTGCCGGAAATAATTTCCAACAGATTATCTAAACCAAACGCGATCATAAAATTGAACCCGCTTTTAATAATTCATATATTGTCCAAAAATTCAGTTTATCGAAATTTAGCGAAAATAGAACGAATACTCCTGCTTTCAAACAGGAGATGAAGTTCGTCATTTTCGCTTTCTTTTGTCTAAGTTTGGGTAAGGACTATTTTGATATTGGTCATCAATATACTTTTTAACGGTTTCTCTGCTCATATCACCTACGGTTCCAACATAATAGCTATGGGACCATAGATGATTACCCCAGAACAATTCTTGCCGAATTTTTGGATGATTCAGCAGGAAATATCTAGCACTGTTGCCTTTTAGTGTACGTACCATGGTAGTAATTGATAGCTTTGGTCTGAATGATACTAGCATATGCACATGGTCAGGCATTACTTTAATATTTTCTACTGCAACTTCGTTGCACTTGGCGATATACTTAAGTAGATTTTCCATACCTTGAACTAACTTAGGTGTAACAAAGACTTTGTTACGATATTTAGTAGCCCAGACTAAATGACAATGAATATTATAAACGTAATTTCTCATATGGACTGCATTATTGTAATCATATTTCTTATCCATATACATATCTCCTTAATCACTTATTATATAGTAATTAAATCATTTTGTAATTACTCTATTAACATAGTATAATTATAAGTGTAGAAGGAGGTGAAATCAAATGAAATCAATGTCTAAATTACTTATCATTTTGGCGTAAGTTAGATGCTATCCTGAGCTTTCTATAATCATCTAGTAGCCAACAGACGCAAAGCTACTAACAGTCATAATTTAGCTTGGAAGAATTATCGTAATGGCTTACAAGGCATTCCACAATTTCACGCTAAGAAAACACATCCGTATGAATGGAAATATCAGACATTTTCCTTACAATTAGCTAGTGATATTCCATTCAAAGGAATCGACATGAATGTGTCTAATTTCCTGATGGATGATCATGGGAACGAAGTTCCCAATCCTAAGTTCTATACTCATGGATTGCCTCATTTAAAGTACCTTAATCAGCGAGTAAATCGACGTCGTCGATATGCAACCAATCATCATATCGACCTGTCGGTCGATAGAGGATATCAGCGGGCCCGAATCCGTCATGCTAGATTTGAAGTTCATATTACGAACGAACGCCGGAACTTCTTAGATAATCTCTCAACTAAACTTATCGAGAACCAAGATTTGATAGTTGCAGAGAATTTAAAAAGCTCTAATATTCTTCGTAATCATAAAATAGCTCAGAAAGCTAGTGACTGTGGCTGGCGCGAGTTCTTATCGATGCTTCAATATAAAGCGAAGCTTTATGGCAAAACCGTCATCTTAGTTAATCCCGCTTATACTACTCAGAAATGCAGTAAATGTGGATTTGTTTGCACAAAGAATAATGGCTATCCTAAGAAACACGGTAAACATCTGGACTTAGATGATAGATATTGGTGGTGCCCGAACTGTGGCACTTACCATATCCGTGATCTAAATGCGGCAATTAATATTCTAAGATCGCAGTCAACCGGCGAATTAAAGTCGACTAGCAAGCTTAATAATATGGTCTAGCTAAGTAGGCTCTGTCGGGGAAGCCGTAAGGCTTCTAGATAACTCCCACAGCTAGACTACTGGTGGCTCAATTGTCCCGCTCTATTCATAGGGGCGATGCTCATCATGCTCCCGCCTTTAGACGGGAGTACGTTGACATTATTCTAATGGCAGTGTAGCTTTAATTAAATTCTCGTCAAATTAAAATTTTCGACCAGAACGTTGGCCACATCCGCCCTCGAAATCGACACCTGAGTTAAATCCTGCGGATTAAGTTGAATTTTACCCGTTTCTAAATCATTAGACAACGCTACCGGATGTAAAATCGTATAATTTAAACCGGCTTGCTGAAGATAGAGATCCGCGTAATGTTTGGCTAAGTAATAGGTATACATCGGGAAATTACCGAATTTAGTGTTCCAAACTCTTCGATCGTTGGAACCAGCGGCACTGACCATTTCATAACGTTTAATACCTGCGTTTTCAGTGGCTTTGATGGATTTAACCGCCCCGTCTAAATCCACTCGTAAAGTGGTTTCGGGGGGAACTCCGCCGCCGGCACCGGCTGAAAAGATAACTGCATCAGCGTGATTAGCTTTAAAGAATCTTGTCATCTCATCTATTGACCGGGTTAAGTCAAAAAGAACGGGTTTAATCAAGTCTGATTTAGGCAACGAATTAAATTCAGATGCTTTGCGCATTCCAGCCCTACATGACCGTGAGCTCCAATCACAAATACTTTAATCTTGTTTTCTAAATGATAACATTGTCAATAATATCAACACTAAAATCGTAATGCTGGGACTTAGTTCCATCATTGGTTCGGGATGGCTGTTTGGTTCCTGGGAAGCTTCGAAAGTGGCCGGACCAGCCGCCATTCTGTCCTGGATCATCGGTGCGATCGTGATCGGTTCCATCGCTTTCAACTACATTGAACTAGGTACCATGTTTCCAGAAACCGGTGGGATGAGCCGTTACGCTCAATACACCCACGGTTCGCTGTTAGGTTTCATCGCCGCCTGGTCCAATTGGGTCTCATTAGTGACTTTGATCCCCATTGAAGCCGTCGCGGCCGTTCAATACATGAGTTCATGGCCTTGGAAATGGGCCGCTTGGACTTCACCAGCTTCATCTCGGTGTTCAAGCTAGTGATCCCGCTCCTGACCATCGCTGCTCGCTGATCGCCGGATTTCATCCCGGCAACGAAAGTGGGCGCCAACTGGGCGGCTTCATGCCGTACGGCAGCGCCGCCATCTTCGCGGCGACCACCAGCTCCGGGATCATCTTCTCGTATAACGCCTTTCAGGTGGTCATCAACATGGGCGAAGAGATCAAGAACCCCAAGCGGAACATCCCGCTGGGCATCGTGATCTCTCTACTGATCAGCGTAGTCATCTACGTACTCCTGCAGTTCACGTTCGTGGGCGTCGTCAAGCCTAGCATGGTCGCCAAGCTGGCTGGCACGGCATCACTTTCCAGTCACCGTTCGCCGACCTGGCCATTATCCTGGGTATCTACTGGCTGTCCGTCCTGTTATACGCCGACGCTTTCGTTTCCCCGTTCGGCACCGGCGTTTCGTTCGTCGCTCAAACCAGCCGGACTTTAGCTGCGATGGGAAAACAAGCCATGCCGAAATTCCTGGGTAAAACCAATCCAAGTGGGGCGTGCGCGAGTGGCTATGATCGTTAATCGCCTACTTAACCGGGCCGGTCACCGTATCCACGTTGCGAAATATCGCCCCGCACTTTAAGCGGCCGATTAAACTTGGGATGCTAAATTTATGGCGCCGTTGCCTCGTTCTAGCCAGCCTAGCGACTTACTGGGCAATGTGGCCACCGTTTTATATCTCTTTTGAATTTATTAACTTCAGATTCCAATAATGAATATCGATTTTCATCATGATAAATACCATTCAATAATTCATTTTCTCTTAATGTCCCATCTTTATGGAAGCCACAACGTTTAGCCACATTATTACTAGCTTGATTATCAACAGAAGCGTTAATAATTACTTTATTTAAATCATAATCATTAAATCCGGCAAACCTAACCAATAACCGATATCGGCACTATGGTCTAACGATCTAAAGCCGTTAAAACTGATCATTCCGGCAAAATCAACCCACGGCAGCCATTTCTTATACCAGGCACGATGACTATTAATTAAGTTAAACAAAGGCTTTGCATCCACTTTGGGCAAGTGATATTAAATTTAAATCTGCCGTCACGGTCAATTTAGGGATATTCTGATTATAAACCTTAGTAATGAATTATTACCTAATTAACGCGAATCTGACCGGTAATCCCTTTAATATCTTTTTCAGCTTGCTTATGATCACCCAGATATTTAGCGTACTTCTGACAATAAGACTGGTAATACCGTTTAGCCTTTTCAATATCTACTTGGGCAATCCCTTTATGTTCCAAATAATGATAGAACCAGTAGCCGTTACCGATAAACGCTAGCCACATTCCGCTGTCTAGTTTTTCTAGCGGTGTATGCAGCATCATGTCGACCGTCTTCTTATACTTGGCAACGATCGGCTGCTTACGCATTTTATCCAATTTTTTACTTTGTTCGACTTTTTTGGCAACGTTAATTAACGGTAAAGTTAATAAATAACGATACCCTTTTGACCAATTAATTCTCGGTTTTGTTTCCATATTGTTATATACTCCTTATAAATTAAAATATCGTTTTAATAGTTTTGAATCAAAAATTTGAAGAAATTTGACATGCTTAATTAAATATTGATTAGTAAATTCAGCAGTCCCAAACGGTTTGTCAGATAACGAATTAATTCGGTGCTTAACGTGAATGATTTGATTTAAACCAAATTTATAATCCAGTAGTCTTTAATCGTAAGATAAGTCATCCACCCTTAACGGAATCAACTTCCGGAGCATTTTTCGGCAACCCTTCGGAACGGAACTAACTAGATTTCGAATTAATAAAAACGAGGCAAAGATCTTAATGACAAATTCCACTCGTTATAAAAATTGCGTTTAAAACGCTGTTCCTTTTGGTACTTATCAAACAAATATCTTGCCAAATCCAACGGCTTTAATTGACGGTGGTTAAAAAGTTGACGAACGGTCCAGACATCGGTATTAAACCAGGATGAACGACCATAACGGGGAATGCCCAGTAAAGATGATATTTTTGGCCGGCTGGCATCATGTATCGATTAACGAGATCAGTCACCGAATCCCGTACTAATTTGAAGCCAGCCCTCATATTCGGGACTAACGCCGCCAATAATATAGATTATTTTCAATTTATTATCATCCCTAAAAATAATTTATAATTTATTATAAAATAATTAATTTCGAATTTGATTATAATGCTTCATAGCACGACCGGTCGATGATTGCTTAACGTTTAAAGCGGCTTCTGGAGTCCCAGAATACAGGATTTGGCCACCGTAACGGCCAGCGTGCGGGCCAACGTCGATCATCCAATCCGCTTTACTGATGACCTGCAAATTATGTTCAACGATGATCAAGGTGTTGCCGGCGTTGACTAAACTATCGAAGAGCTTAACGATTCGGGCCACGTTCTTCATATGAAGGCCGGCGGTTGGTTCGTCCAATAAGTAAACGGTTCCGGTTCGATTCAACTGCAGAGCTAACTTTAAGCGCTGGAGTTCACCACCGGATAACGTGCTTAAGGATTGACCTAGGGTTAGATAGCCTAAGCCAACCCGCTGCATATTAACTAATTTATGAGCGATCTTCGGCTTATCCTTAAAGAAGTCGGCGGCTTCTTCAATCGTCATGTTCAAGACCTGACTAATGTCCTTACCGTGATAATGGTATTGAAGAGCCTGTTTACTGTATCGTTTACCATGGCATTCTTCACAGACCTGAATAACCGGATCCATAAAGGCCATGTTGGTAATGGTGACGCCTTTACCTTTACACATCGGGCAGCGGCCCCGACCGTTATAGCTGAATAAGGTTCGGGAAACGTGATTGACGTCACCGAAGATCTTTCGAATCTGGTTCAGAATATTTAAGTAAGTAGCCGGCGTGGCACGAATGTTGGCACCTACCGGATCCTGGGATAGATCAATGTAAGGCTTGGTTAATTTATGCTTGATGGCGTCCATCAACGAACTCTTACCGGATCCGGCAACTCCCGAAATTACGGTCTCGACGCCCAACGGAATTTTAACGTTAACGTGCTTTAGGTTATGGATCGTAACGTCTTTAAGCGGTAACGATTTCTTAACGGGACGCGGCTTCCGGAAGGTCAGTTTCTTTCGTAGGTAATCGCCGGTTAAGGTATGCGAATGCAGCAACTGCTGATAGGTACCGTTAAAGGTGATGTGACCACCGTCACGACCGGCTTTGGGTCCGACTTCCACGACGTAATCGGCAATCGGGATCAATTCCGGATTATGTTCAACGATCACGACCGTATTGCCCTTGTCCTTTAGTTTAACTAGGGCCCGTTTAATCAGTTTAATGTCCTGGGAATGTAAGCCAACGCTGGGTTCATCCAAGATGTAGACCATATCCACTAAGGAACTATCCATAAATTTAGCGATCTTAATTCGCTGGGTTTCACCACCGGATAAGGTATCGGTGTTCCGGTCCAAGGTCAAGTAGCCCAAGCCTAGATTAATTAACGAACCGATCTTAGTTGATAATTCACGAATGATTTCCTGGACTAACGGTGTCTTGATGCTGTGCAGGAACTTTAGGGCGTGAACTAGATCCATACTCATGACCTGGGCGATATTTTTACCGTTGATCTTACAATGCAAGACGGGCTGACGGAGCTTGGTGCCGTGGCAGACCGGACAAGCTTCCTTCTTAACGGCTCGATCGATGGCCTTTTTATGATGACGGCCCTCACGGCTGTTAACGATGGAACGCAGGATCTTCGGAATTAAACCTTCGTACAGGATGTGTTTACGCCAGATCTTCGGCGGATTCTTTAACTTCTGCTGGGGAGCGTAAAGCAGCAGCTTCTTTTGCTGTGGGGTATAATCCTTAATCGGCATGTCGTCATCAAATAGGCCACAGTGACCGTAACGGTTCCAGCGCCAGGTGTGCGGACGAAAACTAACGAAGGTGATGGCACCCTGATTCAAGGATTTATTCCAGTCGATAATTTTATCAGGATTGATGTGATGAACGTAGCCTAAGCCTTGGCAATGCTTACACATCCCTTCGGGCAGATTAAAAGAAAACGTATCGGAATAACCAACCCACGGTTTACCGGCCCGCGAAAACAGCAGACGCATTAACGAATAGATCCCGGTATACGTAGACAGCGTCGAACGCGGATTCTTACCCACCTTTTTCTGCTGAATCACGATCGCGACCGGTAAATTATCGATCCGGCCGACGTGCGGCTGACCATACTTAGGCAAATATTGCTGAGTAAAGCTCGGGAAGGTTTCGTTCAATTCCCGGCGAGAACTCGCGGCTAAGGTATCAAAGACCAATGATGATTTACCGGCTCCCGATAAACCCGTAAAGACGGTGATCGCGTGCTTATGAATCTTTAGATCAACGTGCTTTAAATTATTTTGATAAGCGTTATGAATAACGATGTAATTACTTTCGGACATCTTAAATTAGCGGACGATTATAATAAACTACTTTAGGTTGAAATCGATTTTCAGGAATTTCAAATTTAGTAATCGATAAATTATCAGGAATGATCGGTTTTAATAATTTCGGGGCAAACCTAGCCATTAAAGCCGTAATCACTCGGCTATGAGCAATCATAACGATTGGCTTATCAGGTGAACCGTGGTGAATAATGCCCATGACGGCCTTTCCGTAACGATTCCAGAACTGCTGATCACTTTCCGCTAAATGCAATGGATCATGCTTAGCTAAAATATTTTGGAAGGCCGCCATTCCGTATTTCTTGATGAAATCAGGGATCGTTTTTGGATGGGTTAGTTTAGCCACCATTTTAATTACGGCAGAAATTTTTACCCCTTCGTAACTGCCGAAAAACTGCTCTCGCAATCCAGGGTTGACCTGAATTCGAACGGGACGCTGCAAGCTTTCAACCATGGCTTGAGCGGTTCGAACGGCTCGACCTGAATCACTCGTGTATAACTTATTGAACTTAAAGCCGATTTTACGAAGCGTTTTTCCAGCTTGTAAAGCCTGGCTGAATCCTTTTTTGGTTAGCGGCGTATCCGACCAGCCTTGCATTCGATGCATTAGATTAAAATAGGTCTGACCGTGCCGAATTAGATAAACCGAATAGGTATTAATAACGACGCCCTCCTGTTTTATGAATAAAAAAGCCCTAATTAGATTAACTAATTAGAGCTTAACGCATTTTTAAAATTAATTTTAAATTTAGTGACGACGAGCTTCACCGATTCGTGCAGCTTTACCACTTAAGTGACGTAAGTAGTATAACTTAGCACGACGAACACGGCCGTGACGTAATACCTTTACACTGGCGATAACTGGTGAGTAAAGTGGGAATACACGTTCAACACCAACACCACCGGAGGTACGACGTACGGTGTAATCTGACTGGATACCGGAACCGTGCTTCTTGATAACTACTCCGTCGAATAATTGAATACGAGTAGTTTTACCTTCAGTAACCTTAACGGCAACTTCAACGGTATCACCAATTCGAATGGTGGGTACCTTTTTAGCAGTTTGCTTGCTGTTAATCTTAGCAATTAATTTATTTTGACGCATCAAAATACTTCCTTTCACCGGCATTCTTAACGGTTATTACCCCGACAGCGGACTACCGTTATTTAACAATTTTATATTATCATAATCGAATTAATTTGTAAATTTAATTTTGAGGATCGTTTAAATCCAATTTTATATCGGATAGCATGTGTTTCTGCTTTAAAGATAAATGCTTTTTCTTCAATAAATCCGGTCGCTTAAGCAAGGTTCGCTTAAGGGCCTGCTTTTCACGCCATAGCCGGATCTTCTGATGATCGCCGCTCAATAAAACTGAAGGAACCTTCATCCCCCGAAAATCGGCCGGACGGGTGTATTCCGGAAATTCCAACAGGCCCATCGAAAATGAATCGGTCGGTGCCGATTGTTTATCACCTAAGACACCGGGAATCAATCGCGAAATGGCGTCGATCATGACCATCGCGGGTAATTCACCGCCGGTCAAAACGAAATCCCCTAATGAATATTCATCGGTCACGATCGATTTAATCCGTTCATCATAACCCTCGTAATGGCCGCAGATAAAGGTTAAATGCTTTTCGTGCGATAACTTTTCGGCATCATGCTGGGTAAATCGTTTGCCGGCCGGATCCATTAACAAGACTTTGCCCTTTGGAATCCCGTTCGTCTGATTCTGTTTTTGAACGGCTTGGTAAGCATCGATTAGCGGCTGGGGCTGAAGCAGCATTCCAGCACCGCCTCCGTAAGGAGGCATGTCAACATCATGATGCTTATTTTTTGAATAGTCACGAAAGTTAGTGATTTTTAAATTTAGGATTCCCCGGTCGATCGCTTTACCGATCATGGATTCACCTATGGGGCCCTTAAACATATCCGGGAACAGACTTAAAACGTCAATCTTCATGGATTTACATACCCTCCATTAATTGAACGGTGATCTGATGATGCTTGAGATCAACTTTCTTAATGACCTGCTTGATTTTGGGCAACAAGAGTTCAGGTTTACCCGGCCGACTAACGACCCAAACGTCATTGGCGCCGGTCTTCATGATGTGAACAATTTTGCCGATTGAATGACCTTTAACGTCCTTAACGGTCAAACCGATGATCTGCTGATAAAAATACTGACCGGGCTTTAAATTAATCTGTTGATGCTCTTTTTCATTAATCTGAAGGCGATGATGCTTCATAAATTGGACGTCGTTAATGTTATCGTAGCCTTTAAAATGCAGCAAAAAGAGATCCATTTGCGTTCGGCAACCGTCAACGACTAACGGAATTCGTTTTAAAGCCGTCTTTAAATATAATTGTCTGACCTTAGCAAATCGCTGCTTTGGAAAATCAGTTCGGGAAGCGACTTTCAATTCACCTTTAATCCCGTGAGTATTGATAACGTAACCGACGTCATAATAATGCATAAATAAACGCTCCTCTATAACAAAAAAGACTCCTAAACGGAGTATTTATCCATTCAAGAGCTCTTAGTTCTTATTTTTACCATCATCGATAATTAACCGGATTCGTTTATTACCAGAAACCCGGACACTATAAACAATGGTTCGAATCGTCTGGGCAACGTGGCCTTTTTTACCAATTATTCGACCGATATCACTAGGATTGGTCTGTAAATGGTATTCATGGAAACGATCCGTTTCTTTATGCTTAATCGCAACGTCTTCAGGATGTTTCACCAAAGGCTTTACGATGGTCTTAATTAACTCATCAAAATTAGTCATAGATATCAATCACTTATTTCTTGGCGTACTTAGCATCATGGTACTTCTTCATGATACCGGCACGAGATAATAAGTTTTTAACGGTATCAGAAGGCTGAGCACCGTTCTTTAACCAGTTAAAGACATCTTCTTTTTGAAGCTTAACGGTTGATGGATGAGTTAATGGGTTGTAGTAACCAACTTGCTGTACGAAACGACCGTTACGAGGACTACGAGAGTCAGCAACGACGATTCGATAAAATGGATTACGCTTGGAACCCATTCGACGTAAACGAATTCTTAACATGTTAATACACCTCCTGCTTTGATTACTTAACGATTATTAATATAACAGGAATTAATTAGCATGTAAAGACCTGTAAAGGTTTTTTTCTTTACAGCAGTATTACTTATTCTCTAAAGGGCTTGAGCAATTCTTGCCGACCCGAAATTCCCATATAAACGTCGTTATGAAGCAAATATTTTCTAACGCTTGCGTAGTTATTAAAATTTAACGAACTATGAAACCATCCCGAACTCGCAAGTTGCTTTGCTAAAATGACCGTGGAAGCCTCGATTTTCGTTTGCGAACCGTATTTAGCAATGATGCCTGACCAGTGCTGATTTAACATGGCAATCGCAAAGGTAACGGTTTTATCGTGCTGAATAAGTTTCTTTAAAATGTCCGGTGGCAATAACTTCATTTTAGAGACCTTCGTTAAATAATGAAACGATCCGACCACGACGATTTCGACCGAAAATTTCGTTTAGGTCGGGTTAACAGCCACAGTAAATTACAGAATCCATAGTATTTTAACTGACTTTCTCCATAGCCATCGGTAAGAATAATAATTAACTGATTCCGTTTTTAGGTAAAATAACGATGACAGTAATCAAAGATGCTTTGGAATCGGGTTCCACCGCCACCCACGCGAGTAAATTTGATCTGGTGATAATTATTAGCTCGATAATGGGCTCCCGCGTGAACTTCGGTATCAAAATCATAGACCGTAACGTTAACCGGAAAATGCTTTAGAAAGTCGCCTAATTCGCCTAAAAGGTAACTAATTTCGTTATCACCCATGGAGCCTGAATTATCAACAAAGATCTTAACGGGCTGAATATAGTTACTAACTGTGCCCATTAGATCCATTCGATAGGCTTGGCGGCGATTAAAACGGGCTCGCGAGGACTTGCGGCCGAAGGGAACACCACCGAGGCCCTTTTGGAGGTAAGCTCGCCAATTAATAAGCTGTTGATGCACCCGTCCGGGCAAAGTGCCGCGCGCTTTAGCGCTCGTGTTCTGATAAGCCCGGTTAACCAATCGTTTTAGCTGGGCCGTTTTAGCTTCGCGGCCCAGCTGTGGCTCACTGCCCCAAAATTGATGATCATCGTTTTTTCGATCAAGTTTCGCTAACAAAATTCCGTAAAACGGCTGCTGTTGAATGTTGACCTAACGTTAATCGCACCTAATCACCTTTAATCTGATGGTAAAGCTGATTAAGCCAGTCGTTATGGCTTAGAGTTAAGGCTAATGAATATTGTCCGTCAGCACTAATTTTTGTAAAACTAACGATCGATTTAAATACGAATTAAAAGCCGTGGCGACTTCAATTCCTAAATCACCCGCTAGAATATCGAGCTGGATAGTTTTACGAACGGAAGAATTTAATTTATCTAATTCATATAAATTGTCGGAAACTCGTTGCCAAGCCCGCGGCGTCGGATACAGATCCTGACTAACCTTATCGTTATGCAGCAGCCTGGGATTTTCACGCAGGTATTTAATTACTTTCGGGTGAATCATTTGACGATGCCGATTATGGTCAGTTGATTGGGCCCAGGCTAGCCAGTCTTTAACGCTAGCTTTCATTACCAGACGGACGGTTCGATCTTTAATCGCGTCATCACCGCTGGTGACCCCATAATCAGTTTGGCCAAAGCCAGTCATCGAAGGATCCGGGTTTTCAGCAATGATAATGTGAACTTGATTAGGTAATCTTAGGCTATTAACGGTTCGTTGCAGAACTAAATTCATAAGTTCACTCTGGACCGCTTGACTACCCCGATTAAATTCATCCAGAAACCAGTAAATACGGCTGTCAGGATAACGTTCAGCGTACTTAATAATTTGAATCAAAGTGTGAGAATAACCAAATTGAACGTCAGCTAAAGTTCCGTAATGCTTAGTCTTAATAAACGAATCCGAAGTTAAGGGCGGAACCGGAATCGAAAGATCGCCCTTTTCAACCAGACTAACTACGGTCGTAAATAATTTGGCGTGTTCACGCTGCGCCACGTCACGAACCAACGCTGATTTACCGATCCCGGCTTCACCCACGATATTGGGAACGTTACCGCCTTTAATAACTAACGGAACCGCAGTTAATAATTGTCGATATGATAAGGCCATTTACAATCCTCCTGATTCACAAAAAGGGGATGATTACTCATCATCCCCTCGTTAATTAATCTTAATTATCGACGTTTTAACAATTTCTTTAACTTACGGCGTTTCTTCTTGGCCTTTTTAGCTTTCTTAGCCATACCACGCATTCCCATTCGGGACATTTGTGACATGGGGTTATTGCCCATCATGCCACCCATGGGGTTACTACCGCCCATGCGTTTCATCATCTTGCTCATTTTACCAAGGCCGCCAAAGTTACCGTTCGACATTTGATTCATTAATTTCTTCATCGAGTTAAACTGCTTAATAACTCGATTAACGATTTGAATCGGTCGACCGGAACCCCTGGCAATTCGACGCTTACGGGATGGGGTTAAAATTTCTGGATGAGCACGTTCTTGTTTAGTCATGGAATAAATAATGGCTTTAATGTGATCCATATCCTTAGGATTCATATTAGCTTTCTTCATGATGGGATTATTAGCCATGCCCGGAATCAGCTTCATGATATTCTTTAACGGACCCATGTGCTGAATCTTGTCTAATTGAGCTAGGAAATCGTTAAAGTCAAAGGTGTTCTGCTGAATCTTTTTAGTAAGCTTTTCAGCTTTTTTCTTGTTGTAACCCTTCTTGGCTTTATCAATCAGGGTCAGGATATCACCCATACCCAAGATACGAGAAGCCATCCGATCCGGATGGAAGATATCTAGATCCTGAAGTTTTTCACCTTCACCGACGAATTTAATCGGCTTATGAGTAACGGCACGAATCGATAGCGCGGCACCACCACGGGTATCACCATCTAATTTAGTCAGAGCGACTCCGGTGATATCCAAAGCATCATTAAAGCCTTGCGCGGTCTTAACGGCGTTTTGACCGGTCATGGCATCGACCGTTAACAGAATTTCGTTCGGCTTGGCTAAAGCTTTAATCCGCTTTAATTCATCCATTAATTTAGTGTCAATCTGTAGACGACCGGCGGTATCAATGATGACATAATTATTATGATCACGATGAGCCTGCTTTAAACCGGCTTTAACGATGTCAACCGGATCATGATGGGTCCCCATCTGAAAGACGGGAACTTTAATCTGCTGACCAACCTGAACTAATTGATCAACGGCAGCCGGTCGGTAAACATCGGCCGCGATCATCAACGGATGGGCCTTATGGGCGGTCTTTAAGCGCAAAGCTAGTTTACCGGCGGTCGTAGTTTTACCGGCACCTTGAAGGCCCACCATCATAATAACGGTCGGAATCGTCTTTGCTTTATTTAAAGGCACCGCCTTAGTGCCCATCGTCTGGGTTAATTCTTCATCAACGATCTTAACGATTTGCTGAGACGGATTTAAGCCTTCTAAAACGTTGGCACCTACGGCCTTAGCCTGTACTTTACGAACAAATTTTCTAACCACGTCAAAATTAACGTCAGCGTCTAACAACGCCAACCTAATCTGACGCATCGTTTTTCTTAAATCTGATTTACTGACGTGACCTTTTCCACTTAAATCACGAAAGGCTTTTTGTAATCGATTCGTAAGTCCTTCAAAAGCCATTAACATTCACCACTTTCGTTACTTATCTTCTAAATGTTCTAATTCTTTAATCATCGAACTAACGTGACGATCTTTAGGATACTTTCTTTTAGTGTACGATTGAATCTTATCAATCAATCGATTTCGAGCAACAAAATATTTGTGTAAATGCAGCTCGTTTTCGTATTCTTCTAAAATTGAAACGGTTCGACGTAAATTATCATAAACGGCCTGTCGACTGACTTTAAAATTTTGTGAAATCTCACCCAGTGAATAATCGTCGATGAAATAACACCGCATGTATTCCTGCTGCTTTTTAGTCAATAACGGATAATAAAATTCCAAAAGTGAATTAACGCGATAGTTCTTATCCAGGTCCACTTATAATAACCTCCGTTAGTAATAATTATAGAATAACCGGTCTATTTAAACAATCCTTCAAACAGGCCGTTGACAAAATCACTGGGGTTAAATGGCCGTAAATCATGAACGTGTTCACCAAAGCCCACGAATTTAACGGGTAAATGAAGTTCATGGCGAATTGCTAATACGATTCCGCCTTTAGCGGTTCCGTCCAGTTTAGTTAAAATGATTCCCGTAACATCGGTAACCTGATTAAAGAGCTTGGCCTGACTCAACGCGTTCTGACCGGTGGTTCCGTCCACCACTAACATGACTTCGTGCGGCGCATCCGGAATCACCCGGGTCAAGACCTTCTTCATCTTAGCTAATTGATTCATCAGATTGACCTTATTCTGTAAACGACCGGCGGTATCCACGAATAAGATATCGTAATTCTCCCGTTTAGCTTTATGAACCGCATCGTAAACTACCGATGAAGGATCACTATGTTCTGGACGTTTAACGATATCCACGTGGTCGTTCTTAGCCCATTCATCTAATTGCTGAATAGCACCGGCCCTAAAGGTATCAGCGGCCGCAAGTAAAACTTTCTTACCTTGTTGATGATACATATAAGCCATCTTACCAATGGTCGTCGTCTTACCAGCTCCGTTAACACCTACAAACAGAAAAACGGTCGGCCCTTGTTTAGCGTAATGAATCCGGTTATCTTCATTTTTACCATCGGCATCATACAGATCAATCATTTTCTTAATAATGACGTCTTGAACGGCCGAACGCTTCTTAACGTTCTTTAGTTTAACTTCTTTTCGCAAAGCATCACTGATTTTAACGGCCATATCAACGCCCACGTCGGATTCAATTAAAGTGTCTTCTAAATCATCAAAGAATTCATCGTTAACCGACCGGAAATTAGCAAACAATGCATTTAATTTTTGTCCAAAGGTTGAACGGGAACGAGCTAACCCGCGAGCGTAAATTTTACCGTTCTGTTTAGCCTTATGACTAGCTAACGACTTAGCTTTTAAGGACGCTTGCTTCTTCTTACGAGAATGACGCTTAAATATATTAAATAATCCCATTAACATCATCCCTCTGCTTTTGCTTTATGTAAATTAACGGAAATTATCTTAGAAACTCCAGAATTCTGCATCGTAACCCCGTACAAATTATCAGCATAAAGCATGGTCGTTTTACGGTGAGTAATCACGATAAACTGAGTCTTAGTCTTTAATTTTTGCATATAATCACCGAAGCGGTCAATATTAATCGCGTCCAAGGCCGATTCAGCTTCATCTAGAATACAAAACGGCGCCGGCTTGACTTTTAAGATGGCAAATAATAATGCAATCGCCGTTAAAGCACGTTCACCGCCGGATAGCAGCTCCATATTACGGTACCGTTTGCCCGGTGGCTGGGCCATAATGTTAATTCCCGTCGTCAATAAATGCTGCGGATCAATTAACGTTAATTTAGCTTGGCCGCCTTTAAAAATCTGAGAATAAGTGGTCTTAAAGGCCCGGTTAATCTTATCAAATGTTGTTTTAAAACGAGTCTTAATTTTGGAGTTCATTTGATTCATGGTCGTGATTAACTGACGCTTAGAAGTCACTAGATCGTTAACCTGTTTTGATAAGAACCGGTAACGATGATTAACCCTCTTAAAACGGTCGATTGAATTGACGTCGACCGGTCCAATAATGTTCTAACTTGGCCTTTTGGGACAATATGCCGTGGTAATGATAACGACCGTGTCCACCGGTAATAGCGCCCCCGGCATTAACCACGTTACCGTCTAAAGTAACAACTCGGTAACGACGGTGAATCATATGACTTACGGTAATCGCCGAAGTAACGTCATTGCAACTAAAACGTTACCTAATAAGTGAAATTTAACGGCTGAAAAACGTTCAGGCATTTGAACTAAATCGGCCGCGACGCCGATAAAACCCCAACGTCTAGTAATTTCGTTCATGGGCAATAAAGTAACCCGCCCTAAACGTTGTTGAGTCATAAAACGGACGGCTTGTCGGGCCGTTTCACTGTTATTCACGATGATTTGCTGTAACTGAGATCGTAAAGTGGTTTCAATTGCTTGTATGTATTTATCAGATACTTTAATGAACTTAGCAACGGGCCCTAAAATTCCGCATTAATAGTTTGCTTACTATTTCTAACGGCAGCTTNNGAATGTTCAATCCGGTAATTTTTTATCAGCGATAACCTTTTGGGAGCGATATTTATAGATACCCGCCACGGTTTCAATAATAAATCGTCGATCGACGGGCTTGCTCTTAAAAATCTGGGAGACCTTGCCTTGCGAAATGATTGAAAAAGAACCGTCACCGATTCCGGTGTTCATGAATAAATCTTGAACATCCCTTAATCGGCACGGTTTCCTGTTTAAATAATAGTCGTTGGTACCGTCCCGATAGACGGTTCGCGCCACCCGAATTTCGGTATATTTAGTGTTAATGAAATGATCTTGATTATCAAAAACTAACGCCACTTTAGCCCGATTTAAAGCCGGATGGGACTGTGATCCTGAAAAAATAACGTCGGTCATCCGGGAACTTCGTAGATTTTTCGCCGACTGCTCCCCTAAAGCCCAACGAATGGCTTCAATAATGTTACTTTTACCACTTCCGTTGGGACCGACAATTTCCGTAATTCCGGCAGGAAAATTGATTTTTGTTTTTCTGGCAAAAGATTTAAACCCAATTAATTCAACCGATTTTAATTTCAAGGATTCAGCCTCTTAATTCTAAAAAATCTAGCTATACTTAGTTATTACCATTAATTTTATCTAAAGCGTGTTTGGCCGCGTGCTGTTCAGCATTCTTTTTAGAATGGCCGACACCGGTTCCTAATTTTTTACCGTCAACCGTAACCGATACTTTAAACTTTCGCTTATTATCAGGACCGTTAGCATCTAAGAGATGATACCGAATCTTAACGGGACCGTGTTCCTGAACCCGTTCCTGTAGATCAGTCTTGTGATCAAAGTATTCATCAAACCAGCCTTCACCTAACTTAGGGAAAATGACCTGGTTACAAAAGTGAACGACCGGCTTCATCCCTTGATCGATATAAACGGCCGCGATAAACGATTCAAAAATATCACACAGCAACTTGACCCGCTTACGAGCGTGAGCCTTTTCTTCACCGCGACCTAAAAGGATATGCTTATCAAAATGGCATTCCTTAGCCAGCCGGCTAAAGCTTTGACGGTCAACCATGGCGGCACGCAAACGGGTTAATCGGCCTTCGGGCAACGACGGATAATGACGAAAAATATACGATGAAACCACTAATTCGTAAACGGCATCACCTAAAAACTCTAATCGCTGATAGAACTTTAAATGCTGACCGGGATGTTCGTTAACGTAAGATGCTTGGGTAAAAGCAGCGTCCAATAGCTTTTCGTTATGAAAACGAATCCCAAATCGTTTAGCTAAATAATTATCAAATTCAGTAGACAAAACACGGATCTCCTTTAAACAAAAGGCGATTACTTTAAAGTAATCGCTTATCTTTTAACCTTGCTGATGAGCTGAAATGTAATTAACGACGTCATCCACCGTCTGTAACTTTTGAGCTTCAGAATCAGGAATTTTAGCGTTAAATTTATTTTCCAAGCTCATGACCACTTCAATTAAATCAATTGAATCGGCATCTAAATCCTGCTTAAAATTTAATTTACCGGTGATTTTATCCTGACTAATATCAAATTGCTTAGCGATCACAGCGGCAACTTGATTAAAAATTGCTTTTTTATCCATTTGAATCCCCTCATTTCGTTTAACCGATTTTATTATAACAAATTTAATAATTTTGAGCTCGTTTCTTAATGTCACTCATTTCTTTTGAATGAGCATCAAAATAATTAACGATATTATTCGTGGTGTGGGATTTAATCATGGTTCTAATCTGACCCACGGTATTGACGACCACCGGAGCTTTAGTATTGCCGTGCATCTTAACGTATGGAGCATTAACTCCTAATAAAACCGCACCGCCGTATTTAGAATAATCTAATTTATCAGCAATTTTTTTAAAAGTCGGCTTTAGCATTAAAGCACCTAATTTAGCTCCGATCCCGCTTTTTAGGATGGAATGCTTAATAAAGTAAAGTAATGATAAAGCCGTTCCTTCCATCCCTTTAAGAACGGCATTCCCCGAGAAGCCGTCCGCAATGACGACATCCGCAACGTCGTTAAGCAATTCACGGGATTCAATATTACCGATGAAGTTTAAATCTTTAGTCTTGGATAATAGCTGATAATCCGTTTTATGTAACGAATCACCTTTATCAGCTTCGGTACCGTTATTCATCAAGCCAATCCGCGGATTATCAATATGTAAGACTTTTTGGGCATAGTATTTACCCATAAAAGCGTATTGATAAAGATTAAACGGTTTGGATTCAGCGTTCGCACCGACATCCAGCATAACAAAACGATCGTGATCACCTTTAACCGTTGGTAAAGCAACCGTAAAGGCCGGACGAGCAATCCCTTTAATTCGGCCCACGATAAATAATCCCGAAGCTAAGATCGCACCGGAATTACCTGCCGATAAGAAGGCATCGGCTTTTCCGTCTTTAACGGCTCGAGCCGCCATATCCATACTGGAATGGCGCTTAGTTAAGACGGAACGAACCGGTTGATCGCCCATCTTAATAAATTGATCAGCTTGAATTAATTTAATCCGGTTGAAATTTTTAATTAACGGTTTAATTTGATCAACGGGCCCGTATAACAAAAATTCAACGTCTGAATATTTATCGCGAGCGTGTTCAACTCCCTTAACGATTTCTGCGGGTGCGTAATCACCGCCTAACGCATCGACTGCAATTTTCAAAACGAAAACTCTCCTTATATATTTTTTATTTTATAATTTAATCAAAAACGGTCGTGGTTCGATCCATTCTCAACCGCTTAAGTAGTTCACGATTCATGGGCTGTTTTTGCCAATTCTTCATATCAACGATTTTGATGGCTTCCTGTTGGGCACAGCTAAGAATTACTTCATCAGCAATCGGGTCACCGACTTTAAATTGCGGAAACCCTGATTGAACTTTGCCCAAGACGTCACCCGGTCCCCTCAATTTCAAATCCTCTTGAGAAACCACGAAACCGTTGTTGGTCTGTTCCATAACCGACATTCGTTTTTTACCGGTTTCACCTTTTGGATCAGCAACCAACAAGCAATAGGCTTGTTTATTGCTTCGACCGACTCGTCCCCGAAGCTGATGTAACTGAGATAACCCAAAATTATCAGCATTAAAGATTATCATCATATTAGCGTTAGCAACGTCAACCCCAACTTCAATTACGGTCGTCGATACTAAAACCTGATATTTATTAGCCGCAAAATCTCTCATAATCTGATTCTTTTGATCATCTTTCATGCGGCCATCTAACAAACCGACGTTGTATTTCGGTGAGAAGTTCCGCTTACACTTATTGTAAACCGATACTGCATCCACCATTGATACTGCTTCCGACGGCTTAATTAACGGGGCCACAATATATATTTGCTGGTGAGTCGATAAGAATTGCTTAATAAACGGCAAGACTTGCGGAAACTGCTTAGAACGAATCCATCGGGTTTTAACGGGAAGCCGGCCCTTTGGTAATTGATCAATAATTGATACGTCCATATCCCCATAGGCCGTTAAAGCTAAAGTTCGAGGGATAGGGGTCGCGGTCATTGCTAAAACGTTCGGATTATGACCTTTTTCACGCAAAGCCTGACGCTGATTAACACCAAAACGATGCTGTTCATCAATTACGGCTAAGCCCTAACGATGGTAATTAACGCCCTTTTGAATTAAAGCGTGGGTTCCAATAATTAAATCAATTTGGCCATTTGCTAATCTTGGTAACAATTCCTTTCGGGCGGCGGGTTTCGTATTACCAGTTAATAAAGCAATATTAATTCCCAGACCTTGAAAGACCTTTACAAAATTATTAGCATGCTGCTCAGCCAAAATTTCGGTAGGTGCCATCAAAGCAGCTTGATAACCAGCAGTAATGGTAGCCAAAATAGCAATTGCAGCAACGACCGTCTTACCACTACCAACGTCACCTTGTAATAAGCGGTTCATCTGAACGGGTCGGGATAGATCGTGATCAATCTCACCCACCACTTTCCGCTGGGCAGGAGTTAACTGATACGGTAATCTTTTAATAAATCGACCAATCTTATCAGCTGGGTAATGAATCTGAATGCCGCGATGTTTATCTTCAATTTGTTTCATAGCCTGTAAACGCATTTCAAACAAGAAAAATTCGTTAAATTTAGCCGTCCGCCGCGCTAATTGTTCAGCATGATGATCTTTTGGAAAATGCATGTCGTGAATCATCGTTCGTTCAGATTCTAATCGGTACTTATGCTGAACCAGCGGCGGTAAATAGGTTTTAATCATTTGATTGTCGATTGCCGAACTTCTTTGCTGGCGGCATGAAGACGTTTTTTAAGCCACGGCTGATTAAAAAAGGTCACCTTAACGGGATTCTGGCCAATTAATAAACTAAAATTCATTCGGCTTCTTCGATAGCCATAATGGAAAATAGGTTAATAGATCTTTAATCGAATTAATGCCTAAATGAGCTAAATCCTTTTGACGCTTTGCACCAACGCCCTTTAATACCGAAACTGAATCGCTCAATTTTTTCATGCGGATTCACTCCTTACTCATTAGGCAAAGCATCAATTAACTAACATTATTCAACCGAAATCAAGAATGGGTAAACGGGTTGATCACCTTCATGAACTTCCGTTTCTAAATCAGGATTAAGTTTTTTGACGCCTTTTTCTACTTGTTTAGCTGATTTCTGGTCGGTGTCCTCACCATAAATAATGGTAACGACTTCACTCATGTCATCCAGCATTGATTTAACCATTTTGACGGTCGACTTAATGATATCGGCATCGGTAACGGTAATTTTCCCGTCAACGATTCCGATATACTGGCCCTTCTTCACGTTAACGTCATCAACGGTTGAATCACGGGTAGCGTAGGTAACTTCGCCACTTTTGGCTTCGTCCAGATTATCGCTCATTTGTGCTTGATTTTCCTTTAACGAAGCATTAGGATCATAACCTAACATAACGGCCATTCCCTGATTAATCGTCTTACAGTGAATAACCGCCGTCGGAACGTTAGCAACTTTAGCTGCCGCTTTAGCAGCCATATAAATATTACCGTTATTAGGCAAAATAATAACGTGTTTGGCGTTACAGCCTTTAATTACGTTCAAAATATCTTGAGTGCTTGGGTTCATGGTTTGTCCACCGCTAACAAAATTAGTGACTCCTAAGCTCTTAAACAGAACTTTAAGACCATGCCCTGAAACTACGGCAATAACCGCCATATTCTTAGGCTTTTCTTCCTTAGCAATTTTCTTTTTAGCGGTAGCTTGAACTTTTTTATCATGGTCGATGATGTCTTCCTGCTGAAGACGCATGTTATCAACTTTAACCTTAGTTAAATCACCAAAATGCTGTCCCCAGGCTAAGACTTTACCAGGATGTTCAGTATGAACGTGAACCTTAACAACTTCGTCATCATTAACCACTAATAATGAATTACCTAATTTAGCTAAATGATCATAAAACGGCTTATATTGAAATTTACGATCAGCTTCTTTACCACGACCGAAACGAACGGTCATTTGGGTACAATAACCGTATTTAATATCAGCCGGATTTAACTTACTTTGAGCGCTTCGGTGATGGGCAGCTTTAATCATCTGCGTCATATCAGAAGTGGTTAAATTACCGCGATCATCTTTAACGGATTTACCGTGAATAACCGCGTTAAAAGCTTTTAGGACCAATACCAGGCCTTGGCCACCGGAATCGACGACGCCGACTTTCTTTAAAACGGGTAATAAATCAGGGGTCTTCTTTAAAGCTTTTTCGGAACCTTTATAAATGGCGTCAAAAACCGTTGGTAAATCATGAGTTTTTTTAATCTTATCTAAACCAGCTTGTGCAGCCATTCGAATAACGGTCAGAATTGTACCTTCCGTGGGCTTCATAACGGCTTTATAAGCAGCTTTAGCACTGTAGGCAAAAGCGTCAACCACGTCTTGGGCCGATAAAGTTCGCTTATTTTGAACGGATTTATAAAAGCCCCGAAAAATCTGGGAAAGAATAACCCCTGAATTTCCACGGGCACCCATTAATAAGCCTTTAGCTAGTGATCCCGCTAATTCACCGACTGATTGAGTAGCCGCACTTGAAACGTATTTTTCGCCACTCGCCATTGACATTTTCATATTAGTACCCGTATCACCATCGGGAACCGGAAAAACGTTCAATGAATTGATAAATTTAGCGTTATGGTTTAACTCAATTGAAGCTGCCTGAACCATCTTACTAAATAAATCCACGTTAATCTTTTGAGCTGACAAATCAGTCGCTTCTTTCTTAGATTGCGTTTTCATTCGTTTACTTGAACTCCTTGTACAATCACATTAATTGCTTTAGGTGTTAGGCCCAGCATTTCTTTTAAATTATATTTAGCTTTAGCTTGTACATTTTTCGATACTTCGGAGATTTTAGTTCCGTAACTAACGATGATGTTAATATCAATCGAGATTCCGTTATTGTCCTGATGAACTTCAATTCCACGAGAATAATCATCACGACGTAAAATAACGTTGACGTTATCACGGATCTGGTTTTGACTGGCCATCCCAACGACACCGTAATTATCAGTGGCTGCACCACCGACTACCGTTGCGATAACTTTTTTATTGATATCAACCATTCCGTAACCGTCTTTAATTTTGACGGTCATGCTTACATCTCCTTTAATAATATAAACTGTCGATAGTGAAATTATACCATATTAACGATGTTTAATCTATGGAGTCCTAATTAACACCCATTTTACAACGGGTTGAGCTGTCAAGCTAAAATACTTGATAGATGTTGATTTAAAGTCGCTAATATGCTATGTTAATAAAGTGTAATTGAATATCTCGGACTCGTTCCATTTACAAGGAGGCAACATTATGGCTAAAGATTTCTTTACTGGTAAGCATACCCAATTCGGTAACAACCGTTCTCATGCTTTGAACCATTCCCGTCGTTCTTGGAAGCCTAATTTACATAAAGTTAGGGTCTTAGTTAACGGCAAGCCGAAGAAAGTTTGGGTTAGTGCTCGTACTTTAAAGTCGGGTAAGATTAAACGTGTATAATTTTTAATTAAATTATTCAGTCCGGATCGATTTCTAAGATTTCTAATCGATCTTTTTTTATACAAAAAAAGCGAAGATCAAAATTTTAGATTCGCTTTTATTTTTAGTTCTTTTATTAATCTTTACTTTGAATAACACACATAATATTCTGGTCAAAACTAAATTTAGCATAGTTGCCAATAAATTCGTTACTTGAATAAGAACGCGGAAAACCAATCCAGTGATGATCAAACGGATATTCTACATGTGACAAGGAAACGTGCATCCCACCTAACGGAACAAAAGCTAGGTATTTTTTATCGGGTTCCTTATCAATTACGTGTGAACCGGGTAAATAAAAGCCGATCGCGTTTTTATCATCAATCATCTTAATTCGCTCGGCATATTTTCTAAAACGGGGCTCTAACACCATAAATAGATTCGACAGGAAATGATCGATTCGACCACCGGTCGCCCCGTAGATTCGAATTAATTCAGGATCATAATCTCGAATCGCAGCCATCAATAATAATTCAGTATCAGTAAAATCCTTATGGGTATCAAAACTTCGAACGTCTTTGACGTGTTGTTTAACTAACTTTAATTCATTCGGATTCATCGAATCAAAGTCACCTATGGCAACCATCGGATCGATCCCTAGCTTAATTAATCGTAGATTACCTCGATCGGCTCCAATCCAAGGCCCTTTAATTTGACCTTTTTTTAAAGCTTGTGGCCATTCAGCCGTGGGTCCACCGACTAATAAATTAATTAGCTTCATTATTTAGTTGCCTGCTTAATGGAACGAACCTGAGCAGCTGGATCTTTAGCATCAAAAACGTAGGATCCGGCAACCGCAACGTCAGTTCCAGCTTGATAAGCTTTCTTAACGGTCTGGTTATTAGCGCCACCGTCAATTTCAATATCATACTTATAACCGTACTTTTTACGTAAATCATTTAACTTCTGAATCTTATTGACCATTTCCGGAATAAACTTTTGGCCACCAAAGCCAGGATTAACGGTCATTACTAAAACCTGATCAGCTAAGTACAGAACGGGACGAATCGCTTCAACGCTGGTTCCGGGATTAATAGCGACCCCCGCTTTACAACCGGCTTTATGAATCATCTGTAAAGCCCGGTGAATATGTGGAGTAGCTTCCTTATGAACGTCGATAATATCGGCACCGGCATCGGCCATAACTTTAACGTAACGTTCCGGATCTTTAACCATCATATGAATGTCCAGCGTTAAATTAGTAATCGGTCGAATAGCTTTAACCCAGCCGGGTCCATAAGCGATCGACGGTACGAACTGACCGTCCATGACGTCGATATGAATCGCATCGGCAGAATGTTCAATCTTTTTAATACTATCCTCTAAATTAACGTAATCAGCACTTAAAATTGACGGTGCAACTTTAATCATTTTTACATCCCCTAAATTTAATGTTTTTTATGATAAATTGGTTTCCGATTTTTGATTAACTTAAATAAATGAAGATAGGTATCGTAACGGCTCTTCATTATTTTACCATCTTTTACCATTTGTTTAATTCGACATTTCGGTTCGTGATAATGCAGACATTCCCTAAATTTACATTCCGAAGCGTTCTTAACGAATTCAGGAAAATAATTCTTTAAATGATAAATATCTACATTCAAAATTTCGTACGAAGAAAACCCAGGTGTATCAGCAATTAGGCCATGATTCATGGTGATTAAATGAACCCGTCGGGTCGTATGCTTACCACGATGCAGAGATTTAGAAACGGCCCCGGTCTTAAGGTTCAAACCCGGCTTTAGATGATTAAGCAGACTGGATTTACCGACACCCGTCTGGCCCATTACGACCGTTTCCTGATCAGATAAATGATTCTTAATCAAATCTAAAGTCGTGGGACAGAAGGCTTTTCTAGGCGCAAAAACGTCATAGCCGATTTGATGATAATATTGAGCAATCTTTAAATAATAATTTTGCTGATCAGGATTTAAAAGATCCAATTTTGAAAAATAAATCAGCGGCTTAATATGCTGAATCCCTAATGCAACCAACTGCCGATCTAAAAGGCCCGCTGAAAAACGTGGCATCGCGGTTGAAGTCACAACGATCGCTTGGGTCACGTTAGCCAGCGGCGGCCGCGATAAACGATTCTTTCGCGGGTGAACACCTAATACATAATCTTGCTTAAAATCCACCACGTCCCCCACGATCGGTTTAATGTGCCTCAAGCGAAAGTTACCACGAGCTCGGGTTCGATATATATGGCCATGGCTAGCAACGTCATAAAAGCCACCTAATGATTGATAAATCTTACCAACGGGCATTAAATCACCTCTTGTTTATTTTACTCTTTTTAACGTGCAAACAAAAAAGCCGTCCGATTTAAAATCATCGGGATAAAGTTTTAAGTAAGTAAATTGCTTATGACCGTGAACTGGATGATGAATTTTAGTTCTGACGACCTCAAAATTCGGGTGACGTTTTAGAAACGCCTTAATCGTATCCTGATTTTCCTGATTCATAATGGTACACGTACTATAGGTTACCGTTCCGTTTACTTTAACCTTCGGCGCGACCGCCGATAAGATTTTGGCCTGGATCCGGTGCAGACGATCAACGTCGTCGATCGATTTAAAGTACCGAATCTCGGGCTTATTTCTGATCAGTCCCAATCCGGAACACGGTGCATCAACCAAGATCTGATCAAAGCTCTTGTCTTTATAGACCTGGCCAACCTTTCGAGCATCTATAGCCTTCGTCCTTATGACGTTATCGACGTGCAGACGTTCAGCGTTTTTAATCACCCGGTTCAATCGATTGCGATGCAGATCGAGAGCATCTACCGTTCCCCCGTCTTTTAAATTTAAACGTTCGGCAATCTGACAGGTCTTACCGCCCGGTGCAGAACAGGCATCCAACACCTTTTCGTTAGGTTGAACGTTCATCGATTCAACGGGCAACGAAGCGCTCTGGTCTTGAATCGTAATCAAGCCTCGCTTAAATTCGGCACTTTCGGCAACGGACGCCGTATTAACCCGAACGGATAATTGACCGGGCTGATTAACGCTTTCCAAAATCTGGGTGGTTTTATCCGGGCCCACTTGATGTTTTAACGCTTTAACTAACCAAACCGGAACACTATAATTAACATCGGGGACGCCTTTCCGAAGCACGTTATGAAGAACGCCGGTCACTAAACGACGGGCACCTTGATTTCCCCTTTGTTTAGCAATCTGAATCGATTCTTTTAAAATGGCGTAATTTGGAATCCTTGATAGGTAAATCATTTGATATAATGCGGTTTCTAATAGAATAATTAACCACTGCTGAAGTCCCTTGGGCCGGTTTAAAAACGGCTTTAAATCATATTGTAGCGTTAACCGATGCTGAAGCGTTCCGTAAACGATTCGGGTCAATAAACCTTTATCATTATTTTTCATGGGATGATGATCAATTGCGTTATTTAATTCAATATTAGAGTAAGCACCCTTATAAACTCGATTTAATATTTTAACGGCTAGATACCGTGGCTGATCCATTTTCATTATTTAATGACTTGCTCCCCAACTTTAAGCTTTTGTCCAGCACCGTTTAGGTAATCGGTAATCTTTTGCTTACCTTTACCAGCCGGCTGTAAAACATCAATTTCAATCATCTTATGATCACCAGTCGCAATCGCTAACTGATGCTTCGTCTTGAGGGCAACGGCACCGGCTGGATATTTAGTGGCTTGGTCTAACGGCTTGGTCTTCCAAATTTTAACCCGTTTTTTACCCATCATGACGTAAGCACCGGGATCCGGTCTCAAGCCACGTACGTGACAATCGATGGATTTTGCAGAACGATTAAAATCTAATTTAGTTTCACAATGCTTAATAATGGGTGCAAAGACCACTTGCTTAGGATCTTGCGGGATTGACTTTGCAGTATGATTAATTAATTTCGGCATCGTGGCCAAAAGTAAATCGCGACCGATTAAACTTAATTTTTTAAAGATGGATCCGGCATCATCAGCTGGCGTAATGGGTACCGGACGCTGGGCGATAATATTTCCGGCATCCATCTTCTTAACCATATACATGATGGTGACGCCGGTCTCCGAATCACCGTTCATAATGGCTCGTTGAATCGGAGCGCCGCCCCGATATTTTGGTAACAATGAACCGTGAACGTTAATGGCGCCAACCTGAGCAGATTTTAATAACTTAGTTGGTAAGAATTGTCCGTAGGCGGCAGTAACGATAAAGTCTGGCTTCATCTGAATAACCTTAGCCATTTCAGGACTCCCGCCTAATTTTTTGGGCTGTAAAACTGGGATACCTAGTTTTTGTGCAGCTACTTTAGCCGGGGACGGCGTCAAACGATGTTTACGGCCAACCGGTTCATCCGGTTGAGTAACTAATGCTTTAACCTGATAATGCTTATCAACTAATCCTTTTAAAACGGGAACGCAAAACTTAGGCGTTCCCATAACGACAACTGATGACATTTTAATGGCTCCTTTAATTACATAAAATTAACGGGATCGGGATCGATCGAAATGTATAATCCGCGCCGGACCCCCATCTGAAAATGATTTAAAACGTAATCCAACGATTTCTGCAAATTTGGTTCATATTTATATTTTATCACCATTTGGAAATAGTATCGCTGCTTAATCCGGGTTATTGCACTGGGTGCCGGCCCTAAAATAATGGTCGTAGGCGATAAATGAGAAACTAAATATCTCTTGATCGAAAACATACTGGCCATCGCTAGACGACGATTCTTAGAACTCGCCGTCAACCGAACCGTAAAGTAGTACGGCGGGTAATTTAATTCATGGCGCCGAGTCATTTCGATCAAATAAAATTTTTCGTAATTTTGCTGCTGAGCTAAACGAATGGCGTAATTATCCGGATTAAAGGTCTGAATAAAGACCTCACCCTTTTTCTTGGCACGGCCGGCACGTCCGCTGACCTGGGTCAATAATTGAAAAGTCCGTTCCGCCGAACGAAAATCAGGTAGCATTAACGAAGTATCAGCATTAAGAACGCCCACTAACGTAACGTTAGGGAAATCCAAACCTTTGGCGATCATCTGGGTCCCCAACAAAACGTTAGCGTGACCCGAACCAAATTCATGTAATAAACGGGCGTGAGCACCCTTTCGGGAGGTGGTGTCAACGTCCATTCGCACGACTTTTACGCCGGGAATTAAACGTTCCAATTCCAATTCAGCCTGTTCGGTTCCGCTACCGAAATGTCTAATCTTATGACTACCGCATTTAGGACAAACTCGGGGTACCGGCTCTTCATGACCGCAATAATGACATCGCAAGCTATGGGTATACCAATGAAACGTCAGTGAAATATCACAATTCGGACATTGAGGAACGTATCCGCAATTCTGGCACATCACAAAATTAGAATAACCCCGCCGGTTTAACATCAAGACCACCTGCTCATGACGTTTTAGACGCAATTTAATCGCGTTTAACAATGCTAAAGAATAATTCGTTTCGTGCCGTTTTATGATTTCTTTCCGCATGTCAATAATATGCACGGTCGGTAAAGATTGATGATTAATGCGGTGCGGCAACCTTAATAAATGATAAACGTGTTTAGTAGCTCGGGCCCGCGATTCTAAAGACGGGGTCGCACTTCCTAAAACGACCGGACAATGATGATATCTGCCCCGCCATTTAGCGACCGAACGGGTTTGATAACGGGGTGTATTTTCCTGTTTATAACTAGTGTCATGTTCTTCATCCATAATGATGACGCCTAAATTTTTCAAAGGCGCAAAAATCGCGGAACGAGCACCCACTACGACCTTAGCGTGGCCGTTTTGAATTCGCTGCCATTCGTCATACTTTTCACCAGCTGACAACCCACTGTGTAAGATAGCAACTAAATCGCCAAACCGACCTTTGACCCAATTTACCATCTGCGGGGTCAAAGAAATCTCCGGAACCAGCATTAACGCGGTTTTACCATGACGTAAAGCCTGACTGATGGTCTGCAGATAAACTTCCGTCTTTCCGGAGCCGGTAACGCCTTCTAATAGATATACGGCATACCGCTGCTTAATGATTGACGAACTAATCTTATTAACGGCCCGTTGCTGGTCTGAATTTAATTTAAACGGATAATTCTTTTTTACGGGTCGTTGGTACGGATTCCGATATCTCCTGACTTTGACCCGTTTAACCCAGCCTTTTTGCGCGGCTTGCTTAATTCCCGATGAACTTAAGTGTTTCCGGTAACGAGTAATTTCCGCGATTTTATAAGTTCCGGTTGAATGGTAAAGGCCATTACCATCTCAGAACGAGCTTGGTTCTTTACTAAATAAGTAAAAATAATTTAACCACTTTTGGATTATGAACTCTTTTTTGTAAAGTGGCTTTTTTGGCGTACTTAGCTTTCATAACACTGGGTAACATCGTCAAAAGGCAGCTAATCCGAAACGAAAACGTGGTCTTAGCTAACCATTTAGATAATTGCAATAATTCGGGATCCACCACCGGTTTAAGATCCATAACGGCCGTAATCGGCTTTAGGTGATATTTACTATGATTCGTAAAGCCAACCACGAAGCCCTGAATTTTGCGGCCGCCGTTCCCAAAGGGTACGATCACCCTCATTCCCGGTTTCACGACGTTAGCTAACGAATCCGGGATTGAATAAGTAAACGGTTCGTTGGTTTGCATGGTGGGAACGTCTACAATTACTTGAGCCAACTTCAAGACCGATCATCCTTTAATTTAGCAACGATCTTTAATAAACGTTCAGCGATTTGTGATTTAGATTCAACCGCGGTTTGCTTACGACGGCCCTTTAAATCGATGAAAGTCACCTGATTATTATCCGAACCAAAACCGATCGTCTGAATTGCCACGTCGTTCGCCACGATCAAATCTAATTTTTTATTTCTTAATTTTTGTACCGCATTATGAACTAAATGCTGGGTTTCCGCAGCAAAACCCACCGTTAGCTGAGCAGGCTTTTTATACTTAGACACCGCTTTAAAACATCGGAGTCCTTTTTAATTTTCTGATTCGCCGATTTCACGGGCTTAAAGTCCGCTAAAGCAGCCGACATAACTAAAACATCGGAACCGGCATTTGGGAACGGCCGCTGATTAAAGTTACGTGAGCTCCCATTTGCCGAGCTTGTTTAGCAATTGCATAACCCATCTTTCCGGTCGATCCGTTAGTAATGAAACGAACCGGATCAATAGTTTCTTGGGTTCCACCGGCGGTAACCAATAATTTTATAAACCTAAACGACTAATTACTTGTTGGGGCTCTAACATTCGTCCTTTTCCGGCAAAACCTTCAGCTAGTTTACCGATAATAATTATGGTAACTCTTTAATAAACGGAGGTTCCGTTGGGTAGCAGGATTATTCCACATTAAATTGTTCATGGCGGGAACCACTATCTTTGGTGCAGAAGTCGCTAATAAACAGGTGCTTACAACGCCATCTGCAATTCCGTTTGCTATCTTAGCAATTACGTTAGCGGTAGCGGGCATCACAATCGCTAAATCAGTCCATCTAGCTAAATCAACGTGGGGAATTCCGTGAGCGGAATTCCCCAGGTCTTGGTCCCGAATAACGGAATTCCCGAAATAGCTTTAAACGTCAGCGGATTAATAAACCGTTGGGCCCCGTTGCTCATCACGACTTTAACGTTAGCACCGCATCTTTTTAACTTACGAATCAGTTTTAAAGTCTTATAGCAAGCAATACTACCGGTTACGTAAACCGCAAAATTTCCCCTAAATAAAAAGGCCTTTGGGTTAAAAGACCACAAAGGCTAACGTTCGAATCATAAACTTTAAATTATTTATTATGATCAATCTTTAACTTGCCAGCAGCAATTTCTTCAAAAGCCTTACCCACGTTTTTTTTGGAATGGTAATGCTTTAATAACGGCTTAGCACCGGCATCTAACTGCTTAGCACGTTTACTGGCTAAAATCGTTAATGAATAATATGATGGAACCTTTTCCAGTAATTTATCAATGCTTGGATACATTAACATTACTTGTCGTCTCCTAACTTAGCTAAATAATGGGGCATAACCCGATTTACTCTTAATCTTTCACTTTTAATGATGGTCATGATTTTATTAACCGCACGTGAAACTTTGTCGTTCAAGACCACGTAATCATAATTCTGCATCATGGGAATTTCTTTTTTAGCTTTTTGAATTCGCTTATTAATAACTGGCATACTTTCGGTTCCGCGACCGACTAACCGTTGCTTTAAAGCGGGTAAACTGGGTGGCGTCAAAAAGATGAACACGGCATCGGGACACTTGGAACGAATCTGCATCGCCCCGTTAACTTCAATCTCTAGGAAGACGTCATAGCCCTCGTCCATCGTTTTACGAACGTACGGCAACGGCGTTCCGTAATAATTATCAACGTATTGAGCGTACTCCAGCATTTCACCCTTTCGGATGTGATCCTTAAACTGATCTTTGGTAACGAAGAAATAATCTTTACCGTTTTTTTCACCAGGACGCGGCTTACGGGTCGTCATCGAAGTGGAGTATTTAAAATCAACGTTGGACTTATTAAACAGTGCTTTACGCACGGTTCCTTTGCCTACACCGGACGGACCTGATAAGACAATCAGCATCCCTTTTTTAGACATGTCCAGTTCCTTTCGATTAAAGATACACAATATATTATGAAAGATTTTAATTCATTTATCAACGGGTATATTAAATTTTTTGTTTAGCCTGGTCAGCTAACTTTAATAATTCGTTAGCGTGTTCCAAAGCCAATTTAGTTACTTTAGTTCCGGCAAACATTCGAGCTAATTCATTCACTTGTCCATGATGATCTAATTTCTGTAACCTAGTGCTCGTCTGATTATGATTAACGTGCTTTTTCACCAGATAATGATGATCACTCATGGCCGCAACTTGTGGCAAATGCGTAATGCAAAGCACCTGCGCATGACGAGAAATCATTACCATTTTATCAGCAATGGCTTGAGCAACTCGACCGCTGACTCCGGTATCAATTTCATCAAAGACAACGGTATTAACCCCTTGAATCTTTGCAAAGACGGTCTTTAAAGCTAGCATAATTCTGGATAATTCTCCCCCGGAAGCACTTTCAGATAAGGGTAAGAATTTTTCGCCCGGATTAGCTCTAATATAAAATTCAATCTTTTGAGTTCCAAAAAGCTGAAAATCATCATTATCTTCAAAATGAACTTTAAAAATAGCTTGACCCATGTAAAGATCTTTTAATTGATGCTTAATTTGCTTTTCTAATCTTTACATTGCTTTAACTGATTAGTAACGCTTTCACCGGAATTTTTATTAGTCTTAAGTTTGCTTAATTCTTCAGTAATTCTTGAATAATACATCAAAATCTGGTCAATTGAATTACCGTATTTTCGTTTCAGTTGATCGATTAGAGCTAAGCGCCCTTCGATTCGATTCAATTCACTTTCGTTAAAAGTTTGTGAATCCATTTGATCGGAAATCGTGTCAGCAACGTCCTGTAAATCATAATAAGCATTCGCAAGCTGCTTTTTAATTTTTCGAAAACCGGACCCGTATTGACTAATGCTAGCCATGGTATTCATTGCCGAACCGATCATATCCAAGGGCGAATATGAATCATTACCGTTAATTAACGTATAACTCTTTTGTAAAGCAGCACTTATGTTTTGATAATTCTTTAACCGATTCTTCCGGTCAGTTAAGGTTTCATCTTCATTCGGCTTTAAATTAGCTTTCTTAATATCGTTAATTTGAAATTTCAGCATATCAATATGCTGAGCCCATTCCTGTTGATTAGCGGTTCGCTTCCGAATCAATTTAGTCAATTTTTGGTATTTTACATAATAATAATGATATTTATGAAAAACGGGGATAATTTCCCTTTTATCAAAAGCATCCAATAGTTTTAAGTGGGTCTCAGGATCCATTAACGTTTGATGAGCATCCTGGCCTTGAATATCGACGACCCGACCGCCTAACTTACGCAAGGCATCCGTATTTACCAAAAGACCGTTGATTCGGCAAAGGTTACGACCGTTTCGATAAATCTCCCGCTGAATTATTACGCTGCCGTCAGAATGATCGATTCCCAGCTGATCCAGGACCTGATAGGCTTTAGATCCCTTAGGAAACGTAAACAGTCCCTGAAGAACCAGTTTTTTACACCCCGTTCGAATGTATCGCTTGGATCCTCGGCTCCCCGTAAGCAGATTTAACGCGTCAATGATGATCGATTTACCCGCACCGGTTTCACCCGTCAGGACGGTCATTCCGGAAGAGAAATCAATCCTAAGGTGGTCGATAATGGCTAAATTTTGAATATCTAACTCTTGAATCAATTTCAGATTACCTTTCTTAAACGTTAATCTTTAATCTTGAACTGCTTTCGAGCCTCGGCAATGGTTTCATTAATTGAGATTGCTGAATTAATTTTAGGAACGGAAGTCGACCTTAAATGAACTAAAAATTCTACGTTACCTTTACCGCCTTCAATCGGTGAAAAGCTCAAGCCTAGAACCGAGAAACCAGAATGGATAGCATAAGACATTACGTTTTTAATCACTTGGACGTGAACGCCATGATCACGAACGATACCGTGCTTACCGACTTTATCCCGGCCGGCTTCAAACTGGGGCTTAATCAGCGCCACCACTTCACCGCCGTTTTTCAAAATCGGCTTTAACGGCGGCAGAATTAAACGTAACGAAATAAACGATACGTCAATTGAAGCAAATTCAGGCTGACCTTTCTTAAAATCAGCCGGTTTACTATATCGAAAATTAGTGTGTTCCATGACCACTACTCGGGGATCGGTTCTTAATTTCCACACTAGCTGATTAGTACCAACATCTAAGGCGTAACTGCGTTTAGCACCGTTCCGAAGCATCACGTCGGTAAAACCACCGGTGGATGAACCGATATCCAGAACGACTTTCTGATTTACGCTAATGTTAAAGACCCGTAAAGCTTTGGCTAATTTTAGGCCGCCCCGGCTAACGTACGGCATCCGTTTGCCTTTAAATCGCAAATGCGTACTGGCGGGGATTTTAGTACCCGGCTTATCCAGCCGCATGTTATTCTTACCCAGGATCTGACCGGCCATAACGGCCCGTTTAGCTTTTTCACGACTGCTAAACAGGCCCTGCTTTACTAATAAAACATCAACACGTTCTTTATCTTTCATAATCATTATCTCCGCCGACTACGTCTCTTAACCTGAAAATAACTAAAAAATGACTTCAATAATCGAGTATCGATCGAAGAATTTTGATTCAGATCATCTAAATCATGTTTACCATGCTTAAGAACCGTTTCCAATTGATCATAGGCCCCGTTTAATCCTAATAGATTTGGATACGTGTTTTTACCAGAATCCTGACCGACCGGTTTACCCAGTTCAATTTCACTGCCGACCACGTCTAAAATATCATCATAGATCTGAAAAGCTAAACCAAATGAATCAGCAAACTTTAATAATGGCTTAATGAATTGTTTATCAGCATGACCCATAATTAATCCCGCTTGAACGGCATAGTGAATTAAAGCCCCGGTCTTATGACGATGTAAAACTCTTAAGCGGCTTAACGGTAACTGATGATTTTCAAATTCAATATCGCTAGCTTGACCGGAAACCATCCCACTCGGTCCGGCAGCTTTTGATAAGCCGTGAACCAATTTAACCTTGGTTTCGGCAGACAAAGAATTATCAACGAGCCATTGAAAAGCCAACGTTAACAGGCCGTCACCGGCTAACGTTGCCATTCCGGCGCCAAACACCGCATGACTAGTCGGTTGACGACGACGTAAACCGTCATCGTCCATCGCGGGTAAGTCATCGTGAATCAATGAATAGGTATGAAGTAATTCTAAAGCGCATGCAGCTTTTAGACGGGGTGGAGTCAGTTTAGTTCCTAACGTTTTTAGCGTCGCAATAGTCAACATCGGTCGTAACCGTTTCCCGCCAGCTAAGACTGAAAAATTCATGGCTCGATTCAATATCTTTTGATCAATATCTTTCTTTAAATTATTTTTTAAATATTGATTAATTTTAGGCCGATAAGTCTTTTCAAATTTAACTAAACGTGGATCTTTACTCATTTTTGGCCATTCCCCTGGTTACCCTCAACGCTGTTATTAACGTCCTGACCGTTCTTATCACGGTCGTAAGGAACTTCTTTACCGTCGTCGGTCATCATTTTGGTCAGCGTATTTTCAGCATGAGTCAGCGTACCCTGTAATTTATTACTTAGTTTAACCCCGTTCTTAAACTGATCTAGGGCTTTATCTAACGGAACGTCACCACTTTCAAGCTGATTAACGATGGTTTCTAATTTTTGTAAATTATCTTCAAAACTAACTTTTTTCTTTGGCATAGTTATTTCCCTTTCTGCTTAGGCTGAATTCGATTTACCATGGCGTCCGCTTTGCCATCTCGAAAATTTAAAGTGACCGCATCTTTCGGTTTTAGATCTTTAACACCTTTGATCAGCCGTTTCTTTTTCGTTATTAAACTATATCCACGACTCATCGTCTTTAACGGACTTAAATGGTCTAGCGAACTGACTTCATTTTGAAAAATGGCCGCTTTTTATCCAGAATCTTTTGCATCGCTGATTTAAGCTGCTGGGTTACTAACTGAATTTTCTGATGATACCTAATGATGGCTTGTTGGGGTGAATGATAATTCAGCTGATAAATGTCATTTTGTAAACGACGTTGATAATGAGTTAAGTATTTCTGAATCAGATTTCTTAAATTAGCCTTTAGAGTATCCACCTGCTGAATATAAGTCTCGTATAGCCGATCAGGTTGCCTAAAGACGTATGATTGCCGGACTTTCGTTAATCGTTGCTGCAGGAGTGCTAATTTGTCCCGAAACGCCGTTATAATTCGTTCCCGTAAATTAGCGATATTAGTAATCTCGTCGGTTAAAACCGGAGTCGCAAATTCAGCAGCAGCGGTCGGCGTGGCCGCACGCTGGTCAGCTACTAAATCGGCAATCGTCGTATCGGTTTCGTGGCCGACCGAAGAAATCACGGGAACCCGACAATTATAAATGGCACGGGCAACGCTCTCTTCGTTAAACGGCCACAGATCTTCAATCGATCCACCGCCACGGCCGATAATCAGCGTATCGAAATGACCGTCACGATCAACCCGATGAATCTGTTTCACCAAATTAGCGGCAGCGTTGTCACCTTGAACCACCGCCGGAAACAGAACGATCTGAACGATCGGGTAACGTCGACGGGTGGTAACGATAATATCACGGATCACCGCCCCCGATCGGGAAGTAATCACCGCGATCCGCTTAGGAAAGTGAGGCAGCGGCTTTTTATGAGCCGGATTAAACAGGCCCTCTTTAGCCAGCTTCTTCTTTAACTGTTCATAAGCTTCGTATAATGCACCGACCCCTTGCGGCTCCATATGATCAATATAAATTTGATAGCTGCCCTGGGGTTCGTAGACGGAAATCCGGCCGGATACTACGACTTTCATCCCTTCTTCAGGCCGAAATTTAACTTTTGAAAATTCGGATCGGAACATAACCGCATCAATCTTGGCATGATCGTCTTTTAAACTAAAATATTGATGAGAATGGGGACGATAACGATAATTTGAAATCTCTCCCATTAAATAAACTCGGCCTAAATACGGATCATAATCAAATTTACGTTTAATATACTGACTAAGAGCCGTTACCGTTAAATACTTATGTTTAGTCATTACTAGGACTCCATTCAGTTAATTCAACAACTTGCTGCATTAAAGTCGCGACCGTTACCGGGCCGACACCGCCGGGAACGGGAGTAATCAAACCGGCCATTTTAGCGGCGCTTTTAAAATTAACGTCGCCCACTAATTTACCGTTTTGATTAACGTTTTCACCAACATCGATGACGGTCGCCCCGGGTTTAATGTCTTTACCGTAGATCAAATTTACTTGACCGGTGGCGCTAATGATTACGTCAGCGTTTTTAGTATATTCATGAATCGGAGCCGCATAATGATTCAAGTCAGTCACCAATGCCCCCGCATTAATTAATAAACTGGTCATCGGACGACCGACAATTCGGCTACGACCGATTACAACCGCGCGGCGGCCTTTTAAAGGCACGTGATAGTAACGCAATATAGTCATAATGCCTTTCGGGGTACAACCAACGGGATAATGACTCAGACTGCCTTCAAATAATTTACCTTCATTTAAGGGATTAACACCATCAACATCCTTATCTGGATTAATTGACGCATTTATTATCCGTTCATTAATATGATGAGGTAATGGCGACTGAACCACGATTCCATTAACTTCCGAATCTGAATTACAACGCTGAATAATGCTTAATAATTTATCCTGACTGGTATGAGTAGGCAATAGCTTAACGATCGATTTTATACCTAATCTACCAGCCTTTCGATGCTTTAAATTTAAATACATCCGACTGGCTGGATCGTTACCCACTAGAATTTCAACTAACGTCGGCACCACTCCTTTATTACGGAGAAACGCCACCTTTTTTTTGACGTTTTGACAAATTTCTTAGCTATCTTTCGACCGTCAATACGACCATTGATAACTGACAAAAATCAATCACGACTCTCAATTAAACTAAATTAAGTTTATCATATTTAGATTCGGATATTAAAAAGCGGATTTATAATTATAAATCCGCTTTATACGATCGTATCTATTAAATTTTATTTCCTAAGACACCGTTAATAAAGCGCCGTGAACGATCATCACTATATTCTTTAGCTAATTGTAGCGCTTCGTTAACAGCAACTTTATTAGGAACCGACTTTACGTCATCAATTTCGTAAAACGCAATTCTTAAAATGATTAAATCAGTCTTAGCAATTCGGTCAAGTGTCCAATCAGAATTTAGATACTGACTAATTTGACCATCCAGACCTTCTCGATGATTTTTAACGCCATCAACCAATTGAATCAAATATTCAGGATAGTTTTCATCCTTACTTTTAATCAACGCCTGAAATAATTGAATAGGATCCGCTTTCGGGTTAGCGTTCATCGCAAATAACGTTTGGAACGCCACTTCACGGATCCGATGTCTAGTTAAATTCACTTTTGTTCACCCTGATTATTCTTAAATAAATGGTTTGGATCAACATGAGAAGCTTTCTTTTTGGGTACAATTCCTTCAACATGAACATTAACCGTACCAACGTTTAATTCAGTCATAAAAAGCAACTGTTGCTTAACTTTATCCTGAATTTTTAGGGCAACTTTAGGAACTGAATAGCCATAATTAATATAAACGTAAATATCAACGATTAATTGATGACGCTTATTAAAAGCTAAACGAATTCCTTTGCCCCATTCTCGATGGCCAAATAATTCATTAACGCTCGTTGCTAAGGAACCGCGCATCCGGTTGACACCCTTAACTTGAACAGCAGCAATACTAGCAATAATCTCTAGCACCCTGGGAGCAATTTTAATATTACCCAATTTAGATCGACCTGATTTAAGGGTTATATTTACATTTTCAGTCAAAGTATCACCTCATTATAAAGACGCGGTTATATAATCATTAAGCTCTTGAAACGTAGGTACCGTCCTGAGTATTGATTACTAATTTTTGACCGTTGGTAACGAAGAACGGAACCTGAACCACTAATCCAGTATTCATAGTAGCAGGCTTAGAGCCACCCGATGCGGTATTACCTTTAATCGTAGGCTGAGTCTGTTTAACGGTCAAGGTAACGGTATTCGGTAATTTAACACCTAGAATCGTACCGTTAAATTCAAATAAAGTAACCGGTAAATTAGGCTTTAAGTACTTTAAAGCCGACTTAATGTTAGCACCCGGTACGGTAACCTGTTCATAAGTCTTAGAATCCATGAAGACGTAACCGGCACTCCCTTTATATAAGTACTGCATCTTATGATCAGTAATGATTGCCTGCGGAACCTTTTCACCGGCACGGAAAGTTCTTTCGATTACCGACTGATCCTTCAGGTTCTTAATTCGGGTTCGAACAAAAGCACTGCCACGGCCTGGATTAACGTGAACCACTTTAATTAAGCGCCAAACGGCATTTTTAATGATGATGGTCATACCAGGTTTAAACGAATTAGAAGAAATTTTAGTCATAATAAATTCATCTCTTTAAAAATTAAAAATAAAAAGGGACTCCCATCATGGGTCCCTTTAATATTAATTATTTCTAATTTACTTTGCGGCTTCAGAAACGGGGTATACTGATACTTTCTTCTTACGGCGACCCATACGTTCGAATCGAACTACACCTTTAATAGTGGTGTATAAAGTATCATCACCGCCGCGCTTAACGTTGAGGCCAGGATAGACCTTAGTACCACGCTGACGGTATAAGATTGATCCAGCCGTAACGGTAGAACCGTCAGCAGCTTTACAACCTAAACGACGACCAATCGAATCATGGGTGTTACCAGTAGAACCAGTACCTTTATGGGTTGAGAAGAACTGTAAATCCATTACTAATTTCATGTTTTACACCTCCGTACATTTTAGCGAACTATATTTAATTTTATATAACGATGATATTGATCAGCAATCATTCTAATTCCTAATTCAAAGCTACGTAATAACGTTTGAACCTTTAAATTATGAATTTCATTACGAACTTGCGGAATTTTAACGATTAACAAGCCGCCCTTTACCGAATCCTGTTTAATTTGAGGCGTTACCTTTGCAAGATTCGACAAATTATTAACGGTCGTGATTGAAAGTACTGATACTGCAGCGCAAACGATATCATGGCCGTAATTAGCTGAATTAGCATGACCAATTAATTTGAAGCCGTTAATTAAATCATGGTGATAAATAATGGTGGCTTTAATCATAATAATTAAGCTTTGATTGCACTGATCTTAACTGCTGTATACGGTTGACGATGGCCTTTCTTAGAATGATGGCCCTTCTTTTCTTTATAACGGAAAAGCGTTACCTTCTTTTGGACGCCCTGCTTAACAACGGAGCCTTCAACCGATGCGCCACTTACGGTTGGGGTACCGATCTTAACGGATTTACCGCCAACGAAAACGACGTTCTTAAAAGTAACCTTATCGCCTTTTTTAGCGTTAAGCTTTTCAACGTAAACGGTGTCACCTTTAGCAACCCGATACTGCTTACCGCCAGTTAAAATAACTGCGTACATTTAAGTGCACCTCCTTATTAATTTACTTAGACTCGCCGATTTAAGCGCCTATTAAATTAAATAGAACTTAAGCTTAAAATCGTGCGGTTGCAGCTGTGGGAAGTCCACAATTACAACAATTTAAGTATACTCGAATCTTTATGAATTATCAACCTAAAACTAAAAAGGGCATGAACAAAACTCATGTCTTTTATGGGTCAATGTCGCAGGTGGGACTCGAACCCACGACCCACGGTTTAGAAGACCGTTGCTCTATCCAGCTGAGCCACTGCGACATACTCACAACAGTTGGTATTGTATTAAAATCGGTCTATAAAGTCAAGTTAGTCAGCTATTTAAGCCTTTTCTGACCGTATTTCCGGTGGAAAGCTTGGGCAATTACTGATTGTGATAAACCCAGGTCACTCAAGCCTAATTTAAGGTAAAGTTTCCAGGAATACATTAAATCATTTAAATTATGATTAAAGTAACTATCATAAAGCATATTTTTAATCGCTAAATATAGCTGACTTAAATATTTAGTCTTCTTACGGGAGGCTAAATGATCTAATTCTTTATCCGAAATCCATACCACTTGGTTCCAATTCTTTAAATTAGCCACCAGAAAAAAGTGATCCAAGCCTTCGACGTATAAATCCAGAATTTGCTTCTTTAGCTTAGCGTCCTTCTTGGGAACCTGATTATAATACCAGCCGATTGAATCAGCTAATTTAGCCAACACGACGTCTAAAATAACAAAGGCGTTCTTTAATCTAACCTGCGGTAAATACCTAAATCGACTGTGTAATTCCTTTTTCCGATGATATAAGACGGATTTCTTTAACATTTGAGTAAGGTTCATTAGTCAGATGCTCCTTAGCGTTAATGTAACAATAATTGATCTAAATTATTTAGATACCATTTTCTTATAAAATCATACTTTAACAGAACGTCAAACCACGAATAATCTTGATTAGAATCTTTAATTTCTAGTCCCCACTGCTTAGCTGAATTAGGATAAATATTAATTACGATATCATTACTAAGTCGTAATTGAGCACCGTTATGATGATAAGACTTTAGCATGTAGTGATGCTTTGCAGCAATAATAAATAACTTATCCATAACGTCAGTAGATAACTTTGGTTCATTAAATTTATAAAAGCGATTATTATCAGCATTTAAGATATTAAAATCAACGTTAAAGTTATAGTCTTTCTCTAAGAACTTTGCAAACTAAAATAACGTATTAGCTAATTGCTTAATCTTATGAAGATCAATCTTATTATAAAAATCAACTACAAATAATTCGGTTAAAGCATGACTATTAAAACGTAAAATTTTACGGCCCAAATTAATATAAAATAGATTCTCATGGCATTGAGTATCTTGATAATAGGCACCGCCTTCGCCCTGAGCTTGTAAATCTAAACTAAAGATGAAGTGATCACGATCACCTAAAACCTTTGCTAACTGATAGAATTTCATTCGTTCATTTTTAAGGCCAATTCGATTACCTAGGCCATGGATAGCTAATAAACGATTCATAAAGATTAAATAATAATCAAGTACTCCAAACTGCTGAGGGAACTGAACATATTTAGTATCTAATTGATATGACACTAGCTGTTTAGCTGCTTTTAATAATCTTAAGGATCTTGGGTCTTCACCAAACGATCAATTAATTTTGTAAATTTGATCCCGTTACTTAAGCCCTGCTTAAGTTATTAGTTGTAACGGACTAAAACGGGTCGATCATTTTTATTCTTTTCAGTCATGATTAATTTTTACCTCCGGCTAATAAGTTAGACATGTAATTATAATATAGCTGCTTATTACTCTCGTTAAATTGGCTCAATTGGCCAAAGTACTTTTTAACACATTGCTTTTCATAATCAATAACGGTGTTTTCTTTAGAGAATTCTAATATTTTTTGTTTATTATCTTTAATTGAATTCCACGGCATTTTAGCCTGAGATTCATTAGTTTTTAAATCTGATTCAAGTTCTGATTTTAAATTATCACGCTTATTTTGAGTAATTTATCATATTCATTCTGATTAAAATTAAATTTAACGTTAATAACGTCTAAATTACCAAAAAGTTTATGGCCCCACCAATCACCAAAATAAACTTGATAATGACCGAGGTGATCTTCACGATAGTAGAAGAACGGATAATTTCGCTTTAAATATTTAATTAAATTATGGCTTAAATGATGACTTATTTCCGGTCGTAAATCTTTTACTAAAGAAACGTAATTATTATGACCCTCATAACGTTTTTCTTTTATGACCTGATAATACTTAGTGGTATTTAATAGCTTATAAACCGATAAATCATCATGTTTTTCTAAAGCTTGACTCATTTTTATTTCAGCTTCTCCTCGCTCGAATTTAGTACTTAGTCAAGTAGTGCTTTAATTCCCAAGCAGATACCTGTAACCGGTACGAATTAAATTCAAATGTCTTTGCAGTAATAAACGTATTAAATAATTTAGGGCCTAGTGCTCGTTTCATAACGGGGTCCTGCTTTAACGCCTTCAAGGCGTCCCGCAAATTATCGGGTAAATTATAGATATGATCTTCATGTCGCTCTCGAGCGTTCATCCGATAAATGTTTCGATCAGTACTCGGCGGCGGGACCATTTTATTCCGCAAGCCATCTAAACCCGCTTCCAAGACCGCAGCCAGCGCCATATACGGATTAGCGGTCGGGTCGGCGCTCCTTAATTCTAAGCGGGTCTGAACCCCTCTGGAGCTGGGAATTCTTACCAGCGGCGACCGGTTGCTGGGTGACCACGCGATGTAAACGGGAGCTTCGTATCCTGGCACCAAACGCTTATAAGAATTTACGATCGGATCACCAATCGCGGTAAACCCACGAGCGTGCTTCAGAATCCCGCCTAAGAAATGATAAGCCACCTTTGATAAGCCTAATTTACCTTTAGGATCGTAAAAGACGTTTCGACTATGACCAAATAGAGACATGTTAATGTGCATCCCCGATCCGTTAATACCTTCAATCGGTTTTGGCATAAAGGTTGCGTATAAATTATGCTTCTTAGCAACCGATTTAACAACTAATTTAAAAATCTGAATATTATCAGCAGTATTTAAAGCATCGGAATATTTAAAATCAATTTCATGTTGTCCGGGCGAAACTTCATGATGGGCCGCTTCAACGTTAAAGCCGATTTCTTCCAAAGCTAGAACCATATCCCGGCGACAGATCGCACCGGTATCCGCAGGTGCAAGGTCAAAATAACTAATTGAATCGTTAGGCGATAACGTCGGTTGACCCTCCTTATTTCGCTTAAATAGAAAGAATTCGGGCTCAGGTCCGATATTTAAGGACGTAAAATGAGATTTTTTCATATCTTTTAGGACCCGCTTTAAATTATTACGGGGATCGCCCATATATGGTTTGCCGTCAACGGTATAAACATCACAGATAATTCGGGCGATTCGGCCCCGATCCGAACTCCACGGAAAAATCATCCACGTTGAAAGATCGGGACGAAGATACATGTCGCTCTCTTCAATTCGAACGAAGCCTTCGATTGAAGAGCCGTCAAACATAATTTTATTATTTAGAACGTTCTCTAATTGACTGACCGGAACTTCAACGTCTTTTTCAGTCCCGAATAAATCGGTAAACATTAGCCGTAAAAAACTAACGTGATGTTCCTTCGCCATTTTTCGAATGTCGTTTTTAGTATAATTATGTCTGGTTGCCATTCGATAGATTCGCCTCCGTCTATTGGTTTAGCCACCGATCAATCTGATCAACCATCTTCCGATATTGCTGAGGATGCTGAATCAAATTATACCAATTAACTTTCATCTTATTTCGGAACCAGGTCAACTGATGTTTAGCGTAGTGCCTAGAATCACGTTTAATAAACACAATCGCCTCAGATAACGATCGTTCATGATCAAAATAAGGATATAATTCATGATAGCCAATTCCCATTCCAGCAGGTAAAGCACTACCGCCACAATTATATAGCCACCGGGCTTCGTTCAAGAAGCCATTCTGAATCATTAAATCAACTCGGTGATTAATTCGCTGATACAACAATTGTCGATTCGTATTTAAACCGATCACTAAGAAATCCAAGCCCTTTCGTGGAACTAACTTTTGATCCGAAAAGCGGTGATGCGTCGTTAGATAAACTTCTAAGGCCCTAATCACCCGCCGCTCATTTTGATACGGCGCTTTTTTAGCGTATTTTGGATCAACCTTTTTCAACCGAGGCCATAATGCCTTTTTACCGTGTTGATCAGCATAGGCTTTTAATTTTCTTCGGGTCCCAAAGCCTCTAAATCGATCACCGCCTAAATTAAGGTTATCTAACAGAGCTTGCAGATATAAGATTATGCCACCCACGATCATCGGTAAACGATGACGATGATGAATAATGTTGATCCACTTTAAAGCATCATGAACAAAATTAGCGACCGAATAACGCTGATAAATATTTCGAATTCCAATTAAATGGTGGGGAATCCCCTGCCGATCTTTCGGCATTAACTTAGCGGTACCGATGTTTAAACTTTTATAAATCTGCATTGAATCTCCAGAAATAACTTCACCGTTATAACGATGAGCCAAACGTAAAGATAACTTAGTTTTACCAACGGCAGTGGGACCCACGATCAATAAAACTTTCTTCATAATTAATTCTCCACTTATTAATCATGGGAAATAAAAAGAGATGTTTATATTTTAAACATCCCTCTTTTTAGTCTTACCAGTCCAGTTTCGATAACCTTCTTTTAAAATATACAATTTTTGATAGCCTTTTTTATGTAGATAAAAAGCCGCCCGCGAACTTAAAGCGGTACTTTGATCGTATAAAAAGACTGGCATATCTCGACGAATCCCGTTATAAAAAGTTCTAAACGTCGAAAACGGAATGTTACGAGCACCTAAAATATGACCGGCATTAAAAGCCTTTCGTTCCCGTAAATCAACAATCTGAGCTCGTCGTTTACCCTTAATAAATTGTTTTTGAGTTATGAATTTGGCAATTTTATGAATTCGGATATGATTAATCAATAAATAACCAAACCAAATTAAGATTAAAACTAATAAAACAATCGTTAGGGCAAAATTAGTCGATACTAATAAATTTGGCATCTCTAAAAACTTCCTTTTAGGCCCTTGATTATTTATTTTTCATTATTTTTTAAATTTTAAAGCCAAAGAACCAGCACCGATCGCACCGGCATCGTTACCTAACTGAGCTAACTGAACCTTAGTCGAATCACGCACCGGTGGGAAAGCGTTTTCCTGGAAGTAACGGGTGGTCGGCTGTAATAAAGTATTACCGGCATTGGAAACTCCACCGCCGATAATTACGTTACTAGGGTTAAAGGCGTTAGCAACGTTAGCTAAGGCTAAGCCTAAGTAGAAGCAAACTCGATCAACAACTTGGTTAGCTAAAATATCACCGTTATCAGCTAAGTAAAAGACGATCTTAGAAGTAACTTTCTGATGCTTATCTTCTAAGTCCTTTAAACGAGATTTTCCGGTCGTAAACTTTTTAGCCATATCATGAGCAATATGAACGACTCCGGTAGCTGAAGCATACTGTTCTAAGCAACCGCGCTTACCACAGGTACATTTATAACCACCCGGCTTAACACAAATATGACCAATTTCACCGGCATCACCGTTACATCCGTGTAATAAGTGGCCTTCGGTGATGATTCCACCACCGACACCGGTGCCTAAAGTAACGAAGACGATATCTTTATCATTACTGCCGGCACCGCGGCGGAATTCACCTAAAGCGGCAACGTTAGCATCGTTATCCATAACTAACGGTAAGCCGGTACCCTTTTCAATTACGGATTTAACCTGGTGTTTATCGCCCCAGTTTAAATTATAAGCTCCGTAAACAGTACCAGCTTTATTATCAATGGTACCTGGAGTTCCCATACCAATACCTAAGAATTCATCCTTAGTATGATTAGTTTTCGTCATTTCATTATTAATTGATTTAACAATATTAGGTGCAATATGATTACCATTATCAGAGGTATCAGTCTTAATACGCCATTTTTCAATAATTTTTCCGCTTTCTTCTAAGAAAGCCATCTTAGTAGTGGTCCCACCAAGGTCAACACCAATTAATAATTTATCAGCCATAGTTAAATTCCTCCTATTTTCTTGTGATTCTTTTTAGCGCGACGTTCTTCGTATTTATGTTCGTGGATTAAAATCATTTTAGCTTGTAAAAATTGCTTCTGGGTAATGACGTGGGCCCGATGTAAATGATCAAGCTCTAAAGCCATCACTTCAATGTCCCACATTCGTTTACCGACATAAACGATTATGCCAAATTTTTCAAGTAATTGTTGAACATCGTATAACGTCTTCATTGTCCCACATCCTTAATCAGATTGCATTATTAATAATATTTATTAGGAATTAAAACCTCGGTACAGAATAATCAATCATGTTTAAACGATGAGGAAGACCCACCATATACGCACATAAGAAACCAGCGATTAAGCCACCGAGATGTCCGCTAATGTCGATACCCGTGGTCAAGAAATCGCTTACTAAATTAAGTAAAATAAAAATAATGAATCCTTTGGTCATTTGCCGAATTAATGGATCGCGCCATGCTATTTCACCGATCATCATAAAGGCACCGAGAAGTCCAAAGATGGCTCCACTGGCACCCACAGCTAATGAGTTGTTAAAGGCAAAACTAAAAACGTTTCCCGCAATTCCTGAAATCATAAATATAATAAAATATCGAAAGTGACCAAATAAACGTTCAATCTGAATACCTACATAATAAAGTGTAATCCCGTTAAAAAGAATGTGAGTAAAATTAAGGTGAATAAAGATAGGGGTAATGAATCGCCAGTATTCACCCTGCCTAATTAACGGGTTTACTTTAGCGCCAAAGCGAATTAAATTATTTACATTATCGGCACCGCCCGCAACGGTCATCGTTAAGTACACTAAAATCATAATACCTACTTCTTTAGATATCGATCATAATAACCCCCGCCGAAGCCTAACCGTTCACCTTCAGTCGTAAAAGCTAAGCCCGGAACCACCATCAAATCAATTTGATTCCGGTTTATTTCATGATTATTGAACGGCACCCTAATTCCAAACCGATCTCGTTGGAATTTCAATCGTCGTACTCATCGTTACGGCAAAATAATTGATGATATAATTTTGATAATTATGATGGGGTTCTTTTTTCAAGCGCTGAACAATCCGTTTTCGAACCATTTTTTTATCCATATCGACCTCACCATATAATAAAAAAAGGTTTGGGTATAAAATCCCCCAACCTCCTATTTAACTTCACGAAATACCGTAACTTTTCGTTCACGTGGACAGTACTTCTTTAATTCTAAGCGGTCCGGATTATTACGACGGTTCTTAGAAGTTAAATAAGTACGTTCCTTTTTGCATGAAGTGCATTCTAAAGTAATGTTGACACGCATTAAAATTCACCTCGAATTTATTTATCTATACTTTATTATATTATCATTTTTTATAAAATATTACTAGGGTGTCAAACAAAATTACTTAACAGCATTAAATCTTTTAAGCCTGAGACTTAGCTGCAACGTCAGCCCAATATGCTTTATAGATTTCCTTAGCTAAATTAATATTATTAGTTTCAGCATCTTCTGGCAAGTTAGGAATTGCTAACGCAACCACAACTTGCGGATGATTAGACGGCGCAAACGAAGCTAAGCTTAAAGTAACGGTCTTCTGATGATGGTAATAAGTTTCGGCAGTTCCGGTCTTAGCAGAAATTTCCGGATGAATCTGATCTAAACTAATTCCGGTCTTATATTGATTAGTACCGTGAACCACGTCATACAGTCCTTCTTTAACGACGTTTCGTTCAGCTGCGGTCATCGGAACTTCGTTTAAAACGTTAGGTTCAACCGAATATTCAACCCGGCCTAATTTACCGTCATGACCGGTTCCACGAATATCTTTAACGATATGAGGCTGAAGGCGATAACCACCGTTAGCAATGGTCGACATATATTGAGCTAATTGAATCGTAGTGTAAGCATCGTAATTACCGAATGATTCATCTAAAGCCTGTTCAACATCGCCGGCACCGCTAGGTCCTTTAATTCCGGTTGTTTCACCCGGTAAATCAATTCCGGTCTTAACACCTAATCCAAATTGATTAAAGTAGCCTCGCATCGTTTGAAAAATCGACGGACTAATGCTATCTAAATTAGCATCTGTATGATAATGGAAATGGGCTTCTTTCATCGCTAATTGCATCATATAAGAGTTAGACGATACTTCTAAAGCAGTTGAAGCATCAACGGGCATATCAGAACCGCCACCGTGATTAAACCACGATGACTTTTTGGTTCCGTCCGTAATGATCGGTTTATCTTCCTGAATACTGTTATTGGGTGAAATCACGTGATCCATCAGAGCTCCCGAAACGGTAGCACCTTTAACCACGGATCCCATAACGATATCACTATTGATGGCACCTAATTCATTAGGAGTAATCTTACCGCTGGAAGGTTTTCGGTTAACCCCGGCCATTCCAATAATATCACCATTATTAGGATTCATAACGACGGCATAGGCTCCGTTAGATTCACCGACGCCGCCTTGATCAGCGGATTTAACTAAATTCTGCAGCTGCTTCTGAAATTTACCGTTAATGGTTAGTTGCAGATTATCACCTTTTTTACCGCCGTACTTCTTAACTTCGTTGGATACCTTATTACCGCCCATAACTCGAACTTGGGTTTGGGATTTAGTACCCCGTAATGCGGGTTCGTATTCTTGTTCTAGGTAACTCTGACCAACGCTATCGTTTCTTGAATAGCCTTCTGACGTTAATTCATTAACTTCGTTACTAGGTAAACCGGTCTTTTCACTAGAAACGGTCCCGGCTAAGGTTTGAATCGATTTACCTTCTGGATATTGACGGGACCAACTGGTTCCAATATGAACCCCCGGCATTTCGGATAGATGTTCACCAACTTCGGCTAATTCTTTACTGTTAACGTTAGAACTCTTGATATTAGTGGTCGATAACTGATAAGCGCCGTTCATGATGCGATAGATTTCAGCGGCATTCTTCATATGTTTAGTGAAGTGGATTTCGCCGCTGTCCATAACGTATTTCAATTCTCGATCATAGGTCTGACTTTCAGACTTCTTATTAACTTTTATCTTATCCATAACGGCCTTGGAGTGATCGATATTGGCTAAATAATAATCAGCTTTTTGACGCTTGGTTAACGCGTCTTCAGGAACCTTAATATAATCACGCAATCGATCAGCAGTTTTACACATTTTACTGGAAGTTTGGCCAATCTCCTTAGTGTAAGTAATGGCCCGATGACTCTTATTACCGACTAATAAATGACCCTGGGAATCATAAATCATCCCCCGCTGAACGTTTCCGGTTTTTATCGTATTATCAGAACGATTAACTTCCGCTTTAAATTGCGGGCCGTTTAAAACTTGTAAATAAGCTAATTGTCCAATCAAAACTGCAAAAAGAATTCCGACGATCACAAAAATGAAGTTAAGACGGAACGGAATTTTAGATTGATCATGATGATTTTGATGATGAAAGATTTCTTTAATAAAATTATTCAAGAAAATAATCTCCTTCATATCCAGATCCCAAAGCTATGGAAAGGTATGTCCTTTAATATTAAGCTTTTTAACCCCAATCTTTATTATGGCATGTTACTTTGCATATCGCAATATGTCACCCTTCGGGCATCAAAGTATTATGACCGTAGACCTGGGACAACAGTACGTCGATTTATTTGCTAACTTCAAATCCGTATTTTTAACCATCCCAGCGGGATTTTTTATTCATTTTCAAAATCCTTCGGTGGAGAAATGTTCGGGACCTGGGCTTATTATTTAATGTCCCCGCTTAATCTCCTTTTACTAATAATTCCAACCTCTTTTTTACCCGCTGGAATTCTAATTATTATTTCACTTAAATACGGACTATCCGGATTAAGCTTTAGTTATCTACTATCAAAGACAATTCACCCCGTTTCATCACTAACCATTATGTGGTCAACTATTTATGCCCTTAACGGATGGATAATCGCTAACCAAATCAACGTAATGTGGCTTGACGGTATGATTTGGCTACCGTTGGTAATTCTAGGTATTAATCAAATCTTTTATACTAAGAATTACATCGCCTATCAGATTGCTAATTTAATAATTTTTAAATTTACATTCATAATTACTTTAATCCTTATAAAACCTTCTACCGATCCAAGAACGATCCTCTTAATAACCATTACGCTGGCGGTGACGTCTTCGATTCATCACTAGAGTACACAACGCCATCCTTTATGCAGAGATTGGACAGCCAGAAGGTTAATTAAGAATAATCCTTTAATTCCGGTAATAGGAACCAGCATCCCTGCAACTAAAGGCTGGCATTTAAGAATCGATGGTTAATTATTCAACTTTAACGATCTTAGCTTTCATAACACCGGCTGGAATCTTAATGTTAACGGTTTGGCCCTGCTTTTTACCCATCAAGCCTTTAGCAATTGGTGAATCATTAGAGATCTTACCTTTTAACGGATCCGCTTCAGACTGACCAACGATTTCGTATTTCATGGTGTTGCCGCTTTTAAGATCTTTAAAAGTAACCGTTCGGCCGACGTTAACCACGTCATCGCTAGTCTTGCTATTATCGACGACTTTAGAATACTGAAGCATGTGTTCAATAGTCTGGATCTTACCTTCTAACAGACTTTGTTCGTTTTTAGCGGAGGTGTATTCAGTATTTTCCGATAAATCACCATAACCTAAAGCGATCTTAATTCGTTTGATGACTTCGGGTCGTTTATGAAGACGTAAATCATCTAATTGCTTTTGTAATTTTTGCTTTCCTTCAGCCGTCATTGGGTACGTTTTTTCAGCCATGATATCTATCCTTTCTAAATTTCTACGCTAATAAAATTTTTATAATTAATATCAATTATGGTAATTACCGTGAAACTTTAAAATTGAACGAATCTTAGTGGTCAACAAATCAATTGCAACTTGATTCTTGCCGCCTTCCGGAATGATTACGTCAGCATATCGTTTCGTCGGTTCGATAAATTGATGAAACATCGGTCTAACCGTCGCTAAATACTGCTGAATAATCTGTTTCAACGTCCGATGCCGTTCATGAAGATCACGATGAATTCGCCGAATTAAACGAATGTCATCATCAGCATCAACATAAACCTTAATATCCATCATATCCCTTAACCGATGATCATAAAGAGCAAAGATTCCTTCCAAAATAATGACGTCGCGGGGCTCTTCATGAACCGTTTTAGAACTTCTGGTCAATTTACCGTAATCATAGACCGGAACGTCAACCGACTGATAATTTAACAATTTTTTTAACTGACTAATCAGCAAATCCATATCAAAAGCGTTGGGGTGGTCATAATTAACCCCCCGTCGCTGGGCCAACGTCATATGAGATTGGTCTTTATAATAAGAATCTTGGTGAATAATCAGCAAGGATTTTGCCTTACCTACTAACCGATGGAGAATCGCGTTGCTAACGGTGGTCTTTCCGCTGCCTGATCCCCCAGACACACCAATTAACACGGGACGTTTTCGATTTTTTAACATTTAAATGATGAGTAATTTGCTTTAAGCTCATGGATGGCGATAATTTATAGTATCCAGCTTTTAAATTTTTAACATTGTGCGATTTTATATAATAATTAAAGGCTAGACCGTTACGAACAACTTTCTGCTGCTGAAGAAGCGAACCGATCTTTCGATCAGACGCGCCCAGCGGTACTTTGACGTTTATAACTTGATCACTATGGGAATTTAACGGTCGTAATGATTCTTTCATATAATTACGGCCGACCAAACACACACAGATTCCTAATATAATCAAAATTACGATTACGGATATGATTATTTTTTTACCAAAGCGACTCGGCGGACGATGCGCTAAGTTAGTTTGCGATTTCAAGATGTATACCTCCATTAATTATTGTAATTTACATTTAGATATGGAGCAAATAACACCTTGCCTATCTAATCTGAGCGTTGAACTTACTTTTAAGATTCTTTTGAATCTTTTTAACGGCTTTATTAACCGTTGCTTCAACTAAGGTTCGCTTCGGATCCTGGAAGACCAAGGTATAAGCCAGTGACTTCTTGCCATCCGGAACGTGTTCACCAGTATAAACATCAAATAGACTAACTGTCGTTAAATCTTTACCGCCGCTCTGTTTAATTAAATCAATCACGGCTTGGTTACTTACGGCTTTATCTAACAACAAAGCCATATCCCGGCTAATCGATGGATATTTAGGCACCGGACGGTACTGTTCAGTACCCTTAAGCATCCCCATTAACCGATGAAGACTAATTTCAAAGACGTAAGTGGGATTGGTAACGTTAAACGCTTGAGCGACTTTCGGATGAACTTCACCGATCATCCCGATTCGCTGATCGTTAACGTATACATCAGCGGTTCGGCCCGGATGCATATCAGGATGTTTACTAGTTGCGACGTATTTAACCGGGCCCGCAACGTCTAATTCCCGTAAGTACAGATTTAAAATGCCTTTCAACTGATAGAAGTCAACAGGCTTAGCTTTTTGGTACCAAGAATTAGCGTCTAACGAACCGGTAACCGCAGCAGCAACGTGCATCAATTCCGTCGGCTTCTTTTCCTGCTTGGAATCCCGGTAGAAGATTCGGCCCTGTTCATACAAAGTGACGTTATTTACACCATGAGCTTGATTATAGGCAACGTCATCTAACAAACCGCTAATTAAATTCATTCGTAATGCTGCGTGATCAACGGTCATTGGATAAAGCAGCTTCGTTTCGTAGCATGAACATCCGCGCCTTTTTAGAGGTGGTTAACGTATAAGAAATCGCGTGGCTTAAACCGGCGCCTTCTAAGACTTGACGAGACTTACGGTATACCTTTTGCTTAGGCGTTAATTCACCAACGGTCAGTCGACCACCCGGTAAAGTGCTCGGAATCTTGTTATAGCCGTATAACTTAGCAATTTCTTCGTATAGATCAGGCGCGATCGTAATGTCCCAGCGACGTGGCGGAACCGTTACCGTAAACTGATCACCCTTGACCTGATCCTTAAATCCCAGGCGGCGGAAGATATCAGCAACGGTATCTTTAGATAGATCAGTTCTAAAACGTTGAGCGGCATCATTCAAAGCTTCACCGACCCCGGCATGATCAACTCCTCGTTCGAAACGTTTTGACGATTCGGTATGGATACTATGACGACGGGAAGTCATTCGAACCATAATCGGGTCAAAAGCAGCCGCTTCTAACACTATGTTCTTGGTCTGGGAAGTTACGTTAGCCTTTAGGCCACCGGATACTCCGGCTAAAGATAATGGCTGGTTAGCGTCCGCAACCACAATATCTTTCGGATCTAATTCAACTGATTTCTTATCATTATTAATGAATTTTTCGCCCTTTTGTGCATGGCGAGCAACTAATTTAGAACCGGCTAATTTATCTAAATCAAAAGCGTGAACCGGCTGACCGTACTTCAGCATAATGTAATTAGTTACGTCGACCACGTTATTCACCGGCTGAATTCCACAGTTCCATAAACGAATCTGTAACCATAGCGGACTGTCTTGAACTTTTACGTCATTAACGACCCGTAACTTATCAATCGGGGCGATTTTAGAATCAGCTGTAGCCTCAATTTCATCTTTAGCATGATGGCTAGGATCTTCTTTTACTTCGGGTTTAGTGAAGTTAGGCTTCTTATTATAAATTGCAGCTAATTCGTGTACGATCCCGTTCATACTCAACATATCACCACGGTTAGGAGTAACGGATAAATCAATAATCTGATCGTCCATCCCTAAATATGGATAAACAGGAGCACCAACTTTAGCGTCATCGGGCAAGTAATAAATTCCGTCTTGCCATTTATCAGGAACTACGGCTTTATCAAAACCGATTTCATCCAAGGCACAAAGCATTCCGTTAGATCGAACGCCGCGCATCTTAGCCCGTTTAATCTTAACGTTGCCAGGCGACCCAACTCGAGCACCGTGGACCGCGACGATTCCTTTTTTACCAGCACGAACGTTCGGAGCGCCACAAATAATCTGTAACGGTTGGTCAGCACCGACGTCAACCTGGCAAATGTGTAAATGATCCGCGTTCGGATGTTTTTTACAGCTTAAAATTTTGCCCACGACGATCTTTTTTAAACCCTTACTGGGTTCAATAATGTCATCATATTCAACGACGGTTCGTTCAATCTTTTCGGCTAACTGTTTAACGGGAACGTTAATGTCTAAATATTTTTTTAACCAATCATAAGATAATCGCATCGATAATCCTCCTCTCTGATTTTAATTAAACTGTGATAAGAAGCGCATATCATTTAGATAGAAATCACGGATGTCGTTAACGCCGTACTTCAGCATTGCGAAACGATCGATACCTAAACCGAACGCAAAGCCACTTAACTTATGAGGATCTAAGCCGGCGTTCTTCAAGACGTTGGGATGAACGACACCGGCACCTAGCATTTCGATCCATCCGGTACCTTTACATACCGAACAGCCTTTACCGCCACAGTTAAAGCAAGTCATATCAACTTCAACGGAAGGATCGGTAAACGGGAAGAAACTCGGCCGTAAACGAATCTTAAATTCATTGCCGAACATCTTATGAATCAAAAATTCCAGGGTTCCCTTTAAATTGGCCATGGTAACGTGTTTACCGACGACTAGGCCTTCCATTTGATGGAACTGATGAGAATGGGTGGCGTCATCATCATCCCGACGGAAGACCACTCCGGGTGAAATCATCTTTAACGGGCCCTTGGAAAAGTCATGCTTTTCTAAAGTCCGGGCCTGCATTCCGGAAGTCTGGGTCCGCAGTAACAAATTCTTATCGGGAGTAATGTAGAAAGTCGCCTGCATATCACGAGCCGGATGGTGCTTAGGTAAATTCATGCGTTCAAAATTATATTCATCGGTTTCAACTTCGTTACCATTTAAGATTTCGTAGCCCATTCCTAGGAACAGATCACAAATGTGATCCATAACGGACTGGATCAAATGGGGATGACCGGCATGAACCGGTTTACCCGGTAAAGTAACGTCGATCTTTTCGGCTTTTAATTCGTTATTTAAATTAGCCTTAGTTAATTGGCGATTTCGTTTCGTCAAGCTTCGAAACAAGATCCCTTTAACCTGGTTAGCATATTTACCAACGACTGGACGTTGGCGAACCGGTAATTTACCAATGCCGCGAAGCGTCTTAACGATGGGACCTTTTTTACCTAATAATTGCACCCGAATTTTTTGGTTCAAAGTCTTTAAATCAGTAGCCTGCTTAATTTCTGACAAGCCCTGATCTTTTAACTGGGTCAAGTTATCTTTTAGCGACATATTAAGTTCCTCCTTATCTAGTAAACAAAAAAGCTTCGTCCCAAAAAGGGACGAAGCTTCGCGGTGCCACCCTATTTCACCTGTCTTATATAATAACAGACACACTTAACAAGATAACGGCATAACACCGGATATTTTTCGTCTTTTAAGATTCTCAATACCAGTTCGGAAAACGAATTCGGTCAAACTAAACGGTTCTCAGTCCATCCGCTCTTCCTGTATAAAGTGACCTACTACTTTTTCTTCATAACATTTCAATTTAACAATAAAATAATTCTACAATTAAATCAAGAAGAAATTATCTTTAGACTTATCATCATCGCAACAACTGTTGCAATGACACCATTTATCGGACCATTGATGAACGGCTTTCATAATCGGCTTTAGTTCTAGACCTTTTTTGGTCAGTGAATATTCAATCAAAGCCGAATCAGAAAAGGTCTTTCGCTCAATGATACCGCATTGACAAAGTTCACGAAGTCGTTCCACCATTACACGGTCACTGCATTTTTTAATGATCTTGGAAAGATTCTTAAAGCGAAGCGGTCCTTCACAAATTAAAGCCTCAATAATTAAACCGTTCCACTTTTTGCCTAGCATCGTAAAAGTCTTATAAAACTTTGGACATAAATGAAAGGATTTCTGAACCGATTGATTAGCTCGGGGCATTCTAACGCCTCCCTTAAATCTTAGTTAATAACCGATGGACATCTTTTCGAACCGGAGTAAAAAATTCCCTTACCGCTGCATAATCATCAACAAACGACACGAGATAACTTTCTTTATATTTAGGACGCGCTAACGTAAAGCCCCACATATGCTTTAAAATAATGTCTTTTTCTTTCGGGCTTAACTTCGTAATCCGTTCAGCATTTCGTAAAGCGACCCGCGGATGAATAAACGCATGGGTCCCTAAGCTGAATTTGGTCGTCCGCCAGTTATAATAAAATAAATCATGCAATAATCCGCCCCGAGCCGCTGCTCTAGCGTCTAAATGGTGCTTCTTGGCAATTAAATAACTAACGTACGAAACGTAAATACAGTGCGCCAAACGCTTGGAATGATGATGGTGAGTAAAATGACGGAGCTTTAAAACCGCTGGATTAGCTAAAAGATCACCGACCTGTTTTAAATAGCCTTGATCGTGTCTCCATTGGTTAGCTTTCATTCTATTCACTCCAGTTATTTAATTAATTCAAACATTAAAATTCCAGCCGCGACCGCAACGTTAAGTGATTCAGCACGGCCTCTAATCGGGATATAAAGGTTCTTAGTGGTCAAATTTAGTAACTTCTTCTGCATCCCGTTACCTTCGTTGCCCATCACTAAGCCGAAATTATCAGCAGAATTAACCTTTCGATAGTCAACGGCTTGGGGATCTAAAACGGTTCCGTATACCGGAACGTCGTTTTTAATTAAGTCTCGAATCCAATCATTCAGATCACCCCGGGCAAGCGTCAAATGAAACTGGCTACCCTGCATGGCCCGAACGACTTTCGGGTTATAGGGGCTCGCGGTGCCTTTCCCAAAGATGACCCCCGAAAAGCCGGCGGCATCCGCCGTTCGAACCATGGTTCCGATATTTCCGGGATCCTGAACCTGATCGAGTAATAACCAGTCGCCCTGTTTAACGTCCCGCGGATCAACGGACGACAAGGAGTCATCTTAACGATGGCAAAAATCCCCTGCGGATGAACGGTCGAGGCTAATTTCTTAGCGACCCGGTCGGTAATCAAGATTAAATTCGAAAAGCGGTTCAGAACGTCACGATGCTGATTCAGCTGTTCAGCCGTCGTTAAGATCCATTTAATCGGCTGGTTAGTCTGAATCGCGGTTCCGACTAAGTGCCAGCTTTCCAACAAGTAACAGCCGGTCTTTCGACGTTCGCTCTTATTAGTTAGCTTACTCCATTGCTTAATTTTTTTATTTTGCGTCGATTTAATTTCTTTCATAATTTAATGTCACCTAACATCTTTTACCATACCATATAATTTATCAATTTAGCCACTCATAGATTTGTTATAATTAAGGTGATTTAATTTTTTAAGGAGGCCTTTGGTAGAATGGATAAAACCGTTCAGATAATCGTTAGCGGCCGGGTCCAGGGCGTCGGCTTTCGTTGGGCGACCAAGCAGGTCGCCGATCAATTAGGGAACCGGATCAGTCACCAATTTAATGGATGGTCACGTGAAAATTATTGCGCAGGCTATCACCGACTCCTTACGGACACGTAAATAACGTTAATTTACACTACTTAGGAGGACTAATTTAATGAAAAAGAATCTTAAACACCTTAGTATTTTAGTCGCTTTAGGCGGACTAATGCCGCTCCTTAGTGGGTGTGTAAGAACCACGTCCAGCGGCAAGCCCTACGGTTTCGTCTACGACTACTTAGCAATTCCCGGCCAGAAAGTTATGAAGCGGATCGCTAACTTGGTCGGCAGCTACGGCTGGGCGGTTATCGTCCTGACCGTTTTCGTAAGATTGATTTTAATGCCGATGATGATCAGCCAAATGAAAAAGATGACCGTTCAGCAAGAAAAAATCGGTTTTATTCAGCCTCAATTAAAGGCCCTTCAAAATAAGCTCCGTCACGCTAAAGATCCACAGGACCGTTTAGCAGCTAATCAGGAAATGATGGCTTTATACCGAAATAACGGCGTCAGCATGGTCGGCGGAATCGGTTGTTTACCGCTATTGATTCAATTGCCGGTCTTTGCCGCCCTGTACGCTGCGATTCGTTATTCGCCTGAATTATCCCACACTACCTTTATGGGAATCAGTTTGGGTCAGAAAAGCATTTTACTGGCCGTCCTCTCGTTCCTTATTTACGTACTTCAAGCCTATATTTCTCTCATCGGCGTTCCTAAATCTCAAAAGAAACAAATGAAAATGATGATGCTCTTCAGTCCGATCATGATCTTAATCGTAACCTTTAGCTCACCCGCCGGTTTAGGCCTCTACTTCTTCATCGGCGGTATTTTCGCTTGTATTCAGACGTTGATTATTAACTTATACCGACCGCGGATTAGAGCTCGGGTTGCTGAATACGCTAAAGCTCATCCGGTTAAGCCCGTTAAAATTACCCCGAATCATAATGAAGAATCATCTAACTACAACAATTTTTATTTTATTTTAATTATTTTCCTTTTTCGTTACTCAAATCAGACAAAATAAAAAAGCCCACAGAATCCTAGGCATTCTGAAAGCTTCTTTCTCGAGAAATTTCAATTACTTTTTGTTAATAATTTCTTTACCGTCATAGTAGCCACAATTAGGGCATACAAAATGAGGTTTACGTAAAGCACCGCAGTTAGGGCATGGGCTTAAGCCAGGCATGTGTAACTTAATATTGGTACGGCGCAAACGCTTACGTTCTTTAGAAGTTTTCCGTGGTGATACTGCCATCGTTTAGCACCTCCTTATGCTTAAAAATTATCCACTAGTGAAAATTTTTAAGTCTTGCTTATTTATTCTTATTATTCTTAGAAAAATAATATTTTAATTTAGCAAGACGTGGATCAACTTGTTTACGGCCTGCCTTCTTAGGATGCTTATATTGATCTTCAGAGACCACGCTCCATCCGTTACCTTTCGGCATCAGATGATCACGCTTTTCCTTCGAAGACAGGACCTGAACCGGTATCTGTAGAATAATATTATCAATGACTGATTTATCAAAATCAATTTCTCGATTCTGATCGGGCGTTAAAACCGTATCCCCTTCGGGATGTTCTTGTAAATACAGCTTTAAAGCATCCTTACCCTTAACGTAAATTTCCTTAAAACGAAAATTTAACGGGAGCTGAACGGGTTTTAACGATCGACTCGAAGGAACCACTAATGAACAAATGATGTGGGCCGTTACGATAACTTTACCAAAATTATAATTAGCTAGTCCGTTAACTTTAACGGGGCTGGCTGAAAAGATTTGGTCGGAATCCCGCGAGACTAACTGACGAGATAAAGCCATCGTTTTATGAACACGGACCGGTTTACCCAACGTGGATAAACGCTCCCAAGACCATTTCATTACTAGTCCTCCCAATTAGACAAAGTTAATTATACCTTATCATTAATTTAGATGTCAAGGTGAATTCCTTGATAGCTACTTAATAACGGGATGCTGATATAGATCTTCATAACGATGAAACTTCATTTGAAAAAGCATTCCCGCTCGAAAGTCCCAGTTAAGATACTTAGTTAACGCGTTCTGGGTAACGTTAGTGATAATCGGAATCGAGACCCGCTTCTTAATCTGGTTTAAGTACTTCCGGCCTTTTCGATCAAAGCCCAAAATTCGTAAATACGATTTTTAATCAAATTCCAATTCGTTTTAGTCAAATTTATCAAGACGTAGAAACATATTCTTAAAATCGATGAATAAGTATACCTTTTAGTCTTAACCTCATGAAGAAACTGTTTAAAAGTTACGGACTGGATAGCAGCCTTCTTGAATCGGTGCTCCAAGCCCTCTCGCATTTGATAGACCGAACTCAAATCATTGATTGACGTCTCAACGATTCGATAACGGAGTAACGGCCAGAACGTCGTCCAGTTAATCCACGGGACCTTCATCAATTTATGGTCATTACTTAACGATCGATACGCTTTGCCCGAGCGTAATTTAACGCTAATAAATCATTGGGGTTCTTAATTTTTAAACCCGTTTGCCGATAAAAATTCTGCCGAATCAGCGTCGAATAAGTGGCTCGATAATTTTGAAAGGCCCGGTGATCAGCCTTAACTTTAATCTGAGCTAAGCGGTCAAAATCCCAGCCGGGGTGTTCGCAGCCGAAAGCGAGCCAGTTACAATGTAGTGACGAAATTATCTTTACGGCCTGAAAAGCAAAGAGATCCGCCGGCTGAACCGCAAACTGAGCCGGTAATTCAATCACTAAATCGGCACCGTTATCTAACGCCATCCGGGTCCGCTGCCATTTATCAACGATGGCGGGAATCCCGCGCTGAACCCAGTTACCGCTCATCACCACCGCCACTACGTCAGCGCCGGTCCTTTTACGAGCCCGTTTAAGCAAATACCGATGACCGTTATGAAACGGATTGAATTCAGCGATTATACCCACCGATGACAGCATTCTTAATTACTTTTCCCACTTACTAACGTCGACTTCTGGGGCATCGGACCATAACTTTTCTAGATCGTAAAAGTCACGGGTCTCGTGCTTAAAGACGTGAACGATGACCCCGCCTAAATCAATTAAAATCCATTTAGCGGTACTCATCCCTTCAACGTCTAAAACGTCAACGTGATTCTTTTTACTCTGATCAATAATGGCGTTAGCGATCGCTTTGACCTGACGCGGGTTTGAAGCGTCCATAATGACAAAGTAATCCGCTAACACACCGATCTTAGCCATGTTAAAAGCCACGATGTTATGAGCTCGTTTGCCAGCCGCAGCCTTAACGACCAATTGTAAAATCTTATTACTATCGTTCATCATATGCCTCCTTATTTAACGCCCGAGCCTGGAACCCAGGCGTTATACGTATCCAACGTCTTTGGAAAAACGTTCTGATTATTTTGAATCAAATATTCCAAAGTATGCTTAGTCTGATAAGCAACGCCCTTCTGTAAATTCTTAAAGGTAATCTTACGAGCTAAATCGACTCCCGGAAAATCACGGCCCATTTCAATGTAATCGGCCATGTAAACGATCTGCTGAAGTTTAGTCATGTAACGATTACCAACGGTATGGTAACGAACGGCGCCCAAGATATCCTGGTCGTTAATGCCTAATTCATCTTGAACAAAATGCCAGCCGACCATTCCGTGCCAGATCGGGTTGCCATAATGCAATAAAATCGGGTCCATTTTATATTTCTTAATGGCGGCGATAAAATCCTTAGCCGGACGCTGCTTAGCGTAATCATGAACTAATCCGGCAATACTAGCCTTTTCGGGATCTTCACCGTACAATTTAGCTAATTTAATCGACATCTGTTCAACCCGCTGAACATGATCAAAACGGGGCTTACGTAAAGCGTGATTTAATTTTTTTAATAATTCATCCCGACTGTTATTCGGAACTAAATTTTCGTGATATTTTAAAATAACTTTAGTGATAAAGCTGGTGCTCCTTTATATAATTTCGAACCGAATCGGGAACTAAATAACGAATCGACTGTCCTTGCCGAATCTTTCGCCGAATCAAGGTCGAAGAAATATCCACATACGGAACGTCGACCCAGATAACCGGAAATGAGTTCGACTTCACGGGATAACCGCTGCGTTTAACGCCCACGAAATGGACCAAATGCAATAGATCATTAATTCGATACCATTTAGGTAGATAAGCCACCATGTCGCCGCCGATGATAAAGAAATATTCATTCTGGGGATGTTCACGGGTTAACTTAAGCATCGTATCGTACGAATAGCTTCGTCCGCCCCGTCGCAACTCTTCGGTCTCTAAATAGAATCGGGGGTTAGATTTAATCGCCAATCGAACCATGTTCGCCCGATCTTGACCGTCAATCGCAAATTTACGGTCAACGTGCGGCGGGATGGCATCCGGCATAAAGGCGACCTTATCCAGACCCAACTGGGTCATGACCTGATCTGCGATTAACAGATGTGCGTTATGAATCGGGTTAAAGGTGCCGCCCAGGATTCCGATCCGGCGTTTCGGAATATTTCTGACGATCTCGCTTAATTCTTTAATTTTAGGCTTAAGATACGTTCGTTCAGTCCGTTTCATCTTAATTACCCCTAAATATTAGCGACGATCCGTGATAATTTCTGATATTTAGCTGACTTAGCAGGCTTAAACAACAACAACGTTTTACCGATTTCCTGCACCACGTTAATGTCGCTGTGGTCTTCAAGGTACTTTTTAACGTCCGTCGTACCTTCACCGGAATTAGGCAAAATCTTAATTTTAATTAATTCCCGTCGGTTTAATGCTTTAAGCAATTCATCTACCAGCGTGGCATTAATTCCCTGCTTACCAACGGAAAAAATTGCACGCATTTGATTAGCTTGAGATCTTAAATAACGTTTTTGTTTACCTCGTAAATGCATAAAATCACCTCGTTTCTATATCATAGCTCGACGAATCATTACCGAAACGCCCTTTGGCGCCCAGCCGTTAATTATTACGTTAGCGGGAACCGTAATCCAGCCGAGTCCGGCAATCACCAAATCACTGCGGTAAGTCGTCTTAAATTGATGACGTATCCATGGCGGTAACGACTTCATATACTTATGATCGGGCGGCGTTAATAGTTTACCGATCTGACGATGATAGAAATCATCCGCATTCGCTAACTTAGTCCGGTGCACAATCAATAAATTATCTACGTACACCGTAACCGGGCAACGATCCTGGCCCTTAAGGTAGTCAAAGCGGGCAAGGCCGCCCATGAAAACGGATTGCCCCGGATTTAACTGATACTCACGCGGCTTAATCCGCTTCTTCGGGGCCGCGACTTTTAAATCTTTACCCTTCAGATAATGACTCATCTGGGTACTGTGAATAATTCCAGGGGTATCAATCAACTGATGACCGTCAGCTAGCGGAATTTTAATCTGATCCAGCGTGGTCCCCGGAAAACGGGACGTGGTGATCAATTCGCGAGTCCCGGTATTCTGATGAATAATCTGGTTAATCAACGTCGATTTACCAACGTTAGTTACGCCCACCACGTAAACATCGCGGTGATGACGATACTGATCGATCTTTTCAAGTAGATGATCAACCTGCTGATTAGTCTTAGCGGAGACCAATTCGACATCGACCGGACGAATTCCAGCTAAGTTAGCTTGCTGACGCATCCAATCCTCTAACTTACTCAATTTAAAGGATCTTGGCAATAAATCAGATTTATTACCCACTAACATAACGGGATTATGACCGGCAAATCGGTTAATACCCGGAATTAAGCTACCGTTAAAATCAAAGATATCCACCATGCAAACGACTAACGCATTGGCGTTTTGAATCTGATTCAACAACTTTAAAAAATCATCGCTGGTCAAACTAACCGGTGCAATCTGACTATAATGGCGAAGTCTAAAACAACGCTGGCAATAAAAATTACCGCTTTGTTTATTCTTTTCGTACGCTGATTTAGGAATGTAGCCTAATTTCTTCGGATCTTCAGTTTGAATCGGTGCACCGCAACCGATACAGCGTAATACATCATCGTTATTTTTTGTCATTAATATCCCCCCGCCAAATCATAGTTCGACGATTCTTTCGTTTTAAGACGTGATAAATTCGCCGTTCAAAAAATCGATTGATTCGGGTGTTCCATTTATCAGTTTTAATCAAGGGCTTGACCCAAATACTTTTGACGTGAGCATTATGGGCCGCCCAGACATCAGTCATTAACTGATCACCGACCATTACGATCTGATTACGCTTTAAATGATAACGACGAAGCGCACGTTTAATTCCAAAAGCGGACGGCTTCATCGACCAGCTCACGAACGGTAGATTCAACCCTTTTAAAGCTTTAGAAACCCGGCGATGAGTATTATTGGAAACCACCACTAATTTAATCTGGTGCTTCCTTAGAAATTCAGCCCAACGTTTCAACTGACGGGTAGCGTTGGGATCGTTCCACGCAATCAAGGTGTTATCCAAATCTGAAAAAATGGCCGTGATCCCCTGTTGCTGTAATCGTTTTGGCGAAACATTATAAATCGTATTAACCATCCAGGTCGGTTTAAACCAATCAATCATAAATTACGCCTCAAAACTACTTAAGACAACAAAAAAGCTTTCACCTTAATCATAATACAGGCAAAAGCTTTTTTTAATCCTTTTATAATTCTTTTAAATTATAAAGATTTCTTAGCTTCTTTAGCTAAAGCGGTAAAGGATTTAGGATCACGAACGGCAATGTCAGCTAACATCTTACGGTTAATAGAAACCTTAGCTGACTTTAAGCCGTGCATGAATTTACTGTAGCTCAAGCCGTGCTGACGAGCAGCAGCGTTAATACGGGTAATCCATAAACGACGGAAATTACCCTTCTTCTTACGACGGTCACGAAATGCATATTGACGTGACTTCATAACCTGATCTTTAGCAGTCTTAAATAATGCGTGTTTAGCGCCTTGGTAGCCTTTAGCTGCCTTTAAAATGCGCTTACGACGACGACGAGTGGTATTTCCACCTTTTACTCGTGGCATTTAGAATTCCTCCTAATTATTAATTCGATTAATAGATCAAATAATTACTTGTGTAATAATTTGTTGTAAGTATTAGAAACGGTCTTGTTAGCCATTCGGGTACCACGTAACTGACGACGCTGTTTCTTGGTCTTACCGTGGAAACGGTGACTAGTTTTAGCATGACCACTCTTTAATTTACCACTAGCAGTACGCTTGAAACGTTTAGCAATGGCACGGTTAGTTTTCATCTTAGGCATAATTATAATCCCCCTTAATCTATTTATATTAATTTATTGTTTTTTCTTCATATCAACGGGTGCTAACATTAAGAACATGTTACGGCCATCCATCTTTGGTCTTTGAGTCAATTTAGCAACATCCTTCAAGCCGTCGTACATCTTATTCAAGACGTCACGACCGATTCCTTTATGAGTAATGGCACGGCCTTTAAACCAAATGGATACCCGAACTTTAGCACCTTTATGAAGAAATCGTTTAGCTTGATTCTTTTTAGTATTAAAATCGTTAGTATCAATGGTTGGACTCAAACGAATTTCTTTCATTCGAACGGTCCGTTGACGCTTACGAGCTTTCTTAGCCTTTTTCTGCTGCTGGAAACGGAATTTTCCGTAATTCATAATTCTAGCAACCGGTGGCTTAGCTTTCGGTGCAACTAAAACTAAATCTAAGTTCGCATCTTCAGCCATGGCTAAAGCAGCTTTAGTATTCTTAATACCAACTTGCTTACCGTTCTGATCAATCAAACGAACTTTATAAGCTCGAATTCTTTGATTAACAATGGCACGGCTATTACGGTATCTTCTACGTATAATTATCCACCTCCAAGAGTTTCTTACAAAAAAATAACGGGTACATAAAGTACCCGCTATTTCTAATTTCTATTATTATAAACGATTAATTAGAATTCGTTGAAAACGACTAGCCCGACGATTTATATCATCAGGCGAGAAGCGGGAACTCCTACTTGATTTCAATTACTACATTTATAATAATATCAATTTTTAATCAGATAGTCAACCGTTATTTATTCATTTCTAGAATAAGTAGCGATATCGTGCTTAATAATCTTTAAGAAGTCAGGAATACTCATTTCCTTACTGTTCTTATGACCGTATTCACGAACGGAAACCTGGTTATTAGACTTTTCTTTATCACCAACCACGATGGTATAAGGAATCTTCTTGGTCTGTGAATCACGGATCAAGTAGTTCATCTTTTCGTTACGGTCATCTAACTGAGAACGTAACTTCATGCGACGGAACTTCTTATCCAACTTCTTAGCGTAGTCACCATCTTTATCCATGCTTACTGGGATAATCCGGATCTGATGAGGAGCTAACCAAGTTGGGAAAGCACCTTTATACTGTTCAGTTAAGTAAGCAACGAAGCGTTCCATAGTGGATACGATTCCACGATGAATCATAACTGGACGATGCAACTTGCCATCTTTACCAACGTAGTGTAAGTCAAAGCGCTTTGGTAACATGAAGTCTAATTGAATGGTGGACAAAGTTTCTTCGTTACCTAATGCAGTGTAAGTCTGAACATCTAACTTTGGACCGTAGAATGCGGCTTCACCTTCCTTTTCAACGTATGGTAAGTGTAAGTCATCCATGGCACCCTTTAACATACTCTGGGACTTGTGCCATAAGGCATCATCGTTAAAGTACTTCTTGGTGTTGTTAGGATCACGGTAACTCAAACGGAAGTGGTAATTATCAATGTTGAAGTCATGGTAAACATCCATCATTAACTTCAAGATCCGTTTGAATTCGTCCTGAATCTGGTCAGGGGCAACGAACGTATGACCATCATTCAAGGTCATTTCACGAACACGCTGTAAGCCTTGTAAGGCACCGGACTTTTCGTAACGGTGCATCATGCCTAATTCAGCAATCCGCATTGGTAAGTCACGGTAGGAACGAATGTGCTGGTTATAAATCCGGATATGACTTGGGCAGTTCATCGGACGTAATTCTAACCATTCACCATTATCCATCTTCATCGGCGGGAACATGTCATCACGGTAATGAGCCCAGTGACCGGAACGCTTATAAACGTTTAAGTTCATTAAGACTGGGGTGTATACGTGTAAGTAACCGTTAGCGATTTCTTTATCAACGATGTAACGTTCGATTACCCGACGAATGGTAGCACCGTTTGGCATCCAGTAAGGAAGACCTTGACCAACTTTTGGATCAACGAAGAATAAGTCTAACTTATTACCGATGACACGATGGTCACGTTCTTTAGCATCCTGAATCTTATCTTCTTCAGCCTTTAAGCCCTTTTGCTTGTAGAATACGATGGCGTAAACACGCTGAAGCATCGGGTTAGAAGACTTACCCTGCCAGTAAGCACCGGCAACGTTAAGTAACTTGAAGTACTTGATACTCTTAGCATCGGGTAAGACGCCGTCTTTACCAAAGACTAACTGATCATCAACCTGATAGAACGGTACTTTATCATCATGAGCTTTACCAAAAGCACGAACGATCTGAGCTTGGTATGGATCACCATCAACCTGGTTCAAAGCATCTTTAAGGGATAAGACTTTCCGTTCTAACTTAGTATCGTCTTTAACGAATTTGTTCATCTTATCAGTTAATGACTTTAAATCATCGGAGTTAACCTGGGTACCTTTTTTATCAGTATCAACGTAAAAGCCACCCTTACTAGAGCCCCTTTCACCAAAACGAAGACCTGGGAATGTCTTAGCTAAAGCAGCCTTTAAGAAAATAGCGGCAGTCTTTTGTAAGACCGTTAAGCCGTCTTTAGAATCAGCAGTAACGATCTGAATCTTGCCACCCTTGTTCAAAGGCTGATTTAAATTAACCCATTGACCGTCAACTTTAGCGGCAACGGCTTTCTTAGCTAAACTGATCGCAATTGATTTAGCAATCTTACCTGCAGTAACGCCGGCATCAAACTGCTTAACGCTATTGTCAGGGAACTTAAAAGAAAGTTGAGACATACAAAACCTCTCCTTTTTAAAATACGGTGAAACCGGTTGATACTAAAAAATCCCTAATGCAACTAAGCATTAGGGACGTCTTTCAAGAGTTAAACGCGGTTCCACCCAAAATCAATCTATAATAATTTACGATTCTATCCGTAAATAATTTTTATAGACACTCAACTAGGTCGATAACGGAAACCTATCCGGCCCAGGATTTCCCCTGGGCACTTACGGAAGCGGTAATTTAAACCTCGGTATAAAGGGACTTCCAGTCAAGGTTCCTTCTCCCTGGATACCGAAAGATTTAAATCATATCTTCCAAAGTTTTTCGTGTATGGTTATATTTAACAATTAATTTTTACTTTTGTAAATTAATTATTTTGGCTCGGGTTTCTTCGGTTTTTCCCGATCATTTGATATTCGTTAGCCAGGAAACGGACCCTTTCCATAATTCGTTGGGCCTTTAAAGGATCTTGATCCCCACGAGTATCATAAGACAAATGATTTTTAGCGAACTCGTTCATCGAGAAATTAGAACTAAAGAACGTCGGTAATTCGTTCTGCATTCGGTACTCTAAGATAACGCTGAAGATATCGTCACGAATCCAGGCTGACATTACGTTAGCGCCGATATCATCCAGCATTAAGATGGGTGACTGTTCAATCGAACGAATTTTCTGGGCCACCGTATTATTTTGAATCGAAGCCTTCATTTCGACCGCAAAGGTCGGAAAATGAACCAAAGTCGTTTCAACGCCGTCTTTGGCTAACCGATTAGCTAAGGCAGCTAATAGATACGTCTTGCCGACGCCCCAGCGGCCGTAGATATACATCCCTTTATGGTAATCATCAGGATGATTTTCGTATTCAGCGACAAATTTAATTGCGGCTTCCAAAATTACCGATCGGCTCGCGTCCGAATGACTATCAAAATTCGTTAACGAAGCGTCCCGGTCCTGTTTAGGTAGTGCAACGGAATGAACCCGGTCGTGAAGAGCTTGCTGCCGTTTAAGTTCAGCCATTTGTTCAGTCGGCTGATACGTAATGTTAATGGAATGATCATTTAAGACTAATCGCGGGACGTAGCCGGGCATTAGGCTCGGTTCACCCCGATTGATTTTATTCTTTTCCTGAACGTATTCATGCAATTTAGGAGCGGAACGGATCAGATCATCCCGGGATATCTCATCACGGTGTTTTTTAACAAAGGCCTTAACATCCGGATCGTTATAGACCTTCTGCATTAATTCTCGATAGGAAATCAAGTGATGCTGCTTCATGATCTGATTCAAAGTCCGTTTCATCACCCTTTCTATGCGGGGCCTGATGATTTAATTTTGCTAACTGCCGTTTGATCTTTTGCTGAACCTTGGGACTAGTGGGGTGTAATTTGACGTGATAATCCGAACGGGCCCACTTGGGTAGCTTTTGTTTGATGCTTCAGCGGGCGTATTAACGCCCGCTTGGCCCCAAGCCGCCATAATATACTGCATATAAGAAGATTTAAGGGCCGGCATCCCTTGTCAACGATTACGTAATAGGTCAGAACGTTAATCACGCCCGCGTTATCCCGAAAAGTATGATTAGCAAGCAACTGGGCAAAGTCCGTTCTTCTTGATGAGTAACGATAGCGTGCGGATTAAGGTGCTTCTTTAGATGATGCAGGAAAGGAATCGGTGAATAATAATCCGCGGCTTTGATTAACCCCCGCTCTTGGTTTGATAATTTAGCATTCTGACCCAGATTTTGACCCGGCTTAACTTTAAACCGCGTCTTCGCCGGGATACCCGAATTACCCTGAAACGTTTCGCAATCAGCCACTTAAATTTATTAAAGTTAATCTGGTTGTTAGTTACGGACGTCGCCCGTTTAATATAATTCGCCATCGCCGGTTCATCCAAACCGTATAAAGTATGCATGGTCAAAATTAAATGCCGATGCTGCTTAACCGAATCAACGTCCGAATAACTTTGTTTCATTAAATCTAAAAGTAACTTAAAGTTAAAATCCGGCGACTGATCAATATATTCCTGATCTTTTTTAAGACTAGGGGCCATTTTAGCCTTCATCCCGGACCGAATCCGCCGAATCAATTTCGGCAGATTAGTTAGGTGGTGATGACCCACGTTATAGACTTCTAAGAAGTCCCGGCTAACGTCATGCACGTTCTTAAAGGAATACGGTTTAGGGATATCTCGAGCAAACCCACGCTCAATAGATCCGTATTAAAAAATTTACGGGCCGAAACGGGCTGAATTAAATGAAAAATATAAAGCGGATGATCGGCGTCCTTTTTATAAAAAGTCCGCATTAAGCCGGCGCCTTCTACCCGGCGTAAAGCCATCTCAAGACCCGCGTATCAACGTTTAAATAAGCCAAAAGATCCCGGACGGGCCGCTGAAATAACTGATTCTTCCCTAATTCACTTAGCTGCCATAGTAAATTTATTAGCGCATAAGCGGTCGGGTGCAATAAGGGCTGATATAAAAGATCTAAGGAACAGCGACGGGTGTCCGATAGATGATCATCCCGCATAATGACAAAGCCCGTCTTTGGATCCATATTCAATTCCTGCTTCCTTGACTTGAATCTTTTGGTCTTCCATTTGGTTATGCTTTTGCTGGCGTTCCTTTTTGGTTTTATCATGATCCATAACTTCTTTTAGTTCGTGATAAAACTCCGTCATATCCTTAAATTGACGGTAAACACTAGCAAAACGGACGTAGGCGATTTCATCTACTGAAGCTAATTCATGCATTACGTATTCACCGATTCGCCGGCTGGAAACTTCGGTTACCCCTAACGAACGAATCTTATTTTCGACGTGATCAACGATACTGATCATTTTACTCATGGGAATCGGTCGTTTTTCAGCGGAACGAATAATCCCCCGGAGAATCTTTTCACGATTAAACTCTTCACGGGTCCCGTTCTTTTTAATTACCAATAACGGGGTCTTTTCAATTCGCTCAAAAGTCGTGTAACGAAAGCCGCAGTTTTCACACTTCCGGCGACGGCGAATAACGCTGCCGCCGTCAGTCGGACGACTATCAATCACACGAGAACCATTTTTATGACAATGCGGACATTTCATAATATCACCTTAGAAATTAAATCTGATGACGATCAATTAATTCACTAACCTGGGATAAAGTTTGGCGTTTAGTTCCATCACTATTAATGACCCAATCCGCTAGACGTTCCTTAATAGACAAAGGCCATTGACTATCAATCCGAGATTCAGCATCGGTGATCGATAAATGATCACGCTGCATTAAGCGATGGAGCTGAATAACGGGACCACAGCTCACCACCATTACTTTATCAACTAAATACTGATAACCACTCTCAAACAACGTGGGCGCATCTAACACCACGTGTTTAGATATAAACGGATCAATAATTCGAACTAATTGACGTAATTTTTGCGGATGGGTAAATACAAAATGACCTAGTTTAGCTCGATTTAAATTGCCATTCGATTTTAAATATTGGCTACCAAAGGTTTGAATGATGGCTCGCAATCCAGGCTGGCCTTTTGCTTGAACGGAGTGGGTAATCGTATCTGCATCCACAATCCAATCGCCACGTTGGCCCAGATACTGACTAACGTTAGATTTACCAGTTGCAATACCGCCCGTTAAACCAATTATCATTTAATCAACTTCTGGCACTTAGGGCAGAAATGAGTCCCCCGCTGAGCAACCTTAATCTTTTTAATCGGGGTGCCACAACGATCACACGGCTTACCAGCCCGATGATAAACGTGCAAATGATGCTGAAAAGATCCGGACTGGCCAAAGGCGTTTTTATACGTAAAGACGGTCGTCCCGTGACCTTTAATGGCCGCCTGAATTTCATTAATAATGTTTTTACGCAGAAGCTTAATTTTAGCGTCACTTAACGTATTGGCCTTCTGTTTCGGATGGATCTTGCTCATCCACAGAACTTCATCGGTATAAATATTGCCTAATCCGGCAATGTGGCTCTGGTTAAGCAGAAACGGTTTGATCTGGCCCCGACTCTTGTTCATGATCTTTTTCATATAAGCAAAAGTTAGATCCTTTGCGGTGGGTTCCGGCCCTAAAGTGCCCAATCCGGACACGGTCTTTTCTTCACCGTTCTTGATCAGCCACATCCGGCCGAACTTACGGGTGTCGTTATAGCGCAATTCACGGTCACCGTTTAAATGAAAGATGACGTAATCGTGCTTATCCAGCGGTTCACCCGTTTTATGAACCATGTATTTACCTTCCATTCGCAAATGAGAAACTAGCGTTAAGCCACCAGTTAAACGAAACAGTAGATATTTACCTCGCCGATCAATTCGAATGATCTTCCGATTCTGCAGACGACGTTTAAAATCAGTAGCAGTAACGTTTTGAATCATTTTAGTATAAAGGACGTCAACTTTCTGGATCGTAGCACCTTTAACTAACTGATTTAATCCGCGTTTTACCGTTTCAACTTCAGGTAATTCCGGCATTTAAAACGTCTTCCTTCTTAATCTATTTAATTTGACTAAAAGTCATACCAATTATCACCGTGATGACTAGTAACCTTTAACGGCACCGCTAGTTTAATGGCGTGATCCATCACGTCCGGAACGATTTTAGCTAACTTAGGAATCTCCGACTTAGGCGCTTCAAAGATCAATTCATCATGAATCTGCAGGAGCATGGTCGCCTGTAAATTCTTAATGGCCTTTTCCATCTTAATCATGGCCATTTTAATAATATCGGCGGCACTTCCCTGAATCGGCGTATTCATAGCGGTCCGTTCGGCAAACGAACGGGTCCGGAAATTACTGGAATGAATATCGGGAAGGTAGCGACGACGATGAGTAATGGTTTCAACATAGCCCTTTTCGTGAGCTTTCTTAACAGAATTATCCATATATTTTTTGACGTTGGGATATTCATTAAAGTACTTCTGAATAAAGATTTTGGCCCGTTTACGGCTAATTCCGGTATTACGAGCCAAACCAAAGGCACTAATCCCGTAAACGATCCCGAAGTTAACGGCCTTCGCCTGACGACGCAAGTTCGGGGTAACTTCATCGTTGGACTTTAAACCAAAGATTCGCCGGGCGGTCGAAGCGTGAATGTCACGGCCCTGCAAGAATTCTTGCTGCATATCGTGATCTCCCGAAATCGAGGCTAAGACCCGCAATTCAACTTGCGAATAATCCGAAGACCAGATTTCCCAGCCTTTCTTACGGGGAACGAACGCCTTTCGAATCTTTTTACCTTCAGGAGTTCGAACCGGAATGTTCTGTAGGTTAGGATCAACCGAAGATAAACGGCCCGTTCGGGTCAAAGTCTGCAAGTAACGGGTATGGACCTTATGATCAGATGAGTAAACGTCCTTTAACAAGCCGTCAATATAAGTCGACAAAATCTTTGACAAACGACGGTACTTTAAAATCTTCTGAACGATCGGTGAATCCGGAGCCAAACGTTTCAAAATCCCTACCGAAGTAGAAAAGCCGGTCTTGGTTTTCTTCAAAGGCGGCAGCTGTAATTTATTAAATAAAATTCGGCTTAACTGCTTAGGTGAACCAATGTTAAATTTTTCACCGGCGTCTTCATAGATCCCCTGCTTTAACTGATCTAAACGCTCGCTATATTTACTCTTCATGTTAGTGAGGGTCTTAGTATCCACCGTTATTCCAGCAATTTCCATTCGGGCCAGAACAAATGAGAATGGTAGTTCAAGCTTACGATAAAGATTAGTCTGCTGATGGTCTTTTAATTGCTTAAATAACGGTTTCCTTAACTTGGCAATCGCGATTAATTTCCGGGTCCAATGATTAAATAAAGTCTTATCATCCTTTGGTAAATGACGATGCTTTCCGGTTCCGTAAACTTCAGCATCAGTTTTAACTCCGAAATAGCCGTGTAGATTAGCAATCTTACCCAGATCATTTTCGTTTTCACTGGTGTTAAGTAGATAAGAAACCAGCAGCATATCAAAATCAACATGATTTAATTTAATGCCTAAGCGATGCAAACCCACGTAAGTCCGTTTAGCGTCAAAAACGTTCTTAGAGATCGTTTTACTTTCTAAGAATTTCTTTAACGACGCTATCGGAAGTAAATCAACATCTTTTGATACATACCAATGGCCATTCCGACCAATCGCAAAGCCCACCAATGGAGCAACATGGTAGTTAAGGCCAAACATCCCAAGATAAAATTCAACGTGATCACCCAACGTCTTGACGGCTGGTCTAAATTATCTTTAGTTAATACCTGATATTTAACGGTCTGATTAAAGGTAATGTGCATCTGACCTAAAAACTTTCGAAAACCTAATTTACGGTATAACGATATAAAGCCTTTTGTTTGATCCCCATGGTAAATAAGATCTTTCAAACCAATTTTAATGGGCGCTTCACGATCAATTGTCGCTAATTTTTTCGCTAAAAAGGCAATTGGTTTGTCCTGAACTAAGTGCTGATGCAGTTTCTTAGCGTGAATCGTATCAACATGTTGATACAGATTTTCAACGCTGCCGTACTTTTTGATTAACTTATCGGCAGTCTTCGGACCCACTTTGGTCACGCCCGGATAATTATCCGAATTATCACCCTGCAGCGCTTTTTTATCGATGATCTGTTGAGGAGTAATTCCGAGAGTCTTTTTAACGTATTTCGGGGTGTAATGAACAATGTTGGTAATTCCCGTCTTTGAAATACTAACGGTGGTCTGTTCAGAGCAAAGCTGGGTCAGATCACGGTCACCGGTCACGATCCAGGTCCGGTAACCCGCTTGATCAGCTTCTTTAGCAAGAGTGCCGATAATGTCATCGGCTTCGTAGTTCTTAATCTCATAGCTACGAATCCCCCGGGCCTTAAGTAACTTCATCATTACCGGAAACTGTTCCGTTAATTCCGGAGGCGTCTTATGTCGATTACCTTTATAATCAGCGTAAATTTTAGTTCTAAACGTAACGCTTCCGGCATCGAAAGCAGCTAATACCGACGTCGGATGAACCTGTTTTAGCATTTCATTCAACATCACGTTAAAGCCGTAGATTGCGTTGGTATGTAAGCCGCTGGGACTCGTGAATCGGTTAATCGATCCGTATAAGGCGTAAAACGCTTTGAATAAAATACTGTTACCATCAATTAATAATAGCCTTTTTTCGGACATAGAATTCTCCCTCATTTTTTCACTAATTTTATTTTATCACTATATCTAGTACCTAGCCACGTTAGCTATTTAGTGTTGTTATTATTATTAAAGATTTGATAATTTAATTATTATTATTACCAAAGCCACCGAAGATTTCTAATAAACTAATGAAGATGTTAATGAAATCTAAGTATAATGCTAAGGCACCGTTAATGGCCAAACCATTAATCGAGATCTGATCATGGAAATTATTGTACATAGCTTTCATTTGGTGGGCATCAAACATCGTTAATAATGAAAAGATAACCACCGCAGCAAACGATAAGAATAAAGCTATCATGCTGCTCTTCAAAAAGATGTTAACTATCATAGCAACGATTAAGCCGATCATCGCCCCGAACAACTGGGTGCCTAATTTAGCTAAACTCTTTTTAGTAAATAGACCAACCGCACTCATGGCAACAAATACACTAGCACTTGATACAAAAGCCGAAGTAATGGTCGTTCCAGTATAAACCATGAAAATATTAGAAAACATTAATCCGGTTAAGCCAGCATATACCATCAATTCAACAAAGCCTACTACGGCATTTCGCATGGCGGTCCGGCCTAAAATAAAGGGTAAGATAAACCAGGCAATTAATAAGACCCAGCTAAAACCACCGGTTATTTGAAAGTACAGAACTTTACCTGCGTAATAAGCAACGATTGCTGAAACTAAAACGGATAAAGCCATCCAGCCATACATCTTAGTTAAGAACGAATTTAATCCAGCTGATTCATTAACGATAACTCGACCGTTACTGGGATCAACATCGGGACGCTGGAATTAAAATTGAAATTATTCATTGTAAACACTCCTTTTATTCATGATTTTCTTTTAATAATTTTTCATAGGCGTTTTCGTATTTTGGAATATCACCGGCGCCCATAAAGATGACTACTTGATGATGATATTTTAATAACGGTCGCATATCAGTACCGTGAATCAAAGCACTCGGCTTGGTGATTCGATCGACCACGTCTTGAGCCGATACCTGACCGGATTTTTCACGTGGCGAAGCGTAGATCTTAGTAACGTAAACCCGGTCGGCACGACTCAAGCTCTTACCAAATCCTGATAAATAAGCTTTAGTACGGCTATAGGTATGGGGCTGAAAGACAGCGATTAATTCTTTATCGGGATACTGCTGACGAGCGGCCATAATCGTAGCGTCAATTTCAGACGGATGATGAGCATAATCATCAATAATTTCCATATCAGCAACGTGATGATGAGCAAAACGGCGCTTTTCACCTTTAAACGTAACTAATTCTTTTTGAACTTGCTTTAAATCAACGTGTTCCATATGAGAAACCGCCACTACGGCTAAAGCATGCAGAATATTATAAGGGCCAAAGAGATGAATGGTAAATGTACCTAATTTCTCATCATGATAGTAAGCATCAAAGGTTGAACCTTTAGTATCTTTCTTTACGTTCTTCGCTTGAAAATCATCCCGATCATCACTCCGAAAGGTATAAATCGGAACGTTAGCGTGTAACTTACGTAAGTTCGCGTCATCGCCCCAAATAAAGATACCCTTATGAACTTGATTAGCAAACGTTTGAAAAGCGTCTACATAATCAGGAATCCCGGTATAATAATCGGGATGATCAAAATCAATATTGTTTAAGATCGCATAATCGGGACTGGTGCCTAAGAAATGACGACGGTATTCATCAGCTTCATATACGAAGAATTTAGCATTCTTACAGCCGTAACCACGACCGTCACCAATTAAGTAATCAGTAGGTTCAATCGAACTCAAAACGTGAGCTAATAAGCCCGTCGTACTGGTCTTGCCATGGGTCCCGGCAATCGCGATACTGGTGTAGCCTTTAATCATCTTGCCTAAGAACTGGTGATAACGGTAAACTTTTAGGCCCTGGTCTAACGCGGCTTTAATTTCCGGCTGTTCATCAGTAAACGAATTTCCGGCAATGATCGTTAATCCCGAATGAATATTCTTAGGATTAAACGGCAGAATTTTAATTCCAGCTTTTTCTAAAGGTTTTTGGGTAAACGTAGTCTGCGTAATATCAGAGCCTTCAACTTGATATCCGCGATCATGTAAAATCAAGGCCATAGCTGCCATGCCGGTCCCTTTAATCCCTACGAAATAGTAAACGGTATTTTGATTCATAGTAATCTTCCTTTAATTCTCTGGTTCGCTATATTTATATCATAATAATTATGATAAATAAAGCGTTAAAGATTTAACTTCTTATAATCTGCTTCGGTCAAATAAACGTCACGGGGCTTTGAACCTTCCTGACCGGAAATATAATTATGCTGTTCCAAATCATCGATAATCTTAGCGGCTCGGTTATACCCGATCGAGAAGACCCGCTGCAATTTAGATGTCGAAACGGTCTTTTCTTTAGCAATGTAAGCCAAAACTTGCGGCATTAATTTATCCTGATTTTCCAATTGATTAACGTGTTTTAATAACGAGCCCGGATGGAATGCGTAATGAGCCGGTTCTTGCTGACGAGCAAACCCAGCGACCCGATCAATTTCTTGGTTGCTTACGTAGCAGCCCTGCAGACGAATCGGATGACTGCTGCCGTTTCCTAAGTACAGCATGTCACCTTTACCCAATAAACGTTCGGCACCCGATTGATCAATGATGGTTCGGGAATCAACCTGACTGGATACCATAAAGGCAACTCGAGTCGGAATGTTATTCTTCATCGTCCCGGTAATTACGTCAACACTCGGCCGCTGGGTAGCAACCACCAAATGAATCCCGGCGGCACGAGCTTTTTGAGTAATCCGAACGATATAGGTCTCAATTTCATCACCAGCCACCATCATCAAATCAGCCAATTCATCAATAACGATCAAAATATAAGGCATCTTCATTTGCGGCTGATGATGATCTTCGGCCTTCTGATTAAACTGCTCAATATTTCGGACCCCGGCCGCCGCTAATTTTTCGTAACGCTGGTTCATTTCTTTAGTGGCCCACTTCAAAGATGCGGCCGCTTGCTTAGGCTCCGAAATAACCGGCGATAACAGATACGGAATTCCGTTATACGGAGCAAATTCAACGGCCTTCGGATCAATCAGAATCATCTTTAATTCCTGAGGAGTCGCTTTATACATTAACGAAATTAGCATACAGTTAATAAACACACTCTTACCGGATCCGGTCGCACCGGCGATCAAACCGTGCGGCATTTTTCGCAGATCGGTTACCCGGGGTTTACCGGTTAAATCGACCCCTAAAGCAATCGTTAAATCAGATTTGCTGTTCCGGAACGTCTTGGAATTGACCACTTCGGACAGCATGACCGGACGCGGCTTCGGATTCGGAATTTCGATTCCACAGGTCGTCTTACCCGGGATCGGGGCCTGAATTCGAATGTCTTTAGCGGCTAAAGCCATCTTTAAATCATCGGATAAATGATTAATCTTACTGACTTTAACCCCTAACTGAAGTTTAACCTGAAACTGGGTAACGGTCGGTCCGTTGGTCCAATCCACCACCTGAGCGTTAACGTTAAAGGCCTTTAAGGTCTTATTCAAAATTTCCGCTTTTTCTGAGATCCAATCGTCAAGACCTTTATCGTCATAACGTTTCGGGGCAACCAATAATTCATGATTCGGAAAACGGTAGTTAGAAACGGTCGAAGGCTGAATCTGATGATGCTCTTCTTCATCTGAATCTGAGTTATCAAAATCACTTGACGGCTGGACATTGGTCGGGTTCTGCGCAAGGAAGTCCGGTCGCTGGCCAAATGATTTTGAATCCAATTCGATTGCTTAAATAATTCGAGATTATTCTTAATGTCCTGGCCTTCATCGTGCATGATCGACGAAAAATCATGGCCTAACGGTTCATATTATTGTTGATGATGAATCTGAGTGAATTTGAAGCCAATTTAAAATGAAGAGCCAATAAAATAACGTCATTATCATTCGGCGTTAATTCATTCGTTAAGCGCTGATAATGACTATGGATCCGCTGAAACTCCGTCGGTTCGCTTGGTGGGTGATAATCAGCCTGACCTGGAGTTCCGTAATGGTGACGAGGCTTAAATTCAGCCGTTATTCTAGCGATCGGATTATTTTGCAGATCAATGTGGCTAGAACTAGTCGAATAAGGCTTAAAATCATTAAAATTCGCCCTTTGCACATCGCGCGAAAAGCGAGTCACCAGCCCTTGTCGACCATGTTCATACTGAATTTACGCTTCCGCGTGGCCTTAATCTTATTATGTTTATTAACTGTGCCGTCATGAACAAATTTTCGGTAAAAGGCGGGTCCATCGTAATGGTTCATAAACTATTCACCCTTAAATAAGAAAGTATAACAAATTATTACTTAAACAACTTAGCAGCCGTCTTAAAATCAAACGGTTCACCAACTTTATACGAATCAGGCAAAATCAAAGCACCGGGATGCTGCGGAGCGCCGGGAATCCGTAATTCGTAACCGGCACAGATCATTCCGTTACTTTCAACGCCCTTTAATTTACTAGGCCAGATGATTAAACCGTTGGGCATCATCGCACCGACTTTAGCCACGACGACTTTGATCCCCTGCTTCATGTTAGGTGAACCGCTAACGATCTGAACGGTCTTGCCACCGTCGATCTCGGTCTGGGTTATCTTTAAGCGGGTGGAATCCGGATGCTGTTTACAGGTCTTAACGTAGCCGACGACGAATCGAGGAATCGGATCCGTCTTTAACTGATCGGTAAATCCGGCCGCTTTAATGGCTTGATTTAATTTTTTTAAATCATCGTTAGTTAATTTAATTTCACCGTTCTTACCCTTTAAATTAGGTAAAACGTGACTGGCGTTTAAAATATTAAAGCCTAAAGTAATCTTTTGCTCTGGATCAAAAATTTTAACCACGTTTTGATTAATTTTAACGCTCTGCTGGGGAGTATCCTGATGCAAGATAATAACTAAAATATCGCCCATCTGAGATGGATTATATCCGGCTGCTAACATATTTAAAACTCCTTTTATATAAATATTTTGGTCTTTATCGAATTTATGTTCTAAAATTATTATAACTTATCTATAATTAATCATCATAATCGAATGGAGATTCATTATGAAAAAATTAACCAAATTCAGATCAAATTGAAAATAAAATTTTAAAAAAAATTAAATCTAAGTATCAGGGGTTCCAGATTAAAGGCACCTGGATCCAAAAGCATGAAGCTCACTATCTCGGTGGGATTACCGTATTCTTAAGAATTAATTACCGATTAGATTTAACCGGAAAATGAACCACGATTCGATAAATAGGCCCCTTATACATCGTCTTTTCTTCATACTCGGTGACAATATTATGCTCATTCTCTTTACTATGATGTAAATCCAAGGTTACGTCATCAAACTTCAGGCCATAATTATTCATACTCTTTAAAGAATACTCAAACAAATTACGGTTATCGGTCTTAAATTTAATCGGTGCGTCCGGTGCTAAAATATCTTGATACCGAGGCAAGAACCGCGGTGACGTCAAACGACGCTTTGCGTGTCGTTTCTTCGGCCACGGATCAGAAAAATTCAGAAATAATCGGTCAATTTGATGAGGCTTAAAGAAATCGCACACCTGATTAGCGTTGGCTTCAACCAGTTGAACGTTATCACGATGATGATTAACCACCTTACGCAATGCCATCGCAACTACCGATTCATCCATTTCGATCCCGACGAAATTAATCTCAGGATGTAATTTAGAAATGGTATCAATAAACTGACCTTTGCCGGTTCCGATTTCTAAATAAATCGGCTGCTTTTTAGGAAAGCGCCGTTCCCATTCTCCTTGTAACGGATCAGGATCGGTTACGATCATCTGGGGATGAGCTTCAATATAGGGAGCAGCCCATTTTTTATGTCTTGCACGCAAATTAACGACCTCCTAGTTATTTTTCTTAACCTGCTTCGGTAAGTAAATTTTGATCATAACAGAATTTCGACCAAGCCCATTAACCACCAGAGCATCTTTTGAAAGCTTTTAAGCTGATCGACACCGCTTAACGGGTAGATATGAATAAAGGCGTTACTTTCAAAATGAAAGTAGAACGGAATAATTTGAAAAACGATCAAATAAACGAAGACGAGGCCCATTATGATTGGAAAAACCGTCCCGTTAATAAAGACCGAAATAATCAGACCGATAATCACCAGCCGGGCGTATAAATTACTAAATTCTTTATCCCGAAGAAAGCCGTGCCAATCTAAGTAAAGATAGGTGTTAATCCGGGACGGCTTCACCAAATTAAAGATCGGCGCTAAATAACGGCGCCGGGAAACCGCGCTGCCAAAATTAGGAACGTCGACAAACATGTTAAAGATCGTATAGATATCATGCATGCGGTGATCTTCGCTTTTAATCACCTTTCGCCAGTTAATTGAACTAGACTGGCGACTAAAGCAATTGGTATTGAATCCTTAATAACGGTAATAATACAAACCAAACGATTACTTGAATAATCGAGGCATTAAGGTAGCTATACACCAGCGCTTTTTTAAAATAGCCCTTCATCAACCCGTCGGTGGGCAACAAAAATACGTAATCCGGATCCTGCGTTAAAGAAGCCAGTCGTCCAAGTTGGGTCGCAATCAGCATCACGATGCCAATCAATAAGGCTATCCACCAGGTACCGAAGCGCAAAGTCTTTAAGAAATTAGAATATGCTAAACCTAATCCACCGACTAGAAAAAGCAGTGCAATTACAAAGAAATCGTTAAAGACGTATTTAAGATACCTGGCCATGTGAATTAACTGGTCGCCTAATCGACGTTTATATAACCGCTTCATTTTCGAGCATCCTTTGCTAACGACAAGTAGACATCGGATAACGTCTGTTTATGATACTTTTCCCTTAACTGGCCCATCGTGCTCTCGGTCCTAATTCGGCCGTTATGAATCAGCACGAAGCGGTCACAAACTTTTTGAGCGGTATCCAATACGTGGGTGGTCATCAAAATACTACTGCCCTGTGCTTTTCGTTCATGAATTAAAGACAACAGATCATGAACCGCTAACGGATCCAAGCCCAAGAATGGTTCATCAATAATAAATAATTTAGCGTCGGTCAAGAACGCACAGGTAATCATGACCTTCTGTTTCATACCTTTTGAAAAGTCGATCGGGAACCAGTTCAGTTTATTGGACAACCGAAACCGATATAACAAATGCTTAGCCCGTTTCCAAGCTTGTTATGGATCTAGATGATAAGCCAGGATCGTCATTTCCAGATGTTCCTTTAAGGTCAATTCTGGATATAAAATCGGCGTTTCGGGAACGTAAGCAATCTGCTGCTTATACTTCTGACTATCGTCGTCAATCGAGATCCCGTTAATTTTAATCGATCCGGAAAACGGCTTTAAAAGTCCGATAATATGATTAATCGTGGTCGATTTACCGGCCCCGTTTAAGCCGATTAGCCCCACTAATTCACCATTTTTAACGTTAAACGATACGTCATGCAAAACGGGTAACTGAGAATAGCCACCCGTCACGTGAGATACTACTAAAGACATGATTTTATTTCATTCCTTTAAGTCGATAATCACATAATTCCGTAAGTATTATATCATACTTAAGATTATTTACGCCGCCTGGTTAGTGTATAATTAAGGTAGATTATATTTAGAGATGAAAGAAGTTTGATTATGAACAGCCAACTTGACGATAATTGTATCTTTTGTAAAATCATTGCGGGGAAAATCCCTAGTTACACCGTTTATGAAGATAAGGTTGTAAAAGCCTTCTTGGACATTTCACAAACCACTCCCGGCCATACGTTAGTCATCCCGAAGCGACATATCCCGAATATTTACGCTTACGACGCTAAATACGCCGGCGAAGTCTTTTCCCGGATCCCGATGATCGCCCGAGCGATCAAGGCTTCTAATCCTAAAATCAAGGGCTTAAACATCCTTAACAACAACGGAAAAATTGCTTCCCAATCCGTTTTTCATTCTCATTTCCATTTAATTCCCCGCTATACCGATCACGACGGCTTTTCCATGAGCTTTACCAATCATAATTCTGAATACGATAAAGCTAAATTTACTAAAGTTCAGAACGATATTAAAAAACACCTGGAGAAATAACCATGAATAAATTCAGAAATCAATTAAGCAAATTAAAAATAATTTTAAAAATGATATGTTATGTTATATAAGTGATTAATTAATAGAAATAGGAGTTTTAAAACAATGAAATTAAGAAAGAAAATTTTAATTGGTGCGATGGGTGGCTTAATGTGTTTATCATTAGCCGCCTGTGGTAACCAATCAGTTGCCACCACTAACGGTGGTAAAATTACGCGAACTTCTTATTACAACAACATGAAGAAGACCGCAAACGGTAAACAAGTCTTACAGCAAATGATTTTAGATAAAGTCTTTTCTAAAGATTACGGTAAAGACGTTAAAGCTTCTCAAGTTAACGCCATTATGGAACAGATGAAGGCTCAGTACGGTTCTGAATTCAGTATGCTCTTACAGCAGCAAGGCATGACGACTACTCAATTAAAGAAGAGCTTACGCAGTAAGTTGCTGTTAAGACAAGCCGTTAAGCACAATACTGACTTTACTAAGTCCATGCTTAAGAAACAGTTCAAGAGCTTTGAACCTAAAGTAACGGTTGACCAAATCCTGGTTACTAGCCAATCCAAAGCCCAGACGATTGAATCCAAGCTAAAGTCCGGCGACAGCTTCACTAGTTTAGCCAAGAAATATTCTAAGGATCCAACCAGTAAAAACGGCGGCCGTCTAGCTCCGTTTGATAACACGGCTAACTTAAGTCCTAAGTTTAAGAAAGCCGCCTTTAATCTTCACAATGGTGAATATACCAAGTCACCTGTTAAGACTCAGTACGGTTACCAAATCATTAAAATGGTCAACAAGCCAGAAAAAGGAACCTACAAAGATAACAAGAGCGCTTTAGAAGATCAGATTACCGATAAAGAAATGAAGAGCGCTACCCTGATGCATAAAATCGTTTCTAAAGTTCTACGAAACGGTAACGTTAATATCCAAGATAACAGCTTAAAGAACATCTTGGCTGATTACATGTCACCATCTAATTAAAAAAATCATAGGAATTATGAACAAATTATGACCCAAGTTGTGATACACTTAAATCGGAAAGAGGAGGATTTACTTATGAAAAAGACTAAAATCGTAAGTACTTTAGGTCCTGCCAGTTTTACGGTCCCGAAGATCGCTAAGTTAATTAAAGCAGGAGCTAACGTTTTCCGTTTCAACTTCTCACATGGTAGTCATCCTGAACACTTAAAGCGTTACAAGATGGTTGTCCAGGCTGAAAAGAAGACTGGCATGAACGTTGGTATCGATTGTGATACTAAGGGTGCTGAAATTCGTACCACCGCTAATAAAGATGGTAAGAACTTCACTTATCATCCAGGTGACGTATTTAATATCGGTATGGATGCCGATGGTAAGAAAGAAACTACTAAAGACTTAGTTCAGTCTACTTATGACGGCTTATTTGACGATGTTCACGTCGGTGGACACGTTATGTTCGATGATGGTATTTTAGACACCATTTGTGAAAGCAAAGATAACTCTAAGCGTCAATTAATCGTTAAGGTTCAAAACACCGCTACTTTAGGCTCTCGTAAGACTGCTGATATTCCTGGTGCCATCGTTAACTTACCGGGTGTTACCAAGAAAGATGAAAATGATATTCGTTTTGCTTGTGAAAACATGAATATCAACTACATCACCGCATCCTTCTTACGTAAGCCTAAGGATGTTCGTGATATTCAGAAGATCTTAAAGGACGAAAACATGACCGACGTTCAGATCTTACCTAAGTTAGAAAACCAAGAAGGTATTGATAACTTACCAAAGATCATGAAGTTAGCCGATGGCGTTATGGTTCCTCGTGGTGACATGGCCGTTAACATTCCGTTCGAAAACGTTCCGTTAGTTCAGAAGCACATGATTCATTACTGTAACAAGTTAGGTAAGCCAGTTATCACTGCCACCCAGATGGAAGCTTCCATGGCCAAGAACCCTCGTCCTAGCCGTGCCGAAGTTTCTGACTGTGCCGATGCCGTATTTGATGGTACCGATGCTACGATGCTTTCTGGTGAAACCGCTAATGGTGACTGGCCTGTACATGCCGTTGCTTCAATGGCACGCATTGATACCAAGGCTGAAAATCACTTTGCACAGTATGGCTACCCTCGTCCAAAGTTCGAAGGCGGCGATACTGCTGAAGCGGTTGCTCATAGTGCTACTTTAGAAGCTGCTGACTTAGGTATTAAGACCATCGTTTGCTTCACTAAGAACGGTCACATGCCACGGATGTTCTCTAAGTACCATCCGAATGCTGACGTCTTAGCATTAGCACCTACTGCTCGTGTACGTGACGGCTTAACTATTAACTGGGGTATTCATCCGGTAATGGCTAAGGCACCTGCTGACGTCAAAGGCGCTTTACAGGAAGCCATGAGCGAAGCCGTTAACTCCGGTTTAGCTAAGAAAGGTGACAAGATCTTAGTTGCCATGGCTAACCCCGTTGAAGGTGCTATCGTTTGTACCGTTAAGTAATTTTAAAAATTAAATCTATAAATTTAAGTCCTGAATTTTTTCAGGACTTTTTTGTTTGCAAAATTAAAGGGCTTTTCGTCCGAAGTGCAGTAAATCACCTGTAACTGCTGACTAATTTTTTTCAATAACTTCAGCGCCGCATGACGACGCTCCACATCAAAATCGGTCAAACCGTCGTCGATCATGACCGGCATGGGATAATCATGACTAAAGACCTGGGCCATCGCAAAAATCAAAGCTAGATAAAGCTGCTGAACGGTCCCCTTCGACAATTCATAAAGGGTAAAGCGTTGCCGGTCCCTTCGCATGACTTTAATTTTAGATTTATTAAAGACGATCGAAACGTATCGACCGTTAGTTAAAGTCCCGAAATTAGCTCGAGCTTGCTGCTCGATCTTGGGTACCCGCCCTTTGGTCGCTAAATTAAGGGCCTGGTTGATCCATTGACTGGCTAACGATTCTTCCAGCCATCGTTTTACTAACGGATTGATTTCGGTTCTTGAATTAGCGGCTCGTTGCTGTAATTCATCATAGCTACCGTTATGCCCTTTAATTGATCATAGGATTGATACCGCTGTAAGTTTGTAATTTCTCGAGAACTAATCTGTTTAGCTAATTCACGGTAAGTGCTTTAGTTTAGCCTGCTCTTTTTGTAATTGTTGTTGATATTGTTGTCGATTCGGTTCATTTTAGCCACGTAATTTTTTCTTTAAGAGATCCTGATAGGTCTGATAACCCGACTTAGCCTGCTTAACCCGATCCATCAAACGAGAATAGCGCTTCAATTTTTGATTCAACGGCGGCTTATAACCGCGGGGTGAATAAATCTGTTTAACCCGCTTATTAAGATCCTCCCGATAATCGATCCAGTCGTTACTATGGGCAAGCCCGATTCGCTGGATTCGGTAAATTAAATCTTTTTGCTTTAATTTACCCATCTGACGCAGATTAACGGTCCCGAAATAATAAAGGGCGTCAAAAGTATTCCGGTTAAACGGTCCCAAAATTTTCTTCATTAAATCCCACCGTTTTTACCGGCCATCCGTTGAACGATGTATTCGTGACCATTAGAACTAACGTCTAGCTGGCCACCGTAATTTTTAGAATTTCGGGGAATATAGTTTTTATGGCTAGTCCGACGCTGTAAATAACCGAAGAGCACACCTTTAATAAAACTAATTAAAGTTGTCTTGCCAGCTTCGTTTCGTCCGTATAAGATATTTAATCCCGTTTGAAACGGAATTGTAACGTCATGCCATTTACCATAATTAAAGATGTCGAGCTGCTTAATTCTCATCGTCAGAACCCCTATGATTAGTTATCAATTGCATAATTTGCTGCTTTAATCGTTGAATCTCTTCTGGATTATTAAAGCGGTGATTAATAAACGGATATTGAAATAACTTTTTAGCCAGACTATCCACGTTACCCAGTTGAAAGACCTGCTCAGCACTCTATAAACCCAAGCGTTATAATCCGGATAACGATCCTGAAGTTCCGCTTGAACCTGATCCAGTAGATTTTGGTTCGTAATCAAAGTTATTAAATCAGACTTTAAATTAGACTATTTAAATTTAAATCAACTAACCAATTAATAACCGAAGTCGAATGAAACTCCGGCTGAAACTGATTTTGGCTATCAACTAATAAATAGCCCTTATCACCAGTTTCGTTTGGATTTCGTCCTTGAATATTACCCGGATAAACAACTGGTGGCTGCTGATTAATAACTCGTCGCTTATGAACGTGGCCTAGCGCCCAGTAATCATAATGCTTACTAAGTAATTCGTTTAAGCTAAACGGCGTGTAGTTAGACGTACCGCTGCTGATCTGGCCGTGAATCATCCCGATTTGATAATCACAATTTTGTTTAACCGGAAAATTATCAATTTTTCGTTCAGGTTCCCACCGGCTACCGTAGCTAAATCCGGTAATCTTGATTAATTTGCCCCGGATTCATTTCAGTTCTTTTGTCGTAACCTGATTAGGAAACACGTAGGCATTGTCCGGATAGCCTAGCTTATGATAATCACCCGAATAATAATCATGGTTCCCAAAGCTCAGGAAAACGGGAATCTGATGCTGATCCAAGAATCTTAATTGATGCTTTAAAAAATTTTGCGCCCGAACGTTTTGATCCTGACGATCAAATAAATCACCCACGATCAAAACAAAATCAACCTGATATTTAACGGCGGCTTGAACAATTCTTGCAAACGATCGATACGTTGATCGATAAACTAATTTCCATAACGCATACGGCGTTCCGTCGTTTCGTAAATTATCAAACGGACTATCTAAATGTAAATCAGCGGTGTGAATAAATTTCATAAGATCCTCACTATTCTAAGAAATGCTTAGCTTTATCAATGAAATGATGGGTGGAATTCTTAACAGAGCCAAAGCCCTGGTCAAAGTCAGCAGTAACTTTAGAAGCCTTCTGCTTAAAGTCGTTCCAGTGACTTGAACTAGTCGAATCGTGTTCACTTACCATCGTCTGAGCATCCTTAACCTTAAACGGCGTTTCCTTAGTGGTCGGGATAATTTCTTGCATTTCATTTTTAAATAACGGCCCGATCCCGGTTCCGCTCAGGTTTTCCAAATGCTGATTACGATTGGTATTATCAAAGCCTTCCCAAGTGGCTAAGACCACGTTCGGGGTATAGCCGACGATCCATTTATCACGGGTCGCGTCACTATCACCGGTGTTATCAGCTTCGGTACTGCCGGTTTTACCTGCGACTTGATAACCACTTGGTTTAGCGTCAACTCCGCTACCGTTATCGAAGACGCCTAGCATCATACTGGTCATCTGTTTGGCGGTTCCCGGCGACATCACGTTATGCGTCGTACTACCGGTATTATTAACGATTACCTTACCCGAAGCGTTAACGATCTTCCGAATGTAATGCGGCGAAGTCCGGGTTCCGCCGTTAGCAAAGGCGGTATAAGCACTAGCCATCTGCTGCGGAGAAACGCCTTTTGACAAACCGCCTAAGCCTAAAGCTAGGTTCTTATCACTGCGGGTTACCGGAATGCCGAAATTTTTGGCGGAATCAAAGCCTTTATCAACCCCGATCCGATTTAATAGCCAAACCGTCGGTGCGTTCATACTTTGAGCTAGAGCTTTATACATCGGAACGTGACCGGTATAAACGTTATTATAATTCTTGGGCTTATAAGTCCCGTGATCATACGACTTCGGTTCGTTCAATAAACTGGAATCATAAGAATAGCCGCTTTCCAGAGCCGGCGTATAAACGGCTAACGGTTTCATGGTGGATCCAGGCTGACGGGTCATTTGCGTGGCTCGGTTATAGCCCCGGAAGACGGGCTTGCCACGACCGCCCACTACGGCGGTAACGCCGCCGCTATGCGGATTCATTGCAATCGAAGCCGCCTGAACCTTAGCCCCGTTACTAGCGTTATGCGGAAAATTATTAGGATTCTTAAAGTTATCCTGTAAATCCGACTGCTGCTTCTGGTTTAATGTCGTATAAATCCGGTAACCATGGTTCATAATGTCCGATTCAGAAATCCCGTACCGATTAATCGCTTCGTTAATCACGGCATCAAAATAATACGGATACTGATAATGACTCTTATAAATATAGTTATTCTTAACGTTGATCGGCGTCTGAGCTAATTCCTGCGCACGCGACATAGTAATTTTATGATTTTTAGCCATTAGATATAGAACGACGTTCCGTCGTTGCTTCGATAACTTCGGATGATTAATCGGGTTATAGGCTCCCGGATTAGTCAGCATCCCGGCTAAAATTGCGGCATCCTGAACCGGCAGCTTACTAGCGGGTAGACCAAAGTAGCGTTCGGAAGCGTCCTGGACACCGTAGACCCCGTTCCCGAAATAAGAATTGTTCATGTACATAGCTAGAATATCCCGCTTCGGGTACACGTTAGCGACCTGAATCGACATAAACAATTCCTTTAATTTTCGGTTAAAGGTCTGCTGCTGAGTCAAATAGGTATTTTTAACCAGTTGCTGGGTTAACGTACTACCCCCACCGCTGATGTAATCACGGTGAAGTAGTTTATTCTTAATCATTAACAACACGGCCCGTCCGTAGCCACTAGGTGAAAAACCGTGTTCATGATAAAAATTACGGTCTTCGGTCGATAAAATAGCGTTCGGTAAATTTGGTGAAATATCTTTCAAGCCAACGTAACTGCCCTTTTGGCCAGAAAACTGTCCAGCTTGGCGACCCTTTGCATCATAAATAATGGTGGGCTTTTCTAATGATGAGTGAAGATTGCTGACGTCCATCGTCTTCGCTATATACGTCATATAAATACTCATCGTTAAGAATAACGTTAAAAAGATTAATACGATCCAACGCGTTAATTGATAACGATGATTAAACGACTTAATTTTTCTTAAATTATCTTGATTCATAATTCAAAATAATCCTCTTTTATCGCCGAATTTTTTTATTTAAGTTAATTTACATCCTGATCGGTGATTTGATACCTAATAGGCGCATCGATTCTTTCAATACGATCGATACACACTTAACTAAGGATAAACGAGCACCTAATTGCGGATCCTTCTTTAGAATTCGAGAATGAGCATAGTACTTGTTAAAGTCCTTGGATAAGCGCAAAGCATACTTAGCGACGTCAGACGGCTCAAAGTCCTTACCAGCTTCACGAACGATCTTTGGGAAAGCGCTTAACGATTTAATAATGTTCCAGGCTTCCGGATCCTTAACGTCTTTATCGGCGTTCTTTAGGTCAACCTGACCGGCTTTTCTTAGGATACTTTCGGCACGAACTCGGCAGTACATGACGTACGGACCGGTTTCACCTTCAAACTGCAATTGCTGCTTCAAGTTAAAGCTGATGCTATCCATTCGGTTGTTCTTTAAATCACCGAAGATGATGGCACCAACTCCGACTTCTCGAGCAACTTCATCCTTGTTCTTTAAGGTCGGGTTCTTTTCCTGAATCTGTTTTCGAGCCATCCGAACGGCATCGGCCAAGACCTTATTTAAGAGGATAATCCGACCGGAACGGGTTGATAACTTCTTACCGTTTTCGGTAATTAAGCCAAACGGAATGTGACGTAGGTTCTTTGGTAAGCCCATTTCGGTCAAGACGGCCTTCAACTGCTTGAAGTAATAAATCTGTTCACCGCCGGTCACGTAAATGTTAAGTGCCGGATGGTAATTACGGTCACGCCAGATGGCACAGGCAATGTCACGGGTGATGTAAAGAGTGGCGCCGTCACTCTTTAAGATCAAGGCCGGGTTCAAATGATATTTACTCAAGTCAACCACTTGAGCACCCTGCGATTCTTTAAGCAAGCCCTTTTTCTTTAACAACTTAACGACGCCCGGCAGCATGTGACGGTAATAAGATTCACCGTGATAAGTATCAAACTTAACCCCTAACTTACGGTAGGTCTTACCGAACGAAATTAAGGAAACGCGACGGAACCAGCGCCAGAGATCCATGGCTTCTTTATTGCCGGATTCTAGCTTCTTGAACCAGCCCCGGGCTTCGTCATCTAATTCAGGATGCTGCTTATCGACCCGGTGGAAATGAACGTAATACTTAACCAATTTATTAATGGGGTCTTTTTCAACGGCTTCTTTACTGCCCCACTTTAAGTAAGCGGTAATCAACTTACCAAACTGGGTGCCCCAGTCACCTAAGTGATTATCTTTAATGGTCTTAAAGCCGCTTTTCATCATGATTTGAGCAATTGAATTACCGATCACGGTGGAACGTAAGTGACCCATCGAAATCGGCTTGGCAATGTTAGGTGAAGACATATCGATCACGACGTTACGGCCGTGACCGATGTTATTATCACCATAATGAGGACCGTCTTTTAAGATCTGATTCAGAACGTTTTCACTAAACTGCTTCCGGTCAAAGAAGAAGTTTAAATACGGGCCCACGGCTTCGATCTTTTCAAAGCCGTCATGATCAACCTTTTTAGCTAAGTTACCGGCGATGTCTTTCGGATTTTTATGAAAGACCTTAGCTAAAACGAAGCACGGAAACGATAAGTCACCGTTTTTGTCGGTCTTCGGATATTCAATCTTAGCTAAAACGTCTTTAGCGCTAACTTTATTATCTAATGCTTTAGAAACGGAATTAGCAATCTTTTGTTTATAATTCACGTTTAATCCTCCTATAGATAGTAAAAAAGCTCTTACAAATGAATTGTAAGAGACGAGATAACCCGCGGTACCACTCTTATTGATAGATCGGTATCCACTTAAAAAGTTATTTTCTAAAAAGCTCGTTCAATCTGTTCACTAATCTAGCTCACACCAGCTCTAGACTCGCTAAGTAGCTCCCCGAACCTACTACTCTTTTATCATCGAAATAATTATTAAAATTAATTTTAAAAAGCGGGCAACGGGAATCGAACCCGCGACTTAGGCTTGGGAAGCCCAGATTTTACCGCTGAACTATGCCCGCATAACTAATATCTACATATATAAATGTTATCATATAAGCGGATTCTTTTAAACGTCTTACATTTAATTGACGTTAAATTAAATAAAGAAGGAAAAAACATGTGGATTACACTTAATTTTTTGTTTTGGCTATTTCTTTTGATTTTTACCCTGGTGGGATTAACCCGACATTCTTCAAAGAAATTAGTCAAGGGCTTAATTCTTTCCAGAATCTTTTATATTTGCTTAATCATCAGCCAGGTCATGATCACGTTCTTCTACTTTAAATCCCGACCGTTCGTCGTCAGCTTAAGTGGCATCCTTTGCTTGGCCAGCGCCGCTTTGGTCGAGACCGGCTTCCGAAAAAAACAGAGCGGCAACTTTACTAATCTAACGTTATATCTCGTCGTCGCTATTTTATTAATTTACATGATCTTTCAAACCTGGTCGATTTTACCGACCTCCGTCTATTAAAAATGAAAGGAAATCCCTACGAAAATTCCCGTTTATTACATTTCAATCGAAGGCAACACCCGACATTTCGTAACTAAAATGGCCGCGCTTTTCAATAACATTCAATTACATGAAATCACGGACCAAAGTGATAATACTTTGCTTTCGTGCCGACCTACGTAAGGGGCGCCCAATACGACGCTGATCATCAAGTTGATAAGTCATCCCTTCCGAATCAAATCGAAGAGATGGACACCTTAACCATGAACGACGAACTGGGTTATCGGCATAATTATCAGCGCTGCTTAGGTCTAATCGGTTCGGGCAACCGCAACTTCGGCGTGGACTGCTACTGCTGGACCGCCCGCCATTATCATCATAAATATCAGATTCCGTTAATCGCGGATTACGAAATTCGCGGAACCCGGCAGGACGAAAACCGCATCAACCACCGCCTGGTCAAAACTTGGAATCTTAGAAACTAAATACGGCAAAGATTTACAAGGAAAGGATCTATAAAGATGGAAGTTGAACCCAACGTCGTTAAAAAAGAATTGACCGATTTGAAAAAAGTTGCTCAAAAAGTCAGGACATCCAAGAAGTCGCCGTCAAACTAGACGATCTCGGTGCGGATCATATCCCGACCACACCGTACCGTTCAGCTTTAAGCGTTAAGTCGGATCAAGTTTATTCCTCAATTAATTGAATGAATCTATTTGGTAATAATAAAGTTACTACATTTAAAGTATGAATAAAGAGCAAATGCAAAAATTGGCAATCATAAATAATATTTACCACAACGGAATGAACGAAAAAGATAACAATGATTATTCATCCCTGTCATTTGCAATTTTGATAGTATTAATTCTTCTTTTTATTTCTTTCATTTGTTTATTAATTAATATTTAGGTACATAATTCAAAATCTAATTCAATTTCAATTTTCTAAACGATTATCAAGCACTAAAAAGCCTTTTTCTAAACGTCCGTGAGAAACTTGAAGAATTGCAATCGCGACAATTACCATGGCGGCGCCAACTAATTCAATAGCGTTAACCTGAAGGTTGAAGAAAATAATACTCAGGATAAAGGTCACAATCGGTTCCGTAGCATCCACTAAGCTAATGACTTCAGACGAAGCAAATTTAGAAGAATGCAAGACGATAATGAACGGAATTACGGTTCCGATTAAAATCATGCAGCCGACGCTTAAAATCAAAGCCATATTAATCTTCGGAACGCCAACCCAAACGGGACGGTTCAAATTAAACAGAATTCCGGCGATAAAAGCACCCCAGCCTAGAATCAACATCGGCGGATAATGCTTCTTAACCAACGGTCGCGGTAAAACGATGTATAACGCTTGGGTCAATCCGGAACCGATCCCCCAAATCAACGAAACCATCGGAATCGATAATTTTGAGAAATCACCTTTGGTTAAAGCAAACGTAACCCCGACAATCGCGATCACGAAGACTAATAGATCACTCCATAGCGGGCGCTTATGCTGAAAGACGATCATCCCGATCACCACGAACAGCGGCGCCAAATACTGTAAGATCGCGGACATCGCGGAATTACCGTACTGGACGCTAAAATAAAACGTCAACAGATTAGCCCCTAAGCCTAAAACGGCGTAAGCGACTAAACTGATGACGCCGCGAACGGTCTTAAAGATATCAAAAATGTGTTTACCATAAATAAAAGCACTGATCACCAATAAAATAATTCCGGCGAACAAAGTTCGGACCGATAAAAACCACGGAGCGGGAATCGTTTCACCTTGCGAAACGAACTGAAGAACCGTGGTGGAAATCCCGAACATCGCGGACGACGCAAACGCCCAGAAAATCCCTTTCGTTATTTAATTATCATTTAATAACATTAAGAAGAGGTGTCAATAATGAATCGTGCATCAAAAGAAGTTAATCAATTATTTGAGAATTATTGTACTCCTGAAGCAATTCAAAGAATTACCGGGGATGGCTTTTTAGTCAACCTTATCAATAATTTTCACGGTGATTTCAATACATATCTTTATCATAATTATCATATCCAAATTCTTAGTTACCGAAAAGTTATCGAACTTTTAAAGAAGCCGCTGAAATCTAAAGAGCATTTGGATGATTTATGCATCTATGATCCAGACGCCCATAAATATCGCTTTATTAAAATAAAGATGCTGGCGCAATTCATACTTTAATCAAAAAGTGGTACCAAAACAGTAACGAAATCAACCTAAGAATAGAACTTATTTTTAATTCTAAAATTGGTACTAAGTACATCTCAGATCAAACCGAAGTGCCCCAAGTTTTAATCAGCAAATCTCGTCATAATAAACAGCCCATCAATAAATTAGGCGCTGAAAATCGACTTCGGTTAGAAAACTTTTACCTCAATTCTCAATTTGCCCAGCACCTTCGTGATTTGAAAATTAAACTAACGGTTTAATTTTTATTATCCTTATACTATAATTCTTATTTAATAGAAATTAACCTTTTCGTTAAAGCGAGCCTGGGCTTCTTCCAAACTAATGGACGGGGTATTTAACGTCGAACCGTTTAACTGAAGTCGGCTATCAATCATTTCCTTTTCACGTTCAGAGAACAGGAAATTCTTATCACTGATGATTTCTCGGGCCGTTGCGTATTTAATGACGTAATGATTCTTATCTTTCTTATAATAAGCGTAATAACTAACCCCGTCGTCGTTGTAAAAATGCTCCGGCTTCTGGTGGGTCCACTTCGTATCCACGAAGACTAATAAATTATCCTTATTATAAGCTTCTTCGGTCGGGTTGAACTGGGTCTGAATGTAGAGATTGCTTTCGGCTTCACTCTGGGCGTCGCTGATCAAGCCGTCCAAGATCGCAAAGACTTCGTTCGGCTTATACTGCAGGATATTATATTCCAAGTTGCTGATTCGGTTACGGATCAAAACATCATCGGTGTCCCGTTCAGCGCTTTCGAAGCCCTTTTCGGTAACGGTCAATTCCTTATGGGCTTCCTTACGCAGCTGCTTCTTAGCGTGATGGCTTAAATCACCGTCTTCATCGTTTAATTTACTATAAATCTTTAAGATCTTATGAATATCACCGATGACCGATTTTAAATCGTTAACCACCTGTAACCGCTTTTTACGGTTCTGTTTAATATTGTACTTTCGTTCTTTATCTTTTTTGGTTAATTTCTTAGCAAGATCTTGTTTCTGATCCATTTTCAGACTTCCTTCTATAACGAACTTCTGGATTCGCCGAACGGCTTTCTTAATGTTATCAGTACTAACGGCGTAACTGATTCTAAGGTGACCTTCACACCGGGGCCAAAGGCACTGCCAGGTACAACCCCTACGTGAGCTTTCACAGCTAATTCGTTGCAAATTTAATACTATTTTGGGTAAACTGGCTTGGAATCTTAGCAAAGATATAGAAAGCACCGCTAGGTTCAGGACTGGTGAATCCAGCTTTAGCTAAACCATCACGTAAGATATCACGACGCTGCTTATAGACTTTCGCATCTTCGGACCGTCTTCGTAACCGTTCTTAAAGGCTTCACTAGCTGCGGACTGGGCACAGGTGGTTGATTACCTTAGCAGGTCCGCAAATTAAACCGATTCGGTATCCAGTCATAGCAAAGGTCTTGGAAACTCCGTTGAAGACGATGGCCTGATCCGGTAATAAAACTAGCATTGAAGTATGCGGATGATCATAGGTTAATTCACTGTAAATTTCATCACAGATACAGAAAATGTGATGTTTCTTGATCACCTTGGCTAAGGCCTGTAATTCTGTTTAGTATATGTATTACCAACCGGGTTATTAGGATAGTTAAGGATTAAAGCTTTAGTCTTTGGATGATCTTTAAAGTAGCTTCTAATTTTTCAGGAGTTAATTTAAAGTCATCCTGAGAGTCGTTAACTAATACGGCTTTAGCACCTTTAATGGTAACGTTCGGGATGTATAACGGAAAGATCGGGGTTGGGATAATGACCTCATCGCCCGGATTCAAGATGGCGTTAAAGTAGGAATGAATCCCTTCGCTAACGCCGACAGTAACGAGGATCTGCGTTTTCGGATCGTAATGCAGATTATACTTATCCCTTAAGAATGACGTAACGGCAAAATGCCACGAGGATTGGTGTAATGACTATGGTTATCTTCAATTGCTTTGACTGCGGCCTTCTTAATGTGTTCAGGAGTGGCAAAATCAGGTTCACCGATGGTCAATTTAATCAAATCAGGAATCTTCGAAATTTTCTGATTAAATCCCAAGATTGCACTTGGTTTCATGTTTTCAGCAAACGTACTCATCCATTCTTAAAAGCTTCACTAGCTGCATACTGAGCACAAGTGGTCGCTGACATGATGGTAAAGGCATGAACTTTATTGATTTTGCTGATCAGTTGAGACGGGCCGCAGACGAGGCCGATTCGCCAGCCGGTCATGGCAAAGGCTTTCGAAACGCCGTTCATTACGATCGTCTGTCTTGGAATAAATTAGCGATAGAATAGTGAGGAAGCCATATGTTAATTCACTGTAAATTTCGTCACTGATGCAAAAGTATTAATGTAAACTAGTTTGGCGCCGTGCATAAAACGTTCGGAATGTAAAACGGGTAAATCGGGGACGGCATTAACACTTCGTCCCCTTTATTGAGGATAGTGCTCAAGACCGAGCTAATTCCTTCACTAGCCCCGGTCGTTACTAACATTTGGGTCTTAGGGTCAAAATATGGTAACAAAAAAGAGCTACCCGAGTTCCACTCGAATAACGCCCTTTTAGGTTGAACACGCGTTCTTTGACGCCGCCTCAGCTCCAGATACTAAGAGCCAGCCTGTGGCCATCAGGCTCTAGAGCATTAGTTGTCGGTGGTTTATATGTCCACTTAGGTTTTTGTCCCAACGCTCTTCTCATGCAAGGTTCAAGTGCAACGGACGGCTGCTACCTTCAAATCCATTTCGTCGGAGACATCCCAAAGAGGCACTATTCGTCTCAGCCATCGGAACATGGAGAACCGGTCAATAGTGTATCATAAATTTATTTTTTTATTAATTATTTATTCTTTTGATGCTTTTCAGCTAAACGAATTGAATGATCGACCAGTACCGCCTGGGAATCGATCACGGGATAACGACGATTACCGGCCCGTTCCTGAGCTAACGAAAACTCGGTACAGCCTAAAATCACGACGTCACAATGAAGCTGGTTCACCATTTCAGCTAAAATATGATGATATAACTTGGGATTAGCGTAATTTTTAGCCTTTACATCTTGATAAATCAGATGCATGGTTTCTTCTTCAATATGTTTAGTGGGCAGAATCAGTTGATAACCATGTTTAACCACATCCTGATTATAGATGTGATCAGCTAACGTTCCGCGGGTCGCAATTAAGCCCACCCGTTTAGCATGCGGATACCGTTTACCAATCTCCGCAACGGCTTCACTGGGCATATGCAGCACCGGAGCGTTAGCGACTTGTTGAATCTGATGATAAAAGTAATGCGCGGTGTTACACGGCAACGCATAAAATTCCGGATGCAACCGGTTTTGCTGGCGAACGTCATCTAACAACGCCGGTAAAGGATTCGGCTTACGGTGATCCATGATGTAACTAGTTCGGTCCGGAATCGTCGCGTGATTAACTAAGATATAATTTAAATATTCCTGATCAGAATGGGCCGGAGTCCTTAAATTCAGTAAATGAATATAGGTTTCCGTCGCTTCGGTGCCCATTCCACCCAGAATGGTAAAGAAATGCTTCATCGATTAATTATTCTTTCGTTAAGGCAAAGTATTTCGCAAAATTCTTAGTATAGTTATGATCGATCCATTTCACCAGGAGCCAGCGTTTAAAGTTACGGTCCTTACGGTACCAGAAGGTTCGACCGTAACGGCCCTCTTTAATCAGCTTTAAGGCCGTTCGTTTATCGGCACTGTCCTTCGTATAATGCTTGAAGACGTTGTTGCCGACGCCTAACCAAAGCATATATTTCTTAGGATCCTTATTAGCATAGACACACGGCTTACCCTTTAAACTATCAAAGGCGTAATCCTGAACGGCCCAATCAGCTAAATTATATCCGTTTAAGGAAACGAAGAAACTGCTGCGGCCCTGTCGTAGGTTAATTTCAAAGACCTTAAACGAACCGTCTCGATGATCAAATTTAATATCAAAGTTAGCATAGCCTACAAATTTAATGGCTTCTAAGAACTTCTTGATGGTGTCATAAATTTTTTGATTGTATTCCGGCAAGATGGCAACGTAATTACCGATGGCCGACGGTGAACAGTCTTCCAATAACGGATGGCCTAAGCACATCATTCGAACCTTATGGTAACGATCCACATAAGCGTTTAAAACCCGCATGTTGCTATCGTCACCCGGAATAAAGTCCTGTAAAATCAAGTCGGACTGATAGCCGTGACTATAAATTTCGTAAACGACGTGTTTAAATTCTTTTTCACTCTTAATCGTGAAGGTCTTTCGACGGCCCTTAAAATGAATCTTCAGCCATTCCACACTGTTGGCGGGTTTTAATTCCACCGGATAACCAAACGGCTGTTTAATCGGCGCCTTATCTTCATACATCTTACGGGTAATAATCTGAGTCTTTGGATAAGGTAGATGATACTTATCACAAACGTGATAAAAGTTTTCCTTATCGTTTAGCTGCTTAATCTCATGATAATTAACGTAAGGACAATCAAAGACGTCGCTCAATTCGTCTTTATGTTTAGAAATCAACTCAGCGTAACCATCACTGCAGCCGATTAAAATAACCGGTTCTTTATGAGAAGCGTACTTACGCTTTAATTTTCGCATGGTTTGAATCCAGACCGGATCACTAGCAAAGCCCGGAATCAGAGTTAAATCAACGATCTTAGTAAATCGAGTCGGTGCAAATTGAGTCTGAGCATAAGCTTTAATCGGCTGACCATATTTTCAGTATAAAGAACGCGCCATTCCATAAACGTTAAAATCACTGCCTAATAGAATAACGGTAAATTTAGGTTGCTTATTCATAATAATTATCCCTTCAAAATCTTTTTAACAACTACTGAATCGGTAGCGTAAGGAACGTTCTGACCTTTAATCTTTTGATAAGGATCACGTCCCTTTCCGGCAATAATTACCATATCATTGGGTTTACCAGCCTTAATGGCTTCTTTAATCGCTTTTGATCGATCCATCTCAAAATGAACTTCTACTTTATTGTGATCAATATGCTGATCAATTTCTTTAGCGATCTTTAACGGGCTCTCAAAACCGGGATCATCCATGGTCAAGAAAGCAACCTGAGCGTATTCCGTTAAAGCCTTCCCAAACCCAGAACGGCGGTTAACGCCTTTATCACCGGTACTACCCAGGACACAAATTATTCGGCCCTTAGAATTTTCACGGCGTAAGAAACTTAATAAAGCATGCATACTACCGTAATCATGGGCGTAATCAACATAAACGGTCCCGTGATTCTTAGTATGATAACGTTCCATTCGTCCGGGAACGGTAACCCGTTTCAAGCCCTTATAAATATCATGCGGCGTCGCGTGATCAAAGCCTGCCGCAATGGCAGCCGCGGTGGCGTTTGATTCGTTATAATCACCCGGCATCGCTAATTTATAAGTTCCGTGAATACTCAATCTCTTAGCCTTTTTGCTCTGATCGTCGATTACGATCTGGTTAGCGGACATGGTATCCTTAAGGCTCTTAAACGTAAAGTCAACCTTGACCGGATATTCAGGATGACTACCCTCTCGAGCAAAAGTATAAATGTTTTCCGGAGGCGTCGTCGATTTAGCCGCGTGGTAAATATCTTCTAAATGCTGAGTTTCAGCATTAATCACGCAGATCCGTGAATTTCGTAATAACTGTTCTTTACAATGCATATAATTAGCAAAATTCGGGTGTTCGTTCGGACCGATGTGATCCGGAGTAATGTTCAAGAAGAAGCCGACGTCGTAATGAAGCCCGTAAACCCGGTTCCGTAAATAGGACTGGGAAGAAACTTCCATCACGAAGGTCTTCATCCCGTTATCAACCGCCCGGCGCATGTTCTTAAAAGTATCCAGCGATTCCGGAGTGGTTAGCCGCGACTTATATTTTTCACCGGGGCCCAGGAAAGTGTCAATCGTGGTGGACATCCCGGTTCGCCGATGCGTGGTGTACTGCAAGATGCTGCGGGTAAAGTATGCCGACGTGGTCTTGCCCTTCGTCCCCGTATAGGCGATAACGAATAAATCATCCTGGGGATAGCCGTAATAACAGGCCCCTAACAATGACATGGCTTTCTGGACATCGGTCACGATAATCTGGGTTAATCCGGCCCCTTCTTGATAAGGTCGTTCACTAACGTAAGCGCCGATGCCTCGTTGCTTGGCACTCGCTAAATAAGCCGGCTTAAAATTACCTTTGCAGAAAAAGAGGCCTTGGGGCTTAGCGGTCCGTGAATCATAAGTTACGGAATAAAAAGTGGTTAACCGACCCATTTTAATGGACTTTAAAAGTTTATGTTCCATTAATAAGGTCTTAATTTCATCGATATTGATTGATAATTTCAAAATAAATTTCCTTCCCGCTGGAATAAATTACCGGTCATTCTTAGTTAAATGAACGTGCTTAATCATATTGATGTTGGTATTTTCTGGGAAGTAAATCTCGTACCAAATAATGAAGCAATAGATGGTATAAATCTTTTGCATATTAGACTTACCATTATCATGCTGCTTAACTAATTTATCTAAATACTTAACGTTAAAGAACCGGTGAGCAACGTCGGAATGAAAGACCTTCATAATCATTTGATGATACTTAGGCAATCGCATCCACGAAGCTAACGGCGACGGAAAGCCTAACTTAGGCCGATTAGCAGCCATCGGAACCTGTGAATTAGCGGCCTTTCGCCAAATATACTTCGTTACGCCGTTCTTAATTCGCAAACGAGCCGGAACGGTCATCGCAAAGTTAGCAATCTCTTTATCAACGAACGGAGTCCGGACTTCTAACGAATTGCACATACTCATTCGATCAGCTTGATGTAGAATATCAAACGGTAACCAGGTCTTAATGTCAAAGTACTGTTCCTGAGTTACCGGATCTTTATCATTAACCTGATCAAAAATATGTTTAGTATATTTACCCGAATCAACGTTCATGCTCGGGTGCTTTAATAACTTATTTCGTTCCGCATTATTAAAGATGTAGTTAACTCGGTAATAATTTTCCCACAGCGGCTGGCCACCACGGATCAAGAAACGGCGACCGTGAAAACGCGGCAATTTAGCAGCTAATTTACTCAAGCCAACTCGAATGAACTTCGGAACCATCTTCTTATATTTTTCAAAGGATTGATAATCCATATAGGTTACGTAACCACCGAAGAATTCATCAATGCCTTCACCACTTAAGGCAACCTTAACGTCTTTACGAGTATCTCTAGACAGATAAAAGGCCTGATTTTCAGCAGCGTTCGAAAGCGGTTCATCCATATAATACATAATCGTGGGAACAATCTTAAAGTAATCATCAGCGTTCATGTAAATCTGGGTGTTCTTTTGATGAATACGATTAGCAAACTTAGTTGAATACTTTAATTCACTATACTTAGAATCTTTATAACCTAACGAAAACGAATGAATCGGAGTATGCTTAGCAGCTTCGTTCAAGATATAACTAGAATCCACCCCGCTAGATAAGAACGAACCCACGGGAACGTCTGAAACCATATGGGCTTTGACGGTATCACTAACCAGTTGATGAATCTTATTAACGGCATCTTTAGTCGTCATCTGATTATCAATATGATTGTAGTTAAAATGATAATATTCATGCTTTTCCAGCCGATTACTATCGATATGATAGATCACGTACTGACTGGGCATGACTTTATAAACGTGCTTAAACAGCGTTTTATCACTAGGAATAAACTGAAAGCTCAAATGAATCGGCAACAGTTTAGTGTTAAATTCCTTCTTAAAGTTCGGATGTTCCAAGAAGGTCTTAATTTCGGAGCCCCACAGAAACGTCTTACCATCGTAATAATAATAAAGCGGCTTAATCCCAAAGTGATCACGGGCAGCCAAGACCTGTTTCTTCGTACTGTCGTAAATTACGAAGGCAAACATCCCGCGCAATTTCTTAAGGATTTCGGCACCCCAGGCTTCGTAACCCCGGATAATAACTTCGGAATCCACATCGGTTTGAAAAGTATAGCCCAGTTTCTGTAATTCTTTTCGAATTTCTTTATAATTATAAATTTCACCATTATAAGTTAAGACCTTAGTATGATCCTGACTAAATAACGGCTGACCACCGTGAGCTAAATCAATAATGGACAAGCGACGGAAGCCCATCGAAACTTTACCGTCATTAAAATAAGCTTCATCATCCGGGCCCCGATGTTTAATCCGGTTAGCCATGTTTTCAATGGTGCCCTTGGGGACATCTTTTTGATCCACGTAACCAACGAATCCACACATGTTAATTACTCCTCAATTTTTAAGCGATTATCAGTCAATTTTATATTAAATTCAAGTTTATAATTACATAGATATTGTAACAAAAAAAACTTTCATTAACCATAAATATTTCCTAAGATTAATTAGAATCCTTTTCAAAGGTATCCCTATCGTGTATAATAATAGTTGTGTTGCCCCAATGGCGGAATTGGCAGACGCGCGGCGTTCAGGTCGCCGTGGGATTTTTCCCATATAGGTTCGAATCCTACTTGGGGCATTAATTAGTTACCGCTTTTTTTTTTGCGATTTTTAAAAACGATTAAATAAATGAACATCACTTGCAAGATTATAATCACCGCCGCCCATACCAAAATGGTCAGCCACGGTTTTGCTGACCGGTTTTGCGTCCAGTTTCAAATTATCGCGACCTTATTAATTAATAATAATTTAAATAACGAAAGGATCTTAATTCAGATGTTCAAAGAATTTAAAGACTTTATCTCACGCGGCAACGTCGTTGACATGGCCGTGGGCGTCATTATCGGCAGCGCCTTTACGGGCATCGTTAAATCGTTGACTAAGAATTTGATCAATCCGCTGATCGGTCTCTTTATGGGAAAAATTGATTTTTCCAGCCTTAAATTTACCATGGGTCAAGCCAGTTTCCAAGTCGGTAATTTCATCAATTCCATCATCAATTTTTTGATCATCGCCTTCGTCGTTTTCATGATCATTAAGCTCATCAACGCCCTATCTAAAAAAGAAAAGCAGACCCAAGTCTCCACGACCGATCAATTATTAACGGAAATTCGAGATCTTTTACAGACTAAACCTAATTCAAAGCAATAAATCCTTTCAATGATATAATCAAAGCGGAGATGATACGATCCCAACCATTAACGATGATCTGCTTCGAAAAACGATTCGAATTCGCCCTAATCACAGTTTTAAAGGAACTTACGGTAAAGTAACTCTAGTCGGCGGTAATCAACACTTCGGCGGTGCCATTATCATGGCCAGTTCCGCCGCGGTTTATTCCGGCGCCGGTTTAGTTACCACCGTTTCCGATATGGCCAACCTATCCAGTTTACACGCTCGGTTACCAGAAGCCATGATCGCCGACGTCAACGATCCCCAGCAGGTCAAGGATTTAATCCAGCCCGCTAAAGTCGTGGTTATCGGTTCCGGCTTCGGAACCGATCGCCAAAGCCAAAAAATTCTAAAAGAAGCTTTTAAAGCCATTTCACCTAATCAAATCGTGGTAATCGACGGTTCCGCCATTACCCTAGTTGCTGAAAAACACATTCCGTTACCGAAAGCTCACCTGATCTTCACCCCGCACCAGGTCGAATGGCAGCGCCTATCCGGTATTAAACTAGCCGATCAAGGTGACGTCAAAAAGAACCAAAAAGTCCGTGACCAACTGGGCGGTATCGTCGTCCTTAAATCTCATCACACCCAGATCTACAGTGATCAGCCGATGCTCCAGAACCCGATCGGCACGCCCGCTCAAGCGACCGGCGGCATGGGTGATACCCTAGCCGGGATGGTCGGCGGCTTCTGCGCCCAGTTCGATAATCCGCTTAACGCGACCGCCTCGGCGGTTTACGCCCACAGCGATATCGCGGACCACTTAGCCCAAAATCAATACGTCGTCTTACCGACCCAAATCATTAAGCACATCCCGCAATACATGAAACGACACGAAGCTCGGCGCTAAACTTCAATATAATAAAAATAAAGACCCGTTTTATCAATTAAATGGGTAAAACGGCTTTTTCATATCTACCAAGTTAATTTTTAAAAATTAATGTGGGACTTATTTAAGCACTGCTTAATCAAACTACTGATCAACGCTTTCGTCATCGCCGTAATATGATGGGTCGTCTTAGCGGTTGATTTCGTTAACTGATTTAACGGCTTTATCCACGGTGCCAATGCGATGTAAAGCGTAAGCCTGAACGTTCGTCCGGTAAGCATTGACTTCATCGATAAAGTCATGATAATGGGGCTCAATGTAAACCAGCAACGACTTGAACATCCAGTAAGCGCTCCTCATGCTGACCCGCTGGCCCGTAATCCGATAGTTCTTAGGCGTCTCCGAAATGTTGGCGTAGAACGGCACGAACGGGCTGTAGCTAAGAAGCCCTAACGCTAACCATTCAATCCCCGCGTACTTATCGGGAACGTCATTCCGGATCTGTAAAATGTGCGAAGCAGCGTTCCGATCAATCGCGATCGGCCGAAATGCCGGATGATTAAACCGCTTCGGATTCGTGAACGGATCATACGGCGTTCGCTGATAATGTGACGACAGGAAATGTTCCACGTCCTGAACGGAAATCTTGCGATCAGTATGATGAATAAACGGAATCTCCTGACTCGTGGGGCGCTGCTTAATTTCCGGATTGAACATCTTCTGGCCGTACCAAGCTCGCGGGGTATTGTAACGGGAATCCCAGGTCGAATGCGTCCCGGCGATATTACGGAAGTTAAAACTACCCGGATGATTATTCAAATGATGTTCTTTGACAAAGTCCCGTAAGACAGCAGAATACATAAAATGATCGGGATCGTTAAAGTCAACGTCCTGAATCATCATCTGGTTCGGGGCAATCGCGTAGGCGTCGTCCGGAATCCGTTCGGCCACCCAATGATGACCGCCGGCCGTTTCTAAGTACCAGACTTCGTTTTTATCAGAAAAAGCAATGCCGTTGCTTTCCGCGGTCCCGTACTTCGCCAATAATTTGCCTAAACGTTTAACCCCCTGCCGAGCGTTATCAATATAAGGCAGAACTAACGTCGGAATATCCTCTTCGTTAATACCCTTATCAACTAACGGATCGGCACCTAAGAAACGTTCGTTCGTAAAGGTGGTCTCCGTAGCACTCATCGCCACGTTCTTTTCGTTGATGCCGCCCTCTTCGTAACGGTGATCGGAATTACCGTTAATCGGTTGGGCCGTATAACGATAAGCATGGCTCGGCAACGGAATTCTAAGCTATCTTTAGAAACATAAACGGCTGCGAAGAATTTGGCCGGAACGACCGTAAACTTGATCGGACCGATCGGCTGGGGATAATCTTCGTTGCGGGCGATCATCGTCGAGCCGTCAATACTAGCTTTTTTACCCACCAGCATGGTGGTACAAGCTAAATTATGTTTTTTCATAACTTATCACTCTCTTACTTAAAAACTAATTAGCAACCACGTTAACGATCTTGCCAGGAATTACGATTACCTTTCGAATCGTCTTGCCGTTCGTGAACTTCTTAATCCGCGAATTAGCTAAAGCGGTCTTCTTAATAGTAGCTTTATCAGCTTTCTTATCAAAGGTCAAAACGACCCGGACTTTACCGTTGACCTGAATCGCCATCTTCATCTTGGTCTGGACTAACTTACTAGCGTCGTACTTCGGCCAGGACTGATAAGTAATGGTACCGTGATGACCTAATCGCTGCCAGAGTTCTTCACAAACGTGCGGCGTGATCGGGTAAATCAACTTAACGAAGCCTTCGATATAACGCTTCGGAATAACTTTAGCTTTAGCAGCCTGATTAGTAAAGACCATCATCTTAGAAATCGCGATGTCAAAACGCATGTGTTCGTAATTATAGGTAACGTCTTTGACCATCTTATTGTAGATCCGGTCTAAGGAATGATCGTTCTTGGAACCGATGTTACTACGGACTTTACCATTATTATCAATAATCAGGTTCCAGATTCGGTTGACCCAGCGGTAGACACCTTTAATATCAGAGGTACTCCACGGCTTAGCCTTGGTCAACGGCCCCATGAACATTTCGTAAAGCCGTAACGTATCAGCACCGTACTTCTTAACGATGTCATCCGGGTTAACGACGTTGCCCTTCGACTTGGACATCTTGACGTGATGCTTACCTAAGATCATCCCTTGGTTAACTAACTTATGGAACGGTTCTTTAGTGGGTACTACTCCGATATCATACAAGAACTTATGCCAGAAACGGGCGTAAAGCAAATGCAGAACCGCATGTTCAGCACCGCCGACGTATAAATCAACCGGTAACCAGTACTTCATAGCCTTCTTACTAGCTAAGGCGTGGTTATTATGCGGATCACAATAACGTAAGTAGTACCAGGAGCTGCCGGCCCACTGCGGCATGGTGTTGGTTTCACGTTTACCCTTCATGCCGGTCTTGGGATCCGTAACGTTGACCCAGTCTTTTAGGTTAGCTAGCGGACTTTCCATACTGCCGGATTCTTTAAAATCATTAGCCTTAGGTAATTTCAACGGCAACTGATCTTCCGGAACCATGGTCGTCTTGCCGTTTTCCCAGTGAATCGCCGGAATCGGTTCACCCCAGTATCGCTGACGGGAGAAGATCCAGTCACGAAGACGGTAGTTAGTCTTTCGTTTACCGCAGTGATGATCTTCTAACCATTTAATCGCGGCTTTAATGGCCTGCTTCTGGTTCATGCCGTTTAAGAATCCGGAATTAACATGGGTCCCGTCACCGGTATAAGCCTCTTTCTTAATGTTGCCGCCTTTGATGACCTGAATCATCGGTAAGTGAAATTTCTTAGCAAAGGCGTAATCCCGAGTGTCGTGAGCCGGCACCGCCATTACGGCACCGGTACCGTACGACGGTAAGACGTAGTCACCGATCCAGACCGGAACCTTGCGGTCGTTAATCGGATCAATAGCGTAAGCACCGGTAAAGACGCCGGTCTTATGCTTATTCAAATCCGTCCGTTCCAAATCGGACTTAGTAGCGATCTTTTTACGGTAAGCCTTAATCTTAGGTGCCTGGGCGGACGTCATGATCTTATCGACGGCTTTATGTTCGGGTGATAATACTAAGTAGGTACAGCCGAATAACGTATCCGGACGGGTAGTAAAGACTTCAATCTTAGTGTCGGGGTGACCAGCGACTTTAAAGTAAACGGCGGCCCCTCGCGAACGACCGATCCAGTTCCGCTGCATCCGTTTAATACTCTTTGGCCAGTCAATGGTCTTTAAGCCATCAAGTAATTTATCGGCATATTTAGTGATTCGTAAGACCCATTGACGCATCGGAACTCGGTATACCGGGTAGCCGCCACGAACGGTCTTACCGTCCTTGACTTCTTCGTTGGCAACGACGGTACCGCCCATAAAATCAGGTGCCCAGTTAACGTCAATCTTATTTTCATAGGCCAGACCGTGCTTATACATCTGTTCAAAAATCCACTGGGTCCACTTATAATAATTAGGATCCGTTGTGTTGATTTCACGGTCCCAGTCGTAAGAAAAGCCTAGCGACTGGATCTGCCGACGGAAATGATTAATGTTTTCTTCAGTAAACTTACCGGGTTCATGATGGGTCTTTAAAGCGTATTGTTCAGCTGGTAAACCAAAGGCATCCCAGCCCATCGGATGCAATACGTTAAAGCCCTGCATCCGTTTCATCCGGGCAATGATATCAGTTGCGGTATAGCCTTCCGGATGGCCCACGTGTAAGCCTTGGCCGGACGGGTACGGGAACATGTCTAAAACGTAATACTTCGGCTTCGAAAAATCATTACTAGCTTTAAACGTTTTATGAGTAAGCCAGTAATGCTGCCATTTTTTTTCAATTTTATTATGGTTATAAGCCATATGAATCTTCCTTTCAGAGTAACGAGAAAAACGCCCTATTAAATCTACAAAAATAGTAGAAATAATAGGACGAAATTTTCCGCGTTACCACCTAAATTCCTTACTTAAGTAAGGCACTTGATTATCATTAACGCTGACTGAACGTTTAAGCCTACGTTATTTTCAGCTTAACCATCCGCGACGAGTTCGGCTAACCAAAGTCTAAATTCACATCCGCCATTTAGTCGCTGAAAGATCAACTAACTTACTAATTCGCTTCACATCAATTTAATATTAAGTTATTTTTAGTATAGCACATCGGAATTCAGTTGGTTAGAATAGCCTTAGATAATCCTTTAATAAGAGAGTGAATCAAATTGAAGATTCCCGCAGCTTTGAAATACAGCCACGTTCTGCTGCAACAAGTGGTTCAGCCGGGTGACCGCGTTATCGACGCCACGATGGGCAACGGCAACGATACCGCTTTTCTGGCCAAACTCGTGGGTGATCGCGGCAACGTATACGCTTTTGACATTCAAGAACAGGCCATCCAAAAAACTAAGCAACGGTTAATCAATAACAATCTTACCAAGCCCGTCACTTTATATCATACGGGTCACCAAAATCTATTGGACACCATCGGCATGACGTCGATCTCAGCCGCTATTTTTAACCTCGGTTACTTACCCGGTGGCAATAAAAAAATCATTACCCATCCCCAAACGACCATAAGCGCACTTAAACAATGCTTAATGATCTTACAGAACGGCGGCGTGATCGTTTTAGTTCTATACTACGGACATCCCGGCGGCAAACCGGAAAAGAACGACGTTTTAAAATTCGCCAGTCAACTGAATCAGAAACGATACACCGTTTTGAAATATCAATTCATTAACCAGATCAACGATCCGCCGATTTTATTAGCGATCCAAAAATTATAATTCGAATTTCTAAATAAAAAAATCGTCCTAATTTTAATAATTAGGACGATTTTTTATTTTAATTTTAATTAATTTATTTCAAATGAAAATACTTCTTTAAAGCCGGGACCTTATCGGTATGTTCCCACGGTAAATCAATATCGGTTCGACCAAAATGACCATAAGCAGCGGTCTGCTCATAAATCGGCCGACGTAAATTCAAACCATAAATAATTCCTAACGGACGAAGATCAAAAATCTTTCGAACGGCTTTATTTAAAGCTTCGTTGGAAACTTTACCAGTCCCAAAGGTATTAACCGTAACTGATACCGGCTGCGCAACCCCGATCGCATAAGCTAACTGAAGTTCCACTTGGTGGGCTAGACCAGCGGCAACGATGTTTTTAGCAACGTAACGGGCTGCGTAACAAGCTGAACGGTCCACTTTCGACGGATCTTTACCGGAAAAGGCACCACCACCGTGACGAGCAGCACCCCCGTAAGTATCAACGATGATCTTACGACCGGTTAAACCGGCATCACCGTGAGGACCGCCGATAACGAACGGACCCGCCGGATTAACGAAGTATTTCGTTTTATCATCCAATAATTTACTCGGAATAACTTGCTTAATAATCTTATTAATCACGTCATGACGAATCTGTTTCATACTAACGTCCGGATCATGCTGGGTACTGATAACCACGGTATCAACCCGAAACGGTCGATCGTTATCATCGTATTCAACGGTAACTTCCGACTTAGCATCGGGACGTAAGTAAGGAATAACCCCGCTTTTACGGACCTTAGTGGTGTAAAGCATTAATTTATCAGCTAATTCAATCGGCATCGGCATTAACTCAGGCGTTTCGTCGGTGGCGTAACCAAACATAATTCCTTGATCACCGGCACCCATCCGATCGAACTTATCTTTATCACCTTGCCGGGCTTCAACGGAATTATCAACCCCGTGAGCAATGTTAGGTGACTGATGATCTAAAGCCACCAGAACGGCACACGTGTCAGCGTTAAAGCCGTAGGCATCGGTATTATAACCGATTCGCTTAATGGTGTGCCGAACGACCTTCTGAATATCAACGTGAGCTTTACTAGTGATTTCACCAAATACTAGGACCAAACCAGTCGTGACCGAACATTCACAGGCCACGTGAGACTTCGGATCTTTGGCCAGATATGCATCTAAAACGGCATCGCTAATTTGATCGGCAACCTTATCCGGATGACCTTCCGAAACCGATTCAGATGTAAATAAATGTTTATTTCTCAACTTAAAAGTTCCCCCTATAAAAAGTTTTACAGGTTACAAGGCATCTTCACAATAAGTGAATCCTATCGGGAATATGCACATATAACGCTAGTTATCATACCATATTTAGATAATCTTTAGTAAATTTTAAATCAGATGATCTAAACGCATTCGTTTTGCTAGATATTTACCGGTCTGACTCTTTGATGACTTAGCAATATCACGTGGCGTTCCGGTGGCAACTACTTTACCACCGTGAATGCCGCCTTTAGGTCCTAAATCAATTACGTAATCAGCATTCATAATTACGTCAAGATCATGTTCAATTACCACTAAAGTAGCGCCCTCGTGAATCAACTGATCAAAAACGTGATTCAAGACCTGAACGTCTTTCGGATGTAGACCGACGGACGGTTCATCAAAAACAAACAGGGTATCGTCCTGATGACGGCCCATCTGAGAAACTAATTTCAAACGCTGGGCTTCACCACCGGACAGAATGGGTGTGCTTTCACCTAAAATCAGATAACCTAAGCCCATTCGATCCAAGGCCTTCAGGATAAATTCAATCTTCTTCTGATTTCGAAAGACCTTTTCAGCATCCCGCACCGATAGGTTTAAAACGTCGGCGATGCTATAACCGTGCCATTTAACCGCTAACGTCGCTTTTGAATAACGTTTTCCGTGGCAAACCGGACAGGTCATGGTCATGTCGGGAAGATATTGGATATCTAGCGAAATGGAACCGGTCCCCTGACAATTAGGACAGGCTCCCGATTTAACGTTGTAGGAAAAGTGACCCGCTCGCCAATGACGCTTCTTAGCTAACGGCGTTTTTGCAAATAATTTTCGGATCGGACTCCAGATTCCACAATAGGTTGCGACCGTCGAACGAACGTTTTTACCGATCGGGACGGAATCAATTTTGATAACCCGTTTCAAGCCGCCGTTATTAAAACCGGTTACATAGGACGGTAACTTACGATGATTAATCTTAGCCTGCATGGATTTCACTAAACCGTCCATGATCAAAGTCGACTTACCAGCACCGGAGTAGCCAGAAATCACCGTTAAGCGCTTCTTCGGAAATTTAGCGTGAACATGATGAAGATTAAACCGGTGATTAATGCTCAAGTCTAAGTGACCGTATTTAAAGATCCGGTCCTTAGGCGGCTGATGACGAACGATGATTTTAGCATCGCCCTTTAAGAACGGCGCAATTAAGGAATGCGGCTTCCGCTCGATTTCCTTCGGCGTCCCGTGATCAACGATGGTGCCGCCGAGTCGACCGGCTTTGGGCCCAATTTCAATAACGTAATCAGCGGCCGAGATAATATCAATATTATGGTCGACGACCACCAATGAATTACCTTGGGCAACTAATTGCCGTAGGACTTTAACTAACCCGGCAACGTTAGCGGCATGTAAGCCGACCGAGGGTTCATCCAAAACGTAAAGGACGCCCGTCGTCTGGCTGCGTAACGTTCGACCTAACTGAATCCGCTGCAGTTCACCGGTCGATAGCGTATTTCCGGCTCGCGATAAAGTTAAATAATCCAGACCCAGATCATAGAGCGGTTTAATAGTGTCCATAAATTCATTGATTAAGGTCTTACCTAATTTATGCATAGTTTCCGGTAACCATTTCATGACTTTCTTCATAAACGGCTTTAATTCCGTTAAGGTCATATTACAGACCTGACCGATATTTTTACCCGCTAATTTAGTTCGATACAAACTCGGGTCAAAACGGGCCCCGTGACAACGCGGACAAACGCCAAACTCGTAAAAGCGATCCAGACGTTTAATCGCCCTGGCGTTATGAGTCGTTGCCAAGCTGTCTTCAACGGCCGCAAACGCGTTTTCATACTTAGCGTTGTTCATGTGAAAAATCTTGCCGGTTCGGGACGGAATATTAATCGCGTAGGTCTTCTTAGGTCCGGCATAGACCAAATGCTTTTCACGGTCCGTTAAATCTTTAAACGGAACGTTAATCCGGATCCCGACTTCACGGGCGACCCACTGCATAAAATTACGGCCTGGTAAACGCCACGAAGCTACGGCACCGTCCATAATGGTCTTATTCGGATCCGGGACTAATCGTGATTTAACGATTCGACGAACCTTACCGGTCCCTTGACATTCTTTACAAGCCCCGTCGGAATTAAAGGCAAAGTCTTCCGCACTGGGGGCCATAAATACTTTTCCACAGGTCGGACATTTAATTTTGCCCATGGCGTGACCGGGCATATCCATGGCTTGAGCAACTTTAATGGTCGGCGGAACCTGATGCCCGTTCGGACACTGATGCGATCCTAATCGTGAAAACATTAAACGTAAAACGTTTAAGCCTTCTGACATGGTACCCACGGTTGAACGATCGCCGGGAACGGTCGGCCGCTGACGTAAAGCAATGGCACTCGGTAAATACTTAACCTTCCGAACGTTAGCACGACCCACTTGTCCGATTCGACGCCGGGTATAAGTTGCTAAAGCGTTTAAATAACGCCGGGCGCCTTCAGCATATAAAACACCCATCGCTAAGGAAGATTTACCGGATCCCGAAACTCCGGTAATTGCAACGAACGAATTTAACGGAATCGAAACGTTAACGTTCTTTAAATTATTAACTTTAGCACCATAAACTTCAATATTATTAGGTATCGTTTCTTTATGTCGAATTGGCATACTTATCATCCCTAATCCACATTAACCGAGGTAAACAAAAAAGGAACCTCATAAATGAGATTCCTTTCAATAAAACATTATGATGCCGAAGATGGGGCTCGAACCCATACGGCCCGCAAAGGCCATTGGATTTTGAATCCAACGCGTCTGCCAATTCCGCCACTTCGGCAATGCAATGTAGAAAAATAAGGCGGTAATCCGATTCGAACGGATGATAAAGGTTTTGCGAACCTCTGCCTTAGCCACTTGGCTATACCGCCATTAAAAAATATTTATTTTTAAGGGCCGTGTGTGGGACTCGAACCCACGCGTGCACGGGCCACAACCGTGTGTGTTGACCAACTTCACCAACACAGCCATAACAAAGCACGGATAGCTGGACTCGAACCAGCATCGACGGTTTTGGGGACCGTAATCCTGCCAATTGGAAGATACCCGTATATTAGTGGACGGGATAGGATTTGAACCTATGAACTCATAAGAGAGCGGATTTACGGTCCGCCGCGTTTAACCAGACTTCGCTACCCGTCCATAAATGGCTCGGGACGGAGTCGGACCGCCGACACAACGGGCTTCAACCGTTTGCTCTACCAACTGAGCTACCGAGCCATATTATGTTAGATATAATATTAAATTGTTTAACGGTTCGTACCGGACTCGAACCGGTGACCTCTTGCGTGACAGGCAAGCGTCCTAAACCAAGTAGACCAACGAACCATTAATGACCCGTACAGGATTCGGACCCGTGTTACTGCCGTGAAAGGGCAGTGTCTTAAACCACTTGACTAACGGGTCATAATAAATGGAGAGTGAGGGATTCGAACCCTCGCGCCATATTGGTGACCTACGCCCTTAGCAGGGGTGCCTCTTCAGCCACTTGAGTAACTCTCCATAATGGGTCTGGACAGACTCGAACTGTCGACCTCACCCTTATCAGGGGTGCGCTCTAACCAACTGAGCTACAGACCCAAGTTTTATGATAAAGCGGGTAACCAGAATCGAACTGACAACATCAGCTTGGAAGGCTGAGGTTTTACCATTAAACTATACCCGCATTTAAATCCTTTGTCAACTATGGCTCGGGACGGAATCGGACCGCCGACACAACGGGCTTCAACCGTTTGCTCTACCGACTGAGCTACCGAGCCAACAACGGTTCGTACCGGACTCGAACCGGTGATCTCTTGCGTGACAGGCAAGCGTCCTAAACCAAGTAGACCAACGAACCATAATTTAATCTATAATTGCGGGGGCTGGATTTGAACCAACGACCTTTGGGTTATGAGCCCAACGAGCTACCAAACTGCTCCATCCCGCGATAATAAGGTGGATGGGGGATTCGAACCCCCGCGCGGATAAAGTCCGCCTAACGGTTTTCAGAACCGTCCTCTTCAGCCACTTGAGTAATCCACCATTATCACTAAAGAGTTTATGTAGGCTTAGAATGGACCTTGTAGGACTCGAACCCACGACAAGACGATTATGGGTCGTCCGCTCTAACCAACTGAGCTAAAGGTCCAAAACCTTATCGCGGCGGAGGGGATCGAACCCCCGACCTCCCGGGTATGAACCGGACGCTCTAGCCAGCTGAGCTACACCGCGAAAATTTTTAAATAATTCATATCATGACTATCAATCGGGAAGACAAGATTCGAACTTGCGACCTCCTGGTCCCAAACCAGGCGCTCTACCAAGCTGAGCTACTTCCCGAAAAATCTATGCACCATGTAGGGTTCGAACCAACAACCTCTTGATTCGTAATCAAGCGCTCTATCCAGTTGCGCTAATGGTGCATAACATGCCGAGGATCGGGCTCGAACCGATACGGACAAAAATGTCCGCGGGATTTTAAATCCCGTGCGTCTGCCAATTCCGCCACCCCGGCAAGATGGCTAAATAAATATTTAATTAAAGCGGAAGACGAGATTCGAACTCGCGACCCCCACCATGGCAAGGTGATGTTCTACCACTGAACTACTTCCGCATTTTTAATGCCGACTGAAGGATTCGAACCTTCGACCCTCTGTTTACAAAACAGATGCTCTGCCAACTGAGCTAAGTCGGCATCATAAATAATATGCCACTGGTATGAGTCGTAAGGGATTTGAACCCTTGACCCTCTGATTAAAAGTCAGATGCTCTACCAGCTGAGCTAACGACTCATGTTAAAATGGAGGATATCGGGCTCGAACCAATGACCTCCTGCTTGTAAGGCAGATGCTCTCCCAACTGAGCTAATCCTCCAAAATTGCGTGGCAACGTCCTATCTTCGCAGAGGGCGATCCCCCTACTATTTTCGGCGCGCGGAAGCTTAACTTCTGTGTTCGGCATGGGAACAGGTGTATCCTTCCGGCTATCGCCACCACACTATAAATTGAAGAGAACTTCGTTCTCTCAAAACTGGATAATATCTGTACCTGTACGAGAATACCTAATTTGGTTAAGTCCTCGACTGATTAGTACTGGTCGGCTTCACGCCTCACGGCGCTTCCACGTCCAGCCTATCGAACTGATCATCTATCAGTAGTCTTACTTCCATAAAGGGAATGGGAAATCTCATCTCGAGGTGGGTTTCACACTTAGATGCTTTCAGCGTTTCTCTCATCCATACATAGCTACTCAGCAGTGCCCCTGGCGGGACAACTGATACACCAGCGGTATGTCCATCTCGGTCCTCTCGTACTAAAGATGGCTCCTCTCAGATTTCCTACGCCCGCGACGGATAGGGACCGAACTGTCTCACGACGTTCTAAACCCAGCTCGCGTACCGCTTTGATGGGCGAACAGCCCAACCCTTGGAACCAACTACAGCTCCAGGATGCGATGAGCCGACATCGAGGTGCCAAACCTTCCCGTCGATATGAACTCTTGGGGAAGATAAGCCTGTTATCCCCGGGGTAGCTTTTATCCGTTGAGCGATGGCCCTTCCATTCGGAACCACCGGATCACTAAGTCCGACTTTCGTCCCTGCTCGACCCGTTGGTCTCACAGTCAAGCTCCCTTGTGCCTTTACACTCGATGAATGATTTCCAACCATTCTGAGGGAACCTTTGAGCGCCTCCGCTACTCTTTAGGAGGCGACCGCCCCAGTCAAACTGCCAACCTGACACTGTCTCCTGCCACGATCAGTGGCACGGGTTAGAGTGTTCGTACAACAAGGGTAGTATCCCAAAGACGCCTCCGCCGAAACTAGCGTTCCGGCATCAACGGCTCCTACCTATTCTGTACAAGTCATATGAACACCCAATGTCAAGCTACAGTAAAGCTCCACGGGGTCTTTCCGTCCTGTCGCGGGCAGCCTGCTTCTTCACAGGCACTTCAATTTCACCGAGTCCTTCGTTGAGACAGTGCTCAGATCGTTACGCCTTTCGTGCGGGTCGGAATTTACCCGACAAGGAATTTCGCTACCTTAGGACCGTTATAGTTACGGCCGCCGTTTACTGGGGCTTCATTTCAGAGCTTCGCCGAAGCTGACTCATCCATTTAACCTTCCAGCACCGGGCAGGCGTCAGCCCATATACTTCATCTTACGATTTCGCATAAACCTGTGTTTTTAGTAAACAGTCGCCTGAGCTTTGTCACTGCGGCTGCACTGACGTGCAGCGCCCCTTCTTCCGAAGTTACGGGGCCATTTTGCCGAATTCCTTAACGAAGGTTCACTCGCTCACTTTAGAATTCTCATCCTGACTACCTGTGTCGGTTTGCGGTACGGGCGGTTAATCACTAGCTAGGAACTTTTCTTGACAGTGTGACGTCGGCAGCTTCCTTACTAAACTTCAGTCCTCGTCACTGCTCACATGAACGGAAGCAAGCGTTTTACTCACTTCCTAGCTCGCAGCTTGAACATGCGCAACCAGCGGCATGCATTGCTTAGCCTGCTGTGTCTTTCCATCGCTTAAAACGCGATTAACCGGTACAGGAATCTCAACCTGTTATCCATCGCCTATGCCTTTCGGCCTCGGCTTAGGTCCCGACTAACCCTGGGCGGACGAACCTTCCCCAGGAAACCTTAGTCATCCGGTGAACTAGATTCTCACTAGTTTCTCGTTACTCATACCGGCATTCTCACTTCTAAGCGCTCCACAGGTCCTCACGGTCCTGCTTCAGTGCCCTTAGAACGCTCTCCTATCACGCGCACCTGACGGTGCGTGTCCACGATTTCGGTAATGTGCTTAGCCCCGGTAAATTTTCGGCGCAGAACCACTCGGCTAGTGAGCTATTACGCACTCTTTAAATGATGGCTGCTTCTGAGCCAACATCCTAGCTGTCTATGCAATTTCACTTCCTTTTCCACTCAGCACATATTTAGGGACCTTAATCGGTGGTCTGGGCTGTTTCCCTTTCGACCATGGATCTTATTACTCACAGTCCGACTCCCGGACAATTAAATCAATGGCATTCGGAGTTTATCTGAAATCAGTAACTCAAGACGAGCCCTTCATTCAAACAGTCGCTCTACCTCCATGATTGTTCATCCGAGGCTAGCCCTAAGGTTATTTCGGAGAGAACCAGCTATCTCTAAGTTTGTTTGGAATTTCACCGCTACCCACATTTCATCCAAGCAATTTTCAACTTACACTGGTTCGGACCTCCGGTCCGTATTACCGAACTTTCATCCTGAACATGGGTAGCTCACTTAGTTTCGGGTTTGCGGCAACATACTGAACGCCCAATTAAGACTCGCTTTCGCTGCGGCTCCGACTTATCATCTTAACCTGGCATGCAACTGCAACTCGCCGGTTCATTCTGCAAGAGGCACGCTATCATCCATTAACGGACTCTAACTGCTTGTAAGCACATGGTTTCAAGAACTATTTCACTCCCCTTCCGGGGTGCTTTTCACCTTTCCCTCACGGTACTGGTTCGCTATCGGTCACTAGGTAGTGTTTAGCCTTGGGAGATGGTTCTCCCGGATTCCGACAAGGTTCCACGTGTCTTGTCGTACTCAGGATCCTGAACTGAGAAGCTCGGATTTCACCTACGGGGCGCTCGCCCTCTCTGGCAGATCTTTCCAAATCTTTCGATTATCCAAACTTTTGGTAACTCAAATGTTCAGTCCTACAACCCCATCAGGCAAGCTCTATGGTTTGGGCTCTTCCCCGTTCGCTCGCCGCTACTTAGGGAATCGAAATTTCTTTCTGTTCCTACTGCTACTTAGATGTTTCAGTTCACAGCGTTCCCCTTGCCAGCTAATCAATTCACTGGCAAGTAATCACCGACTGAGGTGATTGCGTTTCCGCATTCGGAAATCCCCGGATCAAAACTTACTTACAGCTCCCCGAGGCATATCGGTGTTTGTTCCGTCCTTCATCGGCTCCTAGTGCCAAGGCATCCACCATGCGCTCATAATAACTTAACCTAGACCTTTGCCACTTCCGTGGCAACGGTTTTGGTCATTTTGAATATTTTAAGAATTCAAAAATAACGCGGTGTTCTCGGTTGAAATTAAAATTTAAAATAAATAATAATTTCAATAGGAAATATAAATATTATCCAGTTTTCAAAGAACCAAGTTAGAGACCGTAGGCCTCTCAAAACTAAACAAGATTTCGATATCCGTACAAGTTTCCGATTAAATGTATATCCTTAGAAAGGAGGTGATCCAGCCGCAGGTTCCCCTACGGCTACCTTGTTACGACTTCACCCCAGTCGCTGATCTGACCGTGGTCGGCCTGCTTCCCCGAAAGGTTAGCGTAACGGGCTTAGGGTCAAACCAACTCCCATGGTGTGACGGGCGGTGTGTACAAGACCCGGGAACGTATTCACCGCGGCATGCTGATCCGCGATTACTAGCGATTCCACCTTCATGCACTCGAGTTGCAGAGTGCAATCCGAACTGAGAACAGCTTTATGGGATCCGCTCCACCTTGCGATTTCGCTTCCCTCTGTACCGTCCATTGTAGCACGTGTGTCGCCCAGGACATAAGGGCCATGAGGACTTGACGTCATCCCCACCTTCCTCCGGTTTATCACCGGCAGTCTGACTAGAGTGCCCAACTGAATGCTGGCAACTAGTCACAAGGGTTGTGCTCGTTGCGGGACTTGACCCAACATCTCACGACACGAGCTGACGACGACCATGCACCACCTGTTGATCTGTCCCCGAAGGGAACACCTAATCTCTTAGGCTAACAGAAGAATGTCAAGGCCTGGTAAGGTTCTTCGCGTAGCATCGAATTAAACCACATGCTCCACCACTTGTGCGGGTCCCCGTCAATTCCTTTGAGTTTCAACCTTGCGGTCGTACTCCCCAGGCGGAGTGCTTAATGCGTTAGCTACGGCACTAAAGGACGGAAATCCTCTAACACCTAGCACTCAACGTTTACAGCATGGACTACCAGGGTATCTAATCCTGTTTGCTACCCATGCTTTCGAGCCTCAGCGTCAGTAACAGACCAGACAGCCGCTTTCGCCACTGGTATTCTACCATATATCTACGCATTTCACCGCTACACATGGTGTTCTACTGTCCTCTTCTGTACTCAAGTCGCCTAGTTTCCAATGCACTTCTTCGGTTAAGCCGAAGGCTTTCACACCGGACTTAAGAAACCGCCTACGTGCCCTTTACGCCCAGTCATTCCGAAGAACACTTGCCCCCCCCGTCTTACCGCGGCTGCTGGCACGGAGTTAGCCGTGACTTTCTAACCAGATACCGTCACTACCGAGCCATTTCCTACTCGGTACGTTCTTCTCTAGCAACAGAATTTTACGAGCCGAAACCCTTCTTCATTCACGCGGCGTTGCTTCATCAGGCTTTCGCCCATTGTGAAAGATTCCCTACTGCTGCCTCCCGTAGGAGTCTGGACCGTGTCTCAGTTCCAATGTGGCCGATTAACCTCTCAGTTCGGCTATCCATCATCGTCTTGGTAAGCCGTTATCTTACCAACTAACTAATGGACCGCGGGTCCATCCAAGAGCGACGCAAACGCGCCTTTCAAACTGAAACCATGTGGTTTCAGTTGTTATCCGGTATTATCATTCGTTTCCAAATGCTATCCCAGACTCAAGGGCAGGTTACCCACGTGTTACTCACCCATCCGCCGCTCACTCGAATGTTAAATCATTCAATGCAGAGCATTGAAATCATTAACGGGAGTGCGCGCGACTTGCATGTATTAGGCACGCCGCCAGCGTTCATCCTGAGCCAGGATCAAACTCTCATGTTAAAAATAACATAAGAACTTAATTACGAGCTCTTAAGATTAAATTACTAGTTGAGTTGTACGAACGAATTTATTATAATCGCACGTAAAGTTAAAAATCTCGAAATAAAATAACGAGACCACTTGCACTTGTGATGTCAAAATCTTGTTCAGTTTTCAAAGACCTACAATTTCTAATCACTTGAGCTCTCGCTCACGTGACAATTATTAGTATATTACTAGCATGAGATTTTGTCAATCAACATTATAAATATATTAAGCATCCTGCAAAAAAACCCAGAGGTAAAACTTGAATAACCGGATCCAAATGAACCTTAAAAACCCAATCTTGATTTCTAAACATAAATCGATGAAAATTAATAAAAAACTGCTGAAAATCGACAAAAGCAATCAAATGCCTAACATCCCTAAAGTGATGAAGACCTTTTAGGGAAGCTCTAAAGTACATTAAATGTAAATGGCCATCCCAAGGAACTTCTAAATACCTAACTATAAAAAAATAGCACTTCATTAAAGAAGCACTACTAAGATTAGAAACGTGACTTAAATGAAAATGCCAGATTGCGAACCAATATAAATATCCTGACAATAAAATTACGATTAAACCTTCCAATCATCCAATGATTTAACCTGATGGGTCGGCTTAATCTTTTTATTAGCGATTTGCTGAGGAGTTGAGACACCCGTATAGACCAATAATGAATCCATCCCAAAATTAATTGCCGCAGAAATATCGGTCATATAATTATCACCCACCATAACGACTTGATCTTTCTTTAAACCAATTAATTTTAAGGCATTTTTTAAAATAATGGTCTTCGGTTTACCAATTAAAATGGGCTTAGTCTGGGTAGCATATCGAACCATATCAACTAAAGCACCAGCACCGGGTAACATCCCTTTTTCATTAGGAATGTTAGTATCTGGATTAGTCCCAATAAATTTAGCACCGTGCTGAATTGCTAACGTAGCAATCGCAAAATCTTTATAAGTGGCCTTATCATCTAAAGCAACCACTACGTATTTAGGATGATGTGGAGTAATAACAAAGCCTTTTCTCTCTAAAGCCTGCTTTAGGCCCTTTTCACCAACGATATATACCGTTCGATTTTTAGAACCGGGCTTAGCGATACTATCTAAATAATCCGCAGTTGCCAGCCCAGCAGTATAAACATTTTTAGGTTTAACATGAATATCATGATTTTCAGATAAATTTCGAACGACATCAATCGGCATTTTAGTCGTATTATTAGTAACAAATAAAAACGGAATCTTTTTAGCTTGCAGTCGATTAATAAACCGACGAGCTGCCGGAATCCGATGCTTACCCCGATAAATAGTACCGTCTAAATCTATAAAATAGCCTTTATATTTATCCATAACGTTTCTCCTCCGTCGTCTAAAATGACGCTTATGATCGTGCTTACTAACGTCTTCGTTTTTTAAAATGAAATACGAAACACCAAAGTTACAATATTCCATTAAAAAGTCACGCAGATAAGAAATTTTAAGATCATTAGGAACGTGACAATTATCATCATAAAAGCCCGTTAATCTTAACTGATCATAACTCCAATCACCTAGTATATAGCCATAGTTACTATAAACCGGATTATAACGATATCGAAACGCATCCAAATCAAACGTCTTATGATTATCAATAATCAAATCATAACGATGTCCGTTAATTAAAAGTTTACCTGGAGAATCTTGCTTAATATCAGCTAACGGTGATCGTTTAGATCGAGCTTGCTGTACTAAATCTTCAACCTCTTTTCGATCCATAGAATTCTCTCCCTAATTTTTGTCGTTATTATTTTAAATTAATCCTTATCGACTCGATTATAAATTGAATAGCCACAATACATAATAATTAACCAGCTAAGTGAACCAATCAAGGCAACCAGAGTCTCCGGCTTAAAAATTAAAATGATCATCACAAATACTAGAAACATCAGTGCTAAATAATCACTAACTGGATAGCCGGGCATTTTAAAATTAAGTTCTTGCGTTAAATGATCCTTAGCAATTGTTCGCCGATAATGCAAATGAGTAAGAACGATCATTCCCCAAATGTATAAGAAACACGTTGTGGATACACTTGACACAAACGAGAAGACGCCGCTGGGAGTCATTAAATTAAGCAGGACCGAAATGGCAATAATTAACGTTGAGAAACCAATTGCATAGGTCGGAACATGATGCTTCTTTGACAAAGTACTAAAACGACGGCCCCATTTAGACTGATGGTCATAACATAACGAAAATACCATTCGACCGGTTGTAAAAATAGCACTATTACAAGATGATAAAGCCGCGGTCAAAACAACAAAATTAATAATTGCGGCTGCAAATTTAATCCCCACGTTAGCAAACACCTGAACAAACGGACTTGAAGATGCCGAAATATAAATCCATGGATATATACACATCAACGCCAATAAAGAACCAACGTAAAATAACAGAATCCTAGTCGGCACACTATTAATACATTTAGGAATCTCTTTTCGAGGATTTTCGGTTTCAGCAGCGGTCATGCCGATCATTTCAATTCCTACAAAACTAAAGACCACCATTTGAAAGGACAACAGAAAGCCTTTGATCCCGTGCGAGAAGAAACCGTAATTAAATAGGTTAAAAACGCTGGCAAACCCCACGTTAGTCCTATAATGAACGATTACCATGATGATTCCCGTTAAGATCAGCATCACGATGGCGACAATTTTGATTATTGCAAACCAGAATTCAGTCTCACCGAATACCGAAACGTTTTTCGAGTTCAAAATAAACAGAATAACTAAAACGACTAGACCGGTTACCCACTGGGGCAAATGCGGAAACCAGAATTTCATGTACATTCCGGACGCCGTAATTTCGGCCATCGCGATGGTAATCCAGCATATCCAATAGGTCCAGCCGACGACGAAGCCGTTCTTTCGGCCTAAATACTTGGTAATAAAATCAATATACGATCGGCAATTAGGGTTGGAAATTAATAATTCACCTAAAGCACGCATAATCAAGAAGCACACCAAACCGGCAATTAAATAAGCAAAGATAATTGAAGGCCCGGCTAATTTGATTGACTGACCAGCCCCTAGAAATAAGCCAGTACCGATCGCACCACCTAACGCAATTAACTGAACATGCCTAGGCTTTAAGCCATGGGCTAATTGATTATTATGTTGACCGTTTGTCATTTGTAATCCACCTTTTAATAATAGTATACACGCAATCTATAAAATTCAAACTAATTATTTAATAAATCATGTTTTTCCCATTCCACAATTTCAGCAATAAATTTCTGAAATTCATCCGGCTTTTTAAACGACGGAAATTCACCAATCATAACCCGCTTAGCTTGTTTAGCGTCGCCACCCCGACGCTGCAACAATAAAATTGCCTTTTGGGCACGCTTATTAGCAAATAATTCAGATGGTAAATTTAGCATCCCTTGCAGATAAACATCCGTTTCCATCCACTTTAAAAGCGCTTTAGATTGTGGTGTATCAAATAAAGTCGACGGAACTAAAAATTCACCAAAGCCACCGGGCTTAACATGATTCATCGCTTGTTCAATTAATAGATGATGAGCATACGAATGACCTTTAGTGATTCGGGTTTGATAAGATTTAGCGTTCCGATCCAGGGGATAATAACCAATCGGTAAATCAGAAACCACCAAATCATTATCGTCGGGCTTAAAATCCATTACAGCATCCTGGTGGATTAAATTCACCTTTCTTCGCTGCAATTTAGCGCTGATCGAAGCGATCGACAATAGCGTATCGTCATTATCAACCCCCGTTGCAGTAATTTTACAATGAATCGCTTGTTTTAATTGATGCATAATGGCAAACAACAAATTACCGGTACCAACCGACAGGTCAAGCAGCTTTAATCGATGATGCTTTTCAACAATTCTAATCATTATGTAACCCATAATAAAAGCAATTAAATCTGGAGTAACTTGATGATTAGCTTGAATCTTATCTTCACGGATTGCTTTAATCATCGTTAATTGAATTCCCCGACGAATGGTTTCAGCAGGTAATTTTCGATAATTTAAAGAATCATATAATGCTTTCAATTTCTTTACGTCTTTATTTAAAATATTTTTACCAGTCTGGATAAAAGCATCTAAATAGGATAAATTCAAAACTTTTTCTAAAATCTTACTAGAACGATTAAAAATGAAATATAATTTTTCAGAATTAGTCTTTGGCAGTGTAATCTACCTCCCTTATCTAAAATTTTATTAATATTGTCATAATCCCATGAATCAACGAACGGTTTACTGAAATTGTTTCAACCAACGTAAAACCGCTTCTTTTATTTTGATGTTTCATAATTTGATTAGTTTGAAAATATAATCCAGTCCCCAAGCTAAAGATAAATAAACCGCATACGGCATCATCAGCGTGGTTCCTTTACGACGTTTTATGGTCAAAAGTATACATACCCCATCCCAATTGAAATCTTTGATTCAAGCTGACTCAAACTGACTCTGAAACTGTTTCCAAAAAAAATAATCTTGAAATGATCTAACTTCAGATTTTGAGCCATATAAAGACTTAAACTTAAAAGCATTGCTGAAATCTGATCATTGGATAGTTAACCACTATTATCAGGATTATCATCTAAATATGCATCAATCTGAGACTGAACCACTGACACCATCGCATTACTATGAACGTCTTGAGCATGTTCTCTTGACTTCGAAATATTAGGAATAATAATCAAGATTAATAATGAAATTATAAACAAAACGATCGTCATTTCGATTAGCGTAAAGCCTTTCCGCTTTTTTAAAGCCTTTTTCATTTTAATAAACTCCTTTAATCGATTGATACATGGGCAATAACATGCTTAAATAAGTACCGGTGATAAACAGACCGATAATTAAAAACATAACCGGCTGCAACATCGAAATTAACCTAGAAGACCGTTTGATCATCAATTGAAACTCAACCTTTGAATACGACCTTAGCTTTTGCGCCAAAACGTCGGTGGTGTCACCGGTATCCAGTAGCATCATCATTTTTCGGGACAAAAAATGATATTTATTTATTAAGCAACATAAATTTAACGATTTGCTTTAAATCCATTCCGCAGCTCATCATTAAAGCCAAGTTACTCGAAAAATAATAAGCATAATATGATTGAAAAATCTTGCCAATTAACGGTACTTTTAACAAAGTATTAATAAATCACCATGATATTCAGAAATTCTTAACTGACAGTACGTCCTGAAATTCACCAACGGTTTAAGCTTCTTCTAACGAGAAGCCATTATTTAAAAAATTACGAATTGAGGAAAATAAAGTAATTTGATCCTTAACCTTTAATTACCCAATTGGTATTGTGAAAAATCTTGGGCTAATTTTCCACAATTGATCTTTAGTGACGATGTTAAATAAAGCCCCCATTTCTGAATGACACGTTGGTAACAATCGTTGATAAACAATCGTATTAAGACATTGGCGTAAATAATGCTCATTAACCTTTAATTGTAATAATCGATTAACTGTACCCTCGGGAGACTGAGCATGAACGGTACTTAGCACTAAATGCCCACTTAATGCCGCTTGAATTGCGGCTTTTGCCGTATATGTATCTCTAATTTCACCAATAATAAAAATATCAGGACGATGACGAAGTCCCACTTTTAATAATTGTTGGTAGTTCATCCCGGCTTTTCGATTAATTTGAAGTTGTAAGAAATCATTTTGAATAATTTCAACGGGATCTTCAATTGTCATTATCATTTTATTAGATCCATAATTTTTAGCCAATTGGTATATGGTAGTAGTCTTACCCGATCCAGTTGGACCTGCAAACAACATTAATCCCCGATAAGGAGCTAAAGACAATAATTTTTTAAATTGTTCAGGAATCAAGAAATTTAATCGTTGACAATCCAAATTTCTAATTAATCTGACCACCATGGACTCCCGATTAAGATAATCCCCAACCGTCGAAAATCGCAGCGAGTAACTTTCGTTTAATTAAACGAACCTAATTGAGGCCGACGATGTTCACTAATGGTCATCCCGCTATAAAATTTACAATAATTAATACATCGATGACCCTGATCACATAACCTTTCGAATTCGGTAAAAAATATACGTCAGAAACCTGATGATCACCAGAATATTTCCATAACCTATTCAGTAACTTCTCAATCTTAATTAGCTCACTTCCCTTCGGTCTTTAATTACGCACGTTTTTCTCAATTTAACGAACCAGGGTATAAAAAAATCACCGTAAGTTTTAAACTTACGGTGATCAAAGTTATTTTTAAATTAAATTAAATTTTTACTTGACGTTATCGGGCAACTTGGCTGCTTCATAAATATCCTGAACATCATCATTACTGTTCAATTCATCAAGCAATCCTTTATAAGAATCAACCTTATCAGCAGGAACCGTAGTTACGGTCTTAGGAACCATCTTAACTTCAGCAGTATCTAAATCATACTTCTTACGTAAAGCGGCACGAGCCTTAGCTAAAGCATTCGGGGCCGTGGTGATTACAAAACGATCTTTATACGTCTTCATATCATCAGCACCGGCGTCTAAAGCATCCATTAAAACGGTGTCTTCACTAGCATCTAAGCCGTCACGTTTAATTATAATTAAGCCCTTTCGATCAAAAAGATACGAAACCGATCCGCTGGTACCTAATGATCCACCGTGATGCTTAAATGCTGAACGAATTGCAGCAGCGGTTCGGTTCTTATTATCCGTTAGAACTAAAATCATAAGAGCGGTTCCACCAGGTCCATACCCTTCATAGGTAATTTGCTCGAAATGAAGACCACCGGCACCGGTAGCTTTATCAATCGCACGTTTGATATTACGCTTTGGCATGTTCTGATCATGAGCTTTACTGATTTCTAACCGAAGATCAGGGTTATTATCAGGATCAGGATCACCTGATTTAGCGGCTTGATATAAGTTACGTGATAATTTCTGAAAAATTTTGCCACGCTTTTTATCTTGAGCGCCTTTACGACCTTGTATGTTATGCCATTTAGAATGTCCTGACATTATAGCATACTCCTCTCATTTCGAATCTTGTTAAACGACTATAATTGTAGCAATCTAATTTATTTTTATCAAGAAAGCTATGAAGACTAATAAAAATTTCACGATTATTTAGTCGAATTACGTTTAATCAACCCATAGGGTAACAATACATCGTGACTATTAACTTTATCTTTATTCATAATCTTAGTTAAAAGCCGCATTGCAACGGCTCCGATATCATACAAAGGTTGAGTAATCGACGTCATCGTGGGCCGAGTCATTTTAGTTAATTTAGTATCATCACTCGTCGCGATTTCAAACTGATCCGGAACTTTAATCCCGGCATCGGTTAATCCGTTCATAACTCCAGCCGCCAATTCATCATTACTTACCATCGCAGCCGAAACGTCCATTTTGATTAACCGTTTACTGAGATCATAGCCGTCTTGATAAGAACGATTGGTTGGAAAAACTAATTTAGGATCATAATTTAAATGATGGTTCTTTAGCGCATTTTGATATCCAACTAAACGATATTTGGAATTAATGGCTTGATTTAACGATCCGGTAATAAACGCAATGTGTTTATTACCACGCTCGATTAAATGATTAACTTCGTCTTCGGTTGCCTGACGATAGTTAATATTTACGCTCGGCTCGGTCTTTTGGGAATCAATCGACCCCGCTAAAACGATGGGTGTCTTAGCTTTACGAAAATGTTTTCTTAAATCATCAGTAATTTCGTTACCCATAAAAATAATACCGTCAACCTGTTTAGTTAATAACGTATTAAGAACGTGAATCTCTTTTTTACCGTTATCATCTGAATTAGCTAAAATAATGTTATATTTATACATTGCTGCAATATCATCAATTCCTAAAGCTAATTCGGAAAAATAAGTATCGGCAACGTTAGGCGTGATTACGCCCACGGTTGTGGTTCGTTTACTAGCTAAACCCCGAGCAACCGCATTGGGTTGATAATTTAAATGTTTAATGACCTTTAAAACCTTTTTTCTGGTAAGAGGCTTAACGTTTGAATTGCCATTCACGACTCGGGATACCGTTGCCATCGATACTTGGGCTTTATGAGCAACATCATAAATGGTTACTTTTTGTTTTTCCATATCTTTAGTCTTCCTCTTAATAAAAATAGCGCTTTCACTAGCCATAATATAACAGATGCTAAAATTTTTAGCAAGCTTACTTCAATAAAATAAAAAGCTCTAAAATAATTTTTTATCATTTAACTTTTTTAACAGTACCATCTGGATAATAAACTTAGTTCTGAACGAAGATGATCAGCAGCCGTATGAAATTGGGTACTTAAATAGATTGTTAAAGTGATTCTTTAATTGACCAGCACGTTGCTGAGCAGAATTAAATGCCGATTTAGCATGAGAAGCAGCCCCGTTAGCACCTTTTTTTAAATGACCCGATGCATCATTCATGGCATCATTAGCATAAAAAGCATAATCAACAGCTCGATCTTTTAAATTAGAAGCTTTTTGATTAAGATTATTAACTAATTTCTGACGTTTAACAGGATCTAACCGTTCAAAAGCCATTACAGCAGCTGCACCGCCTAAAAGTAAACCTAATAAAAAGCCTGTCTTTTTATTCATAATAAATCACTCCATTATTTATGTTTTCGCAAATTAAAGAGATTAAACAAAATTGAACCCATCTTATACAAACGAGAACGTTTTAACTTGCGATGACGTTTAAAACGTTTACCCATATCATTCACGGTATGATTAACGTTAGAAACGCTTTTGCCAAGATCGGCACTTGCTTTAAAGACCGGGCGTAACGTTTTTACATCGCCATTTATTTCATTTAATAACTTATGAGTATCAGCTAACACTTTTTCGGATTGTTTAGAAATAGCGTTAATATCTTTCGTTACGTCGCCTAGGCTATGATTGACTCTAGTTACTAAAGTCATCACCCTTACTAAAAAGATCCCGACAAAAATAACTAAAACTAATAACGCAAACGCTGCTAATAATCCAGCAATTTGACCAGCTGTCATGGAACTCTTCCTTTCACACTTTAACTAAACTAAGAATAGCATTTTAATAATATTTTGACAATGAAGCGGAAAGATATTTCACTGACTAATTAATTTTGCTATAATTTCAACGAGTAAGGAGCGCAAGTTCAAGTTGTTAACAATTCATTTCTTAAAAATTACCTAAAAACCTTTAACTGGAGCCAAATCTTAAATAATCTATCCAAAAAGATCTTTATGCTGATTTTCATTACGATTTTATTTTGGATCTTAAAACGGATGGGCATTTTCTTTATCAATCACTTATTCCGAAAGAATCAAAAAAAGTATCAACGCTCCACACCCTATCAATTAACGCCCTTAGCTACGGATTAGTAATTTTCTGGATCTATTCCGTCCTTTCGTTAATCGGAATCCCGGTCGGCACTTTAATCACCGGTGCCGGAATCTTCAGTTTAGCCATTGGACTAGGAGCTCAAGGCTTCGTATCGGACATCGTCAGCGGTTTCTTTATCCTATTCGAGCACCAGCTGAACGTCGGTGACTACGTTCAGATCGGTGAAATCCAAGGTACCGTTAAAGCAATCGGGCTTCGAACCACCCAGGTTACATCAATCGATGGAACTTTAAACTACATCCCCAACCGCAACATTACCGTCATTTCTAACTTCTCTAGAAACAACATGACGGCCATTATTCAAATCAAGATCAATCCGGATACGCCCATCAAAAAATCATTAAACATCATTAAAGCGGTTAATCAAAGCCACGCTGCAATAACTCTGATATCATTGGGGCCCCAGATATTAGAGGAACTATAACGTTACCAGACGGCTCGGTCGCTATTCAAGTCTACATCCCAACCAAAAACGGTGCCCAATGGGGAATTCAACGTCAGTACTTAGGTTTATATCTCGAAGCATTAACTAACCATCACATTAAATTACCTAAATCACCATTAATTATGTCTAGTACAATAAATAATTAATCTTGCCACCAATCATCAAAATATTTCATCATTTTCCGGGTAGCAATTCCTCGATGACTGATGGCATCTTTTTGTTTCGTGGTCATTTCAGCTAAAGTTCGATGTTTACTAGGAACATAAAATAACGGATCATAACCAAAACCATCGGTTCCTCTAGGTTGCTTTAAAATTTGACCATTTAATTTCCCATTCACTATTAATTTCTTGCCATTTGGTTTTAACAGTACCAAACAAGTAACAAAAGTCGCACTGCGATTCTGATGGCCTTTTAACCGACGGAGTAACTTATGCTTATTAGCTTCGTCATCATGATCTCCGGCATAACGAGCTGAATAAATTCCGGGTTCATTATTAATGCTATGAACCTCTAGTCCCGAATCATCTGCTAAAGCTGGAATGTTTAACCAGTTAACCACCGCCTCCGCTTTAATCATAGCGTTTTCTTCAAAACTATGCCCCGTTTCTTTAATCTTCGGTGGGTTAGTAAAATCATTCAAGGTCTTTACCCGGATCCCCTTTGACTGAAACATTTTTCGATATTCACGGGCTTTACCCCGATTTTTAGTTGCGATAATAATTGTTTTCAATTTATTAAAAAGCCATAACTAACTTGTTATGGCCTTTAATTTTATTAATTTTTAATCTATATATTTATTCAAAATCTGCTTTAATTGATCTTTACTGTGGTAGCCAACCACACTGTCGACCACCTTACCGTTTTTTTTAATAATTAAGGTTGGAATACTCATAATTCCAAACTTTTGCGGCGTTTCGGGATTCTTATCAACATCCATCTTGTTGAATTTAACCTTATCGCCCATTTCATTAGATAACTGATCAACAACCGGTGACTGCATCTTGCATGGACCACACCAGGTAGCCCAGAAATCAGTTAACGTAACACCCTTTGCAGTATCTTGATCAAAAGTCTTATCAGTAGTTTCAGAAACCATAGTAATGTCTCCCTTAATCATTTACTTGAATTTAACAATGGTCGATCCATCTCCACCCGCATTCGGCGGTGAATAATGAAAGCTCTTAACCCGATTATTACGTTTAAGATAAGCAATGACACCCTTTCGCAGGGCACCGGTACCTTTACCGTGAATAATCGTAACTTGGGAATAACCAGATAACAATGCTGAATCAATATATTTATCCAGCTTATGCATCGCCGCGTCATAACGCATCCCACGTAAATCCAGCTCCGGTTCGACCACGCTGGAAGAAGCCCGGTTAACCATCGTGTAAGAATGCTGCTGCTTAACCGGCTTAATTTTCTTTAGATCACCGTCACTAATCGCCATTTTAAGAATTCCGATCTGAACTTACCACTGATGCTTATTATTAAGATGGCTGATCAAGACCCCCCGCTGTCCATACGGCTTAACGTATACGTCATCACCGGGATGTAGAGCATTCTCCTGTTTAGCGTTCTTCAAGACCCGGTTATGCTTTAAATTAACGTTCTGCTGCAGGGAATTTAACTTACCCTTGTCGTTCATTAATTCGTTTTCTTTAACCGGTGTCTTACCGACTGCCTTTTCTTTATGGTGAAGATCAGAAATGATCCGGTTGGCCCGTTTTTTAATCTCATTAACGATCCGGTTCGCATGTTCTTTAGCCTGTAAATTTAAACTGTGCTGATGCTTTTTATATTTATCAAAAGCATCAGATAATTCATGATGAAGCTTAGTCGCTTCCCATAATTCGTGTCGTAAATGACGGGCGTCATAACGAGCGTAATGAGTTTGTTTAGTCAACTGAGTAATCATATTATTAACGTTCCGGCTTTTGCTACTAGTTAACGAATTAGCTTCATCAATAATACTCGGATCCAAGCCCAGGCGCTTTGCAATATTTAAGCCGTTACTTTGGCCCGGTACGCCCAAAATCAAATGATAGGTCGGCTTTAGGGTCTTAAAATTAAATTCCATCGAAGCGTTAATGGTTCCCGGATGATTATAGCCATAGGTCTTTAATTCAGGATAATGGGTGGTGGCAACCACCATACTGTTGACCTGGCCGATCGCATCTAAGATGGAAATCGCCAAAGCAGCACCTTCATTCGGATCGGTTCCTGAACCGACTTCATCCAGCAGAACTAAACTCCGAGACGTTATGTGATGCAGGATATTAACGATGTTATCCATATGCGATGAAAAAGTACTCAGATTCTGTTCAATCGACTGGTCATCACCGATATCAGCAAAGATGTCATCAAAGACACCGATCTGGCTACCTTCATCAGCAGGAATAAACATCCCGGACTGGCCCATTAACTGAAGTAAGCCCAGCGTCTTCATGGTAATGGTCTTACCACCGGTGTTGGGACCGGTAATCACGATCGCTCGGTATTTTTTACCGATCCGAATGTCGTTAGCGACCACCTTGTGCGGATTCAGCAACGGGTGACGAGCTTGCTTTAAATTGACCCAGTTCTTTTTAGAGACCGACGGCTTGGTCGATTTGGATACGTACGCGTAATGCGCCAGAGCGTTGATCAAGTCTAGCTGGCCAAGGACCTGGCTGTTACGAACGATGTCCTTTTGATAAGGACGGAGCGTTTTCGATAAATTGATCAGAATCCGCCGTTCCTCGTTCCGCTCGTCCAACTTAGTCCGACGGTAATAGTTATTTAAGCTGATCATCTTAGCGGGTTCCACAAATAGCGTTTCACCGGAAGCACTCTGATCGTGAACGATCCCGCCGAAGTGATGCTTAGCCGAAGCCTTAATCGGAATAACGTAGCTTCCGTCACGAACGGTCAGCTCGGTACCGTTCAAATATTTAGCGTTATTACCATTTAGGTAGCGGTCCATCTGGGACTTAATCTTCGAATTAATACCGGTCAATCGCTGGCGAAGGCCGTACAGTTCACTCGAGGCGCTGCTTAAAACGCTGCCGTCTTCGTCGATCGACCGGGCCAGCAGTTTCGAGACGGCGGGTAAATTCGAAAACGCTTCAATGATCCGGTACAGCCGTTTAAATTCGACCCCGTTATTTCTTAACTGATCAAAGAATCGGATTAAAGCGCTCGTGGATACTAGTACTTTGCCGACTTTAGCCAGTTCTTTACCGTTAAACGCAGCATTAATATTAAGCCGCTTTAAATAAACGGTAACGTCTGATAATTGCGGAACCGGAATCCCATCTTTAATTCGATAGAGATGAAAACCATCATCCGTTTCATCCAAACGTTTTTGAATTAAGTACGGACGGTTGCTGGGTCCTAAACGATGTAAGGCGTCCCGTCCCATCGTGGTGGTTAAAAAGCGGTAAATTCTCTGTTTAATTTTAGAATACTCAAGAGTTTTAAGAATTTTACGATTCATATTGATCCTCCAAAATTATCTTAGCCACTTATTCATTAACTGACTAGTTATTCCAGGCGTATGATTAACGATTTTTACAGCAACTGGCGAATTAAGGTATTCATTCTGTATCCAGGCACTTGGCAAAGCTAGACAAATACTTAATAAAAGAAACACAATAACGTAACCAACTATAGCACCGACAAAGCCCCCGCCTAAGGCATTTAATTGGTGAATAACCGGAAAATCCGTAACGTGATTAATTACCCGTCCAATTGCTTTTAAAATCATTACCGAAATGATTAAAATAATTAAGAAACTGATCCCGTTTATCAGCATTGCGTTAGTTCCTAATAATTGATTAATAGAGGAACCTAACGGATGGGTAAACCGAATCGCAATGATCCAGCCAATCAGATAACTAATGATTCGAATAAATTCATACACGAGCCCGTCTTTGATGATTAAAAATAAAATAATTAAAGAAATGATCATTTTTAGCCATTCTTTCTCATCGTTTTAATTGATCTTGTAGTTTCAATTGATTAGAAATGGCGTTATATGCTAATAAAATGGCCGCATTTTCATTACTAACGCGCGGAGATAATCGTTTAATTTGCTGTAACTGCTGCTGTAATAAATGAGCCGTCGCTTTCATGTTACTTAATGAACTTCGACCCACAAAAGTATAAACATGACCGTTTAATTTTACTTTAAGCCGTTGCTGTTTATCATTACTCATTTAAATTCCCTTCTAAACATAATGCTATTTTATCATATTTCAACGATAAAGATCGTAAATAAAAATCTCTCATTCAATAATTTAATATTAATTATTATTTATCGGGATTTACAAACGTATTCAGGACCGATTCGACCATGTCCCACTCCTGCTTAGTCTTAATCGGTCGTAAATCGCCCGACTGCGGATTAGCGGGATCTTCATTCGGCGGTAAAGAAAACGCTCTAACACCCACCTGCTGACTCTTATCTCGATCTTGAGGATAAATCAAAATATATGATTTATGAAAATCATCCGATTTAAACGTCAGCAGAACGTTGTAAATCACTTTTCGGCCGTCTTTATCGGTCAAAGAAATCTGTTGATTACTATTTAAATTTGACATAAGTAATGCTCACTTTTTTGAATCCAGCTTAGTCAAAGGACCCTTTCGATCCAAATAAGTCTGTAATATTAATTCAGCAGCAACTTTATCAATAACTTTACGGCGCTTGCGTCGGGATACGTCAGCACCTTCAATCATCATCCGTTCACCCTGAACGGTCGTCAGACGTTCATCTTGATAGTCAACCGGTAAGTGAAAGCGCTTTTTCAGCATATCACCGTATTTTTTGCAGGCGTCAACCCGCGGCCCGGCCGTTCCGTTCATATTAAGCGGCAAGCCCAAAATAAAGCCTTTGACGTGAAACCGTTTAATCAATTTCTGAACTTCATTCAGTTTAAAAATTTCTTTATTTTCATCCATATGAATGGTTTCAACGCCCTGAGCGGTCCAGCCGAACGGATCACTAACGGCAACGCCCACGGTTCGAGCACCGTAATCTAGTCCCATTAATATCTTCATACAAGAGGGCCTTTATTTAACGTTTTTAGATAGCCACTGCTTAGCTGCCTTCATAGCATCAGGTAATCCAGCGGCATTCTTACCACCGGCTTGCGCCATGGTAGGACGGCCACCGCCGCCACCTTGAATCTTAGTGGCGATGGATTTAATCAGATCACCGGCACGTAGGCCGTTCTTAGCGTGCTGATCATCAACCGCAACGATCAAATTAGCTTTGCCTTTGCTCTTGGTTCCTAGAACTAAGACGTTGGATAATTTCTTACTACGCCAGGTATCAGCTAACTGACGTAACTGATTCATTCCGGAAACGTTCAAGACTCCGGTGATCAACTTCAGGCCATTAACGGTCTGAACGTTATCAAAGACGTGGGAAGCTTGGGCGTTAGCAACCTTAGATTCTAAGGAACGCTGATTATCCTGTAATTGCTTAATGGTGTCTTCCATTTCGTTAATCTTATTCGGAACGTCATCCAAGCGGTTAGCCTTTAACTGATGAGCCGTCTGGATCAAAATCGATTCTTCATGGTTCAATAGCTTAAAGGCGTCGGACGAAGTGACGGCAACGATCCGGCGAACCCCGGCACCAACACCCGATTCAGAAACGATCTTAAACAGGCCTAATTCACTGGTGTTCTTAACGTGGGTCCCGCCACAGAATTCGATCGAGTAACCACCGATGTTAACAACTCGAACCTTCTTACCGTACTTGGAATTAAAGATGGCAACGGCACCCATTTCTTTACCAGTCTTCGGATCGGTAACCGTGGTCTTAACCGGTAATGCGGCAAAGATCTTCTGGTTGATAATATCTTCAACCTTTTTAAGATCCTTCTGGGTAACTTCACCAAAGTGAGTAAAGTCAAACCGTAAGTAATGCGGATCAACTAACGATCCGGCTTGATGAGTATGGCCACCTAAAACGTTCCGTAACGTCTGGTCCAATAGATGAGTAGCCGTATGATTCTCCGAAGTCTTTTCATGACGAACCGGATCAACGGATAAGTCATAAGTTGCACCAACCTTTAACGGCTTAAAGATCTTAACCGTGTGTAAATGCTGACCGTTCGGTGCTGACTGAACGTCAACTACTTTAGCAGCATCGTCACCCTGAGCATCTTTAATCCAGCCTTGATCAGCAACTTGACCACCCATTTCGGCATAAAACGGCGTTTCGGAGAACATTACTGCAGCCGTTCCGCCGTCAACGCTCTTAACTAATTTATTATGCTGAACGATATGGGTGATCTTAGCATTCTTAACGTTTAACTGATGATAACCAACATACTTGCTAGGCGTCTTAATGTCGACCAGTAAATCGTTTTGAATTCCCATGGCTTGCTTGTTGCCACGAGCCTTACGAGCACGATTCTGCTGCTTCTTCATTTCGACTTTAAAGCCTTGATTATCAACGTCTAAATTTTGTTCATGGGCGTATTCAGCGGTCAACTGAAGCGGAAATCCATAAGTATCATAAAGCTTAAAGGCTTCGGCACCCGGAATAACTTTCTTATGATTCTTTTTGACGTCAGCTAAGACGGACTTTAATAATTTCAAGCCATCCGCTAAGGTAGCGTCAAAGCTAACTTCTTCAGAATGAACCACTTTTTGCAAATACTTAGTATTTTTAGCGACTTCTGGATAAGGATGCTGCATAATCTTACCAACGACGGGGACTAACTTATACAAGAACGGATGATCAATACCTAAACGACGGCCCATAACCGTTGCTCGACGAATCAAACGCCGAATTACGTAGCCACGGCCGACGTTCGACGGTAAAGCACCATCGTTAATGGCAAAGGTAACCGCACGAATATGATCCGCGATGACCTTAAAAGCAATCGTATCACGATTGGTCATCGACGGAACGTACTTTCGGTTATCACTCAACTTTTCGGTAGCGTGAATAATCGGCATGAATAAATCGGTTTCAAAATTAGTCGGCGCGTTCTGGAAAATCGAAACCACTCGTTCTAAGCCCATCCCAGTATCAATGTTCTTACGCGGTAACGGCTTATAAGAGCCGTCTGGTTCATGATTAAACTGAGACAGAACGATATCCCAGACTTCTAGCCAGCGGTTATTTTCACCACCGGGATAGTCTTCCGGATCGCCAGGCTTTAAATTATCAAATTTAGGCCCACGGTCATAAAAGATTTCGGTATCGGGGCCACAAGGACCTTCACCGACATCCCAGAAATTACTCTTCATATTAACGATATGGTCTTTCGGAATGCCGCCTTTGATCCAATCACGCTTAGTAGCGTGATCCTTTGGATAGGCCGTAACGTATAAACGCTTCGGATCCCAGCCAAAGTATTTAGGTGACATTAATAAATCACAGGCCCAGGCAATGGCTTGGTCACGGAAATAATCACCAACCGAGAAGTTACCCAGCATTTCAAACATGGTCTGATGACGACGGGTCCGACCCACGTTTTCAATATCGTTAGTTCGTAAACTCTTCTGCGAACTGGTAATTCGACGGTTCTTCGGTACGACTTCCCCATCAAAGTAACGCTTCATGGTGGCAACTCCGGAATTAATCCACAATAACGACGGATCATCCTTCGGAACTAACGAAGCACTATGCTTAATCGTATGGTGATGCTTATCATGGAAGTAATCTAAGAACATATCTCGGACTTGTTCACTGCTTAATTTCTTCATGAGATATACCTCCTAAGACAATAGACAAAAAGCACCGTTACCAGTAAAGACGCTAAAACGCGGTGCCACTTTACTTGCAACGATGCTAATCGTATACCTCTTAATAAAAATTTAATATCTAACTTTAATTTGAAAGAGCACTCCAAACTATTTAAATCGCCGCCTCTCATCTCTTTAGGACACGTTTCTGTGAAGAAAATACTTAAGAGCATATTTTCAAATCGATTTCTGGATCACATAAATTATTATAACCTATTTGACGTCATCATGAAAATAGATCGCGATTATAAGTCTTCTTATTGAATTCGTCGTTCTTGAGCAGAGCAACTTTGATCTTATGCTTATAACCCGGCTTAACGTGCTTAGACCTCTTACTGATCATGCCGCGCATTTTAGCACTCAAATGCTGTTTACCGTGACGACGATGTTCACGACGGTGACGATGAGGAGCGTCCACGATGTGACCGTTCTTAAATTCTTTTGGAACGAAGTTAACGCCCATCTTTTTGACGCCTTCAACTAATTTGGTTTCATCAGGTGAATACAAAGTAATGGCTAAGCCGTGCATCCCGTTCCGGCCGGTTCGACCAACTCGATGAATAAAGTATCGAAAATCAGGCGGAATCTGATCGTTAATTACCATTGATACACCGTCAATATCAATCCCGCGGGCCGCTAGATCCGTTGCCACCACGAATTGGTACTTTAAGTGACGAACCTGCTTCATAACTCGTTTACGACGCCGCGGCTGTAAGCCACCTTCAATCATGGCGACCGATAAACCTTTAGAACGTAAGAATTTAGTCAACTGAATTACCCGCTGACGCGTATTAGCAAAAATCAAGACCAGAAACGGCTGACCGATGGTTAATAACCGATAGATAATTTCAGCTCGGTCACGGCCTTTAGTCGACATCAGCCAGTTATCAATATTCGGATTGATCACCGATTTAACCGGGACCTTCTCAACCTCCGGATGATTCATATATTTCTTTAGAAACGGGGCCAAACGCTGCGGAATGGTGGCAGAAAAGACCATCATCTGAAGCTGTTTGCCAAAATGGGTGGCAATCTGATCAATCTGGCCTAAAAAGCCCATATCCAGCGTCATATCAGCTTCATCAATCACCATTCGATCAGCAGTATGAATATCCAAGGCCTGCTGATCAATCAAATCTAAAATTCGGCCCGGCGTTCCAATTACGATTTGGGGCTGATGATGATGCAGCTTTTGAATCTGACGAGCTTCATCGGTTCCGCCGATATAATCCGCAATATGAATCGTCTTTGGACAATATTTCGCTAATTGTTTAGCATTATCATATAACTGATAAGCTAATTCACGACTCGGCGTCGTGATCACCGCCTGAACTTTATACTGATCTAATTTCAATTGATTAAAAATCGGTAATAAATAGGCATGGGTCTTGCCACTTCCGGTGGCCGACTGACCAACTACACTTTTGCCCTGTTGAATTACGGGAATCACCTTATCCTGAATCTTGGTCGGCGTCTTAAAATGCAGAGCATGAATCGCGTTTAACAGAAAAGGCTTTAGACCAAATTTCTTAAAGCCGTTTTTCATACCATATCTCCTTTATAATTTTTAGCGATCTGATTTAATTCATGAATAGCCCGTTTAACATCACTTATATCTTTAACCATTGCACCGCTCGCAAGGGCGTGGCCACCCCCGCCAAAGTGCTTTGCTAAGCCGTTAATCGCCGGCCCGTTTGAACGAATCCGTAATCGATATGTTTTATCAGGCTGCTGAACAAAGATGATCCAGCACTTTACGCCCCGAATGTTACCCGGCAACGGAACGATTGCAGAAGTGTTTTCATCACTCAACTTCAGAGCGGATAAAGTCTTATCATTAATCACAAGGTATGCCGCTCCGCTAGGCATGATTTTTAAATGGGTGTATAAATAAGCGCAAAGATGAGCCATCGGAAAGTCGATTTCTTCTTCTTTTTTATTAACGTGGCTAATCGAAAAGTTTAATTTCGCCAATTGAGAAGCCACGTAGAAAGTGTGCGAACTCGTGGAAGGATATTTAAAACGACCGGTGTCACCAACGATCCCTGCATAAATTAAACGGCCGGTTTCGGCATCAATTTTTAACCGACGTGAGGCGGTACATAAATCATAAACCATTTCAGAAGCACTGGAGGCTTTAGGATTAACCCATTGAACGTCGCCGTAAGCATCATCGTTTGGATGATGATCAATCTTAATCAGCATATCGCCATCTTTATAATGAGATCCATCAATTCGGGGCTGATTGGCCGTATCAGTAACGATTACTAAAGCACCCTGGTAAACAGACGGCTTAATTTGATCTTCCTGACCTAACCAATTAAAGCCCTGATACTGTTTACCAACACAATAGACCTGTTTTTCAGGATACGTTTTCTTAATCATTTCGGCTAGTCCCATTTGGGAACCAATCGCATCCGGATCAGGACGCTTATGACGCTGAAGTATAATCGTCGAATACTTTTGAATCGCATTCAAAATCTTTTGTTGAACGGTCATTTTTTCATCCTTCATTATACACCGGCCCTTTTAAAAACACTTAATTACTTATTTTTTTAGACTTATCTTCCGAAGCGGATTTTTTATCATCTTATTTGAGTGATCTTCAACCGAAGCGATGGCCTTTAGATCAAAAATCAAATAAATACCATCACAATCCAAGGTTACGGTACCGCTATCACGGTCAATACTATCAATGGTTCCATGAAGACGACCAATCGTAACTACGTGGTCACCCTTTTGTAATTTCTTTAAAGTATCGGCATGTTTACGTTGACGCTTCTTTTGCGGACGAATCATCAAGAAGTACATCAATGCAAACAAAATGATAACCATTATAATTCCAGTTGTTCCATTTTGCATAGTTTAATCACACTTTCTTTTTAAATTAAGATTAACAGAAACTCGTAACCTAGTCCAATTTAGGCTTAATTCCCAAATGACGATAAGCTTTTTGGGTCACCTCACGGCCGCGGGGGGTCCGTTTCAGAAAGCCCTTTTGCAATAAGTAGGGCTCGTACATTTCGGAAATCGTGTCGGTTTCTTCACCGATGTTAGCCGCAATCGTGTTTAAACCCACGGGACCGCCGTGATAATACTTAATCATGGTCTTTAGTAATTTAATATCGGTTCGATCCAGCCCGGCATCATCGATGCCCAATAACTTTAACGTATAATTAACGATCGGAACGTCAATTGATGGATGATGAGAAACCTGAGCAAAATCACGAACTCGTCTTAATAACCGGTTCGCAATCCGGGGTGTTCCTCGTGAACGACGGGCAATTTCAACGGCCCCCTCATCTTTAATACTGGTATGAAAAATATTAGCGGAACGCTTTACGATCGTCGTCAAATCATCAACGTTGTAATATCGCATATGCTCAACGATTCCAAAACGGTCCCGCAACGGTGCCGACAATAGTCCGGCTCGGGTGGTCGCACCGATTAAGGTAAACGGCGGCAACGGAAAATGAACCGGATGGGCAGTCGGTCCCTGACCCACCACGATATCAACGTAAAAGTCTTCCATCGCTGAATAAAGCATCTCTTCCACCACTTTCGGCAACCGGTGAATTTCATCGATAAATAAAACGTCACCGGGCTTTAACTCGTTTAGCAACGCCACCAGATCACCCGGCTTTTCAATCGCCGGACCGCTGGTGGTCTTAATGTCGACCTGCATTTCATGAGCGATGACCATGGCCAAGGTCGTTTTACCTAAACCCGGCGGACCGTAAAGCAAAACGTGATCCAACGATTCATGACGCTGCTTAGCGGCTTTAATATAGACCCTTAATTCGTGTTTTAACTTCGATTGACCGATATATTGATCCAGAAACTGCGGACGTAGAGTCTGTTCTTCAGCCGCTTCAGCCTGGTTTTCTTTTTGACCGGAAACTAACCGTTTTTTTGCCAAGACGTTTGCCTCCCTTCGTTAATTTAGGATAATCGATTTAATAACTTCAGGCCTTGACTCAAATACTGATTAGTCGTTAATTTTGGATTTTTAGCTAGCTGGCCTTCAATACTCTTAACGTCTCGATTACTGTAGCCTAGAGCTTGTAGTGCTTCTAAAGCTTCCTGGAGCTGAGATGATACTTTAGCCCATAAGTCATTCAATTTACCGTGTAAATCTAAAATGATCTGTTTGGCGGTCTTTCTACCAACGCCCGGAAACTTCGTTAAATAAGTTACGTTTTCTTCATTGATGGCGTTCAATAACGCCTGATGATCGTTACCCGACAAAATCGCAACGGCGTTTTTAGGACCAATCCCCGATACGTTGATCAAACGTTCAAAAATCACCTTATCAACCCGGCTCTTAAAGCCGTATAAAAATTCAGACGTATCACTAACGGCCTGATGAATATAAACCTTGACCTTATGATCGGAATCAACTTGAAATAACCTTGAATTCGGGACGTAGATCTTGTAACCAACCCCGTTGACTTCCAATACGATATAGGTCTTTTCGACGTCGGTAACGTAACCTATAAAATATTCAAACATTTACTCGCTCTCTTACTGTTTTTTCCACTGGTATTGTTTCCACAATCCCGAACGGTGAGGATCCTGGACCCGTTTAAACATCTTTTGCATATCATAATTTGTAAAATGAACCAAAGTCGGGCGGCCGTGCGGACAGTTATACGGATCTTGCGATCGACTCAGATGATGGAGTAAACTGACGGCCTGCTGACGATTCAAATGATGATTAGCTTTAATAGCTCGTTTACAGCTCATCATAATAGCGGTTTTAGCTCTAAACTTCGCAATCGAAATTTTACCATTTTTCAGGACCCAATCAATCATTTCTTCAATGGTGGCCCGTTCCTGACCGGGCTGAAACCAGGTTGGGTGCTGATGAACGACAAAACTATCGGTTCCGAACGGTTCTAAATTAATCCCAACACTCTTTAACACATCAAGACGCTGCTTAATCTTTAAAACGTCCGAATTCGAATAACTCAAAACGATGGGCACCAACAAATCCTGTTCATCATTAGAAACTTCACCGATCTTTTTACGAAAGTATTCGTAATTAACCCGTTCTTGGGCGGCATGCTGATCAACGATATACAAGCCATCGCTAGCCTCACATAGTAAATAAGAACCGTGCATCTGACCAATGTACCTTAATTTAGGAAATTATGATAATGAACCGAAGCCCGGTTAACGTCCAGATTAATCTGTTTAACGTCGTATTCGGGTCGTTCCGGTTGGACCGAATGTTCGCGGTTCATAACGTCGGGAATCAAATTCTGATGATCAAGCCGCTTCATGACCATCGTGGTGATCAAACGACATAGCGAGGCTTCCTTGCTGATCCGAACGGTCGTCTTAGACGGGTGAACGTTGGGATCCACCAAAATCGGGTCCGATTCAATGTTAATCACCGCAATCGGGTAGCGGCGAACCATTAATTTAGATCCGTAGCCTTTGATAACGGCATCCGCAACCGCGCGGTTCTTTACGTAACGGCCGTTGAAAATAATCGTAATGTAGTTCCGGCTGGCCCGGGTTAATTCGGGCAAACTAACGTATCCCCATACCTTAAAATCAATATCGTGAGCTTTGACCGCCAACATCTTTTTAACCTTAGTAATTCCGTAGATACTGCCAATTACCTGCTGAAGATTGCCTCGGCCGGCGGTTCTTAGCATTTCCCGATGATTATGAATCAACGAAAAGGCAATCTTAGGATGCCCTAACGCTAAGCGGTCAACCACGTCCGTAATTCGGGATAGTTCCGTCGCGGGCGATTTCATATACTTTAAACGGGCCGGCGTATTAAAGAACAAATCGTTAACCGTGATAATGGTTCCCCGCCGGGCTTCAGCAGGCTGAATCTTTATTAATTTGCCGCCGTTGATGCGAATTTCAGTTCCTTCACCGCCGGTCGAGGTCTTTAAATCCACGTCGGCGACCGACGCAATACTGGGCAGCGCTTCACCCCGAAAACCTAACGTATCAACCTGAAATAGATCACGACGATTATGAATCTTACTGGTGGCGTGACGTTTAAAGGCCGTTTTAACGTCACCCGCCTCAATTCCGACGCCGTCATCGATTACTTTAATCTGATCTAATCCGGAACCCTTGATGGCAACGTCAATATCACGGCTGTGAGCATCGATTGAATTTTCCACTAATTCTTTAACGACGGAAGACGGCCGTTCCACGACTTCCCCAGCCGCGATTTGATTCGAAAGTGTTGGTGATAATTGATGAATCTTAGCCATGATACTTCACGCCCCTTAAACTTTATTTCTTAATCTGATGCTGCCACTTATAAACTTTATTCATTAACGCCATGGGGGTTTCAGACATTAAATCAGTACGCTTAAGTTCGCGGATTACCTTTTAGTTGGAAATAGAGCTAACTGTTGTTATCTTCTAATGAACCCAGAATTTCCAGTCGGGAAGAACCGACTTTGGCAAGCCCGCTAACTTAGCAACGTGAATCCCGTAGGATTTATCAGCGGGTCCGTTCTCGACCTTATGCAGGAAAACCAAGTTACCGTTCTTTTCGGTGGCCCCGACATGAACGTTCTTTAAGTGCGGCAAGTGCTTCGCTAACGTCGTCAAGCCATGATAATGAGTCGAAAGCAACGTCTTAGCGTGAATGTGATTATGAACGTATTCAATGATGGCTTGAGCCAGTGACATCCCATCGTAAGTAGCAGTTCCACGGCCTAATTCATCAAACAAGATTAAACTATGGGGAGTAGCATGCTGCAAAGCTTCATTAGATTCCTGCATCTCGACCATAAAGGTACTCTGTCCGGCGATTAAATTATCGGCAGCGCCAATTCGGGTAAAAATCTGGTCAAAGATCGGGATAACTGCTGATTTAGCAGGAATAAAACAGCCCATCTGTGCCATGATCACCGTTAACGCCAACTGGCGCATATAGGTACTTTTGCCTGACATATTAGGTCCCGTAATCAAAAGGATCTGGGTATCCTTATTCATGATGACGTCATTAGGAACGTAAGACTGATGGCCCATGACTTTTTCAACCACCGGATGACGGCCGTCAATAATCTTCATGTTAGAACCGTTAGTTAACGTTGGCTTAATCCACCGGTATTTTTCACTAATGGTGGCAAAGCCCTGCAGAACGTCTAATGATGCAATGGCATCCGCTAACGTCTGAAGACGCTTAATATTACGCTTTACGGCTTCCCTGACTTTAACAAAGAGCTGATATTCTAAAGTCTTGGACTTCTCCTGAGCTTCTAAAATTAACGCTTCGTGTTTCTTTAATTCAGGCGTTGAGAAACGTTCGGCGTTCCGTAAAGTCTGTTTTCGCTGGTAACGATTATCGGGAACTTTATCTAAATTAACTTTAGTAACCTGAATATAATAGCCAAAAACATGGTTAAAGCCAACTTTTAAATTATGAATACCGGTTACTTTACGTTCTTTAGCCTGTAAATTAGCCATCCACTGTTTACCGTTATTCATGGCGTCACGATAACTATCTAGACGATGATTATAATGATCTTTAATTACTCCGCCGTCGGTAATCGAAATCGGTGGCTCATTAACGATCGCTCGATCAATCAAATCATGAACGTTAGTGACCGGATCTAACTTCTGATAAATAGCACCCAAACGTTTAGGATCCAACTGACCTAAAATATACTTAATCTTGGGAATCTGCGCTAAAGACGTCTTTAACTGGATCAAATCACGGCCGTTAACGCTGCCAAAAGACACTTTACCGGCTAGACGTTCTAAATCATAAACTTTAACTAATAAGTTCTGAATCTGATTCCGTTCATAATAATGATCCAGCAGCTCTTGAACCGCATTTTGCCGCTTTTCAATTTGATTCTTTTTAATCAGCGGGCGGTTTAGCCAGCGTTTTAATTTTCGACCGCCCATCGCGGTCTTGGTAGCGTCTAAGATCCACAATAAAGTCCCGGCTTTTTTACCGGTCCGAATGTTCTTTAGAAGTTCTAAATTATATTTAGTATCGTGATCCATTTTAAGATACTGGGTCGGCTCGTACGGGACGGCGACCTTTAAGTGCGACAGATCACGCTTCTGGGTGTAGTGAATATAAGTCAGTAATCGTGCCGTCACGTTCTTTTCAAGCGGACTCTTTAAATTTTGAGTCAAGTAACTGGTTTCAGCTTGGGTCTGAATCGACTTCTGATGAGAAATCAAGATCCCAATCTTATGAAATTTATTCAATAAATCCGAATCAAGCTCACCATTTACGACCACTTCTTTAGTCTGCAAGCCCATGACTTCATTAAGGACGCTATTATCACCCTTCAAGAGACTGGTCTTCAATTCGCCCGTCGATAATTCGGCATAGGCAAAGCCATAGATGTTTTGATCAGGATCATATTCTAAAGCCGTTAAATAATTATTATTCTTAGCGTTCTCAACCCCGGATTCAGTATACGTTCCGGGCGTGACTAGTTGAACAACGGCTCGTTTAACCATTCCTTTAGCTAAACGAGGATCTTCCATCTGATCACAAATAGCGACTTTATAGCCCTTATCAACTAAAATATTGACATAATCCTGAACGGCACGGTGCGGCATTCCGCACATCGGGATCGGGTGCTTAGAACTATGGTTACGAGCGGTCAACGTTAATTCCAGCATCCGGGCCCCTTTAATGGCGTCTTCATTAAATAACTCAAAGAAGTCACCAATCCGATAAAATAAGAAGGCGTCCGGATACTGATCTTTGATCTTTTGATACTGGCGCATCATCGGCGTGGTTTTAGTGGATTCAGACATCGGTCGTTAACCGTCCTTTCAAGATCTGATCTAAAGAAATTTTAACATAAAACAGAAAAAGCGGCCTCATAATTGAGACCACTTTTTAAATTTAAAGTTTAATTAGCGTATTCAACGGATCTAACTTCACGTATGATCGTGACTTTAATGTGTCCAGGATATTCCATATCCTTTTCGATCTTACGCTTAATTCTTCGAGCCAATACAATCGCTTGTGTATCAGATACTTTATCCGGCTTAACAATCACGCGAATTCCGCGTCCGGCTTGAATTGCATAGCTCTTCTTAACTTCATCAAAGCTGTTACTGATCTTTTCTAGATCAGTTAAGCGATGAATAAAGCTTTCAAGAGATTTACTCTTAGCACCGGGACGTGAAGCCGCAATCTGGCTGGCAACGGCAACTAATTCAGAAATAATATAATGAGGCTTGCGATAATCACTATAAGCACCGATTGAATCAATGATGACCGGACTTTCATGATATTTCTTAGCTAAATCAATCCCAATTTGAACGTGGGAACTATTAGCTTCATGATCAACCGCACGGCCAATTTCATGTAATAGACCGGCCCGTTTAGCTAAAGTAACGTTCTCACCTAACTCAGCAGCTAAAACTCCGGTTAATTTAGCAACTTCAATCGAACGGTCTAAAACGTTTTGACCGTCGTACATCATAAACTGAAGTCGACCAATTAATTTAACCAAATTAGGATTCATCGAATGAATTCCTAATTCAAAGATGACGTTTTCACCAGTTTCTTGAATCTTTTGACCAAGTTCTTTTCGACTCTTGGCAACCATTTCTTCGATTCGAGCTGGATGAATTCGGCCATCTTTAATTAACTTTTCTAGAGCGATCTTAGCAATCGTTCTTCGAACCGGATTAAAGCCACTTAAGACGACTGCATCAGGAGTATCATCAATCACAACGTCAATCCCGGTCAAAGTCTCAAAGGTTCGAATATTACGACCTTCACGACCGATAATTCGACCTTTCATATCATCATTTGGCAAATTAACCACCGAAACCGTGGTCTCAGAAACTAAATCAGCAGCGCTTTGCTGAATCGCCTGAACCACTAAATCCTTAGCTTTCGCCTTAGAAGTTCGCTGCGCCTGATCATAGCTATCCTTGATCATCTTAGCGCGTTCGTCAGAAAGCTGACGTTTGGTCTCGTCAATAATCCTTTTACGGGCTTCGCTCTGCGAAAGAGCGGCCACTTTTTCCAGCTTATCCTGGCGCTTTTTAATCAGGGATTGAGCCGCCCGCTGCTGCTTGGTAATTTGCTGCCGCTTAGCGTTAAGCTTATTTTCCTTACGATTTAAAGAGTTATCACGCCGATTAAAAGACGCGTCTTTATCGTCCAGAGATTCTTCGCGCCGCAATAAACGGCTTTCTTGCTTTTGAATCTTGGAACGACGGCTCTTTAAATCTTTATTAATCTGGGAACGATACCGGTTGCTCTTTTCTTTAGCATTCAGTATCATTTCTTTTTTAGCAGTTTCAGCTTTTCGCTTAGCTTTTAGCAAAATACTGTGAGCATCCTGATGAGTATTACTGAGCTTTCTTTGAGTAGTCCGTTCGTGCACATACTGCCCAATAAAGAATCCAATAATAATAGCGATGATTGCGAGGATTAGGCTAATAATTACCATAATTTCACCTTCACATCATCTAAATTATTTAATTTTGTTGAGTATAATACTCTAAATATATTTTAGAATTAGTTTAAACCAGCTGTCAATATAATTTTAAGCCTTCGACCTGTCGATTTAATTTTTCATCATATCAGGATGCTCAATAAAAATTTCTTAGCATTCTGTCGTCCCTGGCCAATTCTCTGATCATCATAAGAGTACCAAGCACCCGCCTTCTTAACGATATCTTTATCAGCGCCCATATCAAGTAATTCACCAGTTTGCGAAATTCCGTGACCGTACATGATATCGACTTGACAACGTTTAAACGGGGGTGCAACCTTATTCTTCACTACTTTAATTTTGGCACGGTTACCGATAACGTTCGTACCTTTTTTTATCTTTTGCCCACGACGAATTTCAAGTCGAATGGTTGAATAAAATTTTAGAGCACGGCCACCCGGAGTTGTTTCGGGGTTACCAAACATGACTCCAACTTTTTCACGAATCTGGTTAATAAAAATACAGATCGTGTTAGTTTTATTAATCGCACCCGATAATTTACGGAGGGCCTGCGACATCAAGCGAGCCTGTAGACCTACGTGGGAATCGCCCATCTCGCCTTCAATTTCGGCACGCGGAACCAGTGCGGCAACCGAATCAACGACCACTAAATCTACAGCGCCGCTTGAAACTAAAGCATCACAAATTTGCAAGCCCTGTTCCCCGGTATCGGGTTGAGACAACAGCAAATCGTTAATATTAACGCCTAAATTCTTGGCATAAGCGGGATCTAATGCATTTTCAGCATCAATATAAGCAGCAGTGCCGCCTTGCTTCTGAACTTCAGCAACGGCATGGAGAGCTAGCGTTGTCTTACCAGAACTTTCGGGCCCGTAAATCTCAACAATTCGGCCTTTTGGATAGCCCCCGACTCCTAAAGCATGATCTAGAGCTATCGATCCGGTAGGAACCGTTTCAATTGAATTATCTGCTCGGTCACCCATCCGCATAATGGATCCCCTACCAAATTCTTTGGTAATCTGCTTAAGGGCACCGTTCAAAGCCGCTTTTCTTTGATTATTCGAATTCTTTTTAGACATACGTTCATCCCCCCAATCCAGACGGTCCCCGCAGGCTGGCCTTCTAACGAAGCCGGTCCAGCAACACCCGTAAACGATACGGATAGATCAGTTCCCATAATTCGGCGAGATTGCCGAGCCATCCATTTAGCAACGGGTTTAGAAACGACGCCATAATTATCAATAACAATACTGGGAATTTCGAGTAACTGATGTTTAGCATGATTAGAATAAGTCACAAAGCCACCTGGAAAAACAGCTGAAATTCCTGGTACGTTACCTAGTGTTGATTGAAACATTCCAGCGGTTAAACTTTCGGCACCGGTGATGGATAGACGTCTTTTTATTAATTTATGACCAACGATTTGTTCGATGGAATTGATTAAGGATAATGTTTATAATTCCAAAGAACCTCATGTATAACGGAAATTAAATTGAATGGGCAAAAACGCCCCAGTTCTTGACGAAATAATCAATTCCTGAATAGACCGTAAAGAATAGGCAGATGTAAAGCAACGTTAAACCGATCAAATCAAAATTTAATAACAAAAAAACGATTGAGAACATCTGGGTGGCGGTCTTTATTTTACCAGGCCAGGCAGCGGCAATAACTTTACCACTAGTTTCCGCAACGATTAAACGAAGGCCCGTTACGGCTAGCTCTCGGCAAACAATAATTACGGCAACCCAGGCTGGAACTACGTGCTGACCTACTAATAAGATAAAAGCGGTCATTACTAGCATCTTATCCGCTAGCGGATCCGCAAATTTACCGAAATTCGTAATTAAGTGCCGGCTTCTAGCAATCTGGCCGTCAAAGAAATCAGTAATCGCCGCAATGGCAAAAATAACCGTCGCGATAATCCACATAATAGGAGTAGAAGTCCCAAACCAGCACACTGATCCCCCTAAATTAAGCGGTAAAATAAACTCAATTAAAAAGACAGGGATCAAAATGATCCGCATTAAAGTTAACTTATTAGGTAAATTCAACGTTTTTTCCTCCTAGAACAAAAACTGGACTTTTTTTACTACTAATAAATGATTCCGGCTAACTTGATTTAAGTACTGGGGATCTTGAAAATCTGGTAATTGGTTATTAAACCGTTTAAGCAATTCTTCTCCATTCAGGCCAACACCATTAGCATAATTTTTTATAAAGGCCCGAACGTAAAATTTCAAGATCTTTCAGATATTTTGGCTTAATTTTAGTTATTTTATATAAATCGTTAATCGAATAATTATTTTTTAATCTTGCCTGACGTTGCTTCGATCCTTTTTCACGATTAGTCATTATAATTACTTCACTTATTCACTTGATTTTCATTTTAATTATAGCATAATCAGCCCCTTCTCAAAATAACCAAAATTAAAAGCCCTCTTTATATCAAGATTTCAAACTACTTTTTAAAAAATACGTTTAAAGAATAGACCGATTCGACGCCAGATCGACGGTTTAATTGGCGAATCTAATTTCATTAACGGAACGGTTTGACCTTCCAAGCGACGAGCGATATTACGATAGCCCTGCGATGCTGGATTATCAGCATTTAAAACGATGGGTTCACCATGATTAGAAGTACTAATTACGGCATCATCATCAAAAATAATCCCTAATAAATCAATCCCTAAATGCTGAGTAATTCCGTCAATATCCATAATGTCGCCTTCGGCAATCATGTTTGGACGAATTCGATTAATAATTAACTTAGGTGCTTCTTTTAACGGATGTTCTTCTAATAAACCGATTACTCGATCAGCATCCCGAACGGCTGAAATTTCAGGAGTAGTAACGATAATTGCAGTGTCAGCACCCGCAATGGAATCCATGAAGCCTTGTTCAATCCCGGCCGGACAATCAATAAAGACGTAATCAAAATTAGGCTTTAATTCATCAACGATCTTTTTTACATCTTGGGGATTAAGAGCTGTTTTATCAGTACTTTCCGCGGCGGGTAATAAATAAAGTAAATCGTCAAATCGCTTATCCTTAACTAAAGCTTGGCTTAAATGAACCCGGCCTCGAGCAACATCAACGATATTATACATAATCCGGTTATCTAAGCCTAAGATCACGTCTAAATTACGGAGGCCGATATCCATATCAACCATGCAAACACGTTTGCCCATTAATGCTAAGGCAATACCGATATTAGCAGTGGAAGTGGTCTTACCTACTCCACCTTTACCGGAAGTAACAACGATTGCTTTTCCCATTACATTATTCCCCCAATTCGATTATAAAATTTAGGATTAATTTTATTTAAATCAGTCATCTTTCCATAACTTAAAATATGTAAATCATTAACGTAGGCTACGGTCTGATTCGATGCGGGAATCTGACGATCCGCGGTAATGTCAAATTGTTCACCGATCCGAACTTGCTGAGCATTATGTAAATCACCGATGATTAATTTATCTTCGGAACTCGGAAATCCAGCATGAACGATTCCTTCAACGTGGCCCATTAAATAGATGTTGCCATCGGTATATAATTTTCCACCTTTATGAATATTGCCAAAAAAGAGAACGTCACCATGCATTCGATATGACTGACCGTTTCGAATGGTCTTATTAATAACGTGAACGTTATGACGTTCTCTTAAATGATATGAATCGATAGTTGTAATTACGCTAGATTTAATACCTTTTAAGCCAAATTGCGGATATTTAGAAAAAATACTCTTCAATGTTTTTATTTCTCGATAAGAAAATAATCGATTCCCCGTCAATACCGTAAAATTAATATCCTGATGAGGACTTGGATTCTGGCCAAAACGTTTTAATAACGATTCAAGTTCAGAATTAATCTCTTTAATCCCGCTTGCGGAATTAAAGAATAATTCATATCCATTTTGGGTCCCTTTTAAAGTAATTGCTTTCAAGATTATTTCTCCTCTAAGTTAACTCCGTTGACAGTAATTATACAACTTCTGAACCGGGAAATATAAAATTGCAAAAAGAACGGCGTTCAACACTAAAGTTGGAATCGCACTATGGAAAATAAAATTAATTCCGGTATACGCTGCGACACCAGTAATATGACTAACGATTCGATCTGCAATATCACCTAAAAACAGAACCATTATCAAATCAACTAAATAGATTAATAAGGCACTTAAAAAATTAATGGAAAAGTATCGATAAAGAACTCTGGTAAAGTAGACAACCAACGGAAAAATAAAGATAAAGACGCCCCAAATACCGACATAATACCAGTCAAAGAAGGCGCCCAATAAAGCTGCCCAGCCTTCAACATGGAGATTAAAATCATGTGCAAAGAAAATGGCCATCAATAGCCAAAATAATGATAAATAAGGAACCATTGAATATGATCGGTATAGGATTGGCATTAAATTATAAGAAATCGATCCATCCAAAAAGAAAGCAATTAGTAATCCGATTGGAAAAACATATTTTAATGATGAATTCTTAATCATAAATTAATCCCCTATTCATCTTTACCAACAACGGTAACCACTTCAATATCATTTAAATTAGCGGCCGGTTTAATGGAGACTTCTTTGGACAGGCCGTAATCATCAGAAGTTACTTTAGTAACTTTTCCGATGTATAAACCTTTTGGCATGATACCGCCTAGTCCGTTGGTCGATACTCGATCACCTTTTTTTAGTTTACCTTTAGTGGTGATGTTGCCCATTTTAATTCGATTAGTATTTCGATCATATCCGGTAATAATACCATTAACGTCTTTACCAGCTTTATTATGAATTTGAATAGCAAATCGATTAGCAGAACCACTATTATCGGTAATTAATTCAACCTTACTGTTGGTCTTGTTAACTTCAACAACTCGGCCTACTAAACCGGAAGCAACGATCACCGGCATGTTCTTTTTAATTCCAGAACTTTCACCCTTATTAATAATAATCTGATTCTGCCAATTAGATGGGGTCCTGGTCATAATCGAAGCGTTAACTGATTTATAATCCGTTAAGCTATGGCCTAAATGAAGCTGTTGTTTTAGACGCTTATTTTCATTCTGCAAAGCCTGATTACGGACTTGAGTCGAAACGACGCTATCAACCCGTTTCTTTAACTTTTGATTCTCCTGATAGGTGCTTAACAACCCACCAATTGAATCAAAGCCCCGATGAACACCATTCGTTGGAATGGTTACCACTCGGTTAGTAAAGCCGACCACATCATTACCAAATTGCTGAATTAATGGTGGGGTTGAACGTCGATTGCGAACGTTAACAGATAACGTTATTAAGCCCAAACAAACGATTAGGCATAAAATAACGATTACTAATTTTCGATTTGAGAAAAACTTTCTCATAATGGGCCTCCATCACGTTATCTACTAAACAACGGACCTGTTAATGACTTATTTACGCTTTCGAATGGCGTTAATACTGCTTAAAGATTTACCAGTCCCAATAGCAACACAATCCATCGGATGCTTAGCAATGGATACCGGAACCCGAGTAGCTTTAGAAATCACGTCAGCAATGTTCTTTAATAAAGCACCACCACCGGTCAAAACGATTCCGTGATCAATTACATCCGAAGCAATTTCAGGTGAAGTTTCTTCTAAAGTATCTTTAACGGCACTAATAATACCTTCAATTGGTTCATGCATTGCCTTCGCAATATCAACCGCCGAAATCTTTTCGGTCTTTGGCAAACCGGTCAATAAATAACGGCCCCGAACGGTCATATCATCAATCTCTTTAGCGGCTTCAACCGATGCGGAGCCAATATCCCACTTGATTTTTTCAGCAGTTCGTTCACCAACTAATAAATTATAATGCTGACGAATATAATTAGCAATGGCATCATTTAATTTATCACCGGCAATTCGTACGGACTGACTGGAAACGATTCCGCCTAACGAAATGGTAGCAATATCAGTGGTTCCACCACCAATATCAACCACCATGCTACCGGTTGGATCCATAACCGGTAAACCGGCACCGATAGCAGCAGCAAACGGTTCTTCAATTACGTAAGCGCCTTTAGCACCGGCAACTCGAGTTGCATCAATTACGGCACGCTTTTCGACGGCCGTTACGCTACTAGGTACACATACCATTACGTAAGGACGACCCGTTGAATGACCCAAAGCCTTGCTCATATAATACTTAAGCATCGCAACGGTCGTATCATAATCAGCAATCACACCGTCCTTCATCGGTCGAATGGCCGCGATACTAGCCGGTGTACGACCGATCATGTCACGAGCTTCGTTACCAACGGCAACTACGTGACCCGTCTTAGTGTTCTTAGCAACTACCGAAGGTTCTCGTAAAACGATTCCTTTACCTTCAATATAAACAATCGTATTAGCGGTACCTAAATCAATACCGATATTTTTAGTTCCAAATCCAAACAAAACAATTCATCCCTTCATAATTTATTTAAATCGTTTAAATTTATTAATTTTTATGATTTATAAATAACGATCTAACGTTGGATACAAAATACAATGATCCAGTTATTAATAATACATCATCCATCGACATCATGGAAACCGTCTGAACAATTGCTAGTTTCCAATTTGAAACGTATTTAATGGGATGTTTAGCCTTGACCGCTTTAGCTAGCGGCTTTAAATCAGCAGCACCTCGTTTACCTGGACCGTTAAATTCGGTTAATACCAAGTGAACATTATTAATTTGGCTTAGAATTTTAACCATCTTCTGATATTGCTTATCGGCAAAGATAGCTAAAATCACGTACACGTCATGCTGGGCAAACCGCTGACTCAAAATCGGCTTAATCGCTTTAATTGCAGGTACGTTATGAGCACCGTCAATTACGACCATCGGCGAATTATTCAACCGTTCGAAACGGCCGGCCCAAAACGTTTTGGCCAGACCTTTTCTAACAACACTAGCATCCGCATGCAGATGATTAACGCGGCAGAATTGCACATAGGCTTCAACCGCCACCGCAGCGTTATCCACTTCGTAGCTGCCGATCATCTGAATTTCAGCCCGGTGAAGCTTCAAATCCTTAGACTTAAAATCAAAGATTTCGTTCCATCCCGTCGGCTGATAACGTTTGGTAAAGAAATCACGATTAAGATCGATAAGTGACTACCCTTTTCTTTAGCCGTCTTTTTGATAACCGCTAAAGGAGCTGGGCTAATTCGACCGGCCACTACCGGCTTACCCGGTTTAATGATTCCCGCCTTTTGATAAGCGATCTTAGGCAAGGTGTCGCCTAGAATCTTCATATGATCCCAGCTGACCGTGGTGATCGCTGAAACTTCAGGAATCAACACGTTGGTCGAATCATAGCGGCCGCCAATGCCAACTTCAACGATCACGATGTCTGCATGGCCTTCAGCAAAGTACTTGAACATCATGGCGGTTATGACTTCGAATTCGGTCGGGCCACCTTCGGGAAGCGTTTTGTCCAACGCTTCAGCCGCCGGGGCTACTGCTTTAGCTAACCGAAGAATGGTTGAATTACTGACGGGCTTCCCGTTAACACTGATTCGTTCGTTAAAAGTCACTAAATAAGGTGAAGTAAACGTACCAACGGTATATCCAGACTGCTGTAGCAAATTCCGCAAGAACGTTACTACCGATCCTTTACCGTTGGTTCCGGTCACGTGAATCATGTTCTTAATCTTTTTTTGGGGATTGCCTAATTTCTTCATGAACAGCCGCATTCGGTCCAACGTCGGACTCCGTTTAAATTTATGACGGCTAGCAATAAACGCTAACGCATCATGATAAGTCTTCATGAAATCCTTCTTTATTTTTGACTATTATTAATCGTAGCTAAACGCTTGTTAGCGGCATCTAATTTAGATTGATTAGCTACCCGTTTAGCCTTTTCAGAATCAACCAATTTCTTCGGAGCGTTTTTCACAAAGCCCTGGTTAGCCAACATTTTCTTAGCTCGCTTTACTTCATGAGTAAACTTAGCAATCTGTTTCTTGGTTCGGGTAACTTCAGCCTTCATGTCGACTAACTGAGATAACGGAATACTTACTTGGGCGTTATCCATAACGCTGGTCATGGCTAATTTAGGAACCTGAACGTCCTTGCCGACTTTAAATTCTTTCGGATGACAGAAACGCTGGATATAACCGTAGTTCTTATTATAGACCTGCTTTAACGTCGAATCATCGGTCTTAACCAGGATATTAACACTGCTGGACATCTTGGCGTTGACTTCGGCCCGAATGTTACGAACGGTCTTGATCAGGTCAATTAAACGATCCATTTCTTTTTCGGCCTGCGGATCGTTGAAGTCCGGATGGTCAACCGGATACTTAGCGGTGGCCAAAGCCTTGCCTTCGTGCGGCATCGCTAACCAGATCTTTTCGGTCACGAACGGCATTACCGGCTGTAAGAGACGTAAAGTCTGATCTAAGACGTAGGCCAAGACGTTCTGGGTATTCTTCTTAGCCTGAGCGTCGTCGCCGGTCAAGATGGCTTTACTCATTTCAATGTACCAGTCACAGAAGTCATCCCAGATGAAGTCGTAAATGCAGTGACCAGCTTCACCAAAGTTGAATTTCTTATACTGATCAGTAATGTGGTTAACCACGTAATTCAAGCGGCTTAAGATCCAGCGATCAGCTAAGTTCATCTGATCACGAGGCGGCAAGACCGGCTTCTTCATGTCGCCTAAGTTCATGATGACGTAACGGCTAGCGTTCCAGATCTTGTTAACGAAGTTCCAGGACGAAGCCATCTTCTTGTAACTAAACTTAATGTCCTGGCCTTCGGTAGTTCCGTTCGACAGGAACCAGCGTAAGGCATCGGCACCGTATTTCTTGATAACGTCCATCGGGTCAATCCCGTTGCCTAGCGACTTACTCATCTTGACACCGTGAGCATCACGAATTAAGCCGTGCAGTAAGACGTGCTTAAACGGTCGCTTGCCGGTGAAGTGAAGACTCTGAAAAATCATCCGGGAAACCCAGAAGAAGATAATGTCATAACCGGTAACCAACGTATTAGTCGGGAAGTAACGCTTATAATCAGAAGTCTTGGTATCAGGCCAGCCCATGGTTACGAATGGCCATAAAGCACTAGAGAACCACGTATCTAAAACGTCTGGATCCTGCTTCCAGTTTTCAGCATCTTTCGGTGCATGTTCACCGACGTAAACCTTGCCGGTCTTTTTGTTATACCAAGCCGGAATTCGGTGGCCCCACCATAACTGACGAGAAATACACCAGTCATGAATATTATTCATCCACTGCATAAAGGTATGTTCGAAACGTTTCGGTACGAAATCAACCCGGTTACTAGTCTTCTGATTCTCCATAGCTCTTTTAGCTAACGGCTTCATCCGAACGAACCACTGGGTCGACAAACGGGATTCAATCTGAACGCCGGTTCGAGATGAATGGCCAACGGCATGAACGATCGGCTTGATCTTAATAATCTTATTTTCTTTCTTTAAATCGTTAACCATCGCTTTACGAGCCTGGAAACGAGTCATACCTTCGTATTTACCAGCGTTAGCGTTCATGGTTGCGTCTTCGTTCATGGTGTTAATCTGAGCTAAATGATGACGTTTACCAACCTGAAAATCATTCGGATCATGAGCTGGCGTAATTTTAACCATTCCGGTCCCAAACTTAGGATCAGCATGCTGATCGGCAACGATCGGAATCTTACGACCAACTAACGGAACCACAACGTATTTGCCAACGATGTTCTGATAACGCTTATCATGCGGATTAACGGCAACCGCCGTATCACCGAACATGGTTTCCGGACGGGTCGTGGCAATTTCAATATAATTATGGCCATGGAATTTCGTATCGTCAGCAAATGGATACTTAACGTGGTAGAAGGCACCTTTATCATTGTGGTAAGTAACTTCAATATCTGATAAAGCGGTCCGAGCTAACGGATCCCAGTTGATAATGTACTTACCACGGTAGATCAGGCCTTCTTTATATAATTGAACAAAGACCTTTCGAACGGCTTTCTTAAAGCCGTCATCTAAGGTAAAACGTTCACGGCTATAATCTAGAGACAGGCCTAATTTAGCCCACTGCTTTTTAATGGTAGCAGCGTAATGATCTTTCCATTTCCAGATCAAATTGATTTCTTTCTTACGGCCGATATCGTACCGGGAAATTCCCTTTTTACGCATCTTAGCTTCGACCTTAGCCTGCGTAGCAATTCCGGCATGATCCATTCCCGGAACCCACAAGGTATCGTAGCCCTGCATCCGTTTCTGACGGATCATCATATCCTGCAGGGTCGTGTCCCAGGCGTGGCCTAAATGAAGCTTACCGGTAACGTTCGGCGGCGGTAAAACGATTGAATACGGCTTGGCTTTCGGATTACCACTCGGCTTAAAGATTCCCTCTTTAAGCCATTTCTTATACATTCCGGCTTCAACCTGATTAGGGTTGAATTTCGTTGACATCTTAACGTTTTTCATATGAATTTCACCTCATAATGTTTAAATCAATAATTAATGATACCAAATAAAAAAGCACTTCGTCCTATCTATTAATAGGACGAAGTGCTTCCGCGGTACCACCTATTTTAGATTATTTATCATAATCTCACTTAATTTCGTTTAACGATCGTTGACCGGACGGACCTACTAATTTCAGCCCATCTACTCACAAGCTACGTTCACTTTATCAAATTAAGGACTTCTCACTAGCGCCCTTTCCCTGTCTTAAATTTAATCAAGCCTACTGACTTGCTCTTAGTATTTATAAATTAATAATAATCAAAATCAATAATACCGTCAAATCTCTTAGAGTAACTGCGAAAAGACTTTCTTCTGAGGATCTAAAAAGTCATCATCGGAATAAATCTTAGTAACTTTAGCACCAGCTAAAGCTTGCTTTATTAAGCCTTTAACGTCAATTAATTTTTCGTATTCACGGGACTTTTCAAGATTCGGTTTCGTCTTCGGTGACGGTGGCGTAAAAATCGTGCAGCAATCTTCATACGGCAAAATGGATAGCTTATAAGTGCCCAATTTCTTAGCGATCGCAATGATTTGATTCTTATCCATCGAAAGTAACGGCCGAAGAACCGGTAATCGGGTTACATCGTTAATCGCCACCATACTTTCTAAAGTTTGGGAAGCAACCTGACCCAACGACTCACCATTAAAAATTCCGCTTTCGTGACGCCGAATCGTAATCGCGGCACTTAATCGGTACATCATCCGACGCTGAATCGTCATCAAATAGCCTTCAGGTACCTTTTCTTTAATTTCTTCCTGAATCTTAGTAAACGGAACCTGAATAAAATTAATGTGACCACAGTATTTAGCTAACTTAGCGGTTAATTCCTTAGCTTTATTCAAAGCTTGCTTACTAGTGTACGGCGGGCTGTAGAAATGAACCATATCAACCCTAACGCCCCGCTTCATAGCTAAGTACGTAGCAACGGGTGAATCAATCCCTCCGGAAAGCATCAAAGTAGCTCGGCCACCGGTACCGACTGGTAATCCACCGGCTCCGGGAATCTTTTTGGTCATTAGAAAGATTCCGTTATTTCTAACTTCACAACGAACGGTGATTTCAGGATTTCTCATTTTAGCTTTAATCTTTGGAAAATGCTTAATAACCGTACTGCCTAAAGCATCATTAACCCCGTAAGTATCTAACGGAAATTTTTTATCTTGGCGGCGAGTATTAATCTTAAAAGTGGTTCCGTCACCGTGATATAATTCTTTAACCATTTCTACGGCAACCTTTTTAGCAGTGTCCAGATCTTTGTCATTATCAACCCGAACGACGGGCGAGAAGTTTTCAATACCGAAAACACCCTTTAAATGATTCATAACTTTCTTTGGATCGTCACCGTTTAAGCGAACGTGAAGACGATCCCATTGAGCACTAACGTCAACTTTCTTAAAACTATGCAAAGCATGTTTAACGTTTTTACCTAATTGACGAATAAAATCTTTTCGATTTTTATGTTTAGTGGATAACTCTCCGTACCGCACCATGATTTCAGTATATTGCATCGACTAAATCCTTTCTTTAATCGCTCAATTTACTAAATTGGGAATATAATTTATCAAAGACCCGATTAAATCGCTGAGCTTCGGCAACCGTATTCTGATCACTTAACGAAATCCGAATGGCACCCCGCGAAACGGGTTCCGGAACCTTCATAGCACTTAACGTATGGGACGGCGCTCCGTTCTGTGAAGAACAAGCACTAGTGGTCGAGATGTAAATTCCGTACTTTTCAAAAGCGTGAACTACCGTTTCACCACGGACGCCCATAATTGCAAAGCATAGAATATGCGGCGCAAACGTATCATCATTCTTAGAAAAGATATGAACTTTCGGAAACTTTTTAACGTGATTATAGATAACACTTTTTACATGTCGCTGATGAGCGATCTTTTGCGGCTCATTCTGCATATCTAAACGCAGAGCTTTGGCCATCGCAGCGATCCCCGGTAAATTTTCAGTTCCGCTGCGCATCCCAAATTCTTGACCGCCACCATCAATCAGCGGTGCAAAACGACGGCCTTCACGAGCATAAATAAATCCGGTTCCTCGCGGAGCATGAAATTTGTGACCGGAAACGGCCGCAAAATCGGTTCGACCGTTAAAGATTTGCTTTTCAAGGCCTTTACCAACGGCTTGAACTGCATCAACGTGGAAATTAATCTTCGGATAATGCTTTAATAACTGGGCAATTTGTTTAATCGGTTCAATCGTACCGATTTCATTATTAATCGCCATGACGGAAACTAAAATCGTGGTGGGCCGAATGGCGTTCTTTAAATCGGTAACCGAAATTCGACCGTATTTATCAACCGGTAAATACGTAACGTCAAAGCCTAATTTTTCTAAGGTATGCATCGAATTATATACCGCAGCATGTTCAACCGAAGTGGTGATAATATGATTACCAAACTTACGCTTAGCAAGAGCGGTCCCTTTAATCGCCCAATTATCACCTTCACTACCGCCACTGGTAAACAGAATTTCATTGGGCTTAACGTGCAGTAATTTAGCAATCTGATCACGAGACTGGCTCAATAAATTATGGGCTTCAGCCCCAAAATTATGCAAACTGGACGGATTGCCCCAAATCTTATCACTAACGATGTTATACGTTTTAACAGCTTCAGGGTTTATTTTGGTGGTGGCACTGTTATCAAAATAAATCATTTAACGACTCCTTACTTATGTAATAATCGTCTTTAATTCGTTTAGAAGCACCGGGTTCAACTTTATCGATCGCGTCTGAAATAACGCTTAAACTTTCGTGATAATTATAATCACTAGCAAATAAAGCCTGGGCCTTTTTACTAGCAGAAGCAACGTTGGCATAAGAATTACGGTAACGATTTGAATATTGCATCATCTGTTCTGATAAAGCGGCATCGTTAATTAAATCAGTCGTCTTTTCACGTAATTTACTCATGTCAGTCCGAATGGTGACTAAACGTTTATTAATATCATCCATACTAATTTTAACTTGATTGATCTTATCAGATAAATGCTTCATTTCGTTAAAGACTAAATTGTAGTAATCAATGTAACTCTTTGGCAAGCCAGGTAAATTTAAACGACTAACTTTTCGATCAATATCGTGTAAGGTCAAGCCAAATTTACTGATACTGTTTCGAGCACTGGCCTCTTCTCGGTTTAAATCGTAAACCGAATCATTAATCTTTCGCTGGCGGCTTTCAATTTCGCCCAATTGCTTTTCAGCATCCTTTTGATGGTGCAAAGCATCGGAATAAATCACTTTATTACTAGCCATGGCATCCATATCCTTATGATGAACCGCATCGATATGAGCTAACTGATGGCTTAATTTCTGGGTCGTCTGAATCTCACCGTGGTTCAAATCATAATTCTGAGATAGACGACGAAGTTCTGACATCAAAACGTAATTCTGCTTTTGCGCATGGGCAATATATTCAGTAACCACGTCAACATCGTTATTAACTTGACGTTTAGCTTTAATTTCACGAGCCATCGCGTCATAAAGTTGATTGATCATGGTTTCGATCTGATGACAGTTACCTTTAACCTGATTAATATCAAGCACCTTAAGAACGTTAATGGTCTTCTTAATCTTTGATTGAACGTATTTAACGGCGCCCTTTAGATCCTGTTCAGGAAACTGGTAGCCAGAATTAAACATATAGGTTAGGCCGTGTTTAATTTCAGAAATTTGTTTAGGATAAATAGTTGCCAAATCTTTATATAATTTAGGAACCGTCTTCATATATGTATTAAGGTACTAGTTTTAGAAGACAGCTTTTTCAAGATTCTTCAGCTGAATCATGATCCCCATTCTTAGTTAATTCTGCAAAGCGATTATAAAGTTTTCTTAAATTGTATAAGTAATCCTGAATCTTATTTACACTAGGCCCATAAATATAATTTTTGGTTAATAAGCTCTTATGAATTTTCCGAATTTTATCATTATAGCTAATTAAGGCTTTGTGGTGACCTTGGGTTAATTTTAATAGTTTCTTTAAATCAACTTTGATATCTTTAATTGACGTTGCGATCTCTTTAACCACTTGATTAGCATGCAAATATTCCTGGCGAGTCTTCAAAAAATTTAGGCTCCGTGAGTCACGTTCAATATCCTGAATTAAACGATCGACCACGTCGAAAGATTTATCATGAATCTTATGATAACGACTTTCATCCCTCTTAAATCGCTTTAGGGATTTTCCGGATAATTTAAGACGGCCGGCTTTTTCTAATGCTTTTCGCAGCGATTCACCATGTACGTCCTTATTTTTCTTTTCGATCAAACGGACCCTTTGCAGCAACAAATGCTGATATATGACCACGGCCAAATAAGCCGCACCGACAATTATAATAATGGCTATTAAAATGCCTAGCATAATTTTTATCCCATCCTTGATTAATATTTTAAATCATTAAAATATCAATTTTTAAAGTCAACTTAAATTATATCATAAACAATTTGATGTTGGCCGATAAATCAGGAGATTTAAGATAAATTAATTCATTTGAAGGAAACCATTTTGACAATCAATCTAAATAAAGATAGTATTATAAATGTGTAAAATAATGCAGCAATGTACGGTAAGCTCGTCAACATATTGATACGCTTGAAGTTTGATTAGTAACCCTCCGGCTGCTGAGGTGAACGTTCAGATCAATATGCACGAATACTAAGTACATAACTAAGTTATTTTACTCCAAATTTTTAATTGGAGGTATTTTTAATGAGATACACAGGTCCTAGTTGGAGAGTTTCCCGTCGTTTGGGAATTTCCTTATCAGGTACTGGTAAAGAATTATCTCGTCGACCATACGCACCAGGAGATCATGGTAATGGCCGTCGTCAAAAGTTATCTGAATACGGTTTACAGTTACGTGAAAAGCAAAAGTTACGTTACATGTACGGCTTAACTGAACGTCAGTTCTCTAACTTATTCATTAAAGCTGGAAGAGTTCAGACCGGTCGTCATGGTGATAACTTCATGATCTTACTTGAACGCCGTTTAGACAACATGGTTTATCGGTTAGGCTTAGCCACTACTCGTCGTCAAGCTCGTCAGTTAGTTAATCACGGTCACATTACCGTTGATAACCAGCGAGTTGACATTCCTTCTTACGAAGTTAAAGTTGGTCAAGTAATTGGCGTTCGTAAGAAGTCTCAAAACATGAAAGCCATTAAAGACGCCGTTAAAGCCGTCGTTGGCCGTCCTCCTTACGTATCATTCGATGCTAAGAAATTAGAAGGTAAACTAACTCGTTTACCACAGCCTGACGAACTTAACTCCAACATTAACACGGCATTAATCGTTGAATACTACAACAAGTTACTCTAATTAATGTTATTAATGGATTTAATAAAATTATTAAGTGCTTCGTTTTCACGGAGCACTTTTTTTATTACTAAATTTAAAAAGGAGGCTAACTTATGAGTGAATCATCAACAAATTCCGTTAACAGTCGACTAGATCAGTCGGTCAACGGAACTCCTAAACTTAATCCGGATGAACAGCGTAAATATTTAGGAACTTTCCGGGAACGGGTTTCTCTTGGAATTAAAATTGGTGATTTGAAATCCCATCAAGCCTTTATCGGTTTTCAAAAAGAATTAAAGAGCCATCCTAAATACGTTTTAATTATTAACGGCAATCTATCACCGAATTTAACCACGCCTTATTTGACTTACGCTAGTCAGCATAACGTTCAATTCAATATGAAGACCGATTCGTTCTATCGAACCAGTCCTAATGACTATGGCCTTATTTATGCATCTCATCAAAACGCAATCAATCAATACCCCATCAACGTCATGAATAAATATCCAGTAAAACGAATTAAAAAAATTATTTTAACGGGAAGATATATTACGTTAGCAATTAACATCTTAATGATCATTTTCACCCTTTTATTACTAGGAATTGGGGCCTTTCTATTTAGACATCGCCATAAGACCTTCCTTATTTTTAAAACGGTCGTTAGAAATTTTGGAATTACTTTTATTATCGTAGGGATCATTTCATTAATCACCCTCTTTACCCAAAACACGATTTATATCTGTGTTGCGTTAATTATCGGTTGCGTTGCGGTCACTGCTTTTTACCTTTGCATGAGCAAGTTTATTCCTAAATGAAAGGGTTGTAAGCGCTTAATTATTTGAATATTATAATAATGAGGATAAAATAACCCTTAGTAAGGTGATAAACATGACAGAAAATTACCAACAAATCTTAGTTCCAATTGACGGTTCCAAAAACGCTAAATTGGCTTTCAAACGTGCTTTAAGTGTAGCTAAAAATAATCACGCTCATCTACATTTAGTCAACGTCATCGATACCCGTACTTTTGACAACATCAGCAGTATCGACGAATCCACCATTGATAAATTAACCAGTAAGACCAAAAAAACGTTAGACCAATATCAAGCTTCTGCCCAAAAGCAGGGTTTAAACGATTATTCCATTGAATTTGGTTCGCCAAAGACCATTATTTCCCACCAAATGACCAAACGCTGGCACATTGATTTGATCATCATGGGTGCGAACGGTTTAACCACGGTCGAAAGGGTCCTGATCGGTTCCGTTGCCGCATATGTATCACACGCGGCCCCTTGTGATACGTTACTAGTCCGAAAATAATTTAATTTTCAATTAAACTCATGGTCGCTTAAATGATCATTAATCACGCCCACGGCTTGTAAATACGAATACAGAGTCTTCGGGCCCACCCTTTTAAAATGATAATACCGGAATTTTATCAAAAAAGGTTCAATAAATTCTGAATAATCAAAGGATTATTTAATAATTGGCTTAAATCACTTGTTGAATACTTAGCAACTTTTTGATAGTTAAAACCATCAAAAGCTCGATAAAGATCATGCCGTTTTTTCAAAATTAGTTCCCACTGCAATCCCGCTTGAAAAATTTCTAACGATAAGCACGCAAACAATTGTTGCTCATCATATTGCGGAACGCCCCACTCCTGATCATGATATTGTTAATCATCTCTTTTACTTATAACGTCTTTTTATTTGTAAATTTTTAAATTAATTTTATTTCTGTTTTAACGGAATAAAATCATGGTGTAATTTCGAACGACGTTTAAATTCAGCGAACGCCAGCTTAATCAGCTTATCAATTAATTCTGAATAACTAATGCCTTCAGCTTTCCATAACTGCGGATAAAGACTGATGTTGGTAAAACCGGGTAACGTATTAGCTTCACCAACATAAGGTGTACCGTCCTTTGAAACCAAGAAATCGATCCGAGCCATGCCCTTTAACTGTAAAGCCTTATAGGTAGCAAGACCCATCTTAGTAATTTCATCCGATAATTTCTTAGAAACCTTAGCGGGAATCTCAAACTGAACCCCGCGCGAATCCACGAATTTATTTTTATACGTATAGAATTTATCGTGCTTAGGAACTCTAATCGCACCTAATTTAGAAGCTTGCGGGTGTTCATTACCTAAGATCGAAATTTCGTATTCTTCAGGTCCTTCAATCGCCTGTTCAGCTAAGACTTTATAATCATAACGAAAAGCGTCTTTTAAACCGTTTTGATATCCGGCTTCGTTATGAACCTGATGAATTCCAACCGATGAACCTTGATTAGCAGGCTTTAAGAAAATTAGATCGCCTAACTTTTGACTTAAATCAGTAAAGTTCCATTGCTTATAATTAGCGGGCGTTAACAATACGTATTTAGTATTCCGAATTCCGTAATAGGTTAAGATCTTCTTGGTAACGTCTTTATCAAACGCCATTGCGGAAGGTAAAATGCCGCTGCCGACGTACGGAATCTTTAATAATCTGAACAGTCCCTGAATCGTGCCGTCTTCACCTAAATTACCGTGAATAACCGGGAAGAATACGTCAATATCCTTAGTTTGACCTAGATTAGCAATGTTAGCAAACGGATCGTGAGGATCTAAATTCGCTTTAGCTTTTTTAGCATATTTATCTTCTGGTTGATCGTTCAATAAAACTTCTCGTGAATCGTGATCACTCAAAATAATCATGTCCCGGGTCATTAAAAATAAACTGATTTGATATTTATTTTTATCCATCGCGTCATAAATATTACGGGCAGATCGTTTAGAAACGTCATGTTCTGATGAATTACCACCGAATAATAAAGCAACGTGCAATTTACGGTTCATTTAACCCCGCTCCTTTCACCGCTTTAACAAGTATATCACGATCACTTAATGTCGTCAGTATTTATTACGTTTTGGGTTCCGCGATCGTTAATAATCGATACTAATAAATTATTAAGCATTCGATCCTTATGTTCGGGTGACAACTTATGATGTTCATCACGTTCTAGTTGATCAATCGCACTTTCGGCAATTGACACGGCACCTTTAACGATAATTTTACGGGCGGACAGAATTGCACTAGCCTGCTGACGCTGCAACATCGCACTGGCAATTTCGGTCGCGTAAGCTAAGTGATTAATCCGGGTTTCAACAATCTTTAAACCGGCAATCTGCAAACGATCCTGTAATTCATGGGTTAATTCAAGAGACACGTCGGCTGAATTACCCCGAAGTGTCTTAGCATGCGGATTATTAAACGAATCATAAGGATATTCACCGGAAACGTGACGAATAGCCGATTCACTCTGAACCGCAATAAAATGTTCATAATCTTCAACGTTGAACAAAGCCTGAGCGGTATCGACCACCTTATACACGATTACCGCTGAAATCTCGACGGGGTTTCCCTGCTGATCATTAACCTTAATAATCTGACTATTAAAGTTCCGAACCCTTAACGAAATCGGAATTTTATTAGTTAGCGGAACGGTTACGAATAAACCGGCATCCCGAATCGTTCCGATATAACGACCAAAGAAGGTCAATACTTTAGCTTCGTTAGGCTGAACCACGGTTAACGAACTTGCAATCACAAACGCGATCAATAAACCAAGGGTCCCGAAAGCAATCCCGGCAACGGAATTGCAATGATCAAACCAATATAGCCGTTAATATGAAACGCAATTTTTTCTTTCATATTATTACCCCCTATTTAACTGGTATGACACCGCTTTTGTACTTCTTCCGGATCCAACGCTGAGTCGATTTAGAATGCAAATTTTTTAATCTTGCGATTATGCCGCTCACTCTTCCGAGTCGCAATAATATTATTATACGGTGAATCATGCGTTGCCTTTTCGTAAGCGATCGAATCCTTCTTTGGATTAATGCCGCTTTGAACCGCATAATTTGAGTTAATGGCAACGGCGTCCCCTTCACCATTCTTATAAATTTCAGGTAATAATTTCGGTTCGTAACTATGCTTAAAAATCAAATGCTTCGGATTTTTAACAATGTCATCAAAATTAGCCTGATCCAACGGAACCCCTCTTTTGATCTTAATTAAGTGGGCTTGGGTAAACAATTGTAAAATTCGTCCGTAATCAGGAGCGTTACTGCTGACCAAAATCTTGGAATAAGGGCTTAGCTGACTTAACTTATGAACCTTTTTGGAATAAATAGCAATCGGTTCCAAGTGAACCGATCCACAATTAACCAAATGGGTATGGTTTTGACGATTCCATTGGTTCAAAAAGGCAACCGTTTGAAAATAATTAGCGTCTAATTCTTTACCCTGAAGAGCTCGATTCGGCATTACATAATCCTGAAAGACTTTAACGTCTAATTTAACGCCCTCCCGCTTTAGCTGCGGAGCAACGTGATGCAGAATCTGGGCATGGGGAATATTAGAAGCACCGATCACTAAAGTGTTTTTCGGCGGCTTAGTATTCGGTCCAACCCATAGTAAAGCAATGAACAGAAATACGGTACCAATTAATAAAGCAAATTTCTTCATAATCTACCGCCCGCTTTCTACAAAGTTCGCTTATCGGTATGACGAGACAGGAAATCACCAATAAACTGAACGATAAAGACAAAAATCAGAATAATAACCGTCGCCACCAGGGTCACGCTATTATTATTAGACTGAAAGCCGTCCAGATAGGCTAAATTACCTAAACCGCCGGCTCCGATCGCACCGGCCATTGCCGTATACGAAATCAAGGAAATCGTGGTAACGGTGGCACCGGAAATCAAAGCCGGGGTACTTTCGGGCAAAATAACTTTCCAGATCAAATCCCAATTATTAGCACCCATGGATTTAACGGCATCGATTACTCCGTGATCAATTTCATGAAAATTAGATTCAACCATTCGGGCGTAAAACGGGGCCGCCGAAATAATCAACGACGGCAAAGCCGCCTGAGGCCCGATAATGGTCCCCACCAAGTTCTTAGTCATCGGTAGCAATAGAACGATCAAAATAATATACGGGATCGAACGAAAGACGTTAACCAGAAACGAAACGATCCCGTTTAGAATCCGGTAACCAATTCCCGATCGCTGACTAGATTCAAATAGGATCAAGCCTAAAATAATCCCGATGATAATCACTAGAATCATTGAAACCAACGTCATCCAGATCGTTTGCCAGGTAGCGGTATACATATCATGCCAATTGACGGTACTAAAGTTAAAGTAAGATTGCAGTCCTTGATTACCCACGATAAACGACCTCCGTTTCAATATTCATATGCTGAAAACCACTAAGTGCGGTCTTTTCACCTTTACCAGATAATTGAATAATTAAATAGCCAATCATGCTGTCTCGGACCGGTTCAATATTTCCGCCGATAATACTTAGCTTCAATTGGGGAAATTCACGGATAATTTGGGAAACCACCGGTTCTTTAGATTGACCGTTGCCAAACTTTAGTTTGACCACTGAACTTTTCGGGTTCTTCTTTACCAAACGGTTAATGGTCGCGCGTTCTTCATGGATATTCGACGTAGATTGGGTAACAAACCGCTTGGTAATGGCTTGCTTCGGATGATTAAACACGTCAACGACCGAGCCCTTTTCAACGATCGAGCCCTTATCCATAACGGCAACCCGATCAGCAACCTTGCGAATCGCGTGCATTTCATGAGTGATTAAAATAATCGTTAAGCCCATTTTATGATTAATTCTTAATAATAAATTCAGAATTTGATCCGTAGTATCAGGATCCAGAGCACTGGTGGCTTCATCAGAAATCAAAATTTGGGGCGAATTAGCTAACGCCCGGGCAATTCCAACCCGTTGCTTCTGACCACCGGATAGTTCGGAAGGATAATCATCAGCCCGATTAGCAAGACCGACCAACTTTAATAACTTCATGGCTTTTCGATTCCGTTTCGCTTTTGAAACCCCGGCAATTTCTAACGGTAAAGTTACGTTCCCTATAATAGTTCGGGACCATAGCAAATCAAAATGCTGAAAAATCGTGCCGATCTGTCGGCGCTGACGTCTTAAATCAGATTTATTCAAATCAGCTAAATTCTGACCGTTAACTTCAACCTTCCCACTGGTAGGAATTTCTAGGCCGTTCAGCATTTTCACCAGAGTACTTTTACCAGCACCCGAATAACCGATAATTCCGTAAATTTCACCGTCTTTAATCGAAAGGTTGGCGTGATTTACGGCAACTAAAGTACCGTTTTTTACTTTAAATTTTTTAGTAACGTTATTAAAACGTATCATATATATCAAACCCTTTTATAAAAAGAGCTTTCCATTAAATATTTTAGTTAAGAGAACTGCCGATCGTTACTGAACAAGTAATCGGTATTATGGTACTGCATCGACATGATTAAACCGATTCCCATCATATTACCAATCAAGGCAGATCCACCTTGACTAACGAACGGTAACGGAATTCCGGTTAACGGTAATAATCCAATGCTCATCCCGATGTTTTCAAAGACGTGGAAGAGAATCATCATAATAACACCGGTTGAAATATAAGCATAAAAGACGTTTCGGGTCTGGAAAGTTACCTTAACCATTTGATAAATCAACATAAAGTACAACAGAATTAGAATACAGCCACCGATAAAGCCAAAGTTTTCACCAATCACTGAAAAAATCATATCAGATTCACGAACCGGAACGTAAACGTGAGAAACGTTAAATCCGGTTCCGGTTAAGCCACCGGAACCGACGGCTTTGATACTCTGCCATAGCTGATATCCTTGATTAGACGTATTCTGAGAAGGATTTAACCAGGTACTAACTCGAGCAAACTGGTAAGCTTGAAAGCCTAAATGAGTTAAAATATTTTTACCAAAACTCGTAGCAACCAATGCTAACGCAGAGCCACCTAACCCAGCAACGACGGCAAAGGTCGGCACAATAATTTTCCAGGTGACTCCGGCAACGATAATAACCCCGGCTAAAATAGCGTAAAAGACTAAAATCGTTCCAAAATCATTTTGTAACTTCAAAAGAACCGTAATGGGCAAGACCCACAGAAATAATTTACCAATTAAGATCCAATCACTATGAACCGTATGCTTAGGATATTTATTATTATGATCAACCGATACTTTAGCTAGCATCAAAATAAACGGCGGCTTCATAACTTCCGACGGCTGAAACGTTAACGGACCAATCTGAAACCAATTTTTAGCACCGGTCTGCATCGCATAAGAACGACTGTAAAAAATCAGAACCGCCGCTAATAGAAAAATCCCAAACCAGTAAGCATAGGGAGTTATTTTCCATAACTGCTCCGAATCGAACTGCATAATGATAACAATGGCGACGGCACCGATAACGTACCAAATTAACTGAGGAACTAAAGCATGGGCCACACTGGTCGTCGTGGTATCATGGGAAACGGCAACAAAAATTGCAACCATCCCTATAATGGCTAACATTAAAATACTAAAAATAATTCCCCAATCAATTCGATTATCATTATCATTTGAGCTTTGAATATATTTACCAAACATAAATTAGCCCCTCATTTAATTTTCGAGCAAATACCAGCAATTTATAATCACAAGAATAGTTTATTTCTTATGTAAATGATATTCACTTAACAGATCTTCCAAGCCTTCACTAATATTCTTGACGTGAAAGACCTTTCCTTTATCAGAACGAGCTGCTAAATGATTATCAATTGCTTGAATTTCACCAATCGTGTTTTTACCAATTCGTAAAATAGCCATTTTATGACCATGAATATCCTTGGTAGAATCCAAACGAGCTCGAACTCTTTTGGTACGCCTTGCCACGATTAACCTTCCTTTCATCCAGTTAATTTTAATTTAAATGCATTTTCCGACGGTACTCGTTTTCAGCTTTTCGATTTCTAAAAATCGTAAATTTATTGGGGACCGGATCATAGCCGCCATGAACTAACGGCTGACATCGTAAAATCCGAGCAATACCCATAATTACCCCTAATAGACAACCGTGCTTCTTAATCGCGATCAGCATGTAATTAGAGCAGGTGGGGTAGTATCGACAGTGAGGTGGAAATAGTGGTGAAATGCCTTTTTGATAAAAAACAACCAATTTTTCTAAAAAACGTTTCATCACCTAATTAGCTTTCTAAATTATTTATTTTTTATGATTCATATGCTCTAATAAAGCACCGGCACCCTTTGCCACGTTTTCTAACGGGCTTTCGGATACAATTACCGGTACCGTCAAAGCATCTGAAATAACTTTATCAATACCGCGTAATAAAGCACCACCACCGGTCAGCATAACGCCTCGATCAACAATATCGGAAGCTAATTCAGGCGGAATAACCTCTAATACATCTTTAGAGGCAGCAATAATTTTATCAATGGTACTCTTCAAAGCTTCAGCAATTTCATTGCTATTAACGGTAACGGATTTTGGCATACTACTAATGGCGTCACGGCCACGAACGGTCATCTTCTTAGCTTCTTCTTCGGGTACTTTAGCTGCCGAACCGATCTTAATCTTAATCTGTTCAGCAGTATGGGTACCCACAATTAAATTATGCTTATTTTTAATGTAATCAACGATATCGGCGTTCATTTTATCACCGGCGACCCGAATCGAATTGCTCTCAACGATATCACCTAACGACAGGACCGCAATATCACTGGTTCCGCCACCCATATCGATGACCATGTTGCCTCGGGGCTGAAAAATGTTCATCCCGGCACCGATAGCAGCAACTTTAGGCTCTTCTTCCAAATAAACCTGACCGCCACCGGATTTTTCAGCAGCCTGAACAATGGCTTTTCTTTCAATATTAGTAATGTTCGTCGGTGCACAAATCATGGTTCGCGGCTTCGAAATAAAGCCCTTAACGTCTAATTTATCGATAAAATAAGATAACATCTTTTCAGTAGCGTCAAAATCAGAAATCACACCGTTCTTAAGCGGTCTGATGGCTTTAATATTATTAGGAGTTCGACCAACCATCCGATAAGCTTCTGAACCGACGGCTAGTACTCGGCCCGTACGAGTATTAACAGCGACCACGGACGGTTCATTTAAGACAATTCCTTTTCCAACAACATAAATAAGAACGTTAGCAGTTCCTAAATCGATTCCAATATCCTTTGCCATTCGGACAGTTCCTCCTGCATTTTATTTATAATTTTTAATTTCTTAAATTAATTTATATAGATTGTTAAAATCTATAATTCCAATTAATAATTATAACATAACATCTGTAAGTAACTAAGAATCAAACATTAACGGCGTCATTTAAACATAAAAATCAAATTATGAATATTATTAATAACTGATAAGAAGAATTCACTACTGGTAAACCCTAATAGCACAGACGTCATAACGATTAAAACCTTGCCTGGCATCATGGGCATGTGTAAATACGTCTCAATATGAGTGTTTTCAATTGCCCAAAAAGCTACGCTTACAAAAAATAGATGACTAATAATGGTAACCAATGAACTAATCCCAACGATTTGCATTTTTCATAAAAACAAAATAAGCTTTGTAAAGGATAATCACCCTTACAAAGCTTAAAATTAACTATCTTAACGGATCAAATTAATGTTTAGCAACGTGAATTCGGTTGATCGCCCGCCGTAAAGCAAGTTCTTCAACCTTCATCGATTGCTTGTTTTGATCCGCTTTTGCTTTTTTAATTGCGGCTTGAGCACGCTTCTGAGCTCGCTGAGCACGTTCTACATCAATATCGCTTTGCTTCTCGGCACTGTTAGCGACGATCGTAGCAACGTTATTCGAAAATTCAATAAAACCACCGTTAACGGCAACTTTATCTTCATGATTCCGTACTCGACCTTCACTTCATCAACTTCAAGCGAAGCAATTACAGGAGCATGGTTCGGCATAATGCCCATCTGACCGCTCTTGGTATTAAGAACGACCATCTTGACGTTATTTTGATTATATGCTTCACCGTCAGGAGTAACGATACTAATGGTCAATACTGATTTATCAGCCATTTAGAACCCCTCCTTATTTGCTTTGCTGTAATTTATGATATTTGGCGACTACGTCCTTGATCGAACCACAGTTACGGAAGCAATCTTCAGGGATCTTATCATATTTACCTTCTAAGATTGCTTTACAATCCTTAACGGTTTCCTTAACCGGAACGTAACGGCCCTGTAAGCCAGTAAACTGAGTAGCAACGTAGAACGGTTGCGACAGGAAGAACTGAATTCGACGAGCTCGGTTAACAGTCTTCTTTTCATCATCAGATAATTCATCCATTCCTAAAATGGAAATGATATCTTGTAATTCATGATAACGCTGTAAGACGTGCTTAACTTCGTTGGCAACTTCATAATGTTCTTTACCAATGACTTCCGGACTCATAGCCGATGACGTTGATGCTAACGGATCAACGGCTGGATAAATACCTTCCTGAACTAACGAACGGGTTAAGTTAGTCGTGGCATCCAAGTGGGCAAAAGTAGTAGCTGGTGCTGGGTCGGTATAATCATCGGCAGGAACGTATACGGCTTGAATGGATGTAATAGCACCCTTCTTGGTCGAAGTGATTCGTTCTTGTAACTGACCCATTTCAGTAGCTAACGTTGGTTGATAACCAACGGCAGATGGAATTCGGCCTAACAATGCTGAAACTTCCATTCCGGCTTGAGTAAATCTGAAGATATTATCAATAAATAATAGAACATCTTTACCCATCGCATCACGGAAGTATTCGGCAATGGTTAATCCCGTTAGTGCAACTCGCATACGTGCACCAGGCGGCTCGTTCATTTGGCCATAGACCATGGCGGTCTTCTTTAAGACTCCGGACTTCTTCATTCCGAAGTACATTTCATTACCTTCACGAACACGTTCACCAACGCCGGTGAAGACTGAAATACCGTTATGGCCTTGGGCAATGTTATGAATTAATTCTTCAATAATGGTGGTTTTACCAACACCGGCACCACCGAACAAGCCAACTTTACCACCACGAACGTATGGTTCTAATAAATCGATAACTTTAATACCGGTTTCTAGAACTTGGGTGGAAGTAGTTAACTCATCATAAGCTGGTGCGTGACGATGAATTGGCCAACGCTTAGCATCAGGACCAAACTTAGGTCCACCATCAATCGGCTGACCTAAAACGTTAAAGACTCGACCTAAAGTATCGGTACCAACTGGAACGGAAATGGAAGATTCCGTATCAATGACTTTCATGCCACGACGTAAACCATTGGTTCCGTCCATGGCAATGCATCGTACTGATCCATTACCTAATTCCAGCATAACTTCAACGACTAAATCATCTTGACCCTTACGAACAATCTTAAGGGCATCGTTAATATCAGGTACTTTAGATTCAGGGAATTCAGCGTCGACAACTGGTCCAATAATTTGTGTAACTTTACCAGTGTTCATTACGTTAATTCCTCCTAATTAGTGCTTTAAGGCTTCTTGACCACCGACGATTTCAGTCAATTCGGTAGTGATAGCAGCCTGACGAGCTCGGTTATATGCCAACTGTAACTTGGAAACCAAATCATCGGCATTATTAGAAGCAGAGCGCATCGCGTTAGAACCTGAAGCGTGTTCAGAAGTTTTACCATCTAAAATCGCACCGAAAATCAAACTTTCAACGTACTGAGGAATTACGACCTTAGCAATCGTTGATTCATCAGGTTCAATTTCGTATTCCGGTGTAATTCTTGGAGATTCTGATGACTTTAGATTCTTACTCTTACCTTCTGCAAATGCCTTACTGTCCATTGGCAGCATTTGTTCAGCTCGGAATTTAGACACCATTTGATTTACAAAATGATCATAGCATACGTAAAGCTTACTAAAGATGTGATTCTTATACATGGTATGAATCGTACTGATAATTCCCTTAACGTCAGAATACGTAGGAATATCCGAAACGTCTAGGTTTTCATAAGCAACGTTAACACCGCGTTTCTTATAAAAATCAGCACCATTTCCACCAACGGCAATGATTAAATAATCACTACTGTTCGGGGTATGTTTTTGAATAAAAGCGTTAGTACCCCGAATCACGTTACTGTTATAACTGCCGACCATTCCACGATCAGAAGTTATAACCAAGTAAGCAACTTTGCCAGTCGAATGTTTCGACTTGGAATCACTTGAAGAACTGAGTTTATCTAATAAATGGGACTGGGCTAAGTGAGAAACGACCGCTTTAACTTTAGAAGCATAATCATTATACGGTTTAGTATGGTGTTTGATCCGATTCAACTTAGCAGTTGAAACCATTTCCATCGCGGTGGTGATCTGCTGAGTTCGCTTAGTAGCACCAATCCGTTCTTTAACATCTTTAGTTGATGCCATTATTGCTCACCTTCCTTCAAGCTAGTTGTTTTGAGCTTGTTTCTTAGACTTCTTATTAGTAGGCTTAAAGATCTTTTCAAAATCTTTGATTGCATTGTTTAACTGGGTTTCATCCGGTAATTCACCGGTCTTAGCAATGTGATCCAAGAGATCTTTATGATTACTGTCAAAGTAATCAAAGAGCTTATCTTGGTAAGTTAGCATATCACTAACTTTATAATCATCTAAGTAACCATGGGTTAAGCAATACAAAATCAAGACTTGCTTTTCAACCGGTAACGGCTTATGAAGTGGCTGCTTTAATACTTCAACGGTTCGAGCACCACGGGCTAACTTAGCCTGGGTAGCGGCATCTAAATCAGAACCGAACTGCGCAAAGGCAGCTAATTCATGATAAGAAGCTAAGTCTAATCGTAAAGTACCGGCAACCTGCTTCATAGCTTTAATTTGGGCATTACCACCAACTCGTGATACCGAAGCACCAGCATCAACGGCTGGACGAACACCTTCATAGAATGAATTAGAATCTAAGAAGATTTGTCCATCGGTAATGGAAATAACGTTGGTTGGAATGTATGCCGAAATATCTCCGGCCTGGGTTTCAACGATCGGTAAAGCGGTCATTGAACCGCCGCCTAACTTATCGTTTAACTTAGCGGCACGTTCTAACAAACGAGAATGGGTATAGAAAATATCACCAGGATAAGCTTCACGGCCAGGTGGACGACGAAGAATTAATGATAATTCACGGTAAGCATTAGCTTGCTTAGTTAAATCATCATAAATAATCAAAACGTCTTTGCCATGGTTCATAAATTCTTCACCCATCGAAGCACCGGCATATGGAGCAATATAAAGTAACGGAGCTGGTTCAGACGGACCGGCTGACATTACAATCGTGTAATCCATAGCACCGTACTTTTCTAAAGTGTTAACACAAGAACGAACGGTTGAATCTTTTTGACCAATAGCAACGTAAATACAGATTACGTTCTGGTTCTTCTGGTTCAAGATCGTATCCAAAGCAATGGACGTCTTACCAGTCTTACGGTCACCAATGATTAATTCACGTTGGCCTCGGCCAATCGGAATTAATGAATCAATGGCTTTAATTCCGGTTTGTAACGGCTGATCAACGGCTCCACGGGCCATAATACCCGGGGCCTTCATTTCGATCGGTCGAGTTTTATCAGTATTAATCTTACCTTTACCGTCAATTGGATGTCCTAACGAATTAACGACACGGCCAATCAAAGCTTTCCCAACTGGAACGCTCATGACTTTGCCAGTTCGTTTAACGGTGTATCCTTCACGAATATGAGTAAAGTCACCTAGAACAACGATACCAACGTTGTTACTTTCTAGGTTCAATACCATTCCGTAAACACCGTTTTGGAACTTAACCAATTCACCGGCTACGGCGTTATCTAAGCCGTGGGCACGAGCAACACCATCACCAACGTAGGTAACGACACCCGTTTCTTCCACGGAGAGCTTATTTTTATAACCTGATAGTTGTTTTTTAATTAAACCACTAATTTCTTCAGGCTTCATGCTCATAAACGTTTTCACCTCTTAAAAAATGCTGTTAATCAATTTAACAGAAGCTGACGAACTCGATTGATTCGAGACTTAACGCTTCCGTCAATAATAACGTTAGATGACTTAATAATTACGCCACCGATAATTCCTTGATCGACTTTACAGTTAAAGATCACTTGATTAGCGCCGGTTCGTTTCGCAAAGGCGTTCTTTAAAGCGGCAATCTGCTGATCACTAACCTTAACGGCTGTGATCAAATCAGCATGAACGATCTTATGATCTTTATCATATAAACGTTCGAACTGATTGATCAACGCGATCATGTTATTCATTCGACCGCATTCGAAGACGACTTTAATCAAGTTCTTAACGTACTTAGAAGATACGTTATCGATCAAAGGTTTGACTAATTTTTCTTTGTCAGCTTCCGGGAAACTAACGCTATTCAACGCAGCCAATAATTGAGGTGTTGACTTTAGAACATCTCTAACCTGAGTCAATTCCTTATATCCAGAATCTAACTCGTGGTTGGATTTTAATAATTCAAAAAGCGCTTTCGAATAACGCTTAGCAAATGTTATTTTATCTAGCATTGCGTTTCCCCAACCCTTCGATGTAGGAATTAATCAAAGCCTTTTGATCTTCGGGCTTTAATTCTTTCTGAATAATCTTAGAAGCTATTTCAATAGACAAATCAGCCACATCATTTTTGGTACCGGCTAAAACATCTTGACGCTGCTGCTCAATACTCTTCTGAGCATTCTTCTTTAACGTCTGAGCATCGGAATTAGCGGTATTGATGATTCGTTCACGCTGGTGTTGACCGTTATCCTTAGCATCGCTAATGATACCGGCAGCATCATCATGAGATTTATCTAAAGCAGCCTGACGCTGGTCAGCTAATTGTTTAGCCTTCTTGTTAGACTCTTCAGCGGCGTTAATGTTGTTAGTAATGTGTTCACCACGTTGCTTTAAGACCTTATACAACGGCTTCCAAGCAACTAGCTTGATTAACCACATTAGAATTAGGAATAAAACAATGTAGTAAATCATATCACCTAGGTACAAGCTTTCACTTGAGCCTACCGGTAAGCCAAATAACAAATGTGAAAGCATCTATTGACACCTCCTTTTTTAAAGACTTGTTGAAAGAAACGAATTACTTGTTCATTACAAGTAATGCAACAACGAATGCAATGATTGGCATAGCTTCAACTAGGCCAACACCAATGAACATGTTGGTACGTAATTGACCTGATAATTCTGGCTGACGAGCCATACCTTCTAACATTTTAGAGATGACGATACCATCACCGACACCACCACCGATAGCGGCACCGGCCATGGCAATTCCAGCAGCAATTGCACCCATGATATAAGTCCTCCTTATTAAAAATTCTGGGTTATTAATTATCTATTTCTAACGTTACCAAATTAATCCGATAACTTCTGAGAAATATAGACAGATGACAAAATTACAAAGACGAAGGCCTGAATACTACCGATAAAGACCGAGAACCCTTGCCAGATAATTCCTAACGGAGCACCGGCAATCAAAGTCAAAGCCCCGTGTGAAAAGGCAAAGTTACCAATAACCTTAAGTAACAATTCACCGGCAAAGATATTACCGAATAATCGTAGGCCTAAAGTTAAGAAATTAGTAAATTCACCAAAGACACTGATTGGCAACCAAACTTTAAATGGTTTAAAGTACGTATTACTAAAGTACTTCTTGAAGCCAAATTTCATGATTCCAGCGAAGTGAGCCAGCATTAACGACATTAACGCTAACGTCAGAGTAACGACTGGATCAGAAGTTGGACTCTTAACGTAAGTTACACCATTCGGCAACTTAACTTGCAAGAGCATCCCCAACTGATTGGCAACGAAAATAAAGAAGAACAGAGTAAATGCATATAAATTAAACTTAGGTGCATCGTCTCCATTCATAGTTCCTTTAACCATACCGTTGGTAAAGTTAGCCATCCATTCAAAAACGTTTTGTTTAATCGTGGTCGGCTTAACTTGAAGATTACGCGATAAAGCGTAACCGTCGAAGAAAACGATCACAGCCGCTAAAGTACCGGCTACTATGTTTCCAACGTTGAAGGTTAATCCAAGGAACTTAAAGGTGGAAATTGGATCTCCCAAAGACCAAAAATGTCACCTCTTTTCGTTTGGCCTGATTATTAATATACACCATATATTCAATAAATGTAATGATTTATAGCTCAGGCAGCGCTTTATAAAAACGCTACCATAGCCATTAATTCAAGCCAAAAACGAATTTAACAAAAAAGGCTGCTAATTACAGCAGTCCATCAAAGTAGTCACCTCTTATCGGGTTTAATTATATCACGACTAAAAAAATATAGTAATATGATCTGATAAATCGATTTTCATTCTAATTAAAAAGCTTAACAATCCGATTCTCTTCTCGAAAACCAATTTCTAAATACATAGACCCGAACGGCTTTAAATAATGCTGAAAATGATGGGAAATTCTCTGATAAGCCGCCATCCCGTGGTGGCTTGCAAACAATGCCACGTGAGGCTCATTTCGGATCACGTCCGGTCCCATGTCAGGAATTTCAGTCTTGGAAACGTAAGGTGGGTTCGAAATGATTACATCAAAGGCATGGGCCTTAAGGCCTTGAAACAAGTCAGAATGCTGGAAATTAATCTTAACGTGATGATCTTAGCATTCTGCTGAGCTACTTTTAATGCAGAATTTGATATATCAGTTGCGGTAACCTGCCAGGCCGGTCGCTGTAATTTTAAAGCGATCGCGATCGCCCCGCTTCCGGTTCCGATATCGACAACTCGCAAAGAACGCTCAGAGTAATCATGAAGTACCCAGTCAACTAAGCCTTCCGTTTCGGGACGCGGTATCAAAACGTGATGATTCACTCGAAAATTATAGCCATAAAACGAAGCCGTCCCAATTATGTACTGGGGCGATTCACCATCTATGTACTGTTTAATATCACGACAATACTGACGAAAACGAGCTTCAGGCATCCGAACCGGATAGTTCATTAATAATTGGGTATTGTTCCAATTAAACCGACGCTGCATCAAATATACAGCCACATATGGATCTAAAGAATGATGTCGTATATTTGCTTTAGCTCCCTTAATAGCTTGAAAATAAGAAGGCATTACTTAGTCAACTTTTCCAACTTCTTAGCTTGATCAGACAGAATTAACGCATCAATAATTCCTTCCAGATCACCATTCATAACCTTATCCAATTTATTAATCGTTAAATTGATTCGGTGATCGGTAACCCGATTCTGCGGATAATTATAAGTCCGAATCCGTTCAGCTCGAGCACCGGAACCCACGGCTGATTTACGGGCTTCATCGTATTTCTTGTTTTCTTTTTCTTGATAATAATGATAAACCCGGGATTTTAAGACTTCCATCGCTTTAATTCGGTTCTGCTGCTGGGAACGCTGATCCTGAATCGAAACCACGATGTTAGCCGGTAAATAAGTCATCCGAACGGCGGACTGGGTCTTGTTAACGTGCTGACCACCGGCACCGGAAGCACGGAAAACATCAGTTCGAATATCTTTCGGATTGATCTTAATCTTAAGGTTGGGCTCTTCAGGCATTACACCCACGGTCGCGGTCGACGTCTGAATTCGACCGGAAGATTCGGTCTTTGGAATTCGCTGAACCCGGTGAGCACCGTTTTCAAACTTTAATTTAGAATAAACGTTCTTCCCGGTAATCATTAAAACGATTTCGTTAAAGCCGCCGACGTCGTTTTCGTGTTTATCGATGACCTGGACTTTCCAGCCCTGGCTTTCGGCGTAACGGGTATACATATTAAACAGATCGGCGGCGAATAAGCCACCTTCGTCACCACCGGCGGCGGCGTGGATTTCCATAATAATGTTCTTATTATCATTAGGATCCTTTGGAATCAACATTAGCTTTAATTTATGAATCGACTTAGCGCGCTTCTGGGTTAAACTAGCAATCTCGTCCTTGGTCATGTCTTCCATTTCCTGACCCAGATTTTCACCCAGCATCTGTTTATCGCCGGTGATCGCCTTGGTCAGTTTCTTATAGTGATTAAATTCAACCACCAAGCCCCGTAATTCACCGTCTTCTTTAGATAATTTGGTAAATTTTTGGGTATCTTTAATAATCTGCGGATCACTGATCAATTCGTTTAATTCATCGTAACGATCAACCGCCGACTGTAGCTGATCAATAATCGCACGAAATTCTTTCTTTTCTTCATTCATTTTTAACGATTCCACTCCTTAATAACGTTAATTATCCTTTAATAATTATAAAGGATTGCATTTTAATTGCGATAAATTATTTTTCATTAATAAAAGTATTAACCACGTGTTTTCGATAACTTAAGAACGGAATATTAGGCCGCTTCGGATGAATCCGATTAGATAAAAAGATAAAGGCTCGATGCCGTTGGGGCTGAATCGCAATTCCGGTTCCGGTATACCCGGATTGATAAATATAAAAATGAGGCTGGTGGCGAACCGCCCATCCATAAGAACGGCCTAATGATTTCTTATAAGTATGGTCGTGAAATAATTCGTTCGTCATCCGCGGCGTTAAAACGGAAGGGTCGGTTTGAGGATACAAAATGGCTTGACAATACTTTATAAGGTCACCGACGGTACTAAATAATCCCGCTGATCCACAATCGGGTCCTAAAATCTGCGCTTTGGGATCATCAGGAACACCCTTCAATAGATGGCCCTTCATAACTTCGGTTGGAACGCATCGTTGTTTATCAACGGGATTAAAACCGCTGCTACTCATCTTTAGCGGCTTTAAAACCCTCTGAGTGATCAAACGATGAATCGGTTCCCCCGTGATTCGTTTGGCAATTAAGCCTAAGAAGATAAAGTTAGTATCACTATAAACCATTTTGCGATCAAAATTCCGATTAATATGCAGATTTAAAAAGGCGGTAAGCATCTTTTTAGGTGGTAACTGGTTTCGATGCGGAATCCAACCGGAAATCCCTGAAGTATGGGTTAAAAGATGACGGATCGTAACCTGCGGATATTTCCACTCTGGCAGATATTTAGAGATTGAATCGCTAATCTTCAGTTTATGATCCTGAGCCAGCTGCAAAATAACCGGTACCGTCCCCACTACTTTCGTGAGCGAGGCTAAATCATAAATCTGATTATCTAATAACGGCTTTCGGGAAGGAATCCATTCCCGATCACCGATTATATTCGATATGATCTGGTGATGATCGATAATAGCGTACGAAATTCCGGGAACGATTCCTTTATTAACCATTTTTTTCATGGCGTTAATCGTCTTTCACCTAAATTATGTGATTATTATAACAACGAGAACGTTATATTGATTTGATCGGGGTCCGATACAAAGATAAAGTTATTCGGTCGGCTATACTGACAATCGACTTTATCTTGAGCAAAATGTTTAGCTAATTGACTCATTTCAGTAGCGTTAAACATCTTCATGTCAAAATAGTCCAGCCCTAGGGTCCTAGTGTTACGCGGATCCAAGCCGTCACTTTGGCGCAAAACGAATTGCCGGCGATGATCATGACTAGTCATTAAAACGGCCCGGTTGGTTTTACTATCAACTTGAACATCTAGACCTAATATCAATCCAACCAAATCTTGTCGTGGTGGGTAATTTTTCACTCTTAGCTTTAAAATCACCAAGATAATGATTCAGACTTTCCGAATGAAACGGGAGCTCTAACCAATTAACTTGGGTCATATCGGTTTTATGGTATCGAATTTCTCAATATATAAAGAAACGCGATTGCCTTCCGGATCTGTTAAATGAAAGGTGTCAAAATATTCATTGCTCTCGACTCCGGCTACTTTAATGCCTAGATTATCAATATGAACTAAGCTCTTTTTAAAGCTGTCCTGATCCGGCAAAATTAATGAGAATGATTTCATATTAGCAACGTTTTTGTCCTTAGATGGATTATCTAATTTGCGCAAGCTAATAAAGATCTTTTTCTTAGACGGAATCCCTAAGTAAGCTTCCCGCTCAGTTCGTTTGATTAATGATAAACCGATTACTTTAGTGTAAAAATCCACCATTTGATTAAGATTACTAATTTTTAACGAAACGAATTCTAATTTCGATTTGGTTGGCAGCTGATATCCCATCAAAAATTCCTCTCTCATATCACAAAAATAATCTACACTATTATTATAGTCAGTTAACAAAAAAATAGAAAAACGATCCCCAATTTTTAAATGATGTAAAAATAAAAGCGCCGTAAAAACGACGCTCTTCATTATGTTATTGGGTGAGCTGGGCTCGAACCAGCACATCTAGGATCCAGGGTCCTATGCCTTACCAATTTGGCTATCACCCAATAATTATTATTAATACGCTGTCGCAACCGGACAACAATTATTATATTACACGGTGTTCATAATTTGTCAACTAATTTTTAAAAAAATATTGAAAATTGATTAATTGACATCTTAAAGTTCATCTAATAAAATATATAAATGAATTATAGCCCGCTGGTCAAAGTGGTTTAAGACGTCAGCTTCTCAGGCTGAAGCTTCGGGTTCGAGTCCCGAGCGGGTTATTACAAATGTTACATATTAATAAAATACGTATCTCAGCTAAAAGCTTGATCGTTACATTTTCGCCAAGCTATTTTCATTACGACGGGACGCTGATGCCAGATTTGGCTCCTAATTCGTCGATTAACTTTAGAAGTCGAATTATAAAATGACACCAGATATGCTTTTTAAAGAAAGCAATTCGATCAATTTGAAATTCTCGATAATATCATAACATCAAATGTTTAACTTAGCTTCACATTTAGAGTAAAATAGGATATATCAATTACCGATTATTTACATGAAATTTAACGATTCAAATTAGAGTTAAGCTCGTTTGGAGGATTTATTATGAAAGCTAGATTTGAACATGCGACCCTAGCTGGTATGATCATTACCCTAGGGATCGTTTATGGTGATATCGGAACGTCCCCTCTTTACGTGATGAATTCCATCATCGGTAATCAGGGCAGTATTAATCTAACTTCACCTAATTTCGTAATCGGTAGTATTTCATTAGTCTTCTGGACTTTAATGATTATTACCACCATTAAGTACGTCTGCATCACTATGAAAGCCGATAACAACAAAGAAGGTGGCATTTTCGCCCTTTACGCTCTAGTCAAGAAAAACGCTAAATGGTTAGTCTGGCCAGCTTTAATCGGTGGCGCCGCTCTATTAGCCGATGGAACCTTAACCCCGGCCGTTACCGTAACTTCAGCCGTTGAAGGCTTAAAAGGTCAGCATTTGATGGGATTTACGTTTAGTAATTCACAATGGCACGTCTTGATCATCACTACGTGTATCCTGTTAGCCTTGTTCTTAATCCAGCGGTTTGGAACCGGCGTGATCGGAAAATCATTCGGACCGGTCATGCTAATCTGGTTCTTATTCCTTGCCGTCATGGGAATCTTGAACCTAACTAAATATCCCGCAATCCTAAAGGCCTTTTCACCGGTTTACGCTTTCAGAGTTTTATTTAGTCCAGAAAATAAAGCCGGGATCTTTATCTTAGGCAGTATTTTTCTAGCTACTACCGGTGCTGAAGCTCTATATTCCGATATGGGACACGTCGGTAAAAAGAATATTTACATGACGTGGCCATTCGTTTATGCCGCCTTAACCTTAAACTATTTAGGCCAAGGTGCTTGGATGATTACTCATGAAGGTAGTGCTGCCTATCGTGGCATTAAAGATATTAACCCGTTTTATGAAATGCTACCGGGAATGGCCCGGCCGTTCGCGATTATAATCGCAGCTTTAGCCGCCATTATCGCTTCTCAGGCTTTAATTACTGGATCTTATACTTTAGTTGACGAAGCCATCGGTCTTAAATTCCTGCCGCGAATTATCGTTAAACACCCCAGTAACGTCCGACGTCAAATCTATATTTCGACCGTCAACTGGATTCTATGTATCGTTACCCTATTCGTAGTCTGGTTCTTCAAGAGTTCCCAGCACATGGAAGCCGCTTACGGATTATCCATTACCATCACCATGCTAATGACCACCGTTTTGCTATTTGAATTCCTGTCAGGTAAAATGAAACGAATCTTTGCCTTTTGAATCGCCTGTTTCTTTGGCATCATTGAAGCCGTCTTCTTAATGGCTAGTTTAATTAAATTCGTTCACGGTGGTTACATTACCTTTATCATCATGATGTTGATCTTATACGTTATGATCATCTGGTACTTCGGTAATAAACGCCGTGACCACTACGAAAACGAAAGTGAATACGTTTCGTTACTAGACTACCGTAATCAGCTACAGGCCCTTAGTAAGGACACCAGTATTCCGTTATACACGTCTAATCTGGTCTATATGACCAACATTAAAGATCATTATCAAATCAAACGAAGCACCATGTATTCAATCCTAGACAAAGAACCTAAGCGAGCGAAAGTCTACTGGTTCGTTACCGTTAACGAAACCAACGTACCCTACGAAAGCAACTACACTGCTGATCTATTAAACACTAAAAATATCGTGGACGTTCAACTATACTTAGGCTTTAGAAAGTCACAAAGCATCAGCGTTTACTTACACCAAATCGTTCATCATCTGATTGAACAAGGGGTCCTAGATAAACAAGTCCAAAAATACTCCACCATTAAAGGTCGAAAAGTCGGCGACTTTAAGTTCGTTATCATTAACGAACGACCTTCTGATCTAGCAATTAACACCGAAGTCAGTGAACTAGATAAACAGCTGATCAGTGGACGAATCTTCTTGCAAAACATTACTGCATCCCCTATTTCATGGTACGGTTTGCAATTTAGTAACGTGGTTGAAGAATCATCACCGTTGTTCATTACCATGCAGCACGATCAATACTTAGTTCAGCGAAAGATCTATCATTCAATTCACACTAAGCAAGTTAGCAATATTAACAATGCTGAAGCTCAAGCCCAGAACAAGAAAAAATTGTCACCTGACCATAATAAACATAAACGTTTATCCAGCCATAAATTCTTTGGAAAGGTTCACAGTAAACGTTATTAAAGTTTTTTCATAATCACGGGTGCTAAAATAGTGGTAATAATAATGGCACTGATGATCGTCGAATACAATCCGGAACTTAACAAATTATGGCTATAGCCAATTTGAGCAATAATCAAAGCCACTTCGCCTCGTGAGATCATCCCGGAGCCGATAATCAAAGCACTTCGTAAAGAATAACGACAGCTTAAGGCACCTAAACCGGCACCCAATAATTTAGTTAAAATTGACGATCCCGATAACCGTCATATTGAGACCGATACTGACGAAGAAAATCGGGATAAACAACCCGCAAAGAAAGCTCCGGTAATCGAACTTAACCCTGTTAACCTAACGATTGGATCTTCGAACCGCTTACGTTTTGATGGGTCAACGTACTTACGATCCCCAGAAGGACCACCGAGATGATATCGTCAGCAACCGCCGCGCCCAGGATCGTGACCCCCTCTTTGGACTTAAGGCGGTGCATTTCTTCCAGGACCACCACCGAAATGGAGACCGAGGTCGCGGCAAACGTCACCCCTAGAAACCACGATTTAGCACTGGACAGACCAATCGATTGCCAATGACCGGAAAAACGATCATGGGAAATAGTACACCCACACCGGCTACGATGATACTCGGAGTAAAATAGCGCTTTAAGAGCTTTAAATTACTTTCCAGTCCAGCTATGAACATTAAAAAGATAACCCCGAGCTCTGCCATTTTATTAACGAATCCGTCAAATTGAATAAGATTCAAGACGGCGGGACCCAAAATCACCCCACCGATCAATTCACCCACGACGGACGGTAATCAAAATAACGCCTATGACAAAAATCAGCTTCATAGTTTAACCTCGCTTTTATTTTCGACCAGGACCAACACGATCACTATGGGTTTGATTATTAGGAATCCGCAAGATCTTTGACGGATGACTAACGCTGGTCGGATTATTTAAGAAGTAACTAAAGCTATATCCGGATAAATTAACAAAACAGAAAAGCAAAATCAAAATCATTAATAAGACCGACAGAATTCGACTTGATAATGGCATTTTTTCACTAATTACCGAACCGTAGAATAACTTTCGAACTTTTGCTCGAATTCGGTGTTCTTTCGGGTGTTTCTGTTTAGTCTGCTTTGCAATTTGACGTTGATAAGCATTTATATCAAAATTTTCACGGATTTGTCGCTTATTATACTGGAATTTCTTTTTATCCTTACGAGAAAGCGATTTAAACCATTTTGTAAAACGTTGATACTCATCGGTAACCCGTTTAGTCGGTCCAATATCCTTTAAAACGCCATAATTAATCCAAGCCACTTTATCACAAAGGAGCCGAATTTGGTGCAAATTATGACTAACGAAAATAATGGTTTTATTTTCAGTCTTAAATTTCTTAATATAATCCAAACATTTTTGATAAAAAGTATCATCACCAACGGATAATGCTTCATCAATAATCAAAATATCTGGATTAACGTGAACGGCAATCGAAAAGCCTAATCGGGAACGCATCCCGGTGGAATAACTCTTAACCGGCTGATCAACAAAATCACCGATATCAGCAAAATCAACGATATCATCCATCATGTCATCAATCTGTTTATTGGTTAAGCCCTGCATTAATGATTTCAAACGAATGTTTTCACGTCCGGTCAAATTCTTCTTTAATCCGGCGCCAATGGCAACGATTGAAGTATCACCGCGGACGTCAACGTAACCGGTAGTCTGGGGAATAATTCCGGAGATAATACTCGAAATCGTTGATTTACCAGAACCGTTAACCCCGATGATACCTAAAGTCTCACCCGATTTAACTTCAAACGAAATTCCCATTAACGCCCAAAATTTAGGAATATTCTTTGATAAAGCAAAAAATGATTTTAATTTGTCAGACTGGGTCTTAAAGAGGTTATACTCTTTAGTTACGTCTTGGACTTTAATTTTATAATTAGCCATTCGATTACTTCCTAATTCGATAAATCAGAATTTTACTAATTTATTATATCAAATCTCATTTTGCCGTTAAAGATTATTTGAATGCTGACTCGTTTGTCCAATAGGTATGGTGATGATTCTTGATCCGATACCAGAAACTATCGCCATTCTGAGTATCAACAGCTAAACGATCAACCTTAACTTGGTTTCGCTTAGGTTTAATTCTCGACCAGGAATAATTTCGATTATGGTAATCAGGGTCCGAAGCATGATTTATAATTTGGATTTAATTCATTAATGTTTTAACGTGATACACATCTCATGAGTAGCAATTTGATAAGGATGATAATAATATATCGGCTTAGCATATTTCAAAACATCAGCACGAACCCAATACATATGCTTTTGAGATGGACTAAAACGAATTCGATAATATCGATGGCCATACTTAGTTCCCATTAAATCCGTATAGACCCAATGATTTGCTTTAATCCTCAATCTTTTCCAATTATCTAAATCCATCTGACTTAAATGATCATAGATATTATATTCACGATATTGCTTAATTTGATTAACTTTCTTAACTTTTTTCAATTTTTCAATATGAAGCCGTTTCCAAGTGTTATCCAATAATGAATTTAAATTATACTCCTGAATAACGTTTACTAATTTTGAAGCATAATTAGGATCCGTTGCGTATTTACTTCCCAGTGCGTTAGCAGCACTAACACCGTCCGAAGCGTTTTCACGCCACGCACCGCTATAAATAGCGGGATCACTATAAACGCCATTCCGAATTAACTGCGCATTATCTTCAATCGATGCTTCAGCATTAGGATATTTTTTAAATTCACTATCAACATAATAAGGCTGATTATTCTGATTATATTCCATAGTTGGTACCGTTATGGATTGACCATTATACGAACCTTTAATACCAAAATAATTATGAGCTTGCTGGGATAATGAACTCTGACCAAAAGCACTTTCTAAAGCAGCCTGAGCCATCATAACGGATGGATACAAGTTGTATTTATGAGCAACATTAATCACGTCAGGTGAAAATTTATTAATAAAATCTTGCTGGACATTAGCTTGTGCAACATCCCCAAAACACCAACTGCCGATCATAAGAAAAGTCATTAATACACAAAAGATCCAGAGTTTAACATTTTTTTTCATACTTAAGATTGATCCTTCTCATTATAAATATAATACGGAATCCGGTTTTTAACCCCGCGGCGATCCGCATTTAATTGATTCTGCTGATACTTATACTTCTTCCATGTAGCGTCACGACGACGTCGAATGACCGATAATATGGTAACAAAAATGACCTAAAATTATTCAGGCCATTTTTAGAATTATTATTTATTTATTCAACCGTAACACTCTTAGCAAGGTTACGTGGCTGATCAACGTTCAAGCCTTTATTTAAACTGGTGTAATAAGCCAATAATTGAGCCGGAATAACGCTTAATAACGGCGTCAGCATTTCATTTACATCTGGTAAAATAAACGAATCACCCGGCTTAGCTAATGATTTTCTAACGATAGTAAAGGTCTTGGCACCCCGAGAAGCGGTCTCTTCTAAATTACTTCGGCTTAAAGCGGCGGTCTTCTTCTGGGTAATAATCCCAATGACCGGCGTATTCTTTTCGATCAAAGCAATCGTACCATGCTTTAATTCACCAGAAGCAAAGCCTTCAGCTTGAATATAAGAAATTTCTTTTAACTTTAAAGCTGCTTCTAAAGCAACGTAATAATCAATTCCACGACCGATGTAGAACGCATTATAAGACTTAACAAAGTATTTCTTAGCCATTTGGTTAATTTTAGCATGCTGATCGATAATCGACTGCATCCCGGTAGCTACCAAGCTTAACTGGTGACGAAGGTTAAAGTTGATTGCTACTTGACGGCCCTTTAATTCACCTAGAGCTTTCGCTAAAATGGCTTCAACCGCAATTTGGGAAGTATAAGCCTTAGTCGAAGCCACGGAAACTTCAGGACCGGCATGCAGTAACAACGTATAATCAGCTTCACGGGATAACGTGGAATGAGCAACGTTAGTAATCGTCAAGCTTGGATAATGCATCTTATTAACGTTCGATAGAACCACCCGACTGTCAGCGGTTTCACCACTCTGGGTCAAGAAAATGAAGAACGGATGCTTCGATAAAATTGGATCGGCATACGCAAATTCAGACGATACATGAACTTCAGTTGGAACGTGAACTAACTTCTCAAAAAGGTTCTTACCAACTAAACCGGCATGATAACTAGTTCCGGCCCCCACAATATATAAACGATCAGCCTGATTCATCTTATCAATAAGCTTACGGTCAATCTTCGGTTTACCTTTAGCATCCAGATATTTAGTAGTTAACTTCCGCATAATATTAGGCTGTTCGTTAACTTCTTTAAGCATGTAATAAGGATAAGGTCCTTTGCCGGTATCCTTATCATCCATATTAATATGGAACGGCTTACGATGAACCGGATTACCGTTCTTATCCTGGATATGAATCGAATGAGGCTTAACGACCACCATTTCACCATCATGCAGTTCTAGGAAATCATGGGTGACGTTTAACATGGCTAACGAATCAGAGCAGACCACATTACAGTCTTTACCGACTCCGATCAACAGCGGATTCTTATTCTTAGCTAAATATAAGGTATTCGGATCTTCACGATCCATTAACAGGAATGCATATCCTGAGCCCTGGCCAACTAACGACAGGGTCTTTAAGAAAGCCTCCTTGGTCGTCATCCCGTCTTTTACCACGAAGTGATCGACTAACTGAACCACGACTTCGGTATCGGTCTGACTAGTAAACTTAACGCCTTTTAAATACTTAGCTCGTAATTCTTTATAATTTTCAATGACTCCGTTATGAACTAAATAAAAACGGTTATCCTGAGAAAACTGCGGATGAGCGTTAGCACGGTTAACCACCCCGTTGGTAGCCCAACGGGTATGACCAATACCGGCCGTTCCTTTGATCTGAGGAGTTAAAGCCTTTTTTAAATTATCGATCGTACCGGTCCGCTTAACTAAATGATCCGGACCTTTATTACTGTTAACGTAAATTCCGGCCGAATCATAGCCACGGTATTCTAACTTCTGTAAGCCGTGAACTAAAATGTTAACGGCATCTTTATTTCCGGTAACACCAACAATTCCACACATTAATAAACACCTTCATCTCACGAATTTTTATAAGTTTAATTTAATTTTAATTCTAATTTTTGTAATATTTCTAAACTTTCACAAAGTTTATCCTATCTTGACCAGGTAAAGATGTCAATTATTATCCTTTTCTACGGGCAGCTTTACAGTGGTCGTGGACGGGGTCAAAATTACGTCAACGAATCGGCCCTTTTTATCCAGGGCTTCTAAAGCCGCTTTAGCATAAACCGTATGTTTAGCAGCTTTATTAAAGGTGACCAGCGCGATAACCTTATGAATCCGGCGGACCGAACCAGCGGCTCCGGATGCCTTAACGGATTTAGTTTAGTAACGTGATACTTATTAGCAATAGTCCATTTAAATTAGCGTATACTTTAAAATTCTGGGTGTTCATCGAAGTAGTAACTAATGCTGACGGCCCCCTTAAATGAACGGTAACCCGTTCGGGATAACCCGTAACGAAATATTTATGATTGTTAACGTTCAACTGTAGCGGAACCGAAATCCGAGCTCGTTTAGCCAAGCTCAGTCGCTGGGTCACGTGAGAATTGGATTATGATTATTAGACGGCATTAAACGGGACTGGTTAACGTACATAAATAATAAAATGGCGAGAACGAGTGCTAATAAACGATAGAACCATTTACTTTTTAAGAACTTATTCATGATGCGGCCCCTTCCCTAATTTACCGGGCTTTAAGAGCTCTTGACGCAACTACTTTAAATAATCCTTACGACTTAAGCCGTGCAACAATTCACCGTCTTTGGTGATCGAAACGGCACCGGTCTCTTCAGACACGACCACGGTTAGAGCGTCGGTCACTTCAGAAATCCCGACCGCAGCCCGGTGACGAGTCCCTAATTCCTTAGGTATCAGATCACTATGGGATAATGGTAAATAAGCAGCCGCAACCGCAATTCGATGATTTTTAATAATTACCGCACCGTCATGAAGCGGTGTGTTGGGAATAAAAATATTAATCAGTAACGCGCCGGTCACTTTGGCGTCCAGTTTAATCCCCGTTTCGATATAATCATCTAAGCCGGTATCCATCTGAATCGTTATCAAAGCCCCGATCCGTCGACGCGACATGTATTGAATTGCCGTATCCAGGGCTTTGATCATTTGACGAGCCTTAACGTTTTCACTCTGATTATGGCTCAAATTAGAACCACGGCCCAGGTGTTCAAGCCCTCGTCTAATTTCAGGCTGAAAAATGATAATGACCGCAATAACACCCCAGTTAATGATCTGATCCATTAACCAGGAAACGGTACTTAATCCGGCATAGACGCTAACCATTTTAATGATTGCAATAATAATGACGCCCCGAAATAACTGGACCGCTTTGGTGCCTTTAAGTAAAATAATAACTTCATAGATCAGAAACCAGATCACTAAGATATCTAAAAGGCTACTCCAATGCCCTAATAAAAATAAATAGGGTAAGCGTCCCATTCTTAACCACTTCCCTGCAGATCTTTATTATATCATGCTAGATATAGTGGATTTTACTAATTGATTCTCATATAATTATGATGTGTACCATTATTAACGAATGAAGGTGAAATTTTGTTTAAGACCAAGATCAATCAAATTAGAACCTTTTTTATTATCTGGATGTTATTAATCGGCGCCTTCGAAGTTAATACACCGATGCACTTCTTAATTCTTAATACTTTTTTAGCCTACATCCCGATTGAGCTTAGTTTTATCTTAATCCAGCCCCGAATCAAAAATCAGCGTTTATCTTTTGGCCAATCTGGTTAATCTGGTTAATATTTTATCCCAACACGCCATATATTCTAACGGATCTATTTCACCTTTCTTTATTAAATCCTTATAACCAAGAAGGTCTAATTAAACTTTCGACTTCCATGTGGATTAACTACACTTTTCTATTTATAAGTGCGGTCGGCTTCGCTTTAATCGGCTTTGACGGCTTAATTAAAATTTCTGGGATTCTAACCCATAAACTTAAATCACCATCTTGACGTTTCTATCGTCAGTCGGCGTTTTCATCGGCCGCTTTTTAAGGATTCACACGATTTATTTATTTATAAGCCCCCGTCTTTTTATCACCCCTTTAATTCAGATGTGGCATCCACGAATGATGGCCTTCGTTCTGTTATTCACGTTCATTCAATTATTTATTTACTGGATTATCAATTTAATCGTGACCGACTACGATCAAGATTAACGGGATTACCTTTAATTATAAGTTAACCTATTTCAAGATTCTAACTTCAGTCTGTAAATGAACTCCGCTATTTTTATAGACCTGATGCTGAACGTGATGAATCACGTTCAAATAATCCGTCGCGGTCGCATGATCAACGTTAACGATAAAGCCCGCGTGAATCCGGGAAACCTGAGCTCCACCGGATCGGTAACCCTGCAAATCGGCATCATGAATTAACTGACCAGCATAATGGCCTTTGGGCCGCTTAAAGACGCTGCCGCACGACGGCCAAGCCAACGGTTGCTTAGAAGCTCGCTGAGCGTTAAAATTATCCATGTCCGCCTGAATTTGATTTTGATTACCAGGCTTAAGTTCAAAGGTCGCACCTAAAACGATGTCGTGATTTTCCTGAATAACGCTGTGACGGTAGCTAAATTTTAACTGCTGATTGGTCAGCGTCTTGATTTGACCCGCATCGGTTAAGACCTGTGCGGATTCAACCACCTGACTGGTACTCCCACCGTAAGCACCGGCGTTCATAAAGACGGCGCCGCCAACGCTACCGGGAATCCCAGCTGCAAATGCCAAGCCGGATAAGGAATGCTGGCAAGCAAGCACTGATACGTCAATAATGGGCACGCCGGCCCCGGCAACGATTTCGTTACCCGACAAATGATATTGATTCAATTTGGTCAAGATCATTACAAGGCCTTTAATCCCGTTATCACTTATGATCAAATTACTGGCGTTGCCCAACGTGGTCACCGGTAAACGATGATCCTTAGCATAACTTACTAATTGCTTAACTTGCTGAATCGTCTGCGGAAAAGCTAAATATTCGGCTCGACCGCCGGTTTTGGTAAAGGTATACTTCGATAACGGTTCGTTTTTTAAAATTTCGATTTGGTTTAAGCTTATGCTACGATTATTCATGATTAATCATCTCTCGTAAATTTTATAACGTCCTTAATTTTAACACGGAACTAAATTGAGGATGATATTTACAGATGAACTTCATAGCAATTGATTTTGAAACGGCTAACCGCCAACGGGCTAGCGCATGTTCATTAGCTTTGACCTTCGTTAAAAAGGATCAAATCGTTGATAACCTATATTCGTTAATTAATCCCCAGGTTCCGTTCGCCTGGCAGAACACCAAGGTCAACGGCATTCACAGCCAAGACGTCCAAAACGCACCGACGTTTCCGGAACTATGGAAAGTCATCAAGCCGTTCTTTACCCACAACCAATTAATCGTGGCCCATAATAATAACTTCGACAACGCCGTTCTGTGCGATAGTATAGATCGGTATCAAATTAAACAGCCCAGATATTTAGCCTTAGACACTTTACGTTCGACCCGTAAACTTTATCCATCGTTGCCCAACTATCGATTAGAAACCGTTTGTAAGGCATTAGGATTTCAGCTAAAGCATCATCACAACGCCTTAAGCGATAGCGTCGCCTGCGCCGAAATTTTAATTCATGAACATCGGCAGTTTGGTGATTCACTAATTAAGCCGTTCGTACAGGTTATTAATTAACTAAATTAAAAGTGGTTAAGAATTTATTTCTTAATCACTTTTTTGCTAATTTTCATTTCCTGAGCCATCAGAGCGTGGCCCCGAAGCCAAATCGTTTTAACGAATCTAAAGCCGCACTTCCGGTAAACGTGGACGGCCGCCTGGTTACGGTTCTCGACCGTTAAAAATAACGTCGTTAAATGACTGAAGGTCTTGAACCAGCGAATCGCTTCCTGAACCAAACGGGTCCCGAGGCCTAGGTTCCAGTACCGTTTTTCAACGGCGACGCCTAGTTCGCCGATGCCGGACTTGACCTCCTGGACCGTTACCAGACCGACGTCCCGGTCTGCCGACTTAATCAGAATGATCACGTTACCTAACGTGTGATTGATTAGGTCAATCTGTTGACCTTCGCGATCGACCGAGATCTTGGACCAGTTCGGGTCGATAGTCACGGTCCTGGTCTCACGCGATAGCCGGCCGGTCAGCTTTAAAATCCCGGCGGCGTCCTGCGGATCAGCAGTTTTAATCGTAAATTGGGCTGCATTTTTACTTTAAAGCCTTCTTGATCACGTCTTCAAAGTGTTTACCGTGCGGTTCAAAGTAAAGGGTCCTAAAGTTATCGCCTTTTGAATCATCCCGACGAAAGACGATCCGTAAGTTTTTCGCCGGTAATTCATCGGCAACGAACTTTGACCATTCAACCACGTTGATCCCGTTGCCGTTAAAGTATTCTTCCAGGCCGAGATCTTCACCGCTGCCGTCGTCTAAACGGTAAGCATCCATATGATAGAGCGGGACCCGACCCTCTTTATATTCACGAATAATCACGTAGGTGGGGCTCAAAATCGGCCGCTTAATCCCCAGGCCTTTAGCGAGGCCCTTGGTAAAGGTCGTCTTACCCGCGCCTAAATCACCGTCCAGTAACAGAACGTCCGGCGGATTAAGGTACGGCGCGATCTTTTTACCGATCACATGCGTCTGTTCTGCATTTTTTGATTCTAGCTTCAGCATTTTTATCACCACGATTAAGTTAATCGACTGCAAAGCGTTAATCACGGCAACCCGATAGACGTCTTCGGCACTGCAGCCCCGCGACAGATCGGACACTGGATACTTCAAGCCTTGTAAAATCGGGCCTAAAGCGGCGTAACCGCCTAAGCGCTGGACTAACTTGTAACCGATATTACCGGACTGCAGTTCCGGAAAGATCAGTACGTTAGCGTGGCCGGCGACTTTAGATTCCGGGGCCTTTAATTTAGCGACTTCGGGAACTAAAGCGGCGTCCAGCTGCATCTCACCGTCGACCGGCAACTCCGGCGCCTTTTGACGCGTTAACTTAGTGGCCTTTTGAACGTTAGTCACCATGGGTCCCTTAGCGGATCCCTTGGTCGAAAAGCTCAGCATGGCCACCTTAGGATCAATGCCAAACATCTTAGCGGTCCTGGCGCTTTCGATCGCCACTTCGCTCATGGCGTCAGCGTTCAAGGTCAAGTTAATGGCACAGTCCGCAAAAACGTAACGTTTAGCACCTTTAATCATCAGAAAAGCTCCGCTCACCCGTTTAACACCGGGCTTGGTTTTAATAATCTGTAAAGCGGGCCGAACGGTATCGGCGGTCGGGTGAATAGCACCGGACACCATTCCGTCGGCTAATTGCATATACACCAGCATGGTTCCGAAGTAATTCGGATCCTGTAACCACTGTTTAGCTTGGTCCCGGGTCGTTTTCCCGTGCCGCCGTTTTACCAAACTATTCAGCATCTTTTGATAAGCCTTTGGCGGATAATTATTAATATCAATAATCTTAACGCCACTTAAATTCAAATTATTTTGCTTAGCAACGGCCTTAATCTTATCAGCAGATCCCAACAAAATGGGTTGGATTAAGTGGTCGTCAGCTAACTTAACGGCTGCTGATAAGACCCTAGCATCGGTCCCTTCCGGAAACACGATCTTCTTGTGATGGCTCTTAACTTTGTTTTTTAAATGATCGAAAAGACTCAAAATTATGCCTCCAAATCTTTCTTAACTTCAGACATCGAAACGTGTTCTGGTAATTGCCAGTCAATCGGCTTTTCACCTAACGCCTTTAAAGCTTCGTTCGTTTTGGAGAACGGCCGCGAGCCAAAGAAACCCCGGTTAGCTGATAACGGACTTGGGTGCGCCGACTGAAGAACCACGTTTTTAGTCGTATCGATCAGCTTGGTCTTATTCCGAGCGGCGCGGCCCCATAAGATAAAGATTACCGGCTTTTTACGTTCCGACAGCTTTTGAATCGCAGCATCGGTCAAACGTTCCCAGCCTTTGCCTTTATGGGAAAAGGCTGCACCGTTTCGAACGGTCAGAACCGAGTTCAAAAGCAGGACGCCTTCTTTGGCCCATTTAACTAAGCAGCCGTGATGAACCGGCTTAATGCCTAGATCGTTATAGAGTTCCTTATAAATATTCTGCAAGGACGGCGGAACCTTAACGCCGGGCATAACGGAAAAACTTAAGCCCTGGGCTTGATGCGGTTCATGGTAAGGATCCTGGCCTAAGATAACGACCTTGACCTTATTGAACGGGGTCAATTTAAAAGCTTCAAAAATGTTATCCATTGACGGATGAATATAATGATTATTATATTCGTTAACTAAAAAGACCCGTAACCGCTGATAATATTCCTTTTCAAATTCAGGCTTTAAAACGTCCCACCAATCATTATCGATAAAACGCTGCATGTTTACACCTCTCAGATAATTATTCATACTAAAATTCAATAGTGTTTCATATACCTTGCAACTTCACGTTTTTCAGCACGTTTCTTAATAGCGGCTCGCTTATCATACTCATGTTTACCTTTAGCGACGCCGATCAAAACTTTTGCAAAGCCGTGCTTGATATAAATCTTTAAAGGAATTAGGGTAATTCCCTTCTTTTGCACGGCATTGCCCATCCGGCGAATTTCACGCTTATGCAGAAGTAACTTTCGATCCCGGCGAGGATTAACGTTATAAATATTACCTTCGGCGTAGGGACTGATGTGAACGTTTTCTAAATAAGCCTGACCGTTGATAATCCGGGCAAAGCCGTCCTTTAAATTGACCCGGTGATCACGAATCGACTTAATTTCGGTTCCCTTTAAAGAGATCCCGGCTTCGTAAGTCTGTAAAATCGAATAATCATGGCGGGCCCGGCGATTTTGAGCCATTAAATTACGGTTCTTAAAATGACGTTTTAATCTTAACGATTTCCATGATTTCCACGATGGAATTTACCATGATGAAAACCGTGGGATTTATGATTATTATTAGCATGATTACCATTGTGACCGTGGAAATGATTATTGAAATGGCGGTGACCACGGTGCTGCCTTGGAGGCAAAATGTTGGTCTTCGGAGCGTCTTCAGGATCCACGACCGTAAAGTCAATCTGACTCTGGTCAACGTCGACGTGAATAACCTTGACCTTAATCGGCTGACCGATTCGGTAGGTTCGACGAGTATGAACCCCAACTAAGGCCATGTACTTATCAACGTACTTATAAAAGTCATCGTTCATTCGGCTAATGTGAACCAAGCCTTCGATGGTGTTCGGCAACTGAATGAACATCCCGAACTTCATAACGGAACTAACGGTGGCGTTAAAGGTTTCACCGATATGATCAGCCATGTATTCGGCTTCCTTCATGGAATCGGTGTCCCGTTCGGTCTGAACTTCACGGACTTCACATTCGGACGAATGATCGGCAATCGCTGATAAAGCACCGCCAAAATGAGCTTTGGATTGCTCATTAATTCCGTGCTCACCATAATAATGAATCATGCGGTTGACCATCGTATCCGGATAACGACGAATCGGCGAAGTAAAGTGGGTATAGTACTTCATTGCTAAGCCGAAATGACCTAATTCCTGGTCGGTATAACGGGCTTTTTGCATACAACGAAGCATCATGACCGAAATGACCGGTTCCTGCGGAGTTCCGGCAACCTTATCCAGAATCTTCTGGAAGGTCTTCGGTTTAATGTGATGACGTAAATCACCGTGGACTTCAATTCCTAAGACGTTCAAGAGATTAATAAAGTCCTTAACTTTGGTCTTATCCGGATTTTCGTGGACACGGTAAATAAACGGAACGTGCTTGTTACAATAAGTCTTCGCAACCGTTTCGTTGGCAGCTAGCATCATGGATTCGACCATTCGTTCACCAACGCCACGGTGACGAACCCGAACGTCAATCGGGTGGCCCTTCTTATCCACGATGATCTCGGGTTCCGGATTATCGAACGAAATGGCGCCTAAACGCTGACGGTGCTTCAAAAGAATGCGGTGTAACTGAGCCATGGTTTCTAACATGGGAACGACGTCCGCAAACTTCTTGCGCATCACCGGATCGTGCTTTTCTAAAATGGCGTTGACTTCGTTATAGGTCATCCGGTGATCGGATCGCATGTAACTCGGATGAATTCGGCTCTTAACGATGTGGCCCTGCGGAGTAATTTCCATTTCACAGCTCATGCAAAGCCGTAGTTTACCTTCAAACAACGAACAGATTCCGTTAGATAACCGACGCGGCAACATCGGAATGACCCGATCCGTTAAGTAAACGGAAGTCCCTCGCTTAAAGGCTTCTTTATCAATGGCGCTGCCGGGCTTAACGTAATGACCGACATCGGCAATGTGAACTCCTAAATGAAAATTACCGTTCGGCAACTTCCAAGCGGTTCCGGCATCATCTAAATCTTTCGAATCATCACCATCAATCGTAATCAATTTTTGATTGGTAATGTCTTCACGGCCCTTTAATTCAGCTTTCGTAACGTGATCCGGAATGGCGTCGGCTTCCTGCAAAACGTTTTCAGGAAACTGGGACGGAACCTTATGAGCATAAACGATCTGTAAAATATCGATCCCGGGATCATCAACGCTGCCGATAATTTCTTTAGCAACGCCCACCATATAATCAGGGTGGTCATCGTTCGGGTATTCGGTAATGTCAGCGGTAATTACTTCACCCGGCGTCGGCTTTAAGCCGACGTCGTTAACGTAAAAGGCAAGACCCTGCAGTTTATGGTCCTTTAATTTAATCTGACCGTAATATTTGTCATCATCAGATTTTTCAAAGGCACCCACCACCTGGGTGTAGCTACGCTCTTTGATCTTATCGACGATTCCTTCGGGACCCTTTTTAGAACCGGGTTCGGCGGGCCGTAAAATCCGCATCTCGACCACATCGCCGTTCATCGCGTGCTGGGTATGATCCGGCGCAATGTAAGCATCCGGCAGCGTATCATCGTAACGAACGAAACCGAAGCCCTTGGGATTAGCACTAAAGGTACCTTCTAGTTCTAATTTGGTCGGGTTGATATGAAACTGATCCTTATTAACGATGATCATATCTTCACGTTCCAGTTCCGCAATCACGGGAACGATCATTTTAAAGGCTGCCGATCCAGAGTAACCTAGCTGCCGAGCAATCTTCTCAACGGTAAAGTCTTCTTTGGGATAGCCCCTTAAAACGTTAATAATATTATTTTTTAAATTACTGTCCAAAATTAATTCCTCATTAAATTTTTCAAATTTTACTTAAATTATTTACTAAATCAAAATACGATTATTAAAAAATCCCCTGACTCATTTTCCAGGGGACCCACTTAGTTAATTTGCTGATAACCATGCTAAAGCTAATGCCGCTGCAAAGAAAATCACGCCTAAAATAACGGTGACCTTCTGCATAAAGCCTTCAAATCCACGCGATTTATGGGAAAATAAATTATTACCGCCACCGGTTAATGATGACATGGCACTATTGGTCTTAGCGGGCTGCATTAAAACCGCAATAATAATTAAGACGCTATCAATTAAGATTACGGACATAAAAAAGTTATACAAATCATTGCCCCCTAAAGGCTCGATATTAAGATTTAGTATATACCATAAACTTTATCATATCATTCAAATAAATTTCAAATTAATTATAATTCAAGATAATAAGCGATCCAATAACGTATGATAAATTGGCTGGCCATTTAACAGATCATCAACTAAATACGCAACGATGACCACTAAGCTCAACGCAGCTAAATGATGCAACGTGCCCACCATTTCGGTAATTAAAAGAATCGACGTCAGCGGCGATTTAGTAACGCAGGCAAAGTAACCGGCCATGGCAACCACCACGAAGGATGCTAAATAAACCGATGGCATCCCGTTAAATTCGATCAAGAACCTAGCGTAACCAGCACCGGTCAACGCGCCAAAGGTCAAAATCGGCAGAAAAATACCACCCGGTAATCCGCTGCCAAAAGCTAATGACGACCCAGTCAGTCGAATTACAAAATATCCCGCGATTACTAAGATCGGAAAGGGCGTCTTGACGATTAAATGAATCAAGCCGGAACCCGTACCAATCAACTGTGGACTTAGGATACCGATCGGGATCATGAAGGAATTCAACGTTACGACTTTATAACCAAAGCCTAGCAAGCCGATAATAATCCCCATTACAAGCAATTGCGGAAATAAATTTAACGGAATTGCTTTAACCTGGGGAACGTATAATAACGGCGCTTTACCAAAGATACTCATCGAAACTAAATCGGAAATCACGGCGGCGCTTAAGGTTATCAGCCAAACTGCAGCTGAAAAATCATGGTAGACCGTCTCTAAGATAAATAATGAGCTGGCAATCGGCGTATTAAAGACGGCGGTTAGACCCGCCGCGGCTCCACCAGCGACCATTAGTTTCGAACGGGAATGATCCTGATGAGTCATAACAGCTAAGCCCTGGGCTGCGGAACCGCCTAATTGAATCGACGGCCCTTCATGACCCATGAAGACACCGCTGCCTACGGTTAACGTACTCGTAATAAATTTACGCCACAGAACTGGCCACCAGTAATACCAGCGCCGATCCGTTAATTCGGCTTCAATTTGTGGAATTCCGGATCCGCTCACGGGTTTATATTTACTGATTATTTTACCGATAATTATTGCTAACGCAACGTTAATTAAAATGATAACAGATAATAAATCATGATTAGCCGACAAGCTTTATAAAGTGTCTAAGACTTGTAAACATAATCTGAACTAACCATCGAAAGGCACTAACGACAACGCCAGAGATAACCCAGCGATAATTCCTAGTAAAACGAGTTTACAATGTTTTCGATTTACCTTACGCAAATTCAATCACACTTTAAATCTTTAAATTTGATTAATTTTAAAAAGGTAGAAGCTTTCAAACTCGATCCGCCGGCTAAAACGCCGTCAATATCGGTCTGTTTCATAAGTGAACGAACGTTTCGCGGATTTACGCTTCCGCCGTATAAAATCCGGATTCGGTCGGCGATTGCGTCCGAATAAATATCGGATAGGGTGTGCCGAATCAAATAACAACCTTCTTCAGCTTCATCAGGTGACGCACTATGGCCGGTTCCAATCGCCCAGCTTGGTTCGTAGGCAATCGTAACGTGGCGCGCTTGCTCAGCAGAAACGTGATGCAAAGCTGAAATCACTTGGGTCACAACCCATTTAGAGGGCTTACCAGACCCTAAACGGCCCATCGTTTCGTCACAGCAAACGATGGGATTCATATGGTTTCTCAAAACCGCTCTGATTTTTTTATTTATAAATCGATCACTTTCGTGAAAATATTTTCGTCGTTCAGAATGGCCCACGATAACGTAATGAACGCCCATTTGAGCTAAAGCTTTGGGGCTAACTTCACCGGTATAAGCACCGCTATCTTTGTAATAGCAATTTTCAGCACCGATCCTTAACGGTAAATGATGCTGACGAACGTACTCAAGCATCGTCTGTAAAAACAATGGCGAAGCCGCAATTGCGGTTTCGACCTGATCCGATGATGGCAAGTTTCCCGTCAACTGCTTTAAATACGGAACGACCTTATCAAGGGTCAAATTCATTTTCCAGTTTCCGGCAATAAAAGGAATCCTCTTTTGAGAACTAGACAATTAGGTCCCTTCTTTCTATCTAAATAGTCCATAACTTTATTTTACTATATATCAAGGCAATAAAACATCTTCTTGATTAAAAACAAAAAAGTCCGGCAAAATTGCCGGACTTTAAATTAATTTTTAAATTAAATGATTTACTTGTTGCTAATGGATGCAATACCTGGTAAGGTGTTACCTTCTAAGTATTGTAATGAAGCACCACCACCGGTGGATACATGGGTAATATCGTTATCCAAGCCTAATGAATGGATAGCAGAAGTGGAATCACCACCACCAACGATGGTAATGGCGTTCTTTAAGGTACCTAAGAATTTACCAATGTCTAAAGTACCTTTAGCAAAGTTACTAAATTCAGTAACACCCATCGGTCCGTTCCAAACGACGGTCTTAGCGCTGTTTAATACGGATTCGAACTTCTTAATGGATTTAGGACCGATATCTAAGCCCATGTAGCCATCAGGAATGGCTTTAGAAACTTTGGTGTTAGCATCGTTAGCAAACTTATCGGCACATACGGAATCAACTGGTAATACGATCTTGTCACCAGCTTTATCTAAGATCTTCTTAGCTAACGGAATCTTATCTTTTTCAACTAAGGACTTACCGATCTTAATACCTTTAGCAGCATAGAAGGTGTATGCCATACCACCGGCGATAATAACCTTATCAACTTTCGGTAATAAGTTATTGATAACGCCGATCTTACTGGATACTTTAGCACCACCTAAGATGGCAACGAACGGACGCTTAGGATTGTTAACGGCCTTGCCTAAGTACTTGATTTCTTTTTGCATTAAGAAACCAACGGCAGTCGGCTTACCAGCTTTCTTCATAGCGTCAGCGATACCAACGTTAGAAGCATGCTTACGGTGAGCAGTACCAAAGGCATCGTTAATGAAGCAGTCACCTAATGAAGCCCAGTACTGACCTAACTTAGGGTCATTACCGTGTTCACGCTTGATGTGCTTACCGTTAACAACATCCTGGAATCGAGTGTTTTCAGCTAATAATACGTCGCCGTCTTTCATCTTATTAATGGCGTGAGCCATTGGCTTACTGTTGACAGGATCTTCAGCCGGCTTATTTCGATCACCATAAGGAACGAAGATAACGGGCTTATTTAATAATTGAGATAAGCGTTTAGCAACTGGCTTTAAAGATTTGCCCTTCTTATCAGCTTCCTTATTGATTCGGCCTAAGTGGGCAAAAATAATGGATTTACCATGATGAGCAATTACGTATTTAATGGTTGGTAAAGCAGCCTTGATCCGGCTGTCATCCTGGATCTTACCGTTCTTCATCGGAACGTTAAAATCTAAACGCATTAAGACTTTTTTATCATTAAAGTCTAAGTCTTTAATCGTTACTTTGGACATAAGAATTGCCTCCTTTTTTCAAAAATAAAAGGCAGAGGAAGATGTAACCTCCTCCGCCTTTTATAATAAACGTCTCAGTTATAATCAATAATTATAATGAAGCGAAGTGTAATAAGGTTCTTACCATGTTGCAGGTAAAGCCATATTCGTTATCGTACCATGCGATGATACGTACGATTTGTGCACCGTCATCACCAGAGATAACTTTAGTGAATGCAGGTTCGAATAAGGAACCATGGGTGTCATCACGTACATCAGTGGAAACGATGCGGTCAGGAGTGTAACCAAAGGCATCGTTAAGCTTGCTTTCTAAGTACTTGTTAACTTGGTCAGCAGTTACGTTAGTCTTTGGTACGAAGTCTAACTGAGTAATTGAGCAGTCAGGACTTGGAACACGTAATGCGTAACCAGTTAACTTACCGTTTAACTGAGGAACAACTAAGCCAATAGCTTTAGCAGCACCAGAAGTATGCGGAATAATGTTAATAGCAGCGGCACGGTTGTTTTGTACCTTCTTACTGTTAGGGCCATCTAAAGTAGCCTGAGTAGCAGTGTAAGAATGAGCAGTTACCATGCTGCCAACTTTGATACCGAACTTCTTGTCGATCCAGTATGCCATTGGTGCTAAGCAACTAGTGGTACAAGAACCGGCAGAAACGATCTTATCATTACTGTTTAAAGTATCTAAGTTAACGTTAGGAACAACGGTCTTAACATCATTACCAGCAGGTGCAGAAATTAATACACGCTTAGCACCGGCTTTGATATGGGCCATAGCCTTCTGCTTAGAAGTATAGAAACCAGTACATTCTAATACGAAGTCAACGCCATCGTTCTTAACCCACGGAATCTTAGAAGCGTCAGGCTGAGCATATACTGGGTATTCTTTGCCGTCAACAACGATACCCTTGTTATCATCAGCAACAGAAACTTTGCCAGGGTATCTGCCATGAGTAGAATCATACTTAAGTAAGTATGCTAACATTGCAGGAGTAGTTAAGTCATTGATAGCAACAACTTTAATCTTGTCAGAATTTAACTGGGCGATACGACGGAATGCTAAACGGCCGATACGTCCAAAACCATTAATACCAATTTTAACAGTCATATAATGTTTTCCTCCCTTAAAAACATTTAATAAGTAGTACATTTTTATAGTACCACTTTAAGTTTACAGTGTCAGCTAAGTCGTTCCTTGCGATTAACGTAATCATACATTAAATCGTCAACTTAGATAACATTGAAGACAAGGGCTTTCCCTTTATCCGAATTTAGTATATCAACGACCCGCCCCATTTGCAAACACTTTAACTACCGCTAGTCATCAGCCTTAAGATGTGAAAGCAATGATCTCTATGTTATACTTTAGCATGTATTGCACCTGTGGTGTAATGGATAGCACATAAGATTCCGGTTCTTAGGACGAGGGTTCGATTCCCTCCAGGTGCATATTTTAATAGCATTTATCCAAGCCTAGGTTGATTTAACTTAGGCTATATTTTAGACTTTCTTAAAATTTGCCGTTAAAATATGATTGAACTTCTCAATAAAAGGAGGAAAAATTATGAATTTAGTCCCGACTGTTATTGAAAAGACAGCTAACGGTGAACGAGCATATGATATTTATTCTCGTTTACTAAAGGATCGAATTATCATGCTCTCCGGCCCGATCGAAGATAACATGGCTAATTCAATCATCGCTCAATTATTATTCTTAGATGCTCAGGATTCAGATAAAGATATTTATCTTTACATTAATTCTCCAGGTGGCATCATCACTTCAGGCATGGCAATTTACGATACCATGAAGTTCGTTAAATCCGACGTTGAAACCATCGTTATGGGCATGGCTGCTTCCATGGCTAGTGTATTAGCCGCATCCGGTACTAAAGGTAAACGATTTGGTTTACCTCATTCTCAAGTCTTAATTCATCAGCCATCCGGTGGTGCTAAAGGCCAGCAAACTGAAATTCAGATTGCTGCTCAAGCCATTTTAGACGCTCGTAAGATGATGACTAAGATCTTAGCTAAAGATACTGGCCAAAGTACCAAACAGATCACCAAAGATACCGAACGTGATCATTACTTTACGGCTCAGCAAGCCGTTAACTACGGCCTGTTAGACGGTATCATGACCAACAAAGGCGAAAAGAAATAACGAATTTAAATTCAAAATAACATATAAAAAAGCGCTGAAATTTAAAAATATTTCCAGCGCTTTTATTCTTATCTTTCCATTTATTTTTTAGCACTCATTGATTCACGATAACTATTCCGCAGATTTTCAGCGTACTTATTAATCTTTCGCAACCGATGATTAACGCCCGATTTAGAAATGGGACCACCGGGTACCATCTGACCCAGCTTCTTTAGACTGACTTCCTGATGCTTCATCCGGGTCTTCGCCACGTTCTGCAGCTTCTTCGGCAGCTGCTTTAAACCGACCGTCTTTTCAATGAACTGAATATTGGCGATCTGACGAGTCGAAGCGTCAGCGACTTTATTCATATTAGCGTTTTCACAATTAACCAGCCGGTTGACCGAATTACTCATGTCCCGGACGATTCGAATATCTTCAAACTTAAGCATCGAATTGGTGGCACCGATCAGCTGCAGAAAATCAGCGATCCGCTCGGCTTCTTTCAAATAGGTAATGTAGCCGCTTCGGCGGCCCGTCGCTTTAGCGTGCAGATGATAATGATTCATCATCTTAGCGATCATTTCGTTATGATTTTCGTACAAAGAATAGATCTCCAAATGATAACGGGACGTCTTGGGATTATTAACGGATCCGCCGGCTAGAAAAGCGCCCCGTAAATACGAACGCATCTGGGCGTCGTTATGCAAAATCGACTTCGGCACCGATTCACTCAAGCCGTGACTGCTAAGAATCCCGATATCGTTCAAAATTTCGGCCGCGTGACGCTGAATCTGAACGATATAAATATTGTTCTTCTCCAGTTTCATTCGCTTTCGAACGACTAACTTACTTTGAACGTGATAGAACTCCAGCATTAACGAATAGATGCGCTTAGCGATCGACGGGTTTTCGGTCTGAACGTTCAGCGTTAAGTGATGGTTCCAAAGGACTACCGAACCGTTCATCCGAATTAAGGCCATCAATTCAGCCTGGGCATTGCTCCGGTGAACGGTCAGATGAGTCAATTCCTTTTTAACTTCACTTGCGTATGACATTAACCAGAACCAGCTTTCGTTATCATTTATTATTAACTAACTTCATTAATTCATCGGCGATCATCTTACCGCTGCAAACGGCATCCCCGTTAGTCATTACCAGGAACGGTTTATAGACGGGCTGACAATTCTGCTTCTTCATCCCTTCTGGATCCGTTTTGACTTGATACGAATATTCAGTATACTTCTTAAAGTCGACCGAATCAGCGGGAATCGCTTTATTGTTAACTAATGCGTAGTCAACGAATTGATGGCCCACGTTCCGGTTCAAGGCCTTAACGTGATCGGCATCGGTATAGCCGCTGGTCTCACCCTTCTGGGTCAAGGCGTTGCATACGTAGACCACCTGGGCTTTAGAATCCACGACGGCTTTGCCTAAATCGGGAATAACTAAGTTCGGCATCACGCTGGTGTATAAACTACCGGGCCCCAAGACGATCTGGTCAGCATTCATAACGGCGTGAATCGCTTGCGGCAAAGCTTTAGGCTCATTACCACGGGCATCACTGGTCCACAGCTTATCGATCGACTTATGGGCCGCCGTGATCTCGGATTCACCCTGAATCAGGGTACCGTCAGTAAACTTAGCGCTAATGTTCAGAGCCTGGTTACAAGCCGGATAAATCCGGCCGTTAACCTTCATATCTTTAGCTAGGTCCTGAACGGCGTCGTTAATGTTACCGTCTTTTTCAATGGCGGCCGCTAAAATCAGGTTCCCGATGGTGTGGTGAGCTAAGAATTTATCATTATCGTTAAACCGGTATTCGAATAGATCTAAGTCGGCTTTCGGTAACGTCGACATGGAAGTCAAAACGTTTCGGAGATCACCCATCGGGACGGTTCCCAATAGCGTGCGTAAAATTCCGGTGGAACCTCCGTCATCAGCAACCGTCACCACGGCCGTTAAATTAATCTCTTTATTCTTTAAATCCTTTAAAATGGACGGAATTCCGGTTCCGCCACCAATTACAACGACATTTGGTTTTCGATTCATGATTAATCACCATTCCTACCTAAACTATTTCTCTTGATAACTTTTCGCAACGTCCCGATGGTATAAATTAACGGGATAATCTTGACCCAAAGCTTCAGCAATCTTACGAGCGACCGTTACCGAGCGGTGCTGACCGCCCGTACAACCGATCGCGATCGTTAAACTCGGCTTCCCCTCTTTAATGTAACCGGGAATTGAAAACTGAAGCAAATCCATCAGCTTCTGACAGAACTTTTGGGTAACCGGTTTATCCATAACGTAATTATAAACCGCCTTATCTAAACCGTTCTGATGTTTTAAACTCGGGATATAAAACGGGTTGGGTAAAAAACGAACGTCCATCACGATATCGGCATCGAGCGGCATCCCGTATTTAAAGCCAAACGACATCACGTCGATATGAAATGCAATCCCATCAACCACCCGCTGATTCGGTAGCAACGGCTGCGCTTTGCGGTGCTCTTTGAAGCGCGCGATCAATTGCTGGTTGGAAGCATCCATAAAAATAACTTTGGCCGCGTTTAATAATTTTGCAACGGTCTCAAAATAATTAGCAGCTTTTCGAATCTCAGAATCGTTTTTCACCGTGGTGATCAAATGGTGAATCAAATTAACCGGTAAATTATCTACGCAAAAATAGCCTAGATCTTCAAAATTTTTTAGGGCTAACGTCTTACCGGCGCCGTTCATTCCCACGATAATAATTAATTTTTGGTTTAACTTCACTGAATATTCACCTGATTTAGTACTTAAACAGTATAACATACCGGGCGTGTCATTTATTATAAAATCAAAATGGCTATTTAATTCATAGCCACCTGTTTAATCATTACTTTTTATGATTTTTACGTTTTAACGCGTTCTTGGTCCGCTTCGTATCGGTTTCAAGAACGGGCTTTAAGTACTGACCGGTATAGCTCTTTTTAACGTTGGCAATGTGCTCCGGAGTTCCTTTAGCAACGATGGTTCCACCACCGTCACCGCCGTCGGGACCTAGATCGATAATGTAATCGGCCGTCTTAATCACGTCCATATTATGTTCAATGATCAAAACCGAATTACCTTGATCAACTAAGCGGTGCAGAATCTTTAACAAGCGCTTGATGTCGTCCATGTGTAGACCGATCGTCGGTTCATCCAGGATGTACAGATTATTATCACTAGACCGCTTATACAATTCAGCAGCTAACTTCATTCGCTGAGCTTCACCACCGGATAACGTCGTGGCGGACTGGCCCAGCTTAACGTAGCCTAAGCCGACATCCTGAATCGTCTGCAACTTGCGGGTAATCTTCGGAATGGCGTGGAAGAACTTTAGCGCTTGACTGACGGTCATGTTCAAGACCTGGGCAATGTTCTTGCCCTTGTATTCAACCTGCAAAGTTTCGGCATTGTAACGGGTCCCGTGGCAGACTTCACACGGTACGTAAACCGGCGGCAGGAAGTCCATGTCGATCTTCAAGATCCCGTTACCGTGGCAAGCTTCACAGCGGCCGCCTTTAACGTTAAAGCTGAAGCGGCCCTTCTTATAGCCACGGACTTTAGCTTCACTGGTCTTGGCGAATAGCGCTCGAATGTCATCAAAGACGCCGGTATAAGTAGCTGGATTACTACGCGGGGTTCGGCCGATCGGGCTTTGGTCGATGTTGATAACCTTATTGACGTTCTTATAGCCGCGAATGGAGCGGTACTTACCGGGTTTCTTGGAACTGCCGTTCAGCTTCTGGGCTAAAGCCCGCTCTAAGGTATCGTCGATCAAAGTCGATTTACCGGAACCGGAAACCCCGGTAACCACGACGAATTTACCCAGCGGAATACTGACCGTCAAGTTCTTTAAATTATTTTCCCGGCACCCGGTAATGGTAATCTTTTTACCGTTCCCCTTCCGGCGCTTTAGCGGAACCGGAATAAACTTTTTACCGGATAGATACTGACCGGTAATTGAATGCGGATTCTTCATAATCTGCTTCGGGGTCCCTTCGGCCATCAGATGACCACCGTTAGCACCGGCGCCGGGTCCGATATCGACCATGTAATCAGCGTTCAGCATGGTGTTCTTATCATGTTCGACCACGACTAACGTGTTGCCTAAATCACGCATGGCCTTTAAGGAACGGATCAAACGGGCGTTATCCCGCATATGAAGACCGATCGACGGTTCATCCAAAACGTACAGGACACCGGAAAGGTTCGAACCGATCTGGGTCGCTAACCGAATTCGCTGAGATTCACCCCCGGATAACGTGGTAGCGGATCGGGACAAGGTCAGATAACTTAAGCCCACGTTCTTTAGGAACGTCAAACGATCAATGATTTCTTTTAAAATCGGTTTGGCAATCGCACTATTCTGACGACCGAACTTCAAGCCCTTAAAGAACTTCAATTCTTTACCGATATCCAAATTAGAAACCTGACCGATATTCTTACCATCGATCTTGACACATAAAGCTCGCCGGTTAAGTCGATAACCGTGACATTCGCTACACGTCAACTGGGTCATGTACTTTCGCATGACTTTTCGGGTAAAGTCACTATTCGTACTGCGGTAACGACGGCGAATGTTATTCATAACGCCTTCGAACGGCATATCTTTATCCCGCACGTGACCGAACCGGCTCTTAAAGTGAAAGTGAAATTCTTTGCCGTTCGAACCGTAAAGCAAGAGCTTCCGCTGCTTTAGCGGTAGTTTACGGTACGGCGTGTTCATGTCGATGCCAAAGTGCTGGCAGGCCTGCCGAAGCATTTCGGGATAATAACGAGAACTGATGGGGTTCCACGGATCTAAAGCGCCGTCTTTCAAAGTCTTATTTCGATCAGGGACCACTAAATCTTTATCAACTTCTAACTTAATGCCCAAGCCGCTGCAGTGCGGACAGGCACCGATCGGTGAATTAAAGGAGAACAGCCGCGGTTCTAGACGGCCCACCGAAAATCCACAAATCGGGCAGGAGTAATGTTCCGAAAAGACCAGGTTCTTACGGGCGCCCATAAAATCGGCGATCGCGTAACCATGACTGAGCTTCAGAGCGGCTTCCAGAGAATCGGCTAAACGGGCGTTAATGCCCTTCCGCACGATGATTCGATCCACCACCACGCTAATGTTATGGTGCTTCTTGGGATTCAACTTAAATTTTTCACCTAATTCACGGGTCTGACCATCGACCTCGACCCTGACGAAGCCGTCCTTCTGGATCTGACGGAACAGCATTTTGAACTGGCCTCGCCGGTCGCGAACCAGGGGCGCCAAAAGCTGCATCTTGGTCCGTTCGGGTAACTTCAGGATCCGGCTAATCATCTGATCGACCGACTGACTGGTGATCTTGGTCCCGTCGTTCGGACAGATCGGGGTTCCGACCCGGGCCCATAATAAACGATAGTAATCGTTAATCTCGGTCACGGTTCCCACGGTCGACCGCGGGTTATGCGAAGTGGTCTTCTGATTGATCGAAATGGCCGGACTCAAGCCGGTAATCGAATCAACGTCCGGTTTATTCATCTGGCCCAGTAGCTGCTGAGCATAAGACGATAAACTTTCAACGTAACGACGCTGGCCTTCGGCATATAAGGTATCAAAAGCCAACGACGTCTTACCGGATCCGGAAAGACCCGTCATAACGGTCAATTTATTTTTAGGAATCTTAACGTTAATATTTTTTAAATTATGTTCACGAGCACCGCGAATAACAATGTAATGATTATCTTTCAATTTAGCATCCCCAAATCATCTTCTGCTGCGCTGACGACTACCTTGACTGGATTTCGTTTTGCCTTCTAATTCAATGATCGTATCACGAAGATCCGCGGCGTGTTCAAAGTCTAAATGATTCGACGAAGCCTTCATTTCCTGACGAAGGTTAGCCAAAACGCTGCGCTGATCTTCCGCCGCCATTTTCGCAAAGTCATCAGCAACGGCCTTATCATTATAGGCTTGCTTAGACCGCTTTTTCTTGCTGCTTTCCGGTGCAATCAACGGCGCGATCGGCTTCTTAATGGTCTTCGGCGTAATGTGGTGCCGAAGGTTATAACGAATTTGAATCCCCCGGCGCCGGTCCGTCTGGTCGATCGTTTCCTTAATGGAATGGGTCACGATATCAGCGTACATAATCACGGAGCCGTGTTTATTACGGGAAGCTCGACCGGTGGTTTGAACTAACGAACGGGTGTTACGCAGGAAACCTTCTTTATCGGCATCTAAAATCGCGACTAACGAAACTTCCGGAACGTCAATTCCTTCACGCAACAGGTTAATTCCGACTAAGACGTCAAACTTACCTTCACGCAGATCGTGCAGCAGCTTATTTCGACGCAGGGTCTTCAGGCCACTGTGCAGATACCGAACTTTGATCCCGAAGTTCTTAAGGTAATCGGTCAGATCTTCCGCCATCTTCTTGGTCAGTGTCGTCACGAAGACTCGCTGATGCCGGGCGACCCGTTTATTGATTTCACCCACTAAGTCATCCATTTGGCCTAGACTAGGCCGAACGTCAATCTTAGGATCCAGTAAACCGGTCGGCCGGATAACCTGTTCAACGATGTTCTTAGGCTTAGTATGAGATAATTCCCACGGACCCGGCGTTGCCGACATAAAGACGACCTGATTAATGTGCTTCTCAAATTCCTTCATCGTCAACGGCCGGTTATCCAAAGCACTAGGCAAACGGAACCCGTAGTTGATCAACGGCTTCTTCCGGGCTTTATCACCGTTTCGCATCCCGCTGATCTGCGGAACCGTCTGGTGCGATTCATCAATCACCATAAAGAAATCCTTCGGGAAGAAATCCAATAAGGTATACGGCGGTTCACCCGGCTTACGACCGTCCATGAAACGAGAATAATTTTCAATTCCGTTGGTGTAGCCCATTTCACGCATCATTTCGATATCGTAAGTGGTCCGCTGCTTTAAACGCTGGGCTTCCAACAGTTTGCCTTCTTTTCGGAATTTTTTGACCTGACGGACCATTTCCTTATGAATGCCCTTTAAAGCGGTGTCCATCCGGTCACTACTGGTCAGGAAATGGGTGGCCGGGAAAATGGCGATACTTTTACGGCTAGCGACCACTTCACCGGTCAAGACGTCCACTTCTTTAATCTGATCGATTTCGTCACCGAAAAATTCGATCCGGTAAGCGTGCTTCTCACCGGACGACGGGAAGACCTCGACGATGTCGCCACGGACTCTAAAGCGGTCACGCTGAAAATCCAGATCGTTCCGTTCGAACTGGTCGGCAACTAAAGCCCTTAATAGATCATCCCGCTCCAGCTGCTGACCGACGTGTAACGTAATAATGTGATCAAAATACTGCTTAGGACTACCTAAACCGAAGATGGCGGAAACGGAAGCCACCACGATCACGTCGTTTCGTTCCAAAAGCGCGGTAGTGGCAGCATGACGAAGTTTATCGATCTCATCGTTGATCGAATCGGTCTTTTCAATATAGGTATCACTAGAGGGAACGTAGGCTTCCGGCTGGTAATAATCATAATAACTGACGAAGTATTCGACCGGATTATGCGGAAACATCTTTTTAAAGGCACTGTATAACTGACCCGCTAAGGTCTTATTATGCGACAGGACCAAAGTCGGTTTATTCACGTTCTTAATCACGTTAGCGATGGTAAACGTCTTACCAGTTCCCGTCGCACCCAAAAGAATCTGCGACTTCTGGCCGCTTTTAACGCCATGGGTCAGTTTCTTAATCGCCTGAGGCTGATCACCCGTTGGCTTATATTTAGAGACCAGGTGAAAACGGTTATGCGTTTCACGATGAATCACTACGAATCCCCCTTATCTTGCTAAGCTAACAAAAAGCAGGGAAGTTTAACCTCCCCCACTTCATTAAATCGTTTGATATTCAATTAATTTTCGGAATCATTCAACGACTGAATATATTCATAGGCGTTCTGACCGGCAATCCCGCCGTCACCAACGGCGGTCGCAATCTGACGAAGTCGCTTTTCACGAACGTCACCGATTGCAAAGATTCCCGGAATCCGGGTCTCCATCTGATCATTAGTCTTAATCCAGCCTTGATCGTCAGTGATCTTAAGGTTCTTAAACTGACTAGTCATCGGTACGTTGCCGATGTAGATGAAAATCCCGTCGGCTTTGATTTCACCGGTCTGCTTAGTCTGATTATTAACGTCTTTAACTCCGGTTACTTTCATTCCGTTACCTTCAATTTCGGTCACGTTCGTATTCCAGACGAACTTCATTTTCGGATTAGCAAAGGCGCGACGCTGATAAATCTTTTCGGCTCGCAACTGATCACGGCGGTGAATCACTACGACCTGAGCAACTAAATGCGAAAGGTATAAGCCTTCCGACACGGCGGAATCACCGCCGCCGACGACGATAACCTTCTTATTACGGAAGAAGTTACCGTCACAAACGGCACAGTAGGAAACTCCTTTGCCGGCGTACTTATCTTCACCGGGAACCTGTAGCTTACGGTTCTTAGATCCGGTCGCGATAATCACGACGGTAGCTTGATAATCACCGCTGTCGGTATGAACGATCTTGTAACGACCGTGATCTTCAATCGATTTAACGACGCCGTAAGCGTACTTGGCACCGAACTGGGTCGAACTCTTGTACATGTCCTTAGCTAAATCGGGCCCCATCACGGACTTAAAACCCGTATAGTTTTCAACGGCAGCGGTATTGTTCATCTGGCCGCCGTAAAGGCCGCGATCCAGCATCAAAACGGATAAGTTAGCTCGGGATGCGTATAAAGCACTGGTCATTCCACCGGGGCCGGCACCGATAATGACTACATCAAACTTTTTCATTAAATCGGTTCCTCATTTCAAAGATGAAGCGAAACATCTTAATTTATAATTTCTTAGCTAACTGTTTAATGTAATTCTTGACGGCTTCGGACATGTCCTTACGGTGTAAGCCGAATTGAATGTTGGTCTTCAACCAGCTCAACTTATTACCAGTATCGAAACGATCACCGGTAAATTCATGGGCGTAAACGTTCTGCTTCTGGTTCAAAGTATCAATGGCATCCGTCAACTGAATTTCGTTACCCTTACCGGGTTTAGTGTGCTTTAAGACGTCAAAGATCTGCGGAGTCAATACGTAACGACCGATAATGGCTAAATTACTCGGAGCGTCCTTCGGATCCGGCTTTTCAACGAAACTAGAAACGTCATACAAGCCTTTGGCAACCTGCTTAGTCGGTGCAATGACACCGTACTTAGAAGTATCCTGATGCGGAACCCGCATTACGGCTAAAGTCGACGAACCGGTCTTTTCATAACAATCGATCAACTGCTTAGTTAACGGCGTCTTATCAACCGCTAAATCATCACCTAATAAGACGACGAACGGATCGTTACCGATAAAGCTACGTCCGGTATAAATAGCGTCACCTAAGCCACGCGGATGACTCTGACGAATAAAGTAAATGTTCATATCGTTGGTCTTCTGAACCGATTTGAGCATCTTAATCTTATTCTTTTTCTTTAAATTTAATTCCAATTCGGTATTAGCGTCAAAATGATCTTCAATGGCGCGCTTACCCTTACCGATCACGATTAAGATATCTTTGATTCCGGACATCTTAGCTTCTTTAACGATCAACTGAATAACTGGAGTATCGATTACCGGTAACATTTCTTTCGGCATGGCCTTGGTTTCCGGTAAGAACCGAGTTCCTAAACCGGCGGCTGGAATAATGGCTTTAGTAACCTTTTTCATCTTTAAAAACTCCTATTAAATGATTAATAAAATTCAGGACGTGCTGGACGCTGCATTAACTTCTTAATTTCATCTTTAATATTAGCATTTTTGTACCAAACTTGATAAATCGCGTTGGTAATCGGCATGTCAATCTGCTTCTCCTGAGCTAAATCATGAGCGGCCTTAACGGTAGCGGCACCTTCAACGACCTGACCCATGTTAGCAACGATATCCTTAGGCGTCTTGCCTTGGCCTAACTGATAACCAGCTCGCCAGTTACGAGAATTACTGCTGGTGGCGGTAACGATCAAGTCACCTAAGCCGGACAATCCGGTAAAGGTCAGCGGGTTAGCACCGAAAGCCTTGCCCAAACGTTCGATTTCGGCCAAGCCACGGGTCATCAGAGCCGCGGTAGCGTTATCTTTATAGCCCATACTAGCTAAAGCACCGGCACCGATCGCAATGATGTTCTTCATGGCGGCACCGGTTTCGGTACCGACCACGTCATTATTGGTGTAAACCCGGAAGTACGGTGCCATCAACATTTTCTGAAAATGTTCAGCAGACTTCTGGCTCTTGCTAGAAACGGTAACTAAGGTAATGTCCTTAATAGCTACCGATTCAGCTTGGGTCGGTCCGGAAAGAACGGCTAGCGAATTAACGTGAGCGGAATCCAGTTCTTCATCAAGAACCTGATACATTAAATCATAGGTACCCTTTTCGATTCCTTTACTGGCGTCGATAACGTTCGGTTTTAAGTTATCCTTAACTAAGCATTGATTTAAATTCTTAGCGGTGGAACGGGTGGCCTGAGCTGGAACCACGACGAAAACGTCGTCGGCACCTTTAACGGCTTGGTTCATGTCGTTATAGGTAACTAAGCCTTTCGGATAAACAAAGCCCTTCATATAACGTTCGTTAGTATGTTTAGTGTTTAATTCTTTAACCTGTTTTGGATCGATCGACCACATCGAAACGTGATAGCCGTTTTCATATAATAGGTTAGCCAGCATGCTGCCCCAGGAGCCTGCACCTAAAACGGAAACCTTTTCTGATTTTCTATTCATTTCCAAATCCCCCTATTTAAGGTTATTGAATTTCCTTATCTACTTATATTTTATTACTCATTCGTTAAAATACCAATTTAAAGGACGAGTTCGATGACGACGAACGAAAATCAACGTAATCGCGCCCACAAAGAAGATCACCGATAACATCTGGGAAAAACGGATGTTGCCCAGCATTAAACTATCGGTTCGCATCCCTTCCGTAAAGAAGCGACCGAAGGAATACCAGGCGACGTAGGTCAATACAATCTCACCGTGTTTAAATAATTTTGGCGTATGACGAAGCGACATTAATAAAATAAAGCCTAACGCGTCCCATATCGATTCATATAAAAAGGTCGGCTGCCGATAGGCACCCTGAATCAGCATTTGATGGATAATCCACAATGGCAAATGCAAATGCGTCAAAAAAGATAGGCTAGTAACCTGGCCAAAAGCCTCCTGATTCATAAAGTTACCCCAGCGACCGATCGCCTGGCCCATAATAACGGTCGGCGCCACGATATCCAGCATCGTCCAGACCGAAATTTGCCGAAGCCGGCAGAAATAATAAACTACGATCGCGGCACCGATCAAGGCACCGTAAATGGCGATGCCGCCGTCCCAAATGGCAATAATCTGATCCAAATGATTTTGATAATAACCCCATTGAAAAACGACGTAATAAATTCGGGCACTAACAATCGCGACCGGTAGCGCGTAAATAATCACGTCATAAATGTTTTCGGGATCCAAATGCTGACGCTGGGCTTCGTGAGCTGATAAAACCACGGCCAGCATAACGGCGCTGGCAATAAAAATCCCGTACCAGTGAACCTGAATCGGTCCTAGATCAAAAGCAATCGGGTTTAATACCAATTCATTAATCATTCTCGACCTCCCTCAATGTTTCTTTTTCTCCTGGGCTTTAACCTGCTTAATTTCTCAGGTGTTCTGTTTAATCAGCTGATTTAAATTGCGATCAAAGGTCTTAGTGGCATCGTACCCCATTGAATGGGCTCGAAAGTTCATCGCGGCGGTTTCGATCAAAATCGCTAAGTTTCGGCCCGTTCGAACGGGAATCTTAAATTCTGGAATGTCAACATCAAAAATCCGGCGGGTCTTTCCCGAATCACCCAATCGATCGTAAATCGCGTTCTTCGACCACGGCGTTAAATGCACGATCATATCGACGGGCGTCTTGGAACGAACCGCACCGGCACCGAACAACGTCATCACGTTAATGATCCCGATCCCGCGGATTTCCAGCAAATGCCGTAGAATCTTGGGAGCCTGTCCCATCAACGTCTTTTCGTCCTGCTGATAAACTTCGACCCGGTCATCCGCAATTAAACGGTGACCACGTTTGATCAATTCTAGCGCGGTTTCACTTTTACCGATCCCGGACTTTCCGGTAATCAGGACTCCTAAGCCGTAAACGTCGACTAGGACACCGTGAACCGACTTTCGTTCGGCCAGCTGATCTTCCAGATAGTTAGTCATGTTACTTAGAACTCGCGACGTCGTTAGTTTAGAGCCCAGGACCGGAATGTGTTCACTTTTAACCGCGCGAATCAATTCTTTCGGCGGCTCTAGCTGGGTCGAGATCACGAAAGCCGGCGTTTCGGGCTGGCACATTCGCTGCATCACGTGAAACAGCTTTTCGTGATCCATCCCTTTAGCGTACGAGGTTTCGGTAATCCCTAATAACTGAATCCGTTTCGGCGGATAATAATTAAAATAGCCCGTCAGTTCCAACCCGGGCCGAGAAATATCACTAGTGGTAATTCGGCGATTTAAGTAGTGTTTACCGTAATAGACCCTTAAATGAGTATTATGCACCAAATCAGCAACGGTTACACTTGCGGTCATTTGGACAGCCTCCTTACGTTAAATTATCAAGCCTCGTCGTCCTAAACAGAACGACCCCGATTTCATGCGGTGCTCCACTATAAATCGCGGTACTAGCTAAAATAATTCGATGGTTAGTATTAAGCACCCTTAATCGGCAATAAGTCGGTTCTTTTTCCAAGGCTTCATAAAAGCTGTCTTCATCATGAACCGCCACGTGATTAACGTTTAAGAATACGTCACCAACATGCAGATTCATCTTGGCGGCGGGCGTATGAGGTTCGACGCCCGTTACCCGAACGCCGTTAAGCGTTTCCGAGAACCATTGACCGTGCTTGCCATTTACAACTAGCAATCGCTAACAGCATTCCCACGATACCAAGAGCTATCAAGCGATTACCCATCTGGCGGAATAATTTCCGAGGCTGATGTTTGAAGATGGTCAGTCGTAAACCGATCATTAACGGAATCAACAAGAACGTCACCCGGTGGCCGTTCATCATAAAGGTCGGGTAAAAACTAAAGAAATGATGGATCGCAGTCCCCGGAACCATAGCTAGCATCGGAATTATCGAAAGTTCTTTAAACGGATAGCCCGCAATCCGGTTATCCCGCTGATTCCGAAAGAGCCGCGGTACATTATAACGGCCCCCGCATAATTAAAGCGGGAACTATCATAATTAAAACGGGCACTACAAAGGCCGGAATTAAGATCAAAGTTAAGCCCGCAATGACTTCATAAATAACGAGCCAGCCCACTAAAAGCGAAATTATCGATATAATAACACCGATTAAAATTAAACTTCCCCAGAAATGACGAAGTTCATAGTGCTTCTCGTATACGGCCGTGTTAAATTGACGTCTAGCCCGATTAATTCGGGTTCGACCGTCTAGATAACTTCTAATCAGACCAATCCAAAAGACGGGCTGGAGAAAGAACGCAAGAATAACTAACAAAATTTTCAATGAATCCACTTCTTAAATCAAAACTTAATCCGGATTTTTCTGACTTAATTTCCAACGAAGGTAAGCGTTAATGAACGGATCTAAATCACCGTCCATTACGGTATTAATTTCGGGAGTCGAATAGTTAGTTCGGTGATCTTTGACCATCGTATACGGCTGAAAGACGTAGGATCTAATCTGGGATCCCCAGCCGATCGTCTTCTGGACACCTTCGATCTTGGCTCGTTTTTCACGCTTCTTTTGTTCTTCTAATTGGTATAGCTTCGATTTCAACATCTTCATGGCCGTCTGCCGGTTCTGCAGCTGAGAACGCTGTTCCTGACTAGACACCACGATTCCGGTCGGTTCGTGGGTAATTCGAACGGCCGATTCGGTCTTGTTAACGTGCTGGCCACCGGCACCGCTGGCACGGAAAGTATCCACCTTTAAATCGGCGGGGTTGATTTTAACATGAACCGTATCGTCTAGTTCCGGCATGACGTTGACCGACGCAAACGACGTATGCCGCCGGTTAGCCGAATCAAACGGCGAGATCCGCACCAGACGGTGAATACCCCTTTCCGATCGTAGATAACCGTAAGCGTTCTTACCCACGATCATAATGGTAGCGGTATCGATTCCGGCAACTTCACCGGCCTGATAATCTAACGTCTTAACTTTAAAGTCATGCTGTTCAGCCCAGCGGACGTACATTCGGTACAGCATCGAGCTCCAGTCGTGGGCTTCGGTTCCGCCGGCACCCGGATGAATTTCTAAAATGGCGTTATGAGAATCGTACTTTCCGGTCAATAACATACTTAACCGGTAAGTCTTCAGTTCCTTTTCAACTTTAGCTAGATTAGTTTCAAAATCTTTGGCCATTTTCGGATCCGGAGCTTCGGCCAGCATTTCAACCGCAACTTCTAAATCCTGCGTCTTAGACGATAAATGCTTAAAACTATCGTACTTATCCTTCATCTGATTAGTCTGGGCAATCACCTTTTTAGCTTTAACCTGATCGTTCCAGAAATCCGGCTGAGCCATCTTATGCTCGTTCAAGCCGATGCTTTCGTTTAACGAATCCAGGTCAAAGTGACCTCCTAAAGCCGTGAATGGCTTTTTTAATCATGGTGATTTTTTCTTTAGCTTCGTTAATTTTCATAATTAATAACCTCCATAAAAAAGCGAAGGAATCTAAGAATTCACTTCGCCCTTTATTTAATATCGATTATCTTTCCATATTCTGACGAATTTCGGCCTTCATGAACAGACGGGTCGCATCGTATTCGATATCGGCGATCATTTCTTCGAACATTTCGTAACCTTCACGCTGGTATTCAACCAACGGGTTCAACTGTCCATAGCCTCGAAGCCCGATGGACTGACGTAACTGATCCATGGCGTCGATATGGTCGGTCCAGTGTGAATCAACCACTCGAAGGATAACGACCTTTTCAAATTCTAGCATCTGAGAAGGATCGTACAGTTCCTTTTCCTTTTCTTTATAAACGCGGTCCGCGATCTTCTGCAGGGTCTGACGAATCTGTTCACGGGACTTGCCCTTCAAATCGTTCATCGTAATTTGATCAGGACTGGTGAGAACGCTGATGGCAAAGTCCAAGATATCACTGAGCTGCCACTGTGACTGGTCATCACCTTGAGTATGAAGACGAACCACTCGATCGATGGTTCGTTTAATCATCGGCATCATAACCCAGCGCAACGACGTATCTTCATCGATGACCTTGAAACGTTCACCGTACATAACGTCACGCTGCTGACGCATGACATCATCATACTGAAGAACCTGCTTACGGGAATCGTAGTTATTACCTTCAACTCGCTTCTGAGCGGATTCAACCTGCTTCGTGATCATATGGCTTCGAATAGCCGGACTGTCACCGTTCGGATTCAAGTTCTGCAAGAAGTGCTTGATCTTATCAGAACCGAACCGCTTCATCAAGTCATCTTCTAATGACAGGTAGAACTGTGACATGCCAGGATCACCCTGACGACCGGCACGGCCACGTAATTGGTTATCGATTCGACGTGATTCGTGTCGTTCAGTTCCGATCACGGCTAAGCCACCTAATTTAACAACGCCGGGGCCTAACTTAATATCGGTACCACGACCGGCCATGTTAGTGGCAATCGTAACGGCACCCTTTTGTCCGGCCTGGGCAATGATCTTAGCTTCTTTGGTATGGTTCTTAGCGTTCAAAACCACGTGCGGAATGTGTTCTTCGTCTAAACGTTTGGACAAGTATTCAGAAGTACTAACGGCTTCGGTACCGAACAGAACCGGCTGGCCTTTCTTATGCAGTTGAATGACTTTCTTAATAACCGCGTCGAACTTTGACTTCAGGTCTGGATACAAGACATCCGGTTTATCGATTCGAATAACCGGTTTGTTGGTCGGAATCGTAACGACTTCCATGTTATAAATCTCACGGAATTCTTTAGCTTCGGTCTTAGCGGTACCGGTCATTCCGGCTAGCTTATTATACATTCGGAACAGATTTTGGTACGTAATGTTGGCCATGGTCTTACTTTCCTGATGAATCTGGACGCCTTCCTTAGCTTCGATCGCCTGATGCAATCCATCCGAAAAGCGACGGCCCTTCATAATTCGGCCGGTAAACGAATCAACGATTTCGATCTTACCGTTTTGAACCACGTAATCTTTATCACGCTTCATAATGTAGTTAGCACGCAAAGCCTGATCTAAATGATGGGTCAAAGCCGTGTTTTCAGTATCAAACAGGTTCTTTAAATTAAAGTACTTTTCAGCCTTTTTAATTCCGCTGTCGGTTAAACCGATCGTCTTGGATTCTAGATCGATCTTATAATCCTTCTTGTTCAAGGACTTAACGAATTTATCGGTCGCTTTATATAATTTTGAAGAGCCGGAAGCCTGACCAGAAATGATCAACGGGGTACGGGCTTCATCAATAAGAATCGAATCAACTTCATCAACGATGGCGTAATTCAACGGCCGCTGAACCATATCCTGTTTATAAACGACCATGTTGTCTCGTAAATAATCAAAACCGATTTCACCGTTGGTCGAATAAGTAATGTCGCAGTTATAAGCAGCTCGCTTTTCAGCCGGCGACTTTTGAGAAGAATTAAAGCCCACGGTCAAGCCTAGCCATTTATAGACCTGTCCCATATCAACACAGTCACGATGAGACAGGTATTCGTTAACGGTAATCACGTGGGCACCCTTACCAGATAGGGCGTTTAAATAAATCGGCATGGTTTCGGTTAAGGTCTTACCTTCACCGGTCTTCATTTCAGCGATATTACCTTCGTGCAGAACGATTCCACCCATGATCTGAACGTGGAACGGCGTTAATCCTAAAACTCGGCGGTCCGCTTCACGAACGACCGCAAAGGCTTCCGGCAATAACTGATTTAACGTTTCACCATTCTTATAACGTTTCTTAAATTCAGGCGTCTTAGCTTTCAATTGAGCATCACTCAATTTTCGAAATTTTCTCGAATAAGCGCCGACTTTATCAGCTAATTTACTTAAACGTTTAACTTCACGTTTATCTTTATTATTGGTGACCCATTTCTTTAAAATATTGGCCATTAATTAAGCCCCTTCTAAATAAATGTTTAACTTCAATAATTCGATTAATATAAAGTATCAGATATAATATATTTTAACATTCAAAGAGCCTCTTTAAAAATTAAATTAACGGGCCAAGGTCACACTGATAACCGATTTAGCACCCGATTCGTTTAACAATCTAGCGGCGTGCCGAACGGTCGTCCCGGTAGTGTAGACGTCATCGACCACGGCCACGTCTTCCCGTCACCTGATTAAAGCCCCGTTCCTGATAAGTGCTTTGATGAATCGGAATCGGCACGACCGTTCGTTTCTTAATCGATAATCGCCCTGAAATTTATAACGGCGCATGTATTCACTCATCATCGAATTATATTGATACAGGCTGTAATCCGTCGCCATCGTCGGCAATCAGAACAGAGCTGGTCTTTATATTTTCCAGCTTGATGACAGTCTTTGCAGCAATGATCTTTAAAATCCTTTTAAACCTAGCTGGCATTTCTTACAGATTACGGACTGTTGATAAGGTTTAAAACTCATCCGCATAATAAACATTTATTCATATCAATTTAGCTCCCAAATAATTAAGGTGTTTGATCTGCCGCTGCGCATCAGCGACCCGTCTCGTGTAGCTATGAATAAAGAAATCCACGTTACCATACGGCCGATCACGTTTTCGGCCCACTCGTCCAGCAATCTGTACCAGTGAAGACATCGAAAAGACCCCGTCGTCAGCACCTAAGATAATCACGTCGATCCCGGGAAAAGTCACGCCCCGTTCCAAAATGGTGGTCGTAATCAAAAACCGGTACTTCCTTCGTCGCATGGCTTTCACCTTGGCTAACCGATCAGGATCCTGAGAATAAACCGTCGTCCACAGGCTTTAAATCCCGAACGTGCGGAACGAAGAGCAGAAACCGAATTTTTCGCTTTAATTTGTCTTTAACTAACGCCAGCGAAACGCTAAATGACAACGGATCTCCGGCAGCAAATGCCGATGAAAACGCAACGGCAGGTAGCTGACCGCTAATCGGTGTTGACGAATCTGTCGTAATAACGGTCGATTCGGTGTTGCGGTTAAAAATAATCGACAGCCCATTTTCTTAATTGCATGGCTTACAGCAAATTTTAAAGGTGTGTTATTCGCAAACGGAAACGCATCCACTTCATCGATAATCAAAAGATCAAACGCCCGATAAAACCGCAGTAACTGATGAGTCGTACAGATCACCAGCTGGGTATATCGATACTTTTGTTTACTGCGGCCGTGCAATAAAACTAAAGGAGTCCGATCAAAAGCCGCTTGGATCCGGGGATACAACTCCAAGCAGACGTCGACCCGCGGCGACGCGATCCCCACTCGCCAGCGGTTCTTTAAGGCCCAGCGGATCCCGGGAAACAGCATCTCGGTCTTGCCGGCTCCCGTTACGGCCCATAATAGTCGGGCTTGATGATGAACAAAGCCGTCAATAATCTCTCTGGAACAACGGGCCTGTTCACGGCCTAAATTAATGCAGATCGGACAGTAATAATTATCATTTTGTTATTGGTTAACCTGCCGACCGTAAAGATCACTAAAGCTGAAGCTAAACAGAGGATTAATAAAATCAAGGATTAAAATATAAGGCTAACAAAATAATTACAACGTTATCAACTTATGAACAGCCCACCAAAAATAATTCTCGTTTTTATTTTATATAATTTTAATTTAAAATCCTTTAAATGATTACTGCGGCTGGTCGTATTCTTAACGATCCAGCGAATCCCGTGCAACAACGGCTGACGATGAGCACCCGCTAAACTAATCGATTCCACGAAAAGTTCCAGACCGATCAAAGTCGCGACCGTTAATAAAATCGATCCCCAAAAGTTAGAAATCGGGTACAGCAGCGAAATAAACGAAAAGATCAACGCGATTCCGTAAATCACCAGGACCGTCTGCCGGATGGTTAAACCAATCTGCATCAAACGATGATGCAGATGCCGCTTATCAGCGTGGGAAATCGGCTGCCGATTCAGGACCCGGCGAATAATCGCGCAAACGGTGTCCGTAATCGGAACCCCTAAAATAATCACCGGGATAATGACCGAGATAAAGGTGGCGTCCTTTAGGCCGTTCAGCGAAAAGACCGAAATCATAAAACCGATGAACAACGATCCGGTATCGCCTAAATAGATCCGGGCCGGAAAGAAATTATACGGCAAAAAGCCGATGCAGGAAGCCACCAACGAAAAGATCATGATCACCACGAAGACGTTAGCGGTCCCTAGGAAGAACGTCCCGATCAGGCCCATGGTCGTCAGCGCAATAATCGCGACCCCGGTCGCTAGGCCGTCCAGGCCGTCAATTAGGTTAACCGCGTTCGTAATGGCCAGGATCCACAGCCAAGTGACGGGCAAACTCAACAGACCCAAATGAAAATTACCGATAATCGGCAACGTCACTAAATTCATCCGAATTTGCCCAAAGAAATAGACGAACAGCGACGCCAGCGAAATGCCGATTACCTTTTGGTGCGGCTTCAGGACGTAAACGTCATCGGTTAAGCCGGTCAGAATAATGATCAGCTCACCGCCGAAGATGCCCCATAGCTGATGGCTCGGCATCTGATTCCGCATCATCAGCATCGTGGCGCACGTGTAAGCGACGAAAATCGCTAAGCCGCCTAACGTCGGCATGGGGATTTTATTCATCCGGCGTTTATTGGGTTCGTCGATTCCGCCGATCTTAAAAGCCAAAGTCCGGATAAACGGGGTTAAAATCGCCGAAATCAGCATCGTCGCGAATAGATAAACCATAATTTTAAATTTCATATTTCGATTCCTTTTCAGAAAAAGCCCTGAAATTTAGGACCCCTTCTAAAATAATTGTATAATCTAAATTATGCACGAGCACCTGGCATTGCCGGTCCACTACTCTTCTTCGGTTTATCAGCAACAACGGCTTCGGTCGTTAAGAGTAATGCGGAAATGGAAGCGGCGTTCTGTAATGCTGAACGGCTAACTTTGGTTGGGTCGATAACTCCGGCCTTAACCATGTCTTCGTACTTGCCGTCAGCAGCGTTATAGCCAATGCCCGGCTTAGCGTGACGTAAGTGTTCAACGATGATTGAACCGTTAACACCGGCGTTATGAGCGATCTGACGAACGGGTGCTTCTAAGGCCTGACGAACGATCTTAACACCGACGGCTTCGTCACCGGTAGCTTTAATGGCGTCAATCTTGTTCAAGATGTTGACGTAAGCCGTACCACCGCCGGGTACAAAGCCTTCTTGAACGGCAGCTCGGGTAGCGTTGATGGCATCTTCGATCCGGTACTTACGTTCCTTTAATTCAGTTTCGGTAGCGGCACCGACACGAACGACGGCAACTCCGCCGGCTAACTTAGCTAAGCGCTTCTTCAAGGTCTTCTTGTCAAAGTCCGAGCTGGTCTTAGCCATCTGGGACTTGATTTCGTCAACCCGTTCCTGAATGTTGCGCTTGTCACCGGCACCTTGAACGATGGTGGTGTTGTCTTTAGTGATGTTAACCTTATGAGCTTCACCTAACTGGCTTAACTTCATGTCTTTAAGGTTCAAGCCTAAGTCTTTAGTAATAACGGTGGCACCGGTTAAGGTTGCGATATCCTGTAACTGTTCCTTACGACGGTCACCAAAGCCAGGGGCCTTAACGGCACAAACGTTAAAGGTACCACGCATCTTGTTCAAGACTAAGGTCGGTAATGCTTCACCGCCAACGTCATCAGCAATGATCAATAAGGAACGGCCCTGCTTAGCGATCTGTTCCAAGATCGGTAACATTACCTGAATGTTATTGATCTTCTGATCAGTTACTAAGATGTATGGATCATCTAAACTAGATTCCATCTTGTTGGTGTCGGTTACGAAGTACTGCGACATGTAGCCGCGGTCAAAGCGCATCCCTTCAACGACGTCCAAGTTGGTGTCAACGCCACGGGAATCATCAATGGTAATGACACCGTTATGACCGACTTTTTCCATGGCGTCGGCGAATAATTCACCAATGTGCTTGTTAGATGAAGAAATGGTACCGATCTGAGCAATATCATTCTTGGTCTTAACGTCGTGTGACATCTTGTGTAAATTATCAACGGCAACCTTAGTGGCCTTTTCGATACCGCGACGAACGCCGACCGGGTTAGCACCGGCAGCGACGTTACGCATGCCTTCGTTAACGATGGCCTGCGTCAAAACGGTAGCGGTGGTGGTACCATCACCAGCGATATCATCGGTCTTCTGGGCAACTTCAGCAACTAACTTAGCGCCCATGTTTTCAAAATGATTTGCTAACGAAATGGACTTAGCAATGGTAACACCATCATTAGTAATGTTCGGGTTACCAGCGGATTCTTCTAAAACCACGTGACGGCCTTTAGGACCTAAAGTGGTTTTAACGGTATTAGCTAATTTATTAACACCCGATAATAATTGAGAACGAGCGTCATCGGAAAATTTGATTTCTTTAGCCATATATTTTCACCCCACTAATTATCTTTATCTGTAAATCTAATTTATTCTGAATTACGAATATTACTTAACGATCGCGGAAATATCCTTGTTATGAAGAACTAATAAGGACTTGCCCTGGTACTTAACGGAAGTGCCGGAGTACTTATCGTAAAGAACTTCGTCACCCTTCTTAACGGACGGTTTGATTCGCTTGCCGTTAGCTGATAATTTGCCCGGGCCGACGGCAACGACGGTACCCGTTTGCGGCTTTTGTTTAGCGTTGCTTGCTAAAACGATGCCGCCAACGGTTTGTTCCTTGGGTTTAGTAATTTCAATAATAATCCGATCACCTAATGGTTGTAACACGTTAATCCCTCCAAGATTAAGATATTAGTTGTAGCAGTTAGCACTCATATTGCTAAGTGCTAACGTACATCTTTAATATATTATCTTTTGGGTGAAAATGCAACCCTTTTGAATCATTTATAGTGTTTTACGAAGTAAATTAAAGTCTGAAGTTCGTTAGTCAGATCCACGTTTTGAATCCGGACGTTGGCCGGTGAAGCTAAACGGACCGGGGTAAAATTCAGAATCCCTTTAGCACCGCCTTTAATGGCTTGATTACAGACCTTCTGCGCAGCTTTAGCGGGGACCGTCATAATCACTACGTCGATCTGCTGATCACGCAACTGGGTAACCAAATTCTTCATGGAATAAACGGGAACCCCGCTCTGGACCGTATTAATAATCTGGGGCTTAACATCAAAAGCGGCCGCGATCCGGACGTTGCTCCCCTGATGAAAATTAAAGTTTAAGAGGGCGTGGCCGAAATTACCGACCCCGATCAAAGCCACGTTGACTAAATTGTCCTGATGAAGAATCTTTTTAAAGAACCTCAGCAGCTGGTTAATGTCATATCCGTAGCCCCGTTTACCTAACGCGCCGAAGTACGAAAAGTCACGACGAATGGTGGCGGGATCGATCTGAACGGCCTTCGCAAACTTACCCGAAGAAACGTGCGTAACGTTCTGATCATGCAAAATATTTAAATAACGATAATAAATCGGCAACCGTTTAGTAGTTGCTCGCGGGACTTTTAATTTAGCCATGTTAAAGACCTTCTTTTCAAATTAACAGAGCTTTGACTTTGTGAAAGATTGTTACAATTATTTTATCATACCCGCATAAAAAATGTAAGTAACTTTGTGAAAACTTTGGTCTCATGGCTACTTATGATAAAATAATGATAGATGTCCATTAGAAAGGGGGCTAGCTATCATCTTACTGTTACAAGCCAAACACCTGGTCAAAAGATTTGAAGGCCAGGAACTTTTCACAAATGTTAATCTTAAAATTCAAGAGCACAGCCGGATCGCTTTAATCGGCCGCAACGGCGTGGGTAAATCCACCCTGGTCAAAATGCTGATCGGCCAGCTAGGTATCGACGGCGGTAACGTCAGCAAAAAGAACGGCCTGCGAATCGGCTACCTGGCCCAAAACACCGGCTTACATTCTAACCGCACCGTTAAACAGGAAATGGAAGCGGTCTTTAGCGACATTATCAAACAGGCTAAACAGATTCATCAACTGGAAATCAAAATGGGCGACCCCGACGTTATCAACGATCCCGCTAAATTAAAGGCCGTGAGCAAGGTCTACGATCAGATGCAGGATCACTTTAACCGTGAAAACGGCTACGGATATAAAGCGGAAATTCGCGGCGTCCTGCACGGCTTCGGCTTTACAGCTAAAGACTACGACCGCAACATCAACGACCTGTCCGGCGGTCAGCAGTCACAGCTAGCCCTCGCTAAACTACTGTTAGAAAAACGGGATCTGTTGATCCTGGATGAACCCACCAACCATATCGACGTGAAGACCGTCACCTGGCTGGAAAACTACCTAAAGGGCTATCCCGGTGCATTCCTCGTGGTATCGCACGATCGATACTTCCTGGATAAAGTCGTGAACGAAGTCTATCTGCTTTCGGGTGGAACGACCCATCACTACTACGGAAACTACACCCAATTTAAACACGAAAAACAAAAGCGCTATAAATTAAACATGCGGGCCTACCGGAAGCAACAGGCTAAAGTTCATCGCGACAAAGAATTCATCAAAAAGAACATCGCCCGGGCTTCGACATCCCGCCGGGCTCAATCGCGGAGAAAACAGCTAGCTAAGATCAAACTGATTCCGAAGCCCCTCAACCGTTCGAAAGTCGCTCGCTTTCGTTTTCATACCCAACGCTCTAGTGGCGATGCCGTCTTAACCGTTCGTAACTTAACGGTCGGCTATCATAATCACGTCGTGGCGGGCCCCATCAGCTTCAGCGTGAAACGGGGCGACGCCATCGCCATTATCGGACCCAACGGCATCGGTAAATCGACGTTATTGCGGACCATTATCCATGACGTGCCGAAGATCGCCGGCGTAATTCAATTCGGAACCGGGGTTTCGATTGGCTATTACGACCAAAAGCAGGCCACTCTGCATCCCCAGAAGACCGTCCTGGGTGAACTCTGGGACGAGCACCCCAACACCGACGAAGGCGTCATCCGTTCGATCCTGGGGAGCTTTCTATTTTCGGGAGACGACGTCAATAAGAAAGTCAGCGAACTATCCGGCGGCGAAAAGGCCCGACTACAGTTAACCAAGCTATCCATGCAACACAGCAACTTTCTATTACTGGACGAACCCACCAACCATTTGGACATCGCCAGCCGGGAAGTTCTGGAAAACGCCCTGCGTCATTTTCAGGGGACCATCCTGTTCGTTTCACATGATCGTTACTTCATTAATAAAATCGCGACGGCCATTATCGAACTTTCACATAACGGTGCTAAATTGTACCTCGGCAACTATGATTACTACGTTGCCAAGAAAGATGAAGAACGACTTTTAAATCTACAGCCCAGCGAAACTATGTCGTTAATAAGAAAATCCGAAGTCAAAAACGGAAACTCACCCGCCAGGTTCAAGCTTTAGAAAAGCAAATCAACCATTTCGACCAAGTTAAACAAACCATTGAAGTCCAAATGACCAAGCCTGCAACCTTAAAGAATCCCAAGAAATTGAATCAGCTTCAAAAGAAGATCAACGAAATTAACCAGAAGAACGTCCAGGTCGAAAAGCAGTGGGAGCAAAAGGGCACGGAATTAGAAGAGCGCTTCGATTAATTTGTTTTTTATTTTGGAAAATTTAAATTAACATAATGATCACCTCTTATTCCACGCTGCTTTTGACCACCGGATAACTGTAATGTACTCTTCCCGGCTCCTGAATAACCAATAATCCCGTAAATCTCACTTAAAACAATTTTTACAACCTGTATGAATAAAAATGATCAATATTTTATTAATTTCGATTATGTAAAGTTATTGTAAAGCACCTGGAGCCCATTTAAATTCTAAGCCCGGATCAGCATTCAAATCGGCACCGGCAAACTTACCTTCCTTATAAAAGACATAGGCAGCAGCCCCGATCATAGCGGCGTTATCACCGCAGAGCTTTCGGGGTGCCTTTAAGAATTCGGTCTGCGGAAAATCTTTAGCTAACATGGCTTTCAAATTAGTTCGCAAACCTAAATTAGCAGCAACTCCGCCACCTAGAATCAATTGCTTAACGGGATGAGCCTTCAAAGCTCGCTTAGTCTTATTGACCAAAACGTCGACCACGGCCGCCTGAAAACTAGCGGATAAATCCGCTTTATTTAACGTCTTGCCAACCTGATGAGCATGGTGAACCGTGTTCAAAAAAGCACTCTTTAGACCGCTAAAGCTAAAGTCAAAATTCGGTGCCTTTTCCATGGCTCGCGGAAAATGAAAGGTATCGTGACCCTCATGAGCCAACTTATCAACGTCGGGACCGGCGGGATAAGTAATCCCCATCACTCGGCCGACTTTATCGTAAACTTCACCGGCCGCGTCATCACGGGTCTCACCGATAATCTCAAACTGGCCTTCTTTGGGCATCGACACCAATTCGGTATGGCCACCGGAAACCACTAAAGCCATCGCTGGAAAGACGATCGGCTTTAAAAACCGGGCGGCATAAATGTGTCCCGCTAAATGATTAACGGGGATCAACGGCAAATGATGAGCCCAGGCAATCGTCTTCGCAGCGGTAACACCAATTAACAGCGCTCCGACTAAACCGGGCCCGTAGGTTACCGCCACGGCGTCTAAATCACTATATCTAACGTGGGCTTCTTGCATGGCGTCCCGAATACAATAGGTAATCATTTCAATATGATGCCGGCTGGCAACTTCCGGAACGACCCCACCGAATCGTTTATGACTCGGAATCTGGGTCGCAACCACGTTCGATAAGATCTTGTCGCCGTTCTCAACGATGGCGACGCTGGTTTCATCACAACTCGATTCAAACGACATGATTAAATTTCGTTTCAAATTAGACACTTCACTTCAATTAAATCTCGGCACGATACATATCAACATAATGACCCGGTTTACGGCTGGCGTTCGGGTGCTTCTTTAACCAGCGGGCTTGAACCGGCGTTAAACGTAAGTAATGCGGTAAAAAGGCGTTAACGTCTTTGACCGGCTGCTGGGTTTCACCGTACCGGCCTAATTCACCGGCTTGCGGTAAATTATCCAAGCCCACCGGAAAACTAATTTGCTGGCCTAGAGCTTTTTGATACGCTTTCTTAAAATGATCAGCATCCCCGATGCCGATGATCGGTTCTTTAATCTTTTTTAATTCATTTAACCAGTTAACCAACGGAATGTGCTGATCACGAATTACGGAGACCGGAACGTGGTTCTTAATTCGGTAAAGTCCGGTATACATGTTCTCGTTGCGGGCATCAAAAACGGGGTTGACCAAAGCGCCCTCGTTCGCAGACAGGTTCAAAGCCAGCGTCTTTAAACTGGAAACGCTAACTAAATCGATTCCCAAACCAAAGGCCAGGACTTTAGCCATGGTACAGGCAATCCGAATTCCCGTATAGGATCCCGGTCCGCTGGCGACCACGACCCGGGTTAAATCCTCCGGCTCTAAACCGGAATGGTTCATCAAACGTTTAACGATCGGCAACAGTTCTTTCGAATGCATCCGATGAACGGTCGTCGTCATCGTCGATAAAACTCGATGATCTTCTAACACCGCCACGCTGAGCGGCCGGTTAGAAGTATCTAAAGCTAAGACTTCCATTAATGTATCTCCTCGATCAAGATTTTTATTTTATTATATATCATTTTTTTCGATGCCACTTAACGTTCGCAACGGCGGAAATCTGGTGTTTAATTATCTTAACCCGGCTGACGACGTTCGTTCCGTACCGGACCTCGTGACTAAATTTAATGTCGAGGCTTTCCGGAACGTACCGAGCTAAAAAACCGGGGCTTAAGACGTCGCACATCCAATTTAAGTACTTAGCGTTATTAACGTGATGATTAATATCGATATCACCGTTGCGAACCCGGTACTGCCGGCTAACGGTCACGTGATTATCCTTGATCGGGTAAGGCCGCCGCAAATGCGGCAACCGTAAGGTTCAATTAAATTTGGTCGAATTAGAGTTAATTGACGAGTCTTAAATTAAGCAGAATCCAATTACTGTCGATCTTTGCACATAAACGACCTTGAGCGTCTTTAATCAAAAACTCACGTTCAGCCAAAAATCGATTATAAAACTTGGACTGGGTCGTTAAGGTTACCCGTTCATTATTCAAAGGCAATCGATTAATGTGAATGGAGTACTGAATAACGACCCAGCCCAGCTGTTTAGCCTGAAGTAGATTCGTTCCGACCTTTAAGTGGTCGATCTGGTCTTCGGAAACCAATACCGCCAGGTTAAGCAGCATTCCTAAACTCAAGCGGCTGTTCATATCCGCTTCGTAATACGTAATTCGGTGTTTTTCCTGATACAAATTCGGTTTCATCATTGCCGCTCCTTATGACTTCTTGATGTGATGATAATGATTATAGACGTCCTGACGCTTAAGATTATGGATTTTCGCGACTTTTTTAATGGCGTGATTAGTTTTAACGCCCCGCTTGATAAAGAAATTAACCTGCTGATCCAGGGTCAGATCATCCAGCTTCCGGGCGGCGCTTTCGATTCGACGGGCGGAATGGTTACCCGCCACCAGAACGACGAATTCACCGCGAACCCGATGACTAGCGGACCAGTTATACAGTTCGGCTAAGGTGCCGCGATAAAACTCTTCAAAACGCTTGGTCAATTCTCGGCATAAGACCGCACGCCGGTTTTCGCCAAATACCTTAACCATATTCTTCAGCGTCTTCTTTAAACGGTGCGGAGCTTCGTAAATGATCATGGTTTCACGACGGTGATTCATACGCTTTAGCTCCTCTAATTGTTCACTGCGCTTGCGATCCAAAAAGCCGTAGAAATAAAACGGCTGCGGAGAAAGGCCTGACGCGATCAATCCCGTCATACCGGCAGTCGGTCCCGGTAACGGAATTACCGGGATCTGATGCTGCACACAGGCCACCACTAATTCGTGACCCGGATCACTGATCGACGGCATCCCGGCGTCACTGGACTGGGCCATGGTAACCCCCGACTTTAGTTTTTGAATCAATTCGGGAACCCGGGTCGCGTAATTATGCTGATGAAGACTGATCTCAGGAGTGTGAATATGATAATGATTCAACAGCATTTTCGTATGCCGAGTATCTTCGGCGGCGATCAAATCCACCGATTTAAAGATATGAAGCGGCCGAAACGTAAAGTCTTCTAAATTCCCGATGGGGGTGGGAACTAAATATAATTTTCCCGTCGACGCCGGACTAAAACTACGCTGGATTTTCAAGACCAATTCCCCCTAATTATCGCTGGTTGTGCTTATCGTGATCGTCACTACTGTTCCAAAACAGAATTTTGTTGCAAAATAAACAGTTCTCGTTTTTATCACGATGTTTACCAAAAAATTGATTGCAAATATGAAACCCCTGGTTATAAAGTTTGAGTAAATTCTGCCGGGACTTATTCATCTGGGGCCTCTTTATGGGACTTTCTTTTTCAATCGTTCGATGTTTCTTACCTAAAACGGACCGCAAATGCTGGTTTTCAATCTTCAGTTCGGAGTTCTCTTCTAAAATATGGGTAACCCCTTCCCGAAGCTCGGAAAATTTAGTCAGCATTAACTGCGTCTGGGCTTCCATACTTTTGAAGCCTTCGTATAACTGTCGATTATCCAAATCAATTCACCTCCTGCCAATGATTTTAACCAAGCTAACGTCTTTAACGTTATCATTTCTAAAATATTTTGGAAATTAACGTTTTCTATCAATAATTGATGGATCTTTAACGTCATGTCGATAATCTTTAATAATTGATCGGTGGTAATCCGTTTGGAAACTTTACGATGGTGGAATAACTTTGCGGGAATTTCAGTTCCTCGCGCTTTACGTTTTTGAACTTGACGTTCATCACGTCGCACCAGATCTGAATTAGCATCTCCGCCGTGATTTCACGGTCCCGATGGTTATTAATCAGCGGCATGATTCTGAATTGAACTAACGGGTACGCCAGCTGATTGCCCTAGTAATCTGTTTGAACCAATTAGCGGTCGAAACGTCGTTGGTTAAAGTCGCCAATAAATTATCTTGGCTCGGCGGAATCTTAGCGGCGCTCAATTCATGATAAAAGACCTTCCGGGGTACCGACGGCAATTCAACGACCTGGGTTCGCGAAATAATGGTGGATAAAATTGCTGATTTATCGTTGGTCAAGAGAAACGATACGACGTTGCCCGAGGGTTCCTCGATAAATTTCAATAAACTATTGGCGGCGCTAACCGTCATTCGGTCGGCATCGTTAATAATAAAGACCTTTAAGTTGCCTTCAACGGCGCTTTTTGAGAATTCAGCTTTCAAATAACGAATCTGATCAATCTTAATACTCTGACCGCGCGGACTGACGATCACCACGTCCGGATGTTCATGTTTAGCAATTCGCTGGCATTCGTTACATTTTCCGCACGGGTAATTTTTCTGGACCTGTTTGCAGAACAGCCGCATGGTAATGGTCAACGCCAAAGCTAGTTTACCCGATCCCGGTTCGCCGCAGAGTAAATATGCGTGAGAGAGCTGCTGGTTATGGACCACTTCCATAAAATGATGCGTTAACGAATTTTGTTTTCGAACTGCTTCGTTAATAACTGAATTCATACACTAAATCCTCGACTCATTTAAAACCGGTAAAACTTTTCCATGGGCAAGACCATCACGGTGGCGCCACCAACCCGAACGTTAACGGGTGCTGACGTGTTATTAGCACCGCCGTCAATATTAACCGACGGCGTAATCGAATACTTTCGGGCTTGGAAAATCTTTTTAATCAACTAAATTAACTTCGACAACTGATGATCACGAATTTCGATCATATAAGTCGTGTTGCCGGCTCTTAAAAAGCCGCCGGTCGACGATAATTTAGTGGCGGTAATATGCCGTTTAATTAACTCGTCCGTAACTTGGCGGCATCTTTATTTGGCATAACCGCGATCACTAACTTCATCACAAATTCTCCTTAAATTTAAGCTGAGCGTCTTGATTAGCGTCAATCACCTTAATCCGCCGCGGATTAGCTTCCGCTAGCTGATCATAAGCCCGATTCACCCGCTGATGAAAACTAAGCTTTTCCCGATCCAACCGATCCATCTTATTCTGCCGATGTTCTTTAATTCGATCCAAGCCCACTTTAGCGGGAATCTTAAAGTAAATCGTCAGATCGGGCTCCAAGCCGCCGGTGGCGTAACGATTTAACTTTTGAACCGGACCGAAGCCTAACTGACGGCCACCGCCTTGATAAGCGATCGAACTGTCGACGTAACGATCACAAAGGACCGTTCGGCCGGCTTGGAGGGCGGGAACGATATCCTGGACCACGTGCTGACGGCGAGAAGCTGCATATAATAACGCTTCTGTCCTGGCGTCCATCGCGGTATTCTTAGGATCCAGAATCACGTGCCGAATCTCTTCAGCAATCCGGTCACCACCCGGTTCACGGGTGATCAACGGCGCTTGGCCCGCCGTCGGCTGAATTAATTTAAAGACCCGGCTTAAAGCCGTCGTCTTACCAGCTCCGTCAGATCCTTCAAAAGAAATAAACTTACCTTTCATATCTATATACCTCGACTAACTCGAGCTAGTCTACTTACATTTGCGTTCGATCTTTCATCGCTCGATACAACGTCATTTCATCCGCGTATTCGATATCGCTGCCGGCGGACAAACCATGGGCTAACCGGGTTACTTTGATCCCGGCCGGCTTAATCAGCTTCGACAGATACATCGCGGTAGCTTCACCTTCGGGCGTGGCGTTAGTTGCGATAATGACTTCGTTAACTTGCGAATTTTTCTGAAGCCGCTTTAGCAGCGATTTAATGTTCAAATCCTGCGGACCGCGGCCTTCCATCGGTGATAGAACCCCGTGTAAAACATGGTAAAGACCGTGATAATCCTTCATCTTTTCCATGACCATCACGTCTTTCGGATGTTCAACCACTAAAATCTTGGTACGGTCCCGACGCGGATCCTTACAGATCTCACAGGGATCGGTTTCGGTCAAATTACCGCAGATTGAACAGTAAGTTAACTTATCTTTAACGTCAATTAAGGCCTGCGCAAAGTTCTTAACGTCGTCTTTATTCATGTTTACGGTAAAGTACGCCAACCGAACGGCAGTCTTTCGACCGACGCCGGGTAAACGCATGTAACTGCTGATTAATTTAGCAATGGGTTCAGGATATTGCATCTAATTACCTTCCCGTTCAAAATCGTTACATTCCAGGAATGTTCTTGGTGTATTTACCTAAAGCGTTCTTGGTTGCAGGCTTAATCTGCTTCATGGCATCGTTAGTGGCGCTTACGATCAAATCGGATAACGTATCAGGATCTTTGGGATCGATGGCCTTCGGGTTCATCTTAATGTCCTGCATCTTATGGTCACCGGTAAAGGTAACCGTAACTAAATTTTCGGGCGACTTACCAACAAACTTTTGCTGATTGATGTTTTGCTGATCGGATCCCATCTGTTTCTGAATCCGTTTGACCTGCTTCATCATTTTGCCCATGTTCATTCCGCGCATCATACCTAATCGTCTCCTTTAATTAATATTTTAATCATCTTTAATTTGAAGAATTTTATTAATATCTTTACCAAATAATTTAACGGCCCTTCGTTTACTTAATTGAGCTCGTTTTTTAGCGGGACTTTCCAACGAATGATTAACTACCCGCGGCCGGTGCTTCAGATAATAGTCCCGGCGAATCTTCGGCCACTGCGAATCCGGAACGAAGGCCACGGACGGTAAGTTGCCCACGATCTGATCTAAATCACTACTCAGCGTTTTGATCAAACTCTTATTTTCACTGGCCCGTTCGTAGAAGAACGAATAAGTAAAGGCGACCACGATTCCTTTTTTACTGGCAGCCACCGGTTTAGAAACGCTCATCATGGCACGGTCAGTCACCGGCAATTTATTAACGATCTCGTTCCAGGCGGACTTCATTCGATCGAGATCCGGACGGGTCGCGTGATTTAAGATCGGGTAAACCTTAGCCAAATCAACATTAACTGATTAACCTGACGGGCTAAATCATTACGAAGCGTCGCGATCCGGACCGTCAAAATTTCCAGATAAACGTCCGGATGAACCGTAAACCGCATTCGCTCCTCAACGTCATCGACCCGGCCGACGATTCGATAAATTAAATCGGGACTAATCTGCTTAGCCAGCCGCTTAAAATTATCGTCAACGATCCCCAGTTCCTTTTTTAGGATCATCTGGGGTGACTGCTGATACAGCAACAGATCCTGGCAATAATTAATCAGTTCGTTAACGAACTGATTAGCGTCCTTCCCGGAATCCAGGATCTTTTGAACGTCGGCCAACGCGTGACTCACGTCGTGATCCATGACCTCTTTCAAATATCGATCCATCAGATCATTGGTAACGCTGCCGGTGACCCGTAAGGCGTCTTTATAGGTAACGTGATCCTTACCGTAAGACATAACCTCGTCCAGGATACTTAAAGCGTCTCGCATCCCGCCTTCGGCAGCTCGGGCAATGACCTTTAGAGCCTTGTCGTCATAGGTGACCTTTTCGTGCTTTAAAATGTATTCCATTCGGGCCAAAATGTCCTGAGGCTGAATCCGACGAAAGTTAAAACGCTGTGTTCTTGAAATAATCGTAGCCGGAATCTTCTGCGGTTCGGTCGTCGCCATGATAAAGATTACGTGTGCCGGGGGTTCTTCTAACGTCTTTAACAAAGCGTTAAAGGCACCGGTCGACAGCATATGGACTTCATCAATGATGTATACCTTATACTTAGCCTGAGTCGGAGCGTATTTAGCTTTATCACGAACGTTTCGGATCTCATCGACCCCGTTATTAGATGCGGCATCGATTTCAATCACGTCGTTCAGTTTCCCAGCGGTGATCGCTTTACAAATCTTACAATGATTACACGGTTCCCCATCCTTTTGGTTGGGACAGTTAACCGCCTTAGCTAAGATTTTCGCAGCGGAAGTTTTACCGGTTCCTCGAGGACCGGCAAACAAATAAGCATGACTGATCTGGCCCGTAATAATCGCGTTTTTAAAGGTCTGCGTAATCACGTGCTGACCAATCAGTTCATCAAACCGCTGGGGACGCCAAACTCGGTACAAAGCCCGGTAACTCATGGTGATTTCCTTTCATCAAATCTAAATTCCTGCTACTTTTAAATTATATTATTTCAGCCGCTTTAAATCCACATCGAGAACAGATTTTAAACTTAAAAATATAAAAGGCCCTTAATCAATCTAATGACTAAGGACCTTCCTCTTCTTTAAAATATTAATTTCAAATCAACGAGAAGCACAAGGCGAGTCTTACTTAGCGCTGCTCCCTCTCGGGCCTGACACAGTTCATAAGGACACCTTTGCTTCAGGGCCTTTCGGCATTATTAATAATAACTTATTTAAGAAAAATTGTCCAATCATTTCTGACGGCGCTGCCGGAAGAATCGCCGCATCTTATCAGCGGCTTGACCTGGTGATTAAGGCGCTGATCCGTGGGGATTTGATAAAGGCTGTCGACGCCGCCGAATTTCGGATCCGGGGCCCCGTAATAGAGGTGCCGCATTCGAGCGTTCACGATCGCGCCGGCACACATAATGCACGGCTCGATCGTCACGTACATATCGCAATCTTCAAGTCGCCAACTGTGCAAATTATCACAAGCTTCCTGGATTGCGTACAACTCGGCATGGCCTAAAGCATCCTGTGACATTTCACGCAGGTTATGGCCGGTCCCGATCACTTTATGGTCACGAACGATCACGGCACCGATCGGCACTTCGTTGATCAAAGCCGAATAATCGGCTTGCTGCAACGCCATTCGCATGTACTTATATACTTTATGATCCATTTTATTCATCCTCGATAAACACTCTTTAAAACGTAATAACCTTTATCTCGCTTAACGATCTGACAATTACCGTAAGTTTTTGTCATGGCTCGTTTAGCTGACGGTTCACCCTGCTTTCGGCGAACCACGGCGGTTAACGTTCCGTTCGGCACTAAATAATGCTGAGCTCCGGTCAACATGGCCATCACGATCTTCTTACCAGCTCGAATCGGTGGATTAGTTACGATTCCGGCAAATTTTTGATCGATATTGTCATACACATTCGAACTACCGACCGGTACGTTACTTAAATGATTCAACTTAACGTTCTTGCGAGCCAGCTTTAGGGCCAAATTATTAACGTCGGTTAAAACGAAATTGCGATCCGGATGAGCTTTAGCTAAAGCGATCCCGATCGGTCCGTAACCACAGCCCAAATCAAGAACGGCGCCCTTTGGCATTTCATCAACGTTGGTATACTTTATAATCACCCGTGAACCGTAATCCACGGTATATTTTGAAAAGACCCCGTTATCACTCATAAAGTGAAGAACGTTCCCCAATAATTTAAACGTCCATCGTCGAACCTGATGATGGACGTGGGGATTTTTAGAATAATAATATTCAGCCATCGTTTACCCACTTTCAAAACTAAATTTAATTCAAATATTTGCACTATATTTAGTGTTTTCACTCCGTTTTCATACTAAATATGGCAGCCGCTCAAATTGAATTTTTATTCATCTGATGTACACTTTTAATTGTAACCGCGATTCAAAATTAAATTAATAATCTGTCTTTTTCCTATTTTTCTGATTTTTCACTTAAAGGGGACTAACCAATGGCGTTAAGTAAGTTGCACAACGTGTCATACTTCGAACTCAATAACGAAATCAACATCCCGTCACACGGTAAGATCCAGTTAGATAAGGATCAGGAAGCTCTACACGCCTTCTTAAAAGAAAACGTCGAACCCAATACCATTCGATTTAAGTCCCTTCGTGATCGAATTAACTACTTAATTTCTCACGATTACATCGAATCGGGGTTTATCAAGAAGTACCCGTTCGCGTTTATTGAAAAGCTATATCGTTATCTTAAATCACAGCATTTTCATTTCAAATCGTTCATGGCCGCTTATAAATACTACGTTCAATACACGCTAAAGACCAACGATAACGAATACTACCTAGAAAACTATATCGACCGAGTTGCCGCTAACGCTTTATTATTCGCCGACGGTAACCAGAAGCTATGCATGGAAATCGCTTCTGAAATGATTCATCAGCGTTATCAGCCAGCTACGCCCAGTTTCCTTAACGCCGGCCGAAAGCGCCGTGGTGAATTCGTTTCCTGTTTCTTAATTCAGACTACCGATAACATGAACACGATCGGCCGAACCATTAATTCCGCTCTGCAGCTATCCAAGATCGGCGGCGGGGTTGGAATCAACCTTTCCAACTTACGTGCCGCCGGCGATCCCATTAAAAAGATCAAAGGTGCCGCCAGCGGAGTCGTTCCGGTCATGAAATTATTAGAAGACAGCTTTTCTTATTCTAACCAATTAGGTCAGCGTCAAGGTGCCGGAGTCGTTTACTTAAGCGTCTTCCATCCTGACATTGAAGCTTTCTTAGGTGCCAAAAAAGAAAACGCCGATGAAAAGATTCGTGTCAACACCCTATCATTAGGAATCACGGTCCCTGACAAGTTCTACCAGCTCTGCCGTGAAAACAAGGAAATGTACATGTTCAGTCCTTATGACGTTCAACGGGTTTATGGAGTTCCGTTCTCTTACGTCGACATCACTAAGGAATACGACAAGATGGTCGCTAATCCGCAGATTCACAAGAAGCACATGCCGGCCCGTGAATTAGAAAACGACATCAGCATGCTTCAGCAGGAATCCGGTTATCCATACATCGTGAACATCGATACCGCTAACCGTGATAACCCGATCGACGGTAAAATCGTTATGAGCAACCTGTGCTCCGAAATCATGCAGGTCATGAAGCCGTCCGTCGTGGATGATGAACAGCATTTCGCTAAATTAGGCACCGACGTTTCCTGTAACTTAGGATCCACCAACATCGTTAATCTGATGGCTTCGCCCAACTTCGGTAAATCCGTTGAAGCGATGACCCGGGCCTTAACCTTCGTTACCGACCATTCCAACATCAGCGTGGTTCCACCGGTTCAAAACGGGAACCAAAAGTCACATTCCATCGGCCTAGGTGGCATGGGACTGCACGGCTTCTTAGCTAAGAATCATATCTATTACGGTTCCAAGGTCGCCGTCGAATTTACCAGCGTTTACTTCATGCTACTAAACTACTGGACGTTAAAGACGTCCTGCCAAATCGCTAAAGAACGTCACCAGACCTTTTATAACTTCAAGAAGAGTAAATACGCCGACGGCAGCTACTTCAATAAATACGTTACTAAATACTGGGGCCCCCGTTTAAAGCGAACCAAAGAGTTATTTAAAGGCATCTTCGTCCCGGGGATCGAAGACTGGAAACGCTTAAAGGCCGCCGTTATGAAGTACGGCCTATATAACCAGAACCGGATGGCGATCGCGCCCAACGGTTCCATTTCGTACATCAACGATACGACCGCTAGCATTCATCCGATCATCGACCGAATCGAAGAACGTTACGAATCCAAGACCGGTAAGATTTATTACCCGGCTCCGTACCTATCTAACGATACGTTGCCTTATTATCAGTCCGCCTACGACATCGACATGCGAAAGGTCATCGATACTTACGCCGCTGCTCAGCAGCACGTCGACCAAAGTATGAGTATGACCATGTTCATGCGGTCCACGATTCCAAAAGGCCTTTACGAATGGAAGAACCACGATAAGACCCAGAAGATGACGACCCGTGATCTTAACATCCTAAGAAATTACGCCTTTTATAAAGGAATCAAATCAATTTATTACGTCCGAACCTTTACCGATGATAAACGGGAAATCGGTGCTAATCAATGTAAGAGCTGTGAAATTTAATTTAACGGTCGATTAACAGTGACTTTTTTGATATACTAAACACCATCTAAAAAGGTATAATATAAATGTCTTAAAAAATTACTTCAGGATAATCAGTAATTAAGGAGATTTTTAATGAATAATTACAAAGCGATCAACTGGAATGACGTTAGCGACGAAATCGATAAAGCCACTTGGGAAAAACTAACTGAACAATTCTGGTTAGATACCCGAGTTCCGTTATCCAACGATTTAAAAGACTGGCGATCATTAGATGATGATCATCGCTGGGTCGTTAGCCACGTCTTTGGTGGCTTAACTTTATTAGATACCCTTCAATCGCAAGACGGTATGGCTGCCTTACGAAAAGACGTTCGAACTCAGCAGGAAACCGCCGTTTTAAATAATATTCAGTTTATGGAATCCGTTCATGCTAAAAGTTATTCTTCAATTTTCTCCACGTTAAATACTCCTGATGAAATTACAGAAATCTTTAACTGGAGTGATACCGAAGAATTCTTACAGAACAAAGCTAAACGAATTTATGAACTATACCATGACGATGAAGACCCGTTAAAGAAAAAGATTTCAAGTGTCTTCTTAGAAACCTTCCTGTTCTATTCCGGATTCTTTACTCCGTTATGGTACTTAGGCCATAACAAGTTACCTAACGTTGCTGAAATCATTAAATTAATTCTTCGTGATGAATCCGTCCACGGTACTTACATCGGTTATAAATTCCAGATCGGCTTTAATCAGTTAGACAAGCCGGAACAGCAACGGATTAAAGACTGGATGTATGACTTCTTATACGCTTTATACGAAAACGAAGTTAAATACACCCACTTACTTTACGATCAAGTCGGCTGGACCGACAAAGTCTTAACCTTTATCCGTTACAACGCTAATAAAGCTTTAATGAATTTAGGTCAAGATCCGTTATTCCCAGATACCGCTAAAGACGTTGATCCGATCGTTATGAACGGGATCTCAACCACCACGGCCAACCATGACTTCTTCTCACAAGTTGGTAACGGTTACCGTTTAGGTCAGGTCGAAGCCATGAACAACAGTGATTACGACATCGGCCGTCCAAAAAAGGACTTAGGTAAGTTCTTCTATCCGGATGATAAACATACCGGAAACGATTTAAAAGTCTCTAAGAAGGACTTATTTAAGGATCCTCAGAAGCAACGTGAAGCTAAACGCGCTAAAGATCAAGCTAAAAAGAATCATAAAAATAAATAACTTTAAAATTAATCCAAGAATCAAAAAAGTCCTGAAAATAATAATTTTCAGGATTTTTTATTATCTTATTTTCTTACTTAATTCTTAGTTGCTACTAGAGAAAATTTTAATCAATGACGGGTGTTTACCTTTAGTATTGACGTGCTGATTAACTAGCAATAATAGCTGAAGCATGGTGAAGATTAACGAACTTCGCTTTCGATAAACGATATAACGAGGCTTCCATGCCGAGACGAACTTATTCTTATATTCTCGTAAGCCCTGGAAACTATAAAACTTATAACCGTACTTAAAAATCAAATGGGCCAATCGTTCGTCCATAAAACTAAATTTAGATTCACCAACGTTAGACAACGGTGCCATCCCTAAATTAAAGATCTTGTAACCGTCATCACGAGCTTTTTTAAACAGCGAAATAAAGATTCCGTCCATAATTCCGGACGGAGCGCTCTTTAACGAACGCATTAAATCAATCGACGTAACGTTATGGTTACCGTTCGGCATCAAATTAGCAAACGAAATGATCTTACCTTTCGGGTCCTTCATAATCGCAACCGGGGCCTGGCTAAGATAATAATCATCAAAGTAGCCTAACGAAAAGCCCTTTTCGTGACTATCACCTAGCCAGTCATCAGAAATGTGCCGTAACGTCTTCATAAACTCCGGCTTAAACGGCGGTTTAACGATCTCAAATTGATAATGATTACGTTCGAACTTATGGATCAAAGCTCGGTCACCACGGTGCTTACTGCCGACTAAACTAAAGTTTGGCAAATCCACGAAGCCTTCTTCACCGAACTTAGTGAAGTCAAAGCCTTTTTCGTGAAGCAGCATGGTAAACCGTTCGCCCACTTCGTAAAAGACCAGCGACATCCCTAATTTATCAGCATCGTCCATAAACTGATCGATGGCGGGACCGACCTTAGCCATGTTACCGACGGGTTCACCCATGACGACCAATTTATTGGCTTTCGGCTTGAACATGAAAAATAACTGATCCTGATGATTTTCACGATAGAAGTAAATCTGCTTATCACGCACGAAGGCTAAATGACTGATTTCGTTACCGCCAAATTTCTTAATGACGTTACGAACTCGTTTGGCCGTCTTAGCATTAAACGGCTGATTAAGCCAGGCCACATTTTTATGGGATAAGAACCGATAAATAATAATGACGATCAAAATCGCAACTAACAAGCCTAAGAATCCGGCAAACCAGACTTGATACGACGGAAATAGATAGGTGTTAGAGAAATGCAAGAAAGCATAACGATATCTCGTGTAAATCCCCACGAAAGAATAAATAATAAAGGTCAAGGTGAAAATGACGGTATCCATGATCTTTTGGCCCCACGAATAGGTCAGCTTTTCACGATAGAGACAGCCCTTCGATAGCCATAGGCAGATTAAGATTATGGCGAAAGTAATGCACATGCTGACCGGAAAGTCTTCCTTCCAGAGTGAATTGGCCATAGCAATCACCATCACGATTGCCGTCGGCCAGAACGCCTTCTTAATCCGGGAACCGATCCCGCGGGCTAACCCGATAAAGATAAAGGCAAAAATCATGTTCGTCAACTGATCCAGGAAGTAAAACGTATAAGGTTCTAACGATAGATAGAATTTATTAACTAAAGCAAAATTAGGTACGGTAGCTAATAACAGCATCATAATTGCCGAGAAGTACATAAAAATCGTTAAAATAATCTGGGCCGTTCGCTGAAGAATGGTGGCCGGGATTCCGTCTAACGATTTATTGATCCGATGAGCCGTATCGTTGATCAAAAGCACAATACCGACCGTGACCGGAGCAATATAATAGAAGGCTCGATATAAAAGATCCCAAGCGGTTGCTACGCTGATGGGCAAACCCATGGCTTTTAATTCAAGGATCATGATAGCGTCAAAGCCACCGAGGCCGCCGGGCATCATTGAGACGACCCCCGCCACGTTCGCAATGATAAAGAGCGGAAAAACGTTAACTAAATCAACGTTAACGTGCATAAAGGCCCCGATAATGATGAACATGGCGGCACAACCGCCCCATTCACAGCAGGAGCCGATAATTAATTTAATTTCCCGGTTTAGCGTTAGATCATTAAAGAAACTTAAATTCTTCATTCGAGTGAAGACAAAGATAGCCGGGAAGTAGATTCCACCAGCTAGCATGATGTACCAATAGCGACTTAATCGGGGATCAACATGAAAGCCAAAGACCATCACCAACGCAACTAAGCAATAGGTTGATAATCCAGCTAACAAGAACAAAGCAACTTTCGATAACGCATAAATGATCTGCTTTTTGGAAGCACCTTTACTATAGAAATGAGCTCGTAAGCTGGACCCTAAGAAGCCGCCGAAGCCGGCAATGTTAGTCATGGTGTTAACGATCCAGCCACTTTTGACGATATAACCGGTCTTAAAATGACTGGGCAGTAAATCCACCATCGAAAAATCATAAGTCAGCATGGGTAGGACCGAAATAAAGCCCAGCACCAGAAGAATCAATAATGATCCCGGCGTTTGGGTCCGAAAGCCTTCAAGCATTTTAGGTCCGCGAACGTCGGAAACGATTCCCGAGCACACGTAGATAACCACACACAAAACAAACAGGACGAACAGAAGTTTAATCGCCGTAAAGTGCTTATTAATAAAATTAACCGTCCGATGATATAACGTTTTCAAAGCAATCCTCCGTAACTATCGATCAAAAGAATATGTTATAAGATACGAATACATCATATTATACCTTATAAGAAAAAAGACGTGCAACATTCTAACGAATGCTGCACGTCTTTTGGGTAAATCTTAAGAATTAATAATTTACTTAAGGGTTACGGTACAACCGGCAGCTTCTAAGGTCTTCTTCAACTTAGCAGCATCGGCTTTCTTAACACCCTTCTTTAAGATGGATGGAGCACCATCAACAAGGTCCTTAGAATCCTTTAAGCCCTTGCCAGTGATGTCATGAACAGCCTTAATAGCTTTGATCTTAGCTGCACCCGGTTCAGTTAATTCAACATCAAAGGCACTCTTAGCAGCACCACCGTTGCCGTTACCACCGCCAGCAGGAGCAGCTGCAACTGCAGCCTTAACGCCGAATTCTTTTTCGATAGATTTAACTAAATCGTTTAAATCAGTAATTTTAGCTTCTTTTAATTGAGAAATGATATTATCTTTATCAAAAGCCATGTTAATTTCCTCCTATTATGAATAAATCGATATATTTAAATTAAGCAGCACCTTTGCCAGCTTTGGACTTCTTGTCAGCAAGTGCTTTAACAATAAGTGCAACTTTTCTGATTGGATCCTGCAATACGTTTGCAAGAGTAGATAGTAATTCTTTGCGACTTGGTAAGGAAGCATAAGTTTGAATAGTCTTAACAGGGACCATCTTACCGTCGATTATGCCACCTTTAAATTCAATCGTACCTTTAGTAGCTTTAATCATCTTAAGAATAATCTTGGATGGTGCAATTGGATCCTTAGTAGCAAAAGCAACGGCGGTCGGTCCCTTAGAAAACTTTTCAAAGCCTTTGAAACCGTCTTGTTTGGCGGCACGAATCAAGATATTGTTCTTAACAACGTGGAAACTAGCGCTGGCTTTGTATAAGGCCTTACGTAACTTAGTCATTTGACCAACTTTTAATCCACGATAGTTAACCACGATGGCTGACTTAGAATTCTTAAGTAAATCAGCAAATTTCTTAACTTCTTGCTTTTTAGCATCTAATACAGCTTTTTTCATCAAGTTCACCTCCTAATTCTAACATTAATTCTTCTTAATCTTTCTTCGGGTAACAAAAAATCCCCATGCCTACCCAGACATAGAGAGAAATCGATAATAATTCAAATTCAATTCCTCGGCAGGCATAATTAAGATCAAAAATCACCTGAGTCTTGGGTAGAATCAATTACATGATTAAATATATCATAACTTAACCAAATATTCAAATGAGGATTTTGAAAACGCTATTAAAAGTTACTTATCAAAAGAATTTAAATCAACTTTGACACCAGGGCCAAAGGTGGATGATACCGAAATGTTAGTAATGTAATCACCTTTGACCGATGATGGACGATTCTTAACGATTACGTCTTCGATTGCCTTAAAGTTCTGAACTAATTTCTTAGCATCGAAAGAAACTTTACCGATAACAACGGCAACGTTACCATCACGGTCGGTTCGGTAAGTAACCTTACCGGACTTAGAATCCTTGACCGCTTTGGAAACGTTCATCGTAACGGTTCCGGTCTTTGGGTTTGGCATTAAGCCCTTAGGCCCTAAAATACGGCCTAAACGACCTACGGTTGGCATCATATCAGGCGTTGCAATAGCAACGTCAAAGTCTAACCAGCCGCCTTGAATCTTTTTAGCTAAATCATCGGAGCCCACGTAATCAGCACCGGCTGCTTTAGCAGCTTTGGCGTTAGCACCTTTAGCAAATACGATCACGGTCTGTTTTTTACCAGTACCGTTTGGTAATACTAAAGCACCACGTAATTGCTGATCAGCTTGCTTAGTATCAACGTTTAAGTTAAATGCAACTTCAACGGTTGAATCAAAGTTAGCGTAATCGATCTTCTTAACTAAATTAATGGCATCGTCAACAGGGTAAGCCTTACTTTGGTCAACCTGCTTCAATGCTTTTTGATACTTTTTACCTCTTCTACGAGCCATCGAAAATTCCTCCTTATTGTGGTTGTAACGGAAATATAACCTTCCACTAATGCATTATTAATGCAGAGATCAAAGGCTTATATTATTTGACGGTAATGCCCATACTACGAGCGGTACCTTCAACCATTTTCATTGCTGAATCAATACTACTAGCGTTAAGATCCTTCAACTTAGTTTGAGCAATCTTCTTAACGTCGTCTTTAGTAACACTGCCCACTTTCTTGGTATTAGGTGTGCCAGATCCATTCTTAATTCCAGCGGCTTTCTTTAATAAATCAGATGCTGGTGGAGTCTTAACAACGAATGAAAACGTGTGATCTCCATATACACTAATAACAACGGGGACAACGGTGCCTTTTTGACTAGCAGTTTTAGCATTGAATTGCTTAGTAAAGCCCATAATGTTGATACCAGCTTGACCTAAAGCAGGTCCAACCGGGGGAGCAGGTGTTGCTTTACCTGCTGGAATTTGTAATTTAATTACGTTAGCTACTTGTTTTGCCACGAGACATTCCTCCTTAAGTCCGTGTGTGGTCATAAAGGAGATTAAAATTTCTCCTCCCACATAAGTGAGTTAACACACATTTAAAAATATAGCATAATTTGGTAACAAAAACAATGGCTATAATTATTCAACGGGCTTAACTTCGCCGAATTTTAACTGAGTATTGGTTTCTCGACCAAACATGTTGATATTAACGTTTAATTTAGCCTGATCGCTATTAATGTTGGTAATCTTACCGGATAAGCCAGAAAAAGCTCCCGCCGTAATGGTTACGGTATCGCCAACTTTAGCGTTCAACTTGGTTTCGTTTTCAGGCTTCTTTTCGTGAAGACGGTTCAAAATCAACTTAACTTCACTGTTTAATAACGGAACCGGTTTACTGCCTTGACCGTGTGATCCTAAAAATCCGGTTACACCCGGAGTGTTTCGAACGATGTACCAGGACTGATCAGTCATGATCATTTCCACGATAACGTATCCCGGAAAGGTCTTATCCATCTTAAGAGTCTTTTTACCTTTTTTATCCGTAACCCGTTCAGGTGTAGCAGGAATTACTACTCTAAAAATATAGTTAGTCATTCCCATTGATTTTTCTCTGGATTCTAGGTTAGCCTTAACCCGATCTTCGTATCCAGAGTATGTATGAACGACATACCATCGTTTTTCAGGTTTTTCAGCAGATTCCATTAGAATTTTGCTCCTTTTACTCTAACTAAACGCTCTTAATTATATCATAACGATATTTAACGCTTTTTATAATAAGCCTAATAGAGATTGTAAAATACTATCAACAATTGCAAAAAAGATTGCAAAGAAAATTGAAGTTCCGATAACGGTACAAGTATCACGCTTGGTCTGATGAACGTTGGGCCAAACGACTTTTTTCATTTCTTCTTTAACGGATTTTAAAAATTTAATTAATCTCATTTTATCCTCCCATAATCAGCAGCGTGTTTCTTTGTGTAACGTGTATTTACCACAATGTTTACAGAATTTTCTTAATTCTAAACGCTTCGGATTATTAGGATTGACGGTAATCGTATAATTTCTAGCTCCGCAAACGGTGCAAGCTAGAGCTGCCCTTCTTTTATTAGTCGACATCTAATTACCTCCATAACGCAAAGTAATACTATCATTTCACAAGTAAACAGTCAATCAGGCCCGTGCTCTCGCAAGTTTTTAAATTTCAGCTTACAGCGTTCAAACGCATTTTTCACCTTTGCTTTAGCATCCCTCAAGACGTCATCATAATAATCTTGATTCGCGCTGTACGACGTCAAGCAATTATTTGGGATCCGCTTCTTAGCACTTGTTTTCCGAATAAAATCATAAAACCGGTTCTTCAGACAACTTCGGTAATAAACGCCAAAATTAATACCAAGGCCGCTTCCTGTTTCCAATCATCAAAATCCATATCAGAGAAGTTAGAAAATAAATCTAAAATATTTTTATTTTAATTATTAATTTATCAAAAAGTGAATTACTTAACAAGCAATCATTAAAGATTACTTCTTTAATGATTCGATTCCGCAGTTTTGATAGCGCCGATAACTGCTTATCGTTCCACGGAACTTTTCGGACCATATTCTGACTCTGATAGTTCTGAACCTGACGATTAACTTCGTAACGAGTCTGTTTAATATGATCCCAGAGTTCACTATCGGGCATTCGCAACGCGCCGGCCGAAAAAACGGTCCACTGTTCAGCGTCATCACTGGTGACCACCACGATCTGAACGAACCGCGATTGCTTACGGCGAACCAAGGCTTCGATATAACTATCGGCCGTTTCATCCTTTCGGGTCCAAACCACGTCTAGATTATAACGTTTATCCTTCTGGGACAGGCCCGGAACGTACATAGCGTCAAAGACCACGATCATCGGAATGTTTCGGTACTTCTTATAATCCGAAAGTTCACGAAGCAGTTCATCCCGGGCATCCGAAAGGCGATTAGCTAACTTAAGGCGATTTAAATGCGGCCACTGACCGATCACGTTATACGCATCGATTACTAAAATGGTCTTTTTCATTTAAATCACCTCCTAAACTTCAAATTATTAATATTCAATCATCAAGATTTTAATCATAATGAATGCCGCGAATTAAAACCCTGGTACATAACTAAGCCGGCCGCAACGCTCGCGTTCAAGCTTTGAATTTTACCCAGCATCGGAATCGTTAGCATTTCATCCATTTGTTTCTTCAACAACGGTGAAATACCTTTGCCTTCGTTACCGATCACTAAAGCCACGGGCCCTTTAGCGTTCCAGCGACGGTAATCAACACCGTTAACGTCGGTTCCAAAGACCCAGGTACCCATTTTCTTTAGTTTTTTAACGGTCTTAACCAGATTCGTAACCCGAACAACGGGAACCCGTTCGATCGCACCGGCCGAAGCCTTCGCAACGGTCGACGTTAAACCGACGGCCCGGCGCTTAGGAATAATGACGCCGGTAACACCCGTTGCGTCTGCCGTTCGTAACATCGAACCTAGATTATGCGGATCTTCAATTCGATCCAAAATTAGAAAGAACGGCGCCGTCTTCATTTCATGAGCGTGGTGCAGAGTATCGTCCAGCGTAAAGTACTTATAAGCCGCGATCGCTAAGACAACTCCCTGATGATTTTGATGATCCGATAGGTAATCCAGCTTCTGCCGGGGAACTTTCGAAATCACCAGATGACGTTCTTTGGATAACTTAACGATCTCGTTAATGATGTCATCGTATTTAACGTTTTCCTGTAAATAGACCTTATTAATACTCTGCTGCCTATTTCGTAAAGCGGAGACCGCCGGATGACGGCCGATAATTAAATCACTTTGGTTATTTTTCATATTGAACTCGCCCCGCGTCAACTTGTTTGATGCACCAGTCACAGAACTTCGTTACTCGCTGATGCTGATTACTCAAGTCTAAATAACCCAAAACCGCTTCAAAGCCGGTCGAAATTCGATAGGTGATAACGCTGGTGTGCTTAGCATGAGTATGACTTTTGGCGTTTCGGCCCCGTTTAAAGACCGAGATTTCATCGGGCTTTAAGAAATGATCCTTCTTCATTAAAGCGATCAAACCGGCCTGAGCCTTAGCCGAAACGTAATCCGTAGCCCTTTTCTGTAAACGCCACGGCTTAGTAATTCCTAAAGCCAATAAATGCCGACGAATCGGTGTTTCGTAAACGGCATCCCCTAAATAAGCCAGAGCGATTCCGTTAATTTGATTATAATCTACATCTTCATCCATATACTTTGTTATTCCCTTCTAAATCGAGTTCCTTGCGGAGTATCTTCCAGGATAATCCCTTTAGCTTTTAAATCATCCCGGATCTGATCACTTAACTTAAAATCACGATGCTTTCTAGCGTCAGCACGTTTTTGAATCAAAGCTTTGATCCGGTCATCATTTAACTTCTGGGCCTGGTACTTAATCCCAAAGATCGAAGATAATTTAACTAACTCATTCAAAAGTAACTTAATCGTATCTTTAGTCACCGCGGAACGACTAACGTAAACGTTACTTAGTTTAGCTAATTTATAAACTTCAGCAATGCCGTTCTGAACGTTAAAGTCGTCGTTCATCGCGGCTTTAAAATGCTGTTCAATCTGTTCAACCTTTTGCTGAACGTTAGAATCTAAACCGGCATCAGCACCTTTTAAACGATAATTAAGGTTGTTATAAGCGGCTCGCAATTTGTTCAAATTACTGGCGGCTTCCTGCAGACTATCGTCAGAATATTGAATCGGTCGACGGTACTGAGTCGTCGACATCAGAAACCGAATGACCTGCGGATCCACGTGCTTAACTAAATCATGAACCATTACGAAATTATGCAGGGACTTGCTCATCTTTTCGTTATCTTTACCGATGGTCACGAAACCGTTATGCATCCAATAATGAACGAAAGTCTTACCGGTTTTGGCTTCACTCTGGGCCCGTTCGTTTTCATGGTGAGGAAACGCTAAATCTTCACCGCCGCCGTGAATATCAATCGTGTCGCCTAAATATTTAGTCGCCATGACCGAACATTCGATATGCCAGCCGGGACGACCGGCACCCCACGGTGACTGCCAATGAATTTCACCCGGCTTAGCTTTCTTCCACAAAGCAAAGTCCAGCGGATTTTCCTTCTGACTTAATTCTTGAGAAGTAACGTGCTGACTGGCACCGGACTCCAAACTATCCAAACTTTCGTGAGCTAAAGCCCCGTAAGTCGGAAACTTTTTAACCCGATAGTAAACACTGCCGTTCGATTCATAAGCAAAGCCTTTATTGACCAGGACCTTAATAAAGTTAATAATGTCCGGAATGTTATGGGTCGCCCGCGGATTTTTAGTAGCCCGTTCGACATTTAGAGCATCGATATCCTGATAAAAAGCCTTGATGTATTTATCAGCTAATTTAGGAACGGTGGTGTGCTCTTGACGGGCTTCTTTAATCATCTTGTCATCAACGTCGGTAAAGTTAGAAACGTAATTAACGTGATAGCCCAGGTACTGAAAATAGCGCCGAACGGTATCAAAAGCGATAATACTGCGGGCGTTCCCCACGTGAATATAGTTATAGACCGTCGGGCCACAGACGTACATGTCGACAACGCCCGGATGAATGGGCTTAAACGGTTCTTTTTTTTGCGTTAACGTATTATAAATCTTTAACAATCGACTTACCCCGGTTCTCGTTTTCGTGTCTATAAAATGATTCCTAGTTTTATCATAGCATAACCAAGCCAAACAAAAAAGTCCGGCCTCAGCCAGACTTTAAAAGATTTGAATTAAAGTTCTTAATTTACTAATTTGTTTCAAAGTTTCACTAACGTGGCTTAAAGCCCGTTTTCGACCGATTAATTCAATCGATTCTGGTAATTCAGGTCCGCTCATTTCATGGGTGACGGCAATTCGAATCGGCATCCATAACTTACGGCCACGAATTCCGGTATCTTTCTGAATCGACTTAATCACGTGCAAAATCTGGTACTGATCAAAAATCGGTAAGGCTTTAGCACGCTTATAGAATTCCGTTAAGACCTTCGGTGCGGTATCATTACTGATTTCTTTTAAAGCAGCGCCTTCAACCTTCTTAGGTTCTGTAAAGAAGACGGAAGCTTCTTCATTGATCTGCGACATGTAACTCATCTGCGGCTTATACAAACGAATCAACTGACGAGCCCATTCTAAAGTCTTTGGATCAGGATCCTTCGGAAGGTTACCCGCTTTAATCAATTCGTAAAGAGCGGAGTCCATAACTTCGTTTTCATCACTGCGCTTGACGTATTGATTATTAATCCAAGCTAACTTCTTCTTATCGAACTTAGCCGGTGACTTGCTCAAACGGGTCGGATCGTAGATCTTAATAAACTGTTTCTTACTGTATAATTCATGAGTACCCTTTGGTGACCAGCCTAACAGAGTAATAAAGTTAAACATGGCTTCCGGTAAGTAACCTAACTGACGGTACTGTTCGATAAACTGAAGTACCGATTCGTCACGTTTACTTAGCTTCTTACCGGTCTTAGCACTGGTAATCAAACTCATGTGACCAAACTTCGGCGGCGTCCAGCCAAAAGCTTGGTAAAGCATTAATTGCTTAGGGGTGTTGGAAACGTGATCATCACCACGGAAAACGTGGGTAATGTGCATCTTATGATCATCAACGACCACGGCAAAGTTATAGGTTGGCATTCCGCTCCGTTTAGCAATAACGAAATCACCACCGATATCGTCGGAGTCAAAACTTAATTTGCCCTTAACGATATCGTCCCAGCTATAGGTCTTACCCTTCGGAACTTTAAAACGAACGACGGGCTTTAAGCCCTTAGCCTTACATTTAGCAACGTACTGCTTCTTCTGATCAGGAGTCATACCTTCATATTCATTAGTGTAATGCGGCGGAACACCGATCGCCTTTTGTTCAGCACGGTCTTCCTTTAACTGCTTTTCGGTCCGGTAAGAGTAGTAAGCCTTGCCTTCTTTAATCAGCTTCTGGATTAAAGGCGTGTAGACGTTTTCTTTATAACGAATGGTTTGACGATACGGTCCGTAAGGTCCACCAACGTCAGGGCCTTCATCCCAGTCTAAGCCTAACCACTTCAGGTTAGCTAATTGACTCTTGGTACCACCTTTAACGTCACGTTTCTGATCGGTATCTTCGATTCGAATAATAAATTTACCATGATTATGTCTAGCAAATAAATAATTAAAAATTGCGGTACGTGCGTTACCGATATGCAGATGTCCAGTTGGACTAGGTGCATAACGAACGCGGACTTCTTTTTTAGCCAAAGCTAATTCCCCTTTTTTATTTTTAAAATTTACGTTTTACTTTATTGGACGGGTAATTTATCAAATACCTGCTAATTATTAATTTTACAATGGATCACTTAAAAAATAAAGATTATGCGGATTAATTATCGACCTAGCGCAATCTTTAGAGCTTGGTTTAAAGTGGTAACGCCAATAACTTCAATTCCTTCGGGTGGCTGCCAGCCTTCTAAATTATGCTTTGGAATCAAGACCCGTTTAAAGCCTAATTTTTGGGCCTCGGTCACCCGCTGTTCGATCCGGGTAACCCGGCGAACTTCACCGGTTAAACCGATTTCACCGATGTAGCATTCTTCCGGATCCGTACTAATGTTCCGATAACTAGAAGCAATACTGACGGCCATCGCCAAATCAATCGCGGGTTCGTTCAACGTAATTCCACCGGCGGCTTTAAGATAAGCGTCCTGATTTTGCAGCATCAGACCGCAGCGTTTCTCCAGAACGGCCATCAAGATCGAGACTCGGTTACGGCTCAAGCCCGTGGCGGTACGCTGGGCATAGCCAAAAATGGACGGGGTGACCAGCGCCTGAATCTCAACCAGAATCGGCCGGGTCCCCTCCATCGAGACGACGATCGCGGAACCGGTCGCGTTCCGTAACCGCTCTTCCAGAAAAATCTTGGACGGATTCTTAACTTCTCGAAGGCCCTGGTAACGCATCTCAAAGACGCCTAATTCATTAGTGGAACCGAAACGATTCTTAACCGACCGCAAAATTCGGTAGGAATGATGCAGATCACCTTCAAAGAACAGGACGGTGTCGACCATGTGCTCTAAAGTCTTAGGGCCGGCAATCGCACCGCCCTTAGTCACGTGGCCCACTAGAAAAATGGTGATTCCGTTAGTCTTAGCGGTTCCCATTAAATCCGAAGTAACGCCGCGAACTTGGGAAACGGAACCGATAGCCGATTGAATCGACGGCTCCTGAACGGTCTGCACCGAATCGATAATCACGACGTCCGGCTGCATTTCGTTAATGGCGCTCCGGATCGCGTCCATATCGGTTTCCGGATAGACATATAGATTAGGGCTGTGGCTGACGCCTAAACGATTAGCCCGGATTTTAAGCTGGTTAGCGCTTTCTTCACCCGAAACGTAAAGCACCTTTTTGCCCTCATCGCTTAATTGACCGGAAATCTGCATTAATAGGGTCGATTTACCGATTCCGGGATCACCACCTAGCAGGATCAACGAACCGGGAACGATGCCGCCGCCTAAAACTCGGTTGAATTCTTCCGACTGGGTCTTAAAACGCGGCGCCCCGTGGGATTTGACGTGACCGATCAACGTCGGTTTAGAACGCAAACCGCGAAAGTTAACCTGTTGGTCGGCTTTTCGATTCGTTCTTCGCGGAAAGTGTTCCACTTACCGCAGTTCGGACACCGGCCTAAGTACCGGGGTGAAATGTATCCACAATTCTTGCAGACAAAATGAGTTCGCGGCTTAGCCATTGCTAAAACCTTCTTTACTAAAAATTCACTTACCAGACGAACCGAAACCGCCTTGTCGTTTAGCTTGGGGCCTAACTTCATGGTCAGCAACTAAATAGGGCATAAAGATTCCCTGGCCAATCCGGTCGCCCTTATGAATTTTACGGTCACGGATTCCAAAATTTAGCATCTGGACGAAGATTTCGCCTTCGTTCGACGGGTTATCGTAATAATCACTGTCGATCACGCCGATCCCGTTAGGAACCATCATCCCCCGCTTTAACGGGTTACTGGAACGGTTGGCAATGATCAAAACTTCATCCGGCTGCATATAAGCCTTGATCCCCGTCGGAATCAAATAGGGCTTTAGCACCTTTTCAGCGGCGTCGATCTGATCACCGGTTAATCGATCACGATGACGAACCGCCCATAGAATCTTCAGAAAATTAAGCTTCCAAATCGAAGGCAGCGTCATGTCCACCGAACTGGCAAAATCATAGCCCGCTGAATTCTGGGTTGCCCTTTCTGGGAATTTAAGGCCTTGATTTTTATATTTCGATACGATTTGAAAACCACGTTTCAAATGAACACCTCACCTTTATAAAATGACTTCTAAGATACATTACGTATTTTAGAAGATATCCGTTCAACTGCCAAATATAATTAGACAATCCAGACCGTTAAATATAAAATTAAAAGTATAGAGAGTAGGCCCAATTATGATCGTTTCTAAACCTAACGCCATCATAATTAAAAATCAGCATCAGCAAATGATTGCTGAACTGACCTACTTCTTGCTACCCAGTAAATGCTGGCTGCTGGAACAGCTTTTCGCTAGTTCACCATCAAACATGAAAAGGTTTAAAGGAATTTTGATCCAAAAATTTTTTGATCAAGTTCCAAAGCGAGCCAACTGTGTTCGGGTCCTTGACCCATTCGCTAAAGCTTATTTGAAAAAGCATCCGAAATATCAAAAGTTTCTTCGTTAAATTTAGAGGAGTCCGCATAAATGAACCAAGATGCACTTAAACAAATTGCCGCTCGTGAAGCCGTTAAATTTGTTAAAGACGATATGGTAGTTGGTTTAGGTACTGGATCGACCGTTAAGTTTATGATTCAAGCGCTTGGAAAACGGTTGCGAGAAAAAAATCTCCACATCGTGGGAGTTCCAACCTCAAACCGAACCGCTCGACGAGCCCGGCGGGCCGGAATCCCGATTCATAATATCGACGACATCGATCATATCGATCTAACCATCGACGGTGCTGATCAGGTCGATAAACACTACCAAGGCATCAAAGGCGGCGGAATCGCTCATCTCTGGGAAAAGATCGTCGCCATCAATTCCAGAAAGAACATCTGGATCGTTGACGAAACGAAATTAACCAATCACCTCGGTTCATTCCCGTTGCCGCTAGAAGTGATTCCCTACGGCAGCAGCCAATTATTCAAACGGCTCCAAAAGATGGGCTACCACCCGACTTTCCGAATGTCCCACGGCCGTCACGTTTTGACTCATTCCAGAAATTACATCATCGATCTAAACCTGGGCAAGATCGATCATCCCCACCATCTAGCTAAGCAGTTAGATGAAATGACGGGAATCGTTGAACACGGCCTTTTCCTAGATATCGTTAACACCGTCATCGTCGGCCATCCCGACGGTCCGGAAATTATTAACGCTAGATAATTATATTAATAAAATTAATAGAAAGAAGGATGTTCATGAGTAAAGATATCAAAATCAGTGATGTCCAAAAGTATCAAAATAACGTTGATCACCGAAAGGACGCTAAAGTTATCGCCCGTGCAGTTCAGCATAACGGTATCTTAGCCGCCAGTACTGATTTTCATGCTTACGATAAAGATCGGCCGTTCTTCTCAGTTGAATTACCTCAAGTTAAAGTAACCGACCAGAAACGGGCCGGTTTCTGTTGGTTATTCGCGGCTTTAAACACGTTACGTGACCGAATGATCAATAAGTTAAATCTAAAGAACGATTTCGAATTATCCGAAAATTACATTAACTTCTGGGATAAGTTAGAAAAATCTAACTTCTACTTAGTTAACGTTTTACGAACTGCCAAGTTACCGTTAAGCAATCGTTACGTTTGGTGGATCAATCGAGCACCGGAATCCGACGGTGGTCAATGGGACATGCTCTGTGCTTTAATTGAAAAGTACGGAGTCGTTCCGAAACAGGCCATGGGCAGTACTCATAACACCGTTAATTCCGATGAATTAAACAGCACCCTTAACGCTAAATTACGAATCGATGCCGTTACAATTCGTAAAGCCGTTGCTAAAGGTGCTTCTAAGTCCGACTTAGCCAACACCAAGAGCAAGATGCTAAATGACATCTACCGCATCCTGGTATACGCTTTTGGCGCTCCGGTTAAGAAATTCAACTTTGAATACTACGATAATAAGAATCATTATCATATCGATAAAGACTTAACGCCGAAGAAATTCTACGACAAATACGTGGGCTTAAACTTAGAAGACTACGTATCCGTTATTAATTCACCAACTAAAGACAAGCCTTATAACCAGACCTATACGGTCGACATGTTAGGTAACGTCGTCGGCGGCCGTCAGGTTAAGCACTTAAACTTAACGATGGACGACTTCGAAAAATTAGCCGTTAACCAGTTAAAACACGGTGAAAGCGTTTGGTTCGGCAGCGACGTCGTTCAATACTCCGACCGCAACAAAGGCGTTATGGACGATGACCTTTACCATAAAGACGAATTATTCGACACCAACCTATCCATGAGCAAAGAAGACGCTCTGAACTACGGTGAAAGCGCCATGGATCACGCTATGGTCTTAACCGGTGTCGACATCGTCAACGGCAAACCAACTAAATGGAAAGTTGAAAACAGCTGGGGCAAGAAGCCCGGTCACAAGGGTTACTTCGTAATGAGTGAATCCTGGTTCCGCCGTTTCGCTTACCAGTTAGTCATCAACAAGAAATACATGCCCGAAGCGATTCAGAAAGACCAGGCTAAGAAGCCAAGCGTACTAAAGCCTTGGGACCCGATGGGTACGTTAGCTTAAAGTTAAAAATAAAAATTACGTAAATAAAAAAGCAGCTGAAAATAATCAGCTGCTTTTTTATTATCTTAAAGTAATTTGGATCATAAATTACTTAGCTAAGCTTAACATGTGAGCATCGTGGTTAATCCACCAGTTAACTTAATGAGCATAGTAAGAGCGTTTTTAGCGGCTTTCTTGTAGCCAGCCTTCTGATCTTTTTTAGCCTGCTTTAAATCAAAGTTCATCTTTTTTGTTGAACTTCTTGGCGTTGCTCCATACTCTGCGGTAATAGGAGCCCTTTCGGTAGTTAACGTGCTTTTTCTTGGCGACCTTCTTGTTAGAACGCTTTACAGCTTTCTTAGCTGATTTAACACCCTTTTTAGCGCTTTCTTAGCATTGTTAGAAGCACTTTAGGAGCAGTAGCGCCTAAATTATGACTATTATATTCGCCACTATGAATACCATTTTCTTCACTAGCAGCTGATTTATTAGGCTTCGCACTAGCATTAACGCTAGTAGTTAAGCTAGCGCCGCAAACCATAGCACCGGCTAATAAAGCAACGGATGCACCTTTAGCCATTTTCTTTAATAATTGCTTTTTCATTAAAAACATCTCCCTATCATTTATATTTTTAGTATACCATAAAATTACATTTATGTTACATTAAAAATTATGTTACATTTTACTTATTTAATTATTTTTTTAGATAAAATGTTTAAACGTTTATTAAATTGATATTCGATCGGAATCCCGTTTGGAACTTCCAGATTTTCAACCGCTTTATCTGAAATATGATCCAGATATTTAATTAACGCCCTCAGCGTACTGCCGTGAGCAACCACTAATTGATTATGGCCGTCTAATAATCGAGGCGCAATTGAATCCACCCAGTAAGGCAACATTCGATTATAGGTCATTTCCAGACTTTCACCCAGGGGTTCATGAACACCCACTCGAATGTATTTATATTCACTATCGGGCGTCTTCAATAACGGCGGAACGTCTTTAAAGCCACGACGCCAGGCTTTAAATTGCTTTGGGCCCACCTGCTTTTTAACGGCCGCTTTATTCTTACCCCGTAAAGCACCGTAATGACGTTCGTTTAAACGCCACGTCTTATGTTCAGGAATATAAGCCTGGCCGATTTCATCTAAAACGATATTAGCAGTATCAATAGCACGAATCAAATATGACGTGTGAACATCATCAAATCTAAGATGAGTCGCCCTTAACTTTTTACCAGCTTGATGAGCTTGTTTGACTCCTAAAGGCGTTAGCGGTGAATCGGTCCAACCGGTAAAAATATTATCATGATTAGCCTGACTTTCACCATGTCGAATTAATACTAAAGTTGCCATCTTCAATTATCATCTCTTAACAAAGCGATTCCAAGTTTCATTTTTGATTATAACGCAAATTAATATCCGTTAACTTCGTTGTCATTACAAGTATCTTTATATTATAATTTAATTGATAATTTAAATGGGGCGTAAAACTAATGGAAGATTTCAATAATCAATCGAATCGTACTAATAATTCAAAAGAAAATCAAGTTAAACAAAATAACTACCCAACTCGAACCGGCGAATTACACTTCAGAAAACGTAAGCATCCGTGGGTTTGGCCAATTATCTTAATCATCCTAGTCATTGCTGGAATCGGCTTAATATGGTTGCATTCGGCTTATAATAATGCTCAGAACACGTTTCAAAAGACGTATCAGCAAGGCAATGTAGATAAACGAAACGTTTCTAAGATTATAAGTCGGGACAAACCTTTCTCGGTCCTGTTATTAGGAACTGATACCGGAGCTTTAGGCCGACATGATAAAGGTCGAACGGATACCATGATCTTAGCTACCATTAATCCGCAAAAGAAAACGATCTTTCTGACCAGTATTCCGAGAGATACTAAAGTAACCGTCCCTGGTGATTCACAGCCTTATGAAAAGGTTAACGCGGCTTATACGTTAGGCGGCCCTTCTAAAGCCGTAACCACCGTTCAGCGGCTATTGAACGTTCCCATTGATTTCTACGCCATCATTAATATGGGTGGCTTAGAAAAGATGGTTAATGCCGTTAACGGCGTTAAAGTTGATCCGCCGTTATCCTTCCATTATCAGCAAGCTAACGTTAAAAAGGGCCATGAAACAACCTTAAATGGTAAACAAGCCCTGGCCTATTCCAGAATGAGTCATCAGGATCCGCGAGGTGACTTCGGTCGTGAACAGCGTCAGCGACAAGTCCTTGAAAAGCTGCTAATGAAGGGTTTAAACATCACCTCATTACCACGATATAAGAAGATCCTGGCATCTCTTCAAGGCAACTTAAAGACGGACATTAAATTTGACGACATGGTATCGATCAGAGCTCGTTACGGTGTCGCGACCCATCACTTAAGTTCAGATGGATTAAAAGAATACGATGACACGCTCAACGGAATTGATTACGAAGTACCTACCAAATCAGAATTAATTAAGATCTCTAAAGAAATCCGAAAGAATTTGGGCTTAAGTGATACCAGTGACGTCATTAGTAATAACTACATTGATAATTATTCAGACTCAGATTCAGATGATAGTTACATAATTTAAATAAAAATAACCTGATGAAAAATTCAAGATGTTATGTCGATGACCCCAATTATCACCAGCATCATGATATATTAAGGCATTATTAATATTATCAGCTAGTTGATAACCGTTTTTAGCATAATAAGTCAGTTTATTCCGATGAGCATCATTCGGTTTGTTATAACGGCCTACGGCAATTACATCAATCGTACCTAAAGGACTGCTAGCGATATTTTCCCCATAATAATTATATTTAAAGTGCTTAAACTTTTTTATAAAATAATTATTCTTTAAATAAGCCGTTTCCGGGGTTTGAACCCAGGATCTTTTCCTTACCACGGAAACGCTCTACCTATTGAGCTAAAACGGCAATATATATAATTATGATAAACAAAAAAGCCTTCGAACTGAATCGAAGACTTTTTCTCTCAATATCGTTCGCGTGGCAACGTCCTATCCTCGCAGAGGGCGATCCCTCTACTACTTTCGGCGCGCGGAAGCTTAACTTCTGTGTTCGGCATGGGAACAGGTGTATCCTTCCGGCTGTCGCCACCACACTATTGATTCAAGAGAACTTCGTTCTCTCAAAACCGGATAATATCTATCCCTTTCCGAGGATACCTTTTTGGGTTAAGTCCTCGACCGATTAGTACTGGTCAGCTTCACGCCTCGCGGCGCTTCCACGTCCAGCCTATCGAACTCATCATCTATGAGTGGTCTTACTTCCCCGAAGGGAACGGGAAATCTCATCTCGAGGTGGGTTTCACACTTAGATGCTTTCAGCGTTTCTCTCATCCATACATAGCTACTCAGCAGTGCCCCTGGCGGGACAACTGATACACCAGCGGTATGTCCATCTCGGTCCTCTCGTACTAAAGACGGCTCCTCTCAGATTTCCTACGCCCGCGACGGATAGGGACCGAACTGTCTCACGACGTTCTAAACCCAGCTCGCGTACCGCTTTGATGGGCGAACAGCCCAACCCTTGGAACCAACTACAGCTCCAGGATGCGATGAGCCGACATCGAGGTGCCAAACCTTCCCGTCGATATGAACTCTTGGGGAAGATAAGCCTGTTATCCCCGGGGTAGCTTTTATCCGTTGAGCGATGGCCCTTCCATTCGGAACCACCGGATCACTAAGTCCGACTTTCGTCCCTGCTCGACCCGTTGGTCTCACAGTCAAGCTCCCTTGTGCCTTTACACTCGATGAATGATTTCCAACCATTCTGAGGGAACCTTTGAGCGCCTCCGCTACTCTTTAGGAGGCGACCGCCCCAGTCAAACTGCCAACCTGACACTGTCTCCTGCCACGATCAGTGGCACGGGTTAGAGTGTTCGTACAACAAGGGTAGTATCCCAAAGACGCCTCCGCCGAAACTAGCGTTCCGGCATCAACGGCTCCTACCTATTCTGTACAAGTCATATGAACACCCAATGTCAAGCTACAGTAAAGCTCCACGGGGTCTTTCCGTCCTGTCGCGGGCAGCCTGCTTCTTCACAGGCACTTCAATTTCACCGAGTCCTTCGTTGAGACAGTGCTCAGATCGTTACGCCTTTCGTGCGGGTCGGAACTTACCCGACAAGGAATTTCGCTACCTTAGGACCGTTATAGTTACGGCCGCCGTTTACTGGGGCTTCATTTCAGAGCTTCGCCGAAGCTGACTCATCCATTTAACCTTCCGGCACCGGGCAGGCGTCAGCCCCTATACATCGTCTTACGACTTTGCAGAGACCTGTGTTTTTAGTAAACAGTCGCCCGGGCCTGGTCACTGCGGCTGCACTGACGTGCAGCGCCCCTTCTTCCGAAGTTACGCGGGCATTTTGCCGAGTTCCTTCAGCACCGTTCTCTCGCTCACTTTAGTATTCTCAACCTGTCCACCTGTGTCGGTTTCGGGTACGGGCAGTTAATCACTAGCTAGGAACTTTTCTTGACAGTGTGACGTCGATGACTTCCTTACTAAACTTCAGTCCCCGTCACTGCTCACATGAACGGAAGCAAGCGTTTTACTCACTTCCTAGCTTGCAGCTTGGACATGCACAGCCAACGGCATGCATCATCTAGCCTACTGTGTTCTTCCGTCGCTTAAAACGCGATTAACTGGTACAGGAATATTAACCTCATTCCCATCGACTACGGCTTTCGCCCTCGTCTTAGGGGCCGACTAACCCTGAGCGGACGAGCCTGGCTCAGGAAACCTTGGACTTTCGGTGAAGTAGTCTCTCACTACTTTATCGCTACTCATGTCAGCATTCTCACTTCTGTGCGCTCCAAAGGACTCGCGTCCTCCTTCAGTGCCCACAGAACGCTCCGCTATCGCTTAGCCCCGTTCAATCTTCGGCGCAAGAGCGCTCGACCAGTGAGCTATTACGCTTTCTTTAAAGGGTGGCTGCTTCTAAGCCAACCTCCTGGCTGTTTCTGGACCTTCACCTCCTTGAACACTTAGCGCATATTTAGGGGCCTTAGCTGGTGGTCTGGGCTGTTTCCCTCTTGACCGTGGACCTTAGCACCCACGGTCTGACTCCCGGACAGTTAAATCAATGGCATTCGGAGTTTATCAGAAATCAGTAGCTCAAGACGAGTCCTTCATTCTAACAGTCGCTCTACCTCCATGATTCTTCATCCGAGGCTAGCCCTAAGGTTATTTCGGAGAGAACCAGCTATCTCCAAGTTTGTTTGGAATTTCACCGCTACCCACATCTCATCCAAGCAATTTTCAACTTACACTGGTTCGGACCTCCGGTCCGTATTACCGAACTTTCATCCTGGACATGGGTAGCTCACTTGGTTTCGGGTCTACGGCAACATACTCAGCGCCCGATTAAGACTCGCTTTCGCTGCGGCTCCGGCTTTTCACCTTAACCTCGCATGCAACTGTAACTCGCCGGTTCATTCTGCAAGAGGCACGCTATCATCCATTAACGGACTCTAACTGCTTGTAAGCATACGGTTTCAGGTACTCTTTCACACCCCTTTAGGGGGTCTTTTCACCTTTCCCTCACGGTACTAGTTCACTATCGGTCACAAGGGAGTATTTAGGCTTGGAGGGTGGTCCCCCCATCTTCAAACAGAATGTCACGTGTTCCGTCCTACTCAGGATCCTGAACTGAGAAGCCTCGATTTCGTCTACGGGGCGTTCGCCCTCTCTGGCAGATCTTTCCAAATCTTTCGACTATCAAAGCTTTTGGTAACTCAAATGTTCAGTCCTACAACCCCATGAAGCAAGCTCCATGGTTTGGGCTCTTCCCCGTTCGCTCGCCGCTACTTAGGGAATCGATATTTCTTTCTTTTCCTGCTGCTACTTAGATGTTTCAGTTCACAGCGTCTTCCCCTCGCCAGCTAATTGATTCACTGGCGAGTAATCACCGACTGAGGTGATTGGGTTTCCCCATTCGGAAATCCCCGGATCATAACTTACTTACAGCTCTCCGAGGCATATCGGTGTTTGTTCCGTCCTTCATCGGCTCCTAGTGCCAAGGCATCCACCATGCGCTCATAATAACTTAACCTAGACCTTTGCCACTTCCGTGGCAACGGTTTTGGTCATTTTGAATAATTTAAGAATTCAAAAATAACGCGGTGTTCTCGGTTGAAATTAATATTTAAAATAAATAATAATTTCAATAGGAAATACAAATATTATCCAGTTTTCAAAGAACCAAGTTCTAATGTATGAGCCCTTACGGGCTCAATGGAGTATAGCGGGTTCGAACCGACGACCCCCTGCTTGCAAAGCAGGTGCTCTCCCAGCTGAGCTACGCCCCCATAATAATGGTGGGCCAGGGAGGACTTGAACCTCCGACCCCACGCTTATCAAGCGTGTGCTCTAACCAGCTGAGCTACAGACCCATACGGGCAAGGCCTGTAGGCCTCTCAAAACTAAACAAGATTTCGATATCCGTACAAGTTTCCGATTAAATGTAAATCCTTAGAAAGGAGGTGATCCAGCCGCAGGTTCCCCTACGGCTACCTTGTTACGACTTCACCCTAATCATTCGTCCCACCTTAGACAGCTAGCTCCTCAAAAGAGGTTGCCGCACTGTCTTTGGGTGTTACGGACTCTCATGGTGTGACGGGCGGTATGTACAAGACCCGGGAACGTATTCACCGTGGCATGCTGATCCACGATTACTAGTGATTCCAGCTTCGTGCAGTCGAGTTGCAGACTGCAGTCCGAACTGAGAACAGCTTTATGGGATTAGCTTGACCTCGCGGTTTCGCAACCCATTGTACTGTCCATTGTAGCACGTGTGTAGCCCAGGCCATAAGGGGCATGATGATCAGACGTCATCCTCACCTTCCTCCGGTTTATCACCGGCAGTCTGACTAGAGTGCCCAACTGAATGCTGGCAACTAGTCACAAGGGTTGTGCTCGTTGCGGGACTTGACCCAACATCTCACGACACGAGCTGACGACGACCATGCACCACCTGTTGATCTGTCCCCGAAGGGAACACCTAATCTCTTAGGCTAACAGAAGAATGTCAAGGCCTGGTAAGGTTCTTCGCGTTGCTTCGAATTAAACCACATGCTCCACCGCTTGTGCGGGTCCCCGTCAATTCCTTTGAGTTTTAGCCTTGCGGCCGTACTCCCCAGGCGGTGTGCTTAATGCGTTAACGCCAACACTGAAGGACGGAAACCCTCCAACATCTAGCACACATCGTTTACAGCGTGGACTACCAGGGTATCTAATCCTGTTCGCTTCCCACGCTTTCGCGCCTCAGCGTCAGTTATAGTCCAGGCTGCCGCCTTCGCCTCTGGTGTTCTTCCCAATATCTACGAATTTCACCTCTACACTGGGAGTTCCACAGCCCTCTTCATACTCAAGCCTTATAGTATCAAATGCACCTCCCAGGTTAAGCCCGGGGCTTTCACATCTCACTTATAAGGCCGCCTACACGCCCTTTACGCCCAGTAATTCCGAGCAACGCTAGCCCCCTTCGTATTACCGCGGCTGCTGGCACGAAGTTAGCCGGGCTTCTTCTATGGGTACCGTCATTCTCCCCCATCGAAAGCGCTTTACAATCCGAAGACCTTCTTCACGCACGCGGCATTGCTGGATCAGGGTTGCCCCCATTGTCCAATATTCCCCACTGCTGCCTCCCGTAGGAGTCTGGGCCGTGTCTCAGTCCCAGTGTGGCTGACCATCCTCTTAAACCAGCTATCGATCATCGCCTTGGTAAGCTCTTACCTCACCAACTAACTAATCGAACGCAGGCACCTCCAACAGCGACCATGGGTTTCAATTGTTATGCGGTATTAGCACCAGTTTCCAGCTGTTGTCCCCCACCTTAGGATAGTTTACCTACGCGTTACTCACCCGTCCGCCGCTCACTCGAATGTAGAATCATTTGATACAGAGTATCAAAATCATCTACGGGAGTGCGCGCGACTTGCATGTATTAGGCACGCCGCCAGCGTTCATCCTGAGCCAGGATCAAACTCTCGCGTTAAAAATAACGTAAGAACTTAATTACGAGCTCTTAAGATTAAATTACTAGTTGAGTGGTACGAACGAATTTATTTTAATCGCACGTAAAGTTGATAATCTCGTAATAAAATAACGAGACCACTTGCACTTGTGATGTCAAAATCTTGTTCAGTTTTCAAAGACCTACAATTTCAATCCACATGAGCTCTCGCTCACGTGACAATTATTAATATATCACTAACGTGAAATTCTGTCAAGCAATATTTAAATATATTATTAATTAAAATAACTTTCCGTTGCTCACTCACGCAGCAATTATTAATTTACTACTATCTCATTAAATTGTCAATAGACTTTCTTAAAAAGATAATAAAAAAGTGCTGATGTACAATAATCAGCACTTTAAATTAGTTTAGTTTACATTATTTAAACTTATTCATCAGGACGCATGGTCGGAAATAGTAATACATCACGAATTGACTTAGCATTGGTAAGTAACATTACTAAACGATCCATACCAATACCAATACCACCGGTCGGCGGCAAGCCATACTGCAAAGCTTTAACGTAATCATAATCAATACTTTCAGCTCCGGCATTACCCTCTTCTTTTTCTTCAGCTTGTTTCTTAAAGGCCTTTAACTGGGTAAACGGATTATTCAATTCAGAATAAGCATTTCCGTATTCGGTACCTAAAATATAGAATTCAAAACGCTGGGTAAAGCGCGGATCCTTCTGATTACGTTTAGCTAACGGCGAAATTGCAGATGGATGACCATAAATAAAGGTCGGCTGTTTAATATGGGTCTTAACCTTATCTTCAAAGAATTGGTTAATAATATTACCAACACTAAAGAACGGTTTGACTTCGACACCGTGTTCCTTAGCTAATGCTTTAGCGTGATCTAAAGACATCTTCGGCCAGAAATCAACGCCGGTAACGTCTTTAATGGCATCCACCATATGAAGACGACGGAACGGTTTATTCATATCAATCTTATGACCTTGATAATTAACGATCCCGTCATCAGTAACGGCATTTGCAGCCGCTTTAAAGATGCCTTCAACTTCATCCATGTCATCATGCATGTCAAAGTACTGAACATAAGTTTCTAATTCGGTAAATTCAGGGTTATGATCAGGATCCATCCCTTCATTACGGAAGACACGGCCCATTTCGTAAACCCGTTCCATACCGCCGACGATCAAACGCTTTAACGGTAATTCCAGAGCGATTCGTAGGTACATGTCCAAATCCATAGCATTATGATGCGTAATAAACGGACGGGCATTCGCACCACTCGGAGCAGTATTTAAAATTGGCGTCTCAACTTCGGTCATGTTAAGCTTATTATCTAAATAACTTTTAACGGCCTTTAAAATTTTGGTTCGCTTTTCAAAAAGATTAAAGCTATCACGGTTAGAAATTAAATCTAAATAACGCTGACGGTATCGCTGAGCTTTATTCTTTAACCCATGATACTTATCAGGTAACGGACGGAGGGCTTTATCCAAGAAGTGAATCTTAGTAACCCGAACCGTCAATTCACCGGTATCGGTCTTCATCATGACACCGTCAAAGCCGAAATTATCACCTAAATCGGCATGCTTATAAAATTTATAATTATTACGGCCAACGACGTCACGGCGAATGTAAACTTGAATCTTACCGGTCCGGTCCAAGATATCAGCAAAGCCAACTTTACCGCTACCTCGCTTAGCAACCATTCGGCCACCAACTACCACTTTTTTATGTAATTTAATGACCTGATCTTTATCTAAGCCGTCGTATTCATCATGTAAAGGCTTAGCTAAATGAGTTCGCTTAAAACGATGACCGAACGGGTAAACGCCCGCTTTTTCCAAATTGTGCATCTTTTGTAATCGAGCACGCATTTGGTCATTCATTTTCATGGGCACGCTAAAAACCTCCATCTTTAATTAAATCATTAATTTTCAATTCTTAATTACCTATTTAGTAATCTTATTATATCATATTTAGAAAATTAAATTTCTAAGCACTTAATAGCCACGCTGACCACGAGCCTTTAAAACTGCCTGACGATGCTGAGCTTTTTCAACGAACTGATCCAAAATCTGATCCATCTGTTCTTCGGTATCGGCACCAAAAATCGCCACTTTAGTCCGAGCGGAATGCGGCATCCCTTTCAAATAATAAGCGGCTTGGCCTCTAAAAATCTTGGGACCCATTTTAGTTCCCCGAAGCTTAACCAACCGATGCAAATGGTTCTTCGCAATCGCAATCTTCTGAGCAACTGTCGGTTCGGGTAATAATTCACCGGTGGCTAAATAATGAACCGTCCGCTTTAACATCCACGGATTACCTAGAACACCTCGGGCGATCATTACCGCGGTACAGCCCGTATAATCCAGCATTCGTTTAGCATCCTGGGGAGTCCGAACGTCACCGTTCCCGATGAACGGAATCGAAAGATGACTGGCTACGTCGCGTAAAATGTCCCAGTTAGCGTGACCGCGATAAAACTGTTTTCGGGTCCGACCGTGCATCGCAATCGCGCTCGCACCGGCATCTTGAGCAGCCAAAGCGTTCTGGATCGCGTAAATATGATCTTCATCCCAGCCGGTCCGCATCTTAACGGTAATCGGCTTATCAACGTTTTTAACTAAAGCGGAAACTAAATCATAAATACGATCCGGATGAAGTAACCATCGTGAACCGGCACCGGTCTTAACCACCTTTCGAACCGGGCATCCCATATTAATATTAATAATGTCCACCGGAGTATGAGCCGCTAAAAACTGAGCGGCTGGAACCAGCGTTTCCTTACTATTACCGAATAATTGAATACTCATGGGGTGTTCATGGGGATTAACCCCTAGCATACCTAGCGTCTTCTTATTATGATGAATCAGTCCACGATCGGAAATCATTTCACAGGTAACCAATCCGGCCCCGAATTTTTTACAGATGGTTCGAAAAGCAACGTTAGTCACCCCAGCCATCGGCGCAACTACGACCCGGTTAGGAATGGTAACGTTACCGATTTTCCATGCTTGACTTTTCATAATTATTACTCCTCGTTATCGATTACTTTTCTTAACTCGAGCTTCAGAAAGAACTAACAACGCTTTTAAATCATCTTCACTATATTTATAGCGATTACCGCAGAAAGAGCAGACCACGCTAGCACCATGATCTTGATCAATCATACTTTTAATCTGGTTTGGCTTTAGGCCGGCAATATCACGACCAAAACTCTTTTTTGAGCAGCGGCATTTAAACTGCACTGGCATCTTTTGTAAATAATCAAGGTTCTTACGACCAAAAACGAAGTTAATTATCTTTTCAGGCTGATCACCTTCTGATAATAAACCCGTAACTTTCGGAGCTTTTTTAATTTGCTTTTTGACTTTGGCAATTTGTTTATCAGTGGCCCCAGGCATCTTTTGAATCAAATAGCCACCTGCAGAACCAATCGTATCGTTAGCGTTAACCAGAACGGAAACGTCTAATGAAGACGGAATCTGCTCAGATTGATTTAAATAGTAAGTAAAATCATCACTAATATGACCCGATTCTAAATGAACGTTACTGGTGTATGGCTGGCGGTTACTACTTAAATTTTTAATGACCTGCATAAAGCCGTCTTTACCAACGGCTTTACCAACGTCGACTTCGTTAGCAGCATTAGTTGGTAATTCAACCTGGGGATTCTGTATAAAGCCCTTTACATCTCCGTTAGCGTTCGCATCTACCAAAATCAAACCGGCAGGACCCTGGCCATCGATTCTAACGGTCATGGATTGACCCGCTTCTAAAACGGAACTTGATAACATTAGACTAGCGACGATCGTTCGGCCTAAAGCAGCGGACGAAGCATTGGTCGTTTGATGGCGATGCTGGGCCTCAGCCACCGTATTAGTGGCGTTAATTGCATAGGCCCTAAATAAGCCGTCCTTAGTAATGGCCTTTAATAAATAATCTTTCATTACTGACTCTCCTTACGAACTCTTACAAAAAAGACGTGAGTTAAACTGCCCACGTCTTTTAAAATTAATCCTAATTCTAATTATTTCTGATTGTTATCGGAAGGATCCTTAGGCTGATGATCCGAATCACTGGCGGATCCTTCTTTTGATGATTAGCTTTTTCTTTTCAGCTTCATGCTTCTCTAAAGATTGCTTAGCTTCTTCAAAAGAAGCACCATTTTCATTTCACTTGGAAATTCATCCTTAGGCTGATCATCAGGCATGTGACCCGTATCGTACAAGCTCTTAATCTGTTTAGCGTTCAAGGTCTCATACTTCAACAGAGCCTGAGCAATAATCTTATGCTGCTTTCGGTGACCCTGAATAATCTTATAGGCTACGTGATGAGCATGATCGATAAAGTGTTTAACTTCCTGATCAATTTCATAAGCGGTCTTTTCAGAATACCGAGGCCGATCGTACGGACTTTCGGTTGGTGAAATGTACTGAACATCACCCAGCTTATTACTCATTCCGTACTGCGTAACCATGGCACGGGCTAAATTAGTCGCTTGCTGGAAATCATTCGAAGCACCTGACGATTCAGAATGGAAAATAATTTCTTCAGCGGTTCGGCCACCTAATAGACCGGCTAATTGTTCCATAGCGTTATGCTTAGAAAGCAGCTTTTCGTCTTCCTTCGGCAGCATAATTGCATAACCGCCGGCACGGCCACGCGGAACGATCGTAACTTTATGAACCACTCGAGCATCGTTAAGAACTAAACCGACGATGGTATGTCCAGCTTCATGGGCAGCAACCACATGTAATTCATGCGGACTTTCAACCGCGTTCTTCTTAGCTGGACCGGCAATAACCCGATCTTCAGCTTCGTCAACGTCGTCGGGCTCAATTCGGGTCTTATTGCGACGAGCAGCCAGTAACGCCGCTTCATTAAGCAAGTTAGCTAGGTCAGCACCCACGAATCCCGGCGTCTGACGAGCAATTTCTTTCAAATCAACGTTGGGCGCAAACGGCTTCTTCTTAGAATGAACTTTCAAGATCTCGTAACGACCACGAACGTCCGGACGACCAACTAAGACTTTTCGATCAAAACGACCTGGTCGAGTCAAAGCAGGATCTAAGACATCAGCACGGTTAGTAGCAGCAATCACGATAACGCCTTCGTTACCGCTAAAGCCGTCCATTTCAACCAGTAACTGGTTCAAAGTTTGTTCACGTTCATCATGTCCGCCGCCGATACCAGAGCCACGTTTACGGCCCACGGCATCGATTTCATCAATAAAGATGATGGCCGGAGCATGCTTTTTAGCCTGACGGAATAAGTCACGAACTCGGCTAGCACCGACCCCGACAAACATCTGAACGAAGTCAGAACCGGAAATCGCGTAGAACGGAACGTTAGCTTCACCGGCAACGGCTTTAGCAAGCAAAGTTTTACCAGTACCCGGTGGACCTTCTAGCAAAACACCGTGCGGAATCGTGGCACCTAAACGCGAATACTTCTTAGGATTCTTTAAGAATTCCACCACTTCGACTAGTTCTTGCTTTTCGGCATCTTCACCGGCAACGTCTGAAAATCGGACTTTATTCTTCTTACTGTCGGTTGGCTTAACATGGCTCTTGCTGAACTTCATAATTCCGCCGCCACCACGGCCGGCTCGGTTCATCATCATGTAGAAAAATAGGATGAAGATGACCAGCGGCAAAATATAAACGATTAAATTAAGCCAAAAGCCGTTTGATTGTTCAGGCTTAGCATTTAATTTAACGTTATGCGTTCTAGCGGATTTCGAAATCTCAGACACGGTCCCGTTATTCTTTAAAACCGTCGTACTAAAATGACTTACACGATTACCTTTCGAATTGCCTAATCCGGCAAAGGAATACGAACTATTAGTACTATGGTTAGGCTGAGATTTACGATATTGACCGGAAATCTTATAGACACCGCCGGACGGCTGAACCGAAAAGTTCTTAACTTTATTCGTGTGCAAATCACGCATAAATTGACTGGACTGGATTTCTCTAGTTTGATTGTTACCTCCGCTATCACTAATAAAGTAAATAGCACCCATGATGACTAAAAAGATAACAATGTAAAACAGACTGCTCCTAAACAATCCATTTTTTCTGTTTTTCATCAAGTGCCTCCTCACAATTTATGCTATTAGAGGCTTCAAACGGATTTTAATTTATAAAATCCGTTTCAAGACCTAGCTATAATATTATCACTATTAAATTTAGTGAGCAAAACTCATTATTTATTTTTATAAATCTTAGGCTTTAAAATTCCAACGTAAGGTAAATTACGGTAATAACCTTGATAGTCCATTCCGTAGCCAACGACAAATTCATTAGGAACCTTAAAGCCAACCCAATTAGGTTTAACGTCAACTAATCGTCCGGCCGGTTTATCAAAAAGGGTACAGATCCGAATCGATTTAGCACCGCGGCCCTTTAATAATCGCTTTAAGAAATGAAGGGTTCGGCCGGTATCAATGATATCTTCAATGAACAGAACGTTACGACCTTTAACGCTGGTGTCGATATCCTTCTGCAATTTAACGTGCCCCGAAGATTGAGTACCACCGTTATAACTAGAAACGTCAATAAAATCCATCTGCATATAAGTATGCATGTTACGAATAACGTCCGTCATAAAGATAACGGCACCCTTTAAGACGCCGATCACCAACGGTCGTTTACCTTGATACACGTGATCTAGAGTATGACCTAGTTGCTGACACCGTTCTTGAATTTGCTGCTGGCTATAAAGCGTCTTCAAAATATCATTGTTCATAAGATACCTAACCTCTTTTTAATGCCCTTTTGACAATTAACCAATATGGTTTAGTAAAGGACGCTTTAAAGCCTAACAATGCTAAATTGACGCCCTTTCTCGTCATTAAAATTTGTGATAAAGAACGGTCTTTATTAGATACTTTTTGATCGATCCAGATTCGGCGAACTTTTTGATGACCACCGTTTTTTAAACGAATACGATCAGACGGCCGACTTAAACGAATTTTTAACGGAAAATCAGAATCAAATTTATAAAACAATTCGTGCAAGATTCCCCATTGAATTACCCAAAGGCTGAATCAAACGAGCGTTCAACGCCAAGTTATCGCGAATTAAAGCCGTCAACTGATCAACGTAATCACCAATATGGATTAAGACTCGTGAATCTTCTTGAGCCATCCACGGTAAAAGCCGGTGTCGCATTCGGTTCCGGGTAATTTTCAAAGAATAATTAGTCTGATCTTCATACCATTTGATATGACGATCATTCGCAAATGATCTTAAACAACGTTTAGGCGTTGTTAACAACGGTCGAATCAAATAACCGTTCGCAAATCGACGGCAACGATGAATTCCGGTTAATTCGTTAAGATCACCGCCCCGAATTAACCGCATTAAAATCGTTTCCGCTTGATCATTTAAATGATGAGCGGTTAATAACACTGTAGCGTGATACTTATCCATTACCCGTTTAAAGAATCGATAACGAAATTGACGTGCAGCATTTTCAGTCCCGGTCTTCGGATGATCTTTCTTAGGCCAATGAGCCACCACCAAATTTAAATGATGACTATGACAATATTTACGAATATACCGTTCTTCGGTTTTACTAGCCGATCTCAGTTCATGATTGACGTGAGCAACGATGATTCGGGGACGACAATATCTTAAATGCTCCAGTAAATAAAGAAGCACCATCGAATCCACTCCGGTCGAGACCCCGATCACCACTTTAGTCTGTCGGGTCCACCAGCGATTACGTTTAACTTCACTGGCTAACCGTTTAATTAAATTCAACTTAAGGCCTTCTATTTAACCGCGACGACCTCCGCGGCCACCACGTTTACCTTCGGTATTCTTACGAATTACTGATAAACGACTTTGGCTCTGTTTTAGGAATCTAGACATTAAATTATTAAAGCTGCGTTTCCGGTGATAATTATTATGGCCATGATAACGACCGTGGCCGTAGCATGATGATAATGATTATGTTCACGACGCTTCTTAAAGTATTCCTTTCGTTCGCTTTCGGGTAAGGCTCGCTTCATGGATAAACTAATCTTGCCATCGTTACCGATCTTTAAAACTTTAACGGTAACGGTATCACCCATCTTTAAAACGTCATGAATATCTTTAATAAATTTATCAGAAATTTCACTGATGTGAACTAGTCCGGTTTTACCGTTACTTAACGTTACAAACGCGCCAAAACTAGTAATCCCAGTTACTTTGCCGGAAACCTTTGCTCCAACTTTAATTGCCATAAAAAATAAGATCCTCCTAAAAAGATAAGGTGCTTTAATTATATCACAAAACCGCTATGATTAAGCACGATTCCAAACGGTCAATTATTTAATTATGTGTTACGTCCCGTGCGACATCGCCCGGCAAACTATAAACCGTCTCACCGGGCTTAGTATAATCATATCGTTGCCGAATCAACTGTTCAAGATAACTTCGATTATGCAGCTGCTTAACGTTCATCTTTAATTTTCGATGTTGCGTTTTTTCACGTGATAATTCGACTCGATCACTAGTAACTTGCTGACGTAATTGAACTTTTTGCTTATTAGCATGAAATAGCTGAAGCCCTAAGACCAAAATAACAATGGCCACCAGAGCAGTAATAATAATTTCTCGTAACAAATATCGCCGCCGTAGAATTCGGCGGACTTGATTAACGTGCTGCTGATCACGTTGAAAGGCTTGCCAATCTCTCACCATTTCACACCTCCATAAACAATAATAAGTCTAATTACTAAACTTCATTGCGGCGCAAAGCCTGAGCTTCTTTTTTATAATTCCGATTATATTTAGTACTTAAAACCGTATACATTCTGCTAGCGTCAGCTTTCTTAGTGGTCTTTAAAATTTGATCGACCCGAATCGTCAGGGTCTTATTGCCAAACTTAATAACGACTTTATCATCGGGCTGCACCTTGGTCGACGATTTGGCGACTCGGCCTTGAACGGTAATCCGGCCTTGGTTAGCAATTTTTTTAGCAACCGGGCGGCGTTTAATAATTCGAGAAACCTTTAAAAATTTATCTAATCGCATCATCATAACAATTCGGCCCGGCGTTTACCCAAGGAACGAATTAAATTATAAATATCGTTCAGCCAGGTCTCCTTTTTAATCATGAACGGTTGAATAGTTAACTTCATGGTCATTCGACCGTGCTCTTCGTCAATAGAAGCTTTAAACTGCGTCTCAGCGATCGCTCTTAAGAAATCGGCCGACGAGTATAACTTAGTCCCTGCCGTTGACATAATCACAGTAATTTGATCCTTCATTCGGTGTATATTATCAACCAAGGCGTGATCAGCCGCCATCTTAATTCGGCTAATGGCTAATAATCTGCGAACCGGTACCGGATACTTACCAAAACGATCAACTAAATCGTGCTTAATCCGGTTGAACTGAGCGTCGGTCGACATTTCACGTAATCGCTTATACATCTCAATCTTCTGCTGAGAATCACCAATGTATTCAGTCGGCAAATATGCTTCAATGTTCAGAATAACGGTAGCGTTAACCTTATCGTTTGGATTACGGCCCTGTTTCTTAGCGACCGCATCGCTCAGCATCTGGGTATACATGTCGTAACCAACGGAATTAATGAAGCCGTGCTGTTGTTTACCCAATAAGTTACCGGCACCTCGAAGCGACAAGTCACGCATGGCGATCTTAAAGCCGGAGCCCAATTCGGTGAAGTCACGAATGGCTTCCAGACGATTTTCACTGACCTGGGTCAATACCTTATTCGGTTTATACATCAAATAGGCATAAGCGACCCGATCACTGCGGCCGACTCGACCACGAATCTGATAAAGCTGAGACAAGCCCATGTGATCGGCATTTTCAACGAACAACGTATTGGCGTTCGGAATATCGACCCCGTTACCGATAATGGTGGTGGTGACCAGAACGTCAAATTTCTTATGAACGAACTTAAACAGCGTGTCTTCCATCACGTTTTCGTCCATCTGGCCATCGATATACGCAATCCGAGCTTTCGGTACTAATTTATGTAGCTTTTGAACGGTCCGTTCAATATCACTGACTCGATTATGCAGGAAGAAGACCTGTCCGCCACGTTCCAGTTCACGGTTGATTCCGTCCTGAATGGCACCGGCGTTTTCTTCCATTACGTAAGTCTGAATCGGGTAACGATTGGTCGGCGGCGTTTCGATAATCGATAGATCACGAAGGCCGATCATCGACATGTTCAAAGTTCGCGGAATCGGCGTGGCGGTCAATGTAAGAACGTCGATCGAAGACTTCATTTTTTTAATCTTGTTCTTATGCTTAACACCGAACCGCTGTTCTTCATCGATGATCAACAAGCCTAAATCCTTAAAACGAACGTCTTTCGAAAGTAAACGGTGCGTTCCGACGACGATATCAACCTTGCCGTCTTTCAAGCCTTTAATGGTTTGCCGAATCTGTTTCGGCGTTCTAAAGCGTGATAAGACCCCGATCTTAACACCAAAGCCGTGAAAGCGCCGCTTCATCGTTTCGTAATGCTGATGAGCCAAGACCGTCGTCGGCACTAATAAAGCGACCTGTTTATCAGCTTCCATCGCTTTAAAGGCTGCCCGTAGAGCAACTTCGGTCTTACCATAGCCAACGTCACCGACTAATAAACGATCCATCGGGTGCGGCTTTTCCATATCCGCTTTAATTTCATGGGTACTGCGGGCCTGATCGGGCGTTAATTGATATTCAAAATTAGCTTCGAACTGACGCTGGCGAGCGTCGTCCGGCGGAAAAGCGTAGCCTTTTTCGTGCGAACGCTTAGCATAAAGCGTGATCAAGCTGCCGGCGATGTCTTCAACCCGGCTGGCGACCCGACGCTTGGTTCTCGCCCAGGATTTTCCGCCTAATTTATTGATCCGGGGGTGACGGTCTTCGGCCGAAACGTACTTTTGAATCAAATTCAGCTGGGTGACCGGAACGAACAACTTAGCGTTATTACGGTAAGCAATGCTTAGATAATCACGGTGCTTGCCGTCGACTTTAATGGTCTTCATCCCTAAATACTTACCGATCCCGTGGTTAACGTGGACCACGTAGTCACCCGGCTTTAAATCGGTATAGCTCTTAATCCGCTGAGCGTTCGCAAAAGTTTGACGACGACGATGGCGATGATGAACTTTATTAAACAGTTCAGCTTCGGTTACCACGACTAGATCAGCGTCTTTAAAGATAAAGCCGTTGGTCAAACGTTCCGAAATAATCTGAAATCTTTTCGGCATGATGTGATCCCAATTCGTCGGAATTACTTTTATTTTAAGCCGTCTAGGTCATTGGTAACCTGCTGCATTCGCTTCTTATTGCCGACCATGATAACGACGGTTTGATGAGCTTTCGTCCAGACTTTAGCTTCCGTCTTCAATAACGGAATCTGGCCCCAGAAATGCTGCATGGATCGGGCTTGAATGTCCTGGATCTGATTGATCTTCAAGCCGCCCAGGCTCTTTTTGAATAACGCAAAGAACAGCTGCGGATAGTTACCCCGCTGGCTTTCCTTCAGAAAATCCAAACTGAATTTAGTTCCGGACATAATCTGGGCCGCTTCTAATTTACCTTCGGTCCAGTGCCGTTCGTCTTTTACGATCTGCTTATTGGACTGAATCAAACGGCTGTAATCATTAAAAATCACAACGGTATTCTTCGGCAGATAATCCATAATCGAATACGATTGATCATAAAGATCGTTTGCGTACAGCAGCCAATGGCTGTCGGTGGCCCCCTTCTGTAACTCTTGAATGAAGGGCCGGATGTTAGCGGTCAAAGTCCGCTTTAATTTGTTGCTCTTGATCGTTTTATAGCCATGATGTAGTCGCGCGTTAATCTTTTTAGCAGCGGACTGCCGCTGATCATCAGTTAAGACAAAATCCGTCGCGGGAAGAATCTTGCAGCTATCAATCTTATTAATACTGGTCTGGTCCGACACGTTAAAGATCCGCAGCGAATCCACTTCGGTATCGAAGAAGTCGATTCGAACCGGATAATCGGCGTTTAACGGATAAACGTCCACGATGGATCCCCGGATCGAGAATTCACCCGGGCCGGAAACCAAATTCTTATTAGAATAGCCCATCTGGTGAAGCATTAACCGCAGATGCTCCAATTTAAAATGATCACCCGGTTTAACGTTGATCTGCGCATCGTTAAATTCTTTCGGCGCCGGTAGCATCCGACGAATCCCAGAAACCGAAGTCACCACGATAACGGGTTTACCGGTTTGTAAAGCGTGCAAAGCCCGAACCCGCTGAGCCCGATAATGCGGAGAACTGGTGGCGACTTCAGCGGCGATCAGTTCTTCGACCGGAAATTCATACAGTTCATCCTGGGGAATAACGTTGGATAAATCATCCGCGATCTGATGCATATGATGTAAATTATCGGTCACCAGTAGAATCGGCTGCTGACGATCTTCAAACAGAGCGTCCATAAACAGCGTCTGCGCCGATCCGGACATCCCCGTAATCAATTGACGAGTCGACGGCTTTAGCTGTTTAACGATCGCTTGATACTGCGGTAACCGCGTTAAATACTGTGTGAGCTCCAAAGTATTCTTCCTTTCGCTACACAACTAATTAATTATACTTGTTCATTAATCGTCTAACCTTCGTTCCGGCGACCCAGTCGTTCAAGGCGTCAACGGCTTGTCCCTTTGCCTTTTCAAATTTGGGCTTCTGCTGAGCGGTGAACGGGCTCAATACGTAATCATCAACGGCCATGTGCTTAGGGTGAGCCGTACCCACGCGAATTCGGTTGAACCGGTTGGTCCCGATACAGTGAATAATACTTTTAATTCCGTTATGGCCGCCGGCGGATCCGTGATCACGAATCCGAATCTTACCGACCGGCAAATCCATATCGTCATAGGCTACGATCATATCTTTAATACTAAGTTTAAAGAAATGCATTAGCGGCTGAACGGCACCTCCGGATAAATTCATATCAGTAGTCGGTTCTGCACAGATAACTTTTTCACCGTTAACCATACCCGAACCAAAGCGGGCGTTCATTTTAACTTTACTTAAAATAATGTGATGCTGGTCAGCGAAGGAATTAACGACCATAAAGCCCGTATTATGACGGGTGTTTTCAAATCGCATCCCAACGTTGCCCAAGCCAACGATTAATTTCATATCTGTAAAACGTTCCTTTCAACCTCAACGATTGTAATCTATTTTATTATATCATACCAGGCCCACACTTTTAGCTAACGCTTCATCAACTTTTTTCATTAACGGTTGATCCAAATGATCGATCCGATCACTTAACCGCTGTTTATCGATCGTTCGAATCTGTTCCAGCAAAATCACTGAATTCTTAGCAATTTTAGAGTGGGCCGAACTAATTTTAACGTGGGTGGGCATCTTCGGTTTCGAATTTCGGGCCGTAATCGCCGCCACGATCACCGTGGGACTATAATGGTTACCCACGTTATTCTGAATAATTAAGACCGGACGGTTGCCACCCTGTTCAGATCCGACTACGGGCGAAAGGTCTGCATAAAAAATATCACCACGTTTAATTTCAATTTTTGACATTTCGCATCATCTTCCGTCTTTAAAAAAATTAATTAACGTACTTTCGCGGTAAACGATTGGTAAAACCACAGGCGATTTCGTAATGAATGGTGTGACAATAGTCGGCTAAATCCTGCAAGCTAATCTGGTGATCACCGTTTTTGCCCACGATCGTAACTTTAGTTCCCGGCTTCATTTGGTGCGGCAATCGAACCATGAATTGATCCATACAAATTTCACCGATGACCGGACAAAACTGACCATCGATCAAAACGTGAAAGCCCTGCAAATCACGACGATAACCATCGGCATAACCGATCGGAACCGTGCCGACCCATTGATCACCTTTAGCCGTATAAGTCGCGCCGTAACCGATCGATCGACCGGTCTCCACTTTTTTAACGTAACTCAATTCGGTCACGACCGACATCGCCGGCTCTAATTTAAACGGCGGCTTAATCGCACCGGCCGACGGATTCAGGCCGTAGCCCGCGGCACCGTAACGAATCAGGTTACCGTTACAGGCCTGGTGCCAGAGGCTGGTCGCTGAATTAGAAACGTGAACGAAATTCGGTCGCGGCTTAACCACCTGCATCAATTTCTTAAAGCGGGTGAACTGAAGCTTAAAATATGTATCCTTAGGTGAATCAGCCGTAGCGAAATGGGTAAAGATCCCTTCAAAATCAAGCTGGTGGGGATTTCGTTTAAAATGATTTAAAGCCCGTTGCAAGCCCGACTGAGTCTGAAAACCGATTCGACCCATTCCGGTATCTAAACCGATATGAACACGTAATCGATCATTAAGGCTGCTTTCTGCAACCACCAATCTGAAGAAACGGTCAGTGAAATTTTCTGCTCTGCGGCCAGCGCAACGTTATTAAGATCAGTTAAGCCTAAGACCAGGATCGGATCTTTAACGCCAGCTCGCCGCAATTCAAGAGCTTCATCTAAAATCGCAACACAAAATCCAGAAGCGCCGGCTTTTTTAGCCACTTTAGCGACTTGAACGGCACCGTGTCCATAGCCATTAGCTTTAACCACCATAAATAAACGGGTTCCGTGATCTAAACGCTGATATTCAGAATGAATATTATGGTATAAAGCCGCCCGATCAACAATGACCCGGGCGTTACGATGAATTCCGACTGCCATTTAGCAACACTTCTTTCGTTTTAATAACTCGTTAATTCTAACATTAATTAAATTTTTATTTCGTAATTTTAGCTAGAACTTTTTCTAAATGAATACCGTGACTTGCTTTAAGCATAACTTCATCTTTAGACGTAAATTCGTTTTCTAGATCCCGGGTCAACTGAGCCAGTTGATCAGCACGATAATAATGAACGGCACCGGCCGGATACTTACCCTTTAAAGCTGCTTCTAAAGCATCCATATCGGTTCCAATCAAATAGACCGACTGAATCTTTTTGGGATCTAAATCTTTAGCTAACGAAGCGTGCATAGCTTTCGAATTTTTACCTAATTCCAGCATGTCACCCAAGACAGCAATCCGTTTACCATTAGTATGAGTCGCGGAAAAGGTCTTTAAAACCGCTCGAGCAGCACTGGGGTTCGAGTTATAAACGTCACTTAGTACTGGTTCACCTTTAATCCCGGTCAGCCATTCGGTTCGGTTCTGGGTTAACGGGGCGTTCATCAAGCCTTTCTTCATATTTTGCGGAGTAATCCTGAATAAACTAGCGATTAACAATGCTCCACAGGCGTTATTAACGTTATAATCACCGAGAATCGGAATCGTAAACTTCTGATTAGGATATTTATTGACCGTAAATTCAGTCTTAGTATTGTAGCCTTTAATTTGCGTTGGATAAAGATCATTAGAAGCCTGATCACCAAAGGTCAGTTGCTTTTGGCTAACCTTCTTAGCTCGTGACTGTAGTAACGGTTCGTCACCGTTGAACATAAACGTCCCGTCAGCTTTCAAACCGTGAGTAATTTCCATCTTAGCGTTGGCAATCCCAGCTCGGCTGCCTAAATTTCCGATGTGAGCTTCGCCAATCATGGTGATCAACGCAACGTCGGGCTCAGCAATCTTGCTGTGCCGATCCAATTGACCATAGTTATCCATTCCCATTTCAACCACTAAAATCTGGGTATCGGGATTCATCGATAAGATCGTGACCGGCACCCCGATCGCGTTATTAAAGCTGGCGTGGGTCTTAACCACCCGATATTGGGTAGCCAAAACCGAAGCGGTCAAATCTTTAGTGGTGGTCTTACCGTTACTGCCGGTAATCGCGACCACTTTCGGATTAACTTTTTCTCGATAATAATGAGCTAACTTCTGCAAAGCCTTGAACGGATCCTTAACCACGATAACCGGAAAGTCCTTGGGCGGATTCGGATGATCAGCGGCCCAAAAACTAGCTGCGGCGCCGTTCTTTCGGGCACTCGGTAAAAATTTATGGCCGTCCCGCTTATCAGTTAAGGGCACGAAAAGCGCGCCCGGCTTTAGCCGGCGACTATCAAACGCCGCACTAGTAACCATCTGATCACCGTACTGGCTAACGTCGTTTTCCGCCGAAACTGCCTGAGCAACTTCTTTTACTGTCATCCTCATATACGAGTATCGCTTCTTTCAATTTACGTTTTAATCAATGCTGCTTATGATTATTAAGGTGTAACCGCCATTTTTTCTTGGGTTCGTTATAAAGCAGCCAGCCCACTTTAATGGCGTTTTGATAAATATCCGACTTATAGTACCAAGTCGATTGAGCATCGGGATACCTTTCAACTAATAACGGAATGCTAAAGATTCGGTGACGCTTAGTTTTACTGGTTTCATCAAACGCAATAATCATGCCGTTTTCAGTAATTCGAACTAATTTCTTCAAACTTACCCAGTGACATAAAATGCAGATTAAGATGAAAATTTTTAATGGTTAGCCACATGTGACGTTTAATAGATCCGTTGAGTACCCGGTTAAACGTGGTTAAATGGCGATAGTAAATCTTAGTAAAATGAGCGCGCATCATTAAATAAATGTATTGATTATGAAGTTTAGACGAAAAGGCTTCATGCATGGGAAAGCCCATGTGGCTTAAATAAAGCAGATCCGCGATTTCATAATCCAACAGCTCATCCAGATCTTCGTTACTGTGATAATCAATGACTCGCTTATTATTAATCTTATCGTTCAACAGATACGCCTTAACGTTTTGCGGGCCCTGAATAACGCTAAATTTGGTATGTGCATTCAAGCCGTTAGCGTGACGGCGATCATCATTAAGTAATATAATGTTATGCGGAATTTCTTTTAATCCACGGACGAAGTCAATCGGGTCAATTCCTCTAGCGACCACCATTCTCCGCACCATATCCGTACTAACGTAAATAAAATTATTCCGCATCTTAAAATCACGCTTCCTTATTACGTGATTTATTATACTATGGTTAAGCGGAATTTCCGTTACAGTAAGTTTACATTTTGCATAAAGGATGTGAATTATGACCAAAGTCCTTTTCGTTTGTTTAGGCAACGTCTGCCGATCAGCAATGGCCGACGCCATTTTTCGGCGGTTAGTTAAAGAAGCCGGAGTTCAAGATCAATACCAAATTGATTCTGCCGGGACCAGTGACGAAGAACAAGGCCATTTACCAAATCCTCACGTTCGAAAAATTCTTACTGAACACGGCTATGACTATCATTATCTTCACGCGCGGCAAATTACGCCGCAAGACTATCGTTGGGCCGATTACATCATCGGGATGGATACCCAGAACGTAGCGGATCTAAAAGCTAACGCACCCAAAGGTTGTCAGTCTAAAATTCATCTCTGCCTTAACATTTTACCCAATCATCAGGGTCAGGAAATTCCGGATCCCTGGTTTACTCACCGCTTTAATTACACCTACCAAGTCTTAACAAAAGTTCTGCCCGTCTGGCTTCGTTACTTTCAAAGTCATACCCAAAAATAAGTAAAATAAAAAGCCGTTAAGATAATATCTTAACGACTTTTAGATTTATTTAATTAAAATTACTTATTGTTCTTTTTGTCCAAGCCGTAACGTTTATTGAACTTATCCACGGCACCGGCAGTCTTAGTTAAGTTTTCTTGACCAGTGTAGAATGGATGAGAACTAGACGAAATTTCAACTAAGATTAAAGGATATTTTTTACCATCTTTCCAAGTGATGGTCTTGTTAGACTTACAAGTAGAACCGGTCTTAAATGCAAATCCAGTACTCGTATCCTTAAATACGACTTGGTGGTAATCTGGATGGATTCCTTTCTTCATACTTTATCGCTCCTTTGCCCTGAATCATTTATTCGAATCAGAGATTATCGATTAGTCGACCTTACAATAATAACATGATTCAGAATTTTTATCAATTTTATCTTAATTATTCCCTTACTAATTCAACGTTAGCGTTCAAATTAGTCAGTTTACCAATGATGTTGTCATAGCCACGTAAAATATTACCGGCCTTCGAAATTACCGTGGTTCCGTGAGCCATTAATCCGGCAATCACGTCGGCGGCGCCGGCTCGGATCTCATCAGCTTTTATGTGAGCGCCCGTTAAATGATCCGTATGCTTAATAACGATCAAGCCGTCTTGATTAACGTGAATATGAGCACCCATTTTAGCTAACTGAGGAACGTGCTTAGTCCGATGCGGATAAATCGTATCACGAATCACACTTTCACCATCAGCCTTTAACAACAGCGGTGTAATCGGCTGCTGTAAATCGGTCGCAAAGCCCGGAAACGGTTGGGTCTTAATCTTAACGCCCATTTCACGAAGCTTATTCATAAAAGCCTTTAAATGCGCGGGAATTACGTTATTAATCTTAATACCGTTACCAACGGCAGCCGCCATCGATAAATACGTTCCGGCTTCGATCCGATCGGGAATAATTCGATGCGGATGCGGAGCCTTTAAACTTTTAACGCCGTGAACCATAATGGTATGGGTGCCTTCACCGGTAATGTGAGCACCCATTTCATTCAAGAAATTAACAACGTCAATAATTTCGGGTTCTTTAGCCGCATTCTCAATCACGGTCGTCCCATGGGCCTTAACCGCCGCCAATAAAGAATTAATGGTGGCGCCGACGGAAACCATCGCTAAATGAATTCGCGCACCGTGCAAGCCTTTACCGTGGGTCGTTAAATGAATACAGCCGTTATTTTCGGTCACGGTCGCACCTAAACGACGAAAAGCTTTGATATGCTGATCAATCGGTCGCGGACCAAAACTATCACCGCCGGGTAAGTTAACGGTTGCGTGACCAAATCTACCTAATAGAGCACCCATAAAATAATACGAGGCCCGTAAGCTAGCAATGGCCTTACCCGATAACTTATTATCTTTAATATGGGTTGGATCAATCGTAATGTTTCGATGAACAAATTTAGAAGGTACGTTCATGGATTCTAAAATCATCATTAAATTATGAACGTCTAAAATATCAGGAACCATTAATAACTTCACGGGCGTATCAGCCAAAATCGCGGCGGGAATCAGAGCAACGGTACTGTTTTTAGCACCGCCGATCGTAACTTCACCCGATAGCCGATTGCCACCATGAATTATCATTTCGTTCATTTTTTATTTCCTCACTTAATTTTCGTTAACTAGAAATGATTGTGGCAATATAAATGCCCCGTAAAGGATAAATCTTGATCCGTTTTAACGCAAACTTAATCCTGTTTTGACTTACTAGAATAATGCTGACTAAAAGCGGCTTTTACAAATGATTTGAATAAACCTTCCGGACGGGTCGGTCGTGATAAGAATTCTGGATGGTATTGAGAGCCCACAAAGAATTTCTTATTTGGTAATTCAATAACTTCAACTAAATGATTATCCGGCGAAGTTCCCGAGATAACTAAACCGTGCTGAGTCATCGGCTTTCGGTAAGCATTATTGAATTCATAACGATGACGATGACGTTCATGAATCAATTTCTTGCCGCCGTAAGCTTTAGCGGTTACCGTACCCGGCTTTAACTTACAAGGATACGCACCTAAACGCTGGGTACCGCCCATGTCATTAATATCGGACTGATCAGCCATTAAATCGATGACTTTATGTTTAGTATACGGATTGAATTCAGTTGAATTAGCGTCCTTTTCGCCTAAAACGTCACGGGCGAATTCAATACTGGCAATCTGCATCCCTAAGCAAATCCCTAAGTACGGAACGTTATTGACTCGAGCGTAACGGCAAGCTCTAATCATGCCTTCGATCCCACGGCTGCCGAAGCCGCCGGGTACTAAAATACCGTCGGCGCTGCCTAAAATCTTAGCAGCGGCCTTATCATCGGTGATCTTTTCGGCGTCAATATAATGAACGTTGACTTTAGAATTCAACGGATAGCCAGCGTGCTTCAAAGCGGCGTCGACCGAAATGTAAGCATCCTTTAAGGATACGTACTTACCAACTAGATCGATATTAACGGTCTTCTTCAGATGAAGAACACGGTAAGCCAACCGTTTCCATTCACTCATGTCAGCTTTAGGAGCTTTAATCCCTAAATGATTTAAGATCAAATCATCAAGGCCCTGCTTCTGTAAAATTAACGGAACGGCATAAATCGTCGGTTCATCTAGCGACTGAACGACCGCCTTAGTCGGAACGTCACAGAATAACGAAATCTTTTTGATCATGGTCTACGTCATCGGTTTTTCGTTACGGGTCACGATAACGTTCGGATGAATCCCGTAGGCCTGTAACTTCTGGACGCTATGCTGAGTCGGCTTGGTCTTCATTTCTTTAGCGGCGTGTAAGTACGGAACTAACGTTACGTGAACGTAGCAAACGTTATTAGCACCCACGTCGTTCTTCATTTCACGGATGGCTTCTAAGAACGGCTGGGATTCCATATCACCGACCGTTCCGCCGATTTCGGTAATGACAACGTCAGCATGGGTGGCTTTGGCGTCCGCTTTGATCTTGCTCTTGATCATTCCGGTGATGTGCGGGATCACCTGAACACAGGCTCCTAAATAATCACCGCGGCGTTCTTTTTTAATCACTTCGGAATAGACTCGGCCGGTCGTTAAGTTAGAATACTTGTTTAAATCGTTATCGATAAAACGTTCGTAATGACCTAAATCTAAATCGGTTTCGGCACCATCGTTCGTAACGAAAACTTCACCGTGCTGATAAGGACTCATGGTCCCTGGATCCACGTTGATGTACGGGTCACACTTTTGAATCGTAATGTTCAAACCACGGTTCTTTAGAAGACGGCCGATCGAAGCCGAAACGATTCCTTTACCTAAGGACGAACATACACCGCCGGTTACAAAAATATACTTAGTCAATGTTCTGTCTCTCCTCACATTACTAATTATCAGAAGGCCCTCTAAAAACATAAAAGCTTCCCATTTCATTGAACAGGAAGCTTTTATCAAGTATTTTTCGAACTGATTTAACCTCACGATACTTCATGGGGCGCCCTAATAAAAATAATACTTGGATCTAATTTAATTGTCAAAATTTTAATTATTTTTACGCTTATTCTGAGTCTTGTTAAATTCTTCTTCGGTCAACGGATTATCATTACCGGAATGCTTAAGATCCTGACGATAGCCACGTTCTTCAGAATTCAAATTTTCGTCATCAGCCGTTTCGTTATAATCAATAACGTCATCGTTTTCACTGGCATCATCTAAAAAAGCGTCGATCTTACGACGAGGCTGCTTAGGCGTCGCAGCGTTTTCGTCTTCAGGCTTAACCGTAGCTTCGTTAATCGAACGGTATGGATACCAGGTCCGTAAGCCCCATAGGTTATCACCTAACGAAATGAAACTGCCGTCGGTGTTCAAATCCGTATAGAACTGAACGATTCGGCTGCGGATATTAGCGTTGGAAGCACCCATGTATTTTTGAATCTGATTAGTTAAATCTGCGAACGATAAAACGTCGCCACGTTTTTGTAAAATGGCGTGAGCAACTTCCACCATCGATAATTCGTCTTTATTTTCAGTATCTAGTTTGCCTAGCTTCAAACGACGCACGTCCTTTCACACTACATGATTCTCTAATCTTACTTATTAATGATAATCGATTACACCGTAAATTGCAATCTTAGCTGATAACGACCTAACAGCTGTTCTTCCGCATATAAAGCGTAATCAACCCTAACGTTGCCGCTAAACGGCTGACTTCGGTATTGAATATCTAAATTCGGCGTCACGGTATCGATCGGAATTTGACCGTACGGGGTCTGATAACGAGCCTCCACCCGTTTACCTTGAATAAAGTTGAGCTGAAGCTCATTTTCTCCGGAACGGGTCAATTTAATATGACCGTTAGCGCTAATTCGAATGGTTACGGGAACCGGATGACCGTTATGATTATCGTCTTCCATAAAACGCAGGTAGATCGTGTCGCCCATTCGGAACAGTTTACCCGTAACGTCAAAATTATAATTTGAAACGTCACCAGCCTGCATAATGGTGGTCGTTAAATGGATCTCGACCGGACGTCCAGCCGAGCCCGCAGCAATGTGATTGTTGAACACTAACATGACCTCCCCTCTGTTATATTATCTACAGACTTAATTATAAAGCAGATTCAATAAGTTGAACATAATATCGTTTTTAATTTAAAGGATGATTATAATGAATATTAAAATGATTGGAATCGACATTGACGGAACTTTAGTCAACGATAAAAAGCAGTTGACCCCCGTCACCGAAAAAGTCATTAAAGCCGCCATGCGGAAAGGCGTTAAAATCGTGATCTGTACCGGACGGCCGTTATCCGGCGCTCAGCGATACTTAAAACAGCTGGGCATTTCCGGATCCGATAATTACGTGGTCGGCTTCAACGGGGCCATCGCCCAGAGCACCGACGGTAAAATCATCGATGATTATCGATTAAGCTACGATAATTATTTACGGGCCGAAATGCTAAGCCGTAAATTCGGCGTTAATTTTCAGATCGAAACCCCTCACGCAATTTACGCCTTAAACCGTGACATCAGTAAATACACCGTCTACGAAGCCCGATTGGTCAACCTACCGCTCTGCTACCGAACACCCGAAGAAATTAAGCCCGACCTAAGCATCTCCAAGACCATGTGGATCGGCAGTCCCGATAAGATCACCAACCTCAAAAAGCACATCCCCCAATCCTGAAAGAATGATATGTACATCGTCCAAACGGAACCGGTCTTTCTAGAAGCTCTGCACAAAGGCGTTTGCAAGGGTAAGACCTTAATTAAGCTAGCTAGTCAGTTAGGCCTAAAGCCCGACAACGTAATGGCCATGGGCGATCAAGGCAACGACGTTTCCCTGATGAAGTACGCCGGCTTAGGCGTCGGTATGGGCAACGCCATTGACGAAGTTAAGAAGAACGCTAAGTTCGTTACGAAAACTAATAACGAAAACGGCGTCGCCTACGCCATTAAAAAATTTGTCTTAAATCAATAATCCTAATTAGTTAGTAAAAATAAAAAAGGACGTGATTTTTAATTAAATCACGCCCTTTTTTTTTATTTATTATGAAAACGTTTCTTAAATAATGGGCTTAACGGCTTGTTTTCATGAATATGCTTAATGGCATCGGCAATTAACGGTGCAACCGAAATCTGCTTAACGTTCGGTGCAGCCTCTAATTTCGTCTGGGGAATGTTAATGGTATCCGACAGAAACATTTCTTTAATCGGTGACTTACTGATCCGATCCATTGCGGGTCCGGAAAGAACCCCGTGGGTTGCACAAGCGTAAACGGAGGTGGCGCCTTCGTCTTTCAAGGCCTGGGCACCTAAAGTAATGGTACCGGCGGTATCAACGATATCATCGACCATTAAGCAGCGCTTGCCCTTAACGTCACCGATAACGTTCATGATCTGAGCAACGTTCGGACGCGGACGGCGTTTATCAATAATCGCGATCGGGGCGTGCAAGAATTCAGCTAACTTACGAGCCCGGCTAACGCCACCGTGATCAGGTGAAACGACCACGTCTTTACCGTTGTTACCGTTAAAGCCTTTATTCATGTAGTAATCAGCAAATAACGGAGCACACATCAGATGATCAACCGGAATATCAAAGAAGCCCTGAATCTGGGCAGCGTGTAAATCCATGGTAATAACCCGATCAGCACCGGCGGCTTCAATCATGTTAGCCACCAACTTAGCGGTAATCGGTTCACGCGGCTTAGCTTTACGATCCTGACGAGCGTAACCGTAATACGGAATGACCACGTTAATGGTCTTGGCACTGGCCCGGCGTAAAGCATCGACCATGATCAAAATTTCCATTAAATTATCATTAACGGGCGCGGAAGTGGACTGAATAACGTAAACACTGTCACCACGAACACTTTCGCCTAATTCAACTTGAATTTCACCGTCGCTGAACTGATCGACTTTAGCTTTGCCTAACTTAACGCCCACGTTCTTAGCAATTTTTTCAGCTAACGGACGGTTAGAATTTAAGGCAAAGATCTTTAAATTTGGATCTGAATATGGTTTCATACGATTTCCTTTCCGATTTCGATTATTATTTTTATCCACGATACGGTAATTTCTTATAGTAGCCCGGCTTATTAGTCTGTCGAGAACGGGCGATCGCCATATCGTACTTATTAACATCTTTAGTAACGTTAGTCCCGGCCGCGATAAAGGTATGATCAGCAAAGTGAACCGGCGCGATCAAATCACTGTTACTGCCGATAAAGGCACCGTCACCGACGGTACTGGTGTGTTTATGAGCACCGTCGTAATTACAGAAGATCACGCCGCAGCCGACGTTGATGTTTTTACCTAATTTAGCGTTGCCAACGTAGGTCAGGTGACCAACTTTAGTGCCGGCACCGATCGTAGCGGCTTTAACTTCGACGAAGTTGCCTAAATGAACGTGCGGACCGATCTTAGCCTTCGGACGCAGGTGACTATACGGACCGATATTGGAATAATCGTCCATGACCGAATCCTGTAGGTAGGACGAAATCACGTGAACGTGATCGTGAATCTTACTGTTATAGATTTCGGAATTAGCGCCGATCACACAATGAGAACCGATCACGGTTCCGTTATGAATACGAACCCCGGGTTCGATCAAGGTGTCAGGTCCGATCGAAACGCCCACGTCGATATAGGTATGATCAGGATCCAAAATCGAAACGCCGTGATTCATGAAGTGATTATTAATTCGGCGGTACATAACCTGATTAGCAAGTGCTAAAGCCGGCCGATCGTTAACACCTAACGACTGATAGAAATCATCCATCTGATAAGCTTCGATCTTATCACCGGCCTGCTTTAAGACCTGAATAACGTCGGTCAAATAGTATTCATGCTGAGCGTTATTATTATTAATCTGATGCAGAGCTTTAAATAATTTTCGATTATTAAAGACGTAAACTCCGGTATTGATTTCGTGGATCGCCTTTTCAGCTTTAGTGGCGTCTTTCTGTTCCACGATCTTTTCAACGATGCCAAGGTCGTTGCGAACGATTCGGCCGTAACCCGTTGGATTAGGAGCCTTCGACGTCAAGATGGTAACGTCGGCCTTGGTCCGATCGTGATAATCAAATAGTTTTTCAAAGGTACTGGCTTTAAATAACGGTGTATCACCGCTAACGACCATGGTGTCACCATCTAAATTCTTTAAAAGCGGTTCAGCCTGTAAAACGGCGTTCCCGGTCCCCAGCTGCTTCTTCTGAATTGCATACTTAGTCCGATTACCTAATTCATTTTTAACGGCGTCGGAACCGAAGCCGACGATGGTCACGATATTATCCATATGGGTCTTTTCGACCTGGGTCAAAACGTGATTTACCATCGTCTGGCCACAGACGTGGTGCAAAACCTTATACAATTTAGATTTCATTCTGGTGCCTTTACCGGCCGCCAGAATAATTGTATTTCGGGTCTTCTTTGGCATTCTTAATCACTCCACTTCAATCTTAACGAAGTCTAAATTGCTAATTTAATTTTAGCATAAAATCCATCGAAACGTGATTTATTAATAATCATAGTCCAACATGATGAAAAGCGTTAGCTAACTTAACGTACGTCACAACCGAAAGCTTTTCGGGCCGCAGCATCGGGTTGACCTGTTCCTTAGTCAAGACTTTTTTAATTACCGGTCGCTGATCCTTACCGAACAAACTCTTTAGATTATTCTGAAAAGTCTTTCGACGGTGCATAAAACAAGCCCGAACGAAGCCGGCAAACGTATGAACGTTAAAGACCGGTTGCTTAACGTGCTGTCGACGGGTCAACCGAACCACCGCCGACGTAATCTTAGGACTCGGGAAAAACGCCGTCTTCGGAATCAAATTCGTAATCTTAACGTGATTTAAATACTGAATAAGCACTGAAATAGCGCCAAACGTCTTACTACCGGGCTTAGCAGTAACCCGTTCCGCAACTTCCTTCTGCATGGTTACCGCGATGGTGCTAAACCGAGCGTGACTCTTCATCAACTCCACGATGATGGGCGTCGTAATGTAATACGGTAAATTAGCCACGATCTTGACCTGACGGGAATCATCAAAATCATTCTGAATAATCTTCGGTAAATCGGCTTTTAAAATATCCTGATTAATGATCTTTACGTTATGGTACGGACTTAACGTTTCGTGCAGGATGGGGATCAAATGCGAATCGATTTCAAAAGCGATCACCTTATGAGCCCGCTTAGCCAACTGTTCGGTCAAGCCGCCGATTCCGGGACCGATTTCAATCACGTCGTCCTCAGAACTTAGATCCGCGGCGTCCATGATTTCACGCAAGACGTTAAGGTCGATCAGAAAATTCTGACCTAAACTGTGTTTAGCTCTAAGGTGATAACGATTTAAAATGCCACTGGTCCGGGCCGGCGTAGCGATTGCAGGAATTTTATTCATGATGATCCCCCGTTTTAATCTTTTTCATGGCTTCGTTAACTGATCTTTCGGTGATCCCGAACATCCGAAGCCGTTTTGATAGCTGTTTACCGTTCACGTAACCGATATTTAGAACTTTACACAGCCGGGTGCGCAGAATTCGAGAACCGGAACCCCCGATCAAGCCTAATTTAACTAAATAATCAGCTTTAAATTTCGGCTTTTCGTTAACCCGAGCCGGATAAGCCTTAGCTAACGCTTTCCGAATCACCTGCGGATCGGCATGTTCGACACCCAGCGATCCGGTTCGGTGCTTGGGAACCGCCTTATCCCGCGGGATAAAGGCGTGTTTAGCGTTCGGTACGGCGCGGGCGACGATTCGGCGAATCCGTTCTCCCGAAAAATCAGGATCGGTAAAGATGATGATCCCCCGCCGTTTAGCTAATTTCTTAATTAATTGAATAGTGTGCGGTGAAACAGCCGAACCACGGGTCTCGATCGTGTCGGCATTAACGGCCTTATGAATCTGAGCCGTATCGTCTTTGCCTTCAACCACGATAACTTCTTTAAGTTTCTTCATAACTAGTCAATACTCGATCCCAAACAAACGGCAGGCGTTTTCATACGTCGGCTCCGCAATCTTATCCGGAGTGGTGTCACGTAAGCGAGCCACCGCTTCGGTCGTATACAGAACGTTAGCGGGCTCGTTCTGGTGGCCACGGTAAGGTACCGGTGCTAAGCACGGTGCATCGGTCTCGACCAGCATCCGGCTCAACGGCGTCATCTTAACGGCGTCGTGAACGTCATGAGCGCTCTTAAAACTAGCGATCCCGCTGTACGAAACGTCCATCCCTAAACTCAGGAATTTCTTAACCCAGTAGGGATTACCGTCAAAGCTGTGAATCACTCCGCCGATCTGCTCAACGTGTTCGGCCTTCAAAATATCGTAAGTATCCTGAAAGGCTCGCCGGGTATGAATCTGGACCGGTAAATGCATGGCCTTCGCAAATTCGATCTGTCTGGCAAAGATCTTCTTCTGTAAAGCATGCTTAGTCTGATTTTCGTAATAATCCAGACCGATTTCACCGACGCCCACGACGGACGGATCGTGAAGCTGTTGCTTTAATTTAGCTTCCTGATCAGGATTATAGTTTTTTAATTCTTCCGGATGCCAGCCGATAATGGCGTAGACCCCCGGATACTGATGAGCGATCTTTAAGGCATCATCGTTCATCTGTTCATTCGATCCGGCGATGCACATTTTATGAACGCCTAATTTATGGGCGTGATCTACATAATGCTGAACGTGCCCGCGAAACGGCTTGTCATTCAAATGGGTATGCGAGTCAAAGAGCCGCATTCTATTCCTCCTGTCATTTAAAACGTAAAGGGACATTGATCTTACTGTAAGATCGAACCGTTTTCGAGGTGCTTAGGAACGGTAACTAATTCAACTTTACCGTCCGGATGCTGAACGGATAACAGCATCCCCTGGCTAATGGCCCCGCGCATCTTTCGCGGCTTCAAATTCGAAACGATGATCGCTTTCTTACCGACTAATTTACTCGGATCCGGATACCACGGAGCAATTCCCGATAGAACTTGTCGGTAACCATGATCACCGGCATCTAACGTAAACTTCAGCAGTTTATCGGCATTCTTCATCTTGGAAACGGCCTTAACTTCGGCGACCTTTAGTTCGATCTTCTCAAACTTATCGAAGCGAACCGGCTTCTTCGTCAAATTTAATTTAGTGTTCTCGGGGCTAAAGCTGTCTTGATTAGCGGCTTCTTCCTTCTTAGCGGCGGCGGCCTGAGCTTTCCGGCCCTTCTGTTTATCCGACTTCGTCATTCTGGACTGAATGTAATTAACTTCGGTCTTCTTATCTAAACGCGGGAAGATCGGAACGCCCTTCTTAATAACGTGACTGTTAGCCGGTAAATCAGATAATTTCGGATCGTTTAAATCAACCGGCTGCCACTTCAAGCCTAATTGTTTAAAGATCCGTTTCGGCGACTGGGTCATAAACGGACTGATTAATAACGCAATCAACCGTAAACTAGCGGCTAAATGAGCCATGACTGCATCTAGCTTATCCTTATCATCAGCTGATTTAGCTAACTTCCAAGGCTGAGTTTCATCAATGTATTTATTAGTGTGACGAACCAACTTCCAAACGTCCGCAATGGCCTTCTGGAAACGACCGTAATTATCCATGTCTTGCTGATAAGCTTTGACGGAATCGTGAGCAATCTTTTCTAGAGTGGCGTCGTGATTGGTAACGCCCGCTTGATACTTCGGAACGACGCCGTTTTCATATTTATTGATCATCGAAACGGTTCGATTCAGCAAGTTACCTAAATCATTAGCTAAATCATAATTAACCCGGTCAACAAAGTCTTCCGGTGAAAAGCTACCGTCATTACCGAACGGTACGGCATTCAGTAGGTAATAACGGGTCGCGTCCAAGCCGTAACGGCTAATTAAGTCTTCCGGATAGATCACGTTACCCAGCGACTTCGACATCTTACTGTTCTTCATCAATAACCAGCCGTGACCCACGATGTGCTTAGGCAACGGTAAGCCTAAAGCATGTAAAATGATCGGCCAGTAAATAGCGTGGAAACGGACGATTTCCTTGCCGACCATGTGAATATCAGCCGGCCAGAACTTCTTAAATAGATGATCGTCCTGACTGCCGTAGCCTAAAGCCGTAATGTAGTTCGATAAAGCATCGATCCAAACGTAGACCACGTGCTTAGGGTTAGACTTGACCGGAACGCCCCAGTGGAACGAGGTCCGGGAGACCGCCAGATCCTGCAGGCCCGGCTTGATGAAGTTATTGATCATTTCTTTCATGCGGGAATGCGGCTCGATGAAATCGGGATGCTCATGATAATACTTCAGAAGCCAGTCGGCGTACTTGCTCATCTTAAAGAAGTAGCAGGGTTCATGAACTAACTGAACATCATGGCCGCTCGGTGCTTTACCGCCGATGATCTTACCGTTTTTATCACGATAAACTTCAGCTAACTGAGTATCGGTAAAGTATTCTTCATCCGAGACCGAGTACCAGCCTTTATATTCACCTAAGTAAATATCGCCCTGGTCCTGTAACTTCTGGAAGATCTTCTGAACGGCTTTGACGTGATAGTCATCGGTAGTCCGAATAAATTTATTATTCGAAATATCCAGTTTTTTCCAAAGGTTTTTAATGTAAGCCGCCATCTTATCAACGTAGGCTTGTGGCTTCATATGCATTTTTTCAGCTTTTTGTTCGATCTTCTGACCGTGTTCATCGGTTCCGGTCAGAAAGAAAACGTCATAGCCACGAGCTCGCTTATAGCGGGCTAAAGCATCACAAGCGATCGTGGTGTACGAATTACCAATGTGCAGACGTCCCGACGGATAATAAATCGGGGTCGTAATGTAAAAAGTTGGTTTAGTCATCTAAATCATCCTCTAACGATTATCTCATCAATTATAACGATTATAGCATATCCATTTTAAAAGAGCTTCATTTGCCGTGGCTGACGAGGCGCTAAATGCTTAAACTTCAAGTGAAGCAGATGCTTCAGCTGCAAAGCGTTGGGTGCAGCGTCCTTAGCTGAATTATTGTTGAAGATTACGCAGACTTCATGAGCATCCTTCGACAACGATTTAACCAGGTGGGCCAGGTCACGAAGTTCCTGCGGTCGATAACGATATAAAGTCCGGGTCTTACGCCAGTTTTTACCCTGGTGGAACCAGCCGTAACTGTTTCGGCCGTGTAACCGTAACACAATTAAACGATGATTAGTAATGACCGGTAAAAACGGCACCCCGTTATTAACGTTATGCGGTTCGTCAACGATCGCTTCGGTCATCCCTAAGCGGGCCAACAATTTAGCGACCCAGGTTTCAATATTCCGATCTCGATACCAGCTCGGGTTTCGAAACTCCACGGTAATCGGTAGTTTCGGTAATCGCCGGCGAATTTCCTTTAGGTAATTCATGTTTTTGGGATTCCGCTGAAAATAAGGCGGAAACTGAAACAGGACCGTCTTCAGTTGATGTCTTTTAAGCAGTGGTTCTACACATCTCTGAAAACGTTTAAAGGTAATATTACGTTCATCAGATGTAGCGGGGTGATAATAATCATGCCGGGTCATTAAGCGATTTGCTTTTAAAATGAATTGAAACTGTTTAGGAACCTGTCGCTGCCAATTCTTGACCGTAGAAATCGGCGGAATCCGATAAAACGGCATGTCGACTTCAACCGCCGGTAAATAAGACGCGTACTGAGGCAACGTCGAATGACTCTTATAATCATCAGGATGACGCGTAAACAACGGGTGATCACTCCAGGTGGTCAAACTCAAACTAATCACAACGAATCGCGACCTTATAAACGACAACTTTAATTAGCGGATGATAAACGGCATCTTTAAGCTTCTTAAAAAGTCTTTGACCGTTTTACCGTACAAATGCGGAATAAAACGCTCCCGCTTTGGTTTGCCGGTGGGCTCAGGAATAACGAACGAATTCTGACCGTCAGTTTTATTAAAGCCCACGTAAGCTCGCCGGTTCGTATCCGCATCGTTCAATTCGGAATGATAGATGTTAAATAACTGATGAACCTGTAAATTCAGCTGATGGATCGAGAAGACGCTGGTCAAAGTCGTATAAGCAGTATTCTGTAACGGTGGTAAGTTCCACTGCTTTAGCTGCTCATCGTAAGCTTTAAACAGTTTAACGACGTTACGGCGCATCCCAAACGGTGAATCAGTTGGCTTTTCAGTTATAACCTTATATAAACGTTCTGCCGCCGTTAACGAAACTGGAAAATCCTTCATTAAACGCGGCCTAACCACGGGATATAACTTCCCGTAAAAGACCATCGCGTCCAACAGAGTTGCTAAACGAACTTCCATTTCGTTATCAATTTTACCTTTAGGTTCCGGTTTAATCGCAGCGTAAATGCCCTTTCATTACATTTTTTCGACATCGGCCGTAATTAAATGATGCTTTCGCTGTTCACTGACCACGACGAAATGGGCGATAATATCATACAGTTCCATCCCCATCGCCTTTAATTGCACGTCTAACTTGGGCTGGCCGGTCGTTAACGAGAAGAAAGCCTGCGGGAAACCGCGCAGCACCATTAATAAATGAAGCAGTTCGTGCGTAGCGGTATAGTTAGGTGCGCTTAAATCATTAATCTGAACGTAAATATTTTTACCGTCCTGCACCGTCTGGGCCTGCTCATGACGAACGTAACCGCTCTTACGATGACCGATGAACTGAACCGTCACCTTACCCGGAAAGAAACGGTTAACCACGTTAAGTAAACTCTGGGTCGGTTCATTCGGTTTAAAATCACTCATATTTTCACCTGCTATTAAGGCCCTGACGAACTCCGCAGTTTGAAAAATGGACCTGATTAACGTTTAGATGATTCATCATCAAAATTAATGGTAGCAAACCACCCACAATCACACTAGCCCGACTTACTTCTAAGCCTGGAATGTGTTCACGCTGCTTTAGATTCATGGCCAATAACTGACGATATTCATTAAAGATTTGCTTACGGCTAAGGCTAAAGCCCGGTGCGCTCCACCTAATAAAACTAACGGAACGTTATGGACATCCTGCGCAGCAAATAAATCAGCGCTACTAATTGAATCACTTAAGTGAAAGTTTTCCGAAATACTTACGGCGCCCACGGGCAAACTAATCAGATGATGACGGCGATGATCAACGTAAATGATTTCAATACTGCCGCCACCCACGTCCATGATAACGTAACGCGGAGCTTTCACGTGATCCTTAACGCCTAGGTAATCATAAGCAGCTTCATCGGGCCCCGACAGAACTTTAACGTGGACGCCAATAGCGTCCCAAACCATCTTTAAAAACTGTTGCTGATTACGGGCCATCCGAACGGCGGCCGTTGCAATTCCAATTACTTTAACGTCATGAAATTTAGCATAAATTAGGCTGAAGCATTCGCTCAGGCCCCATATCTTGAGCCAGCCGAACCGGCTTTCGGATCCGTTTAACCTCTTGGATACTTCCGTTGGGTTGCCGCTCGTTAATCGCCATTCGGACCGAATTTGAGCCTAAATCAATAATTATTAAATTCTTCATATCATCGATCCTTTCAACGATTTATTTATCAAAATAATTAAAACCGATGGCGTTACGGACTTGCTGCAGAGTATGATTAGCGACCACGTTAGCTCGTGCCGAGCCCTGCTGAAGAATCTGATAAACTTGGCCTTTATCTTCAGCAAAGTGTTCCCGGCGTTCACGAATCGGCTTTAATAGCGCTTGCAAAACTTCGTTTAGGTAGCGCTTGATCTTAACGTCACCCAGACCGCCGTGACGGTATTCGTCTTTTAACTTAGCAACCGTTTCTGTATCGGGATCGAAGACGTCTAGATAGGTAAAGACGGTGTTGCCTTTAACGTGGCCCGGATCACTGACGTGAACATGGGTCGGGTCGGTGTACATCGACATAACCTTCTTGGCGATAACATCGGGCTTGTCAGATAGATAAATGCAGTTACCCAAGGATTTACTCATCTTTTCTTTACCGTCTAAACCTGGTAAACGACCTTTGCCCTTCGGCGGGAAATAACCCTTAGGTTCAACTAGGATCTTTTTACCATAGATCCGGTTAAAGGTATGAACGATTTCGCGGGTTTGTTCAATCATCGGTTCCTGGTCGGCGCCGGCCGGAACTAAATTAGCTTTAAAGGCCGTAATGTCAGCAGCCTGACTGACCGGATACATGAAGAAGCCGGCCGGAACGCTGTGGCCATACTTATGCTGCCGAATTTCGGTCTTAACGGTCGGGTTCCGGCCGACCCGATCCACGGTTACGATATCCATATAATACATGGTTAATTCAGCTAAAGCCGGAATCTGCGACTGAACGACGATCGTGGACTTCTTCGGATCAATGCCGACCGCCAAATAATCCAAAGCAACTTGAATTAAACTGTCCTGAATCTTCTTCGGGTCCCGGGCGTTATCCGTCAACGCCTGGGTATCAGCAATTAGAAAGTAACAATTATATTTACCGGTGTTCTGTAACTTAACCCGGTTCTTTAACGAGCCCACGTAATGACCGATATGTAAACGACCCGTGGGCCGATCACCCGTTAAAATTACTGGTTTAGCCATAATTTAAGATCCTTTCATTATTATTCAACTCTAAAAAAGCGCCCTACTGATTCCAATCACAATAGGACGCTCTTCACGCGGTACCACCTATATTACGGTTATCCGTCTCTTTAATAACGATAAGGGAATTACCCGTTAATCCAGTTCGTTTCGTCCGGTCGTTCTCAGCAAATGGCCTCTCTGTCAATTATGATTCGACTACTAAGTTTACCTTAATCTTATATAATCTACAAAATTTTGTCAAAATGGGCGTTCGTTGACATCCCCCAATTCCGTATCTAAAATTATTCAACAGACTGTGAATCCAATTTTGAATTTCACGAACGCGAGGAGGTATTGATTTGAATTCGAACGAATACCGGCATGAACAACATCACGTTGATCTTGTCCTACGTGAAATCAATCGCCAGATTAAAGCGGTTCAAAATGAATACCATCATGCTCATAATTCAACTAAACAGGTCTTAAAGAACTACGGTAACGATACCTCGGTTAACTATTTCGAAGTCGATGATCGTAACGAAACCATGGCCGAATTAGAAGAACAGCGCTGGATGGCCAGTGAAGAAATGCGGACCGAACACGTTGTCCATAATCATTTGTATAAACTGAAACAGCTTAACGGTTCGCCGTACTTCGGCCGCATCGATCTTAAGTTTCCGGGCGATAATCACCCCTTGAAGCTTTATATCGGTACGGCGTCGTGCGTCGACGCTCACGACCACTTCCTGGTGTTCGACTGGCGAGCACCCATCGCCAGCGTCTACTATAACGGCACGCTGGGCAAGGTCGCTTACCATACCCCCGCCGGCCGTCAGGTTACCGACTTAAAAAAGAAGCGCCAGTTCCTAATTAAAAACGGTAAAATCCGCAACATGTTCGACACCAACGAAATCGTGGGCGACGAAATGCTGCAGCACGTCCTGGGTCAGAAAAACGACCGGGTCATGCATAACATCGTCGCGACGATTCAACACGACCAAAACGACATTATCCGGGATACCCAAAGCGATCTGCTGGTGGTCCAGGGCGTCGCCGGATCAGGTAAAACTTCCGCTATTTTACAGCGAATCGCGTTTTTACTCTATCACGATCGTAATTCACTGAACGTTAGTCAAATCCTGCTGTTTTCACCTAATCGACTATTCAGCCATTACATTTCTGACGTACTACCAAGTTTAGGTGAACATAACATGCGTCAGGTCACCCTAGCTGATTTCCTATCCAAACGGTTCGAAGGCCTTCGAGTTCAGACCATTTTTGAACGTTACGAAAGCACCCATAAATTAACCCCTGATCAAATCAAGATCCGAAAATTTAAAAACAGTGCTCGTTTTATGAGAGCTGTTAAGAAATATTGCCGTAAATTAAAAGCCAATCAGTTCGCCTTTTCACCCATTCTATATAACGGCCGGATCTTCTTCGGCAAAGAAACCATTAAATTGTTGTACGCTAGTGAACCGGCAGCCGTTAAATCCCAAGATAAATTTCTTCACGTAAAAAATCAGTTGATCATAATGTTAAAGAACCGTATTAATGCCGAGGCCGAAACTAAGCCCATTCAAAAACAGGTCGATAACCTAAGCAGTGATCAATACAATGAATTCTTCACCGGAACCCATGCTAAAGACATTCGTTCTATGTCCCATCAGCGGCACTACATTGCTTACCGGATTGCTAAAAATCATTTGGCCCGGGTCTATAACGCCATTTTTAATAACGAATTCTTTGATCCGTACATTCAATACCAGGATTTCTTGTGCCAGGTAAAACTGCCTAAAGGTATTTCTAAAGCGGCTTGGCAACAATCGATCAAAGCGTTCGACCACGACCTGGAATTTCATCGTTTGACTCTAGATAACGCCACCCCGTTACTATACCTACGAGATCTAATCACGGGCGAAGGCCTAAACCACGATATTAAATACCTGTTCGTTGATGAAATGCAGGATTATTCGATTGCCCAGTTAGTTTACATGAAACACGCGTTTCCAAGGGCTAAACTCAACCTCATCGGTGATAGTGAACAGGCGCTCTTTAAGAACGTTCAAGCTCCGCGAGCTTTATTAAAGCAACTAAACAGCGCTTTATCAGCCCGGCACCCCCGATTGATCAAACTCAATCGTTCGTACCGGTCCACCTACCCAATTACCAACTTTGCGAAAGCCCTTTTGCCGGACGGAAACCAAATCCAAGCTTTTAACCGAGCGGGTGATCTGCCGCGAATCGTAATTCGCTATAATTGGAATTCCGCCATTAAAGCCACCCAGCAAATCATTCATCAGCAGCTAAAGAAGAATAATACCGTCGCAATCTTGACCCAGCATCTAAAGGAAGCCAAAGAAATTTACACGAGTTTACACGTCAACGTCAAGAAAACGCTGATGTCGGATACGGACCGATCACTGCCGCAAGGCGTTCTTATTATGCCGATTTACCTAGCTAAGGGACTTGAATTCGATTCGGTAATCGCGTGGAACGTTTCGAAAGATAACTATAATCACCACCGTCTATTAGGTACCCTATACACGATCGCGACCCGGGCGATGCATAACTTAACGCTATTGAGTATCGGTCCGGTATCACCGTTAATTACTAAATCTAACGTTAGTCCTAAACAGTTTACCATTAATCATCAGTTAAATTAAATTCTTCTTTATAATAAAAAGCTGCATCTTTTAGCTATTATTGTTTAATAATTAGCTAATCATTATAGAAATGCGGTAACCGAAGTGGCACCCACGATCAAAACTAAGCCGATAATCGTAATGGCCATTTCCCGGGGCGTCTTGTGCTGATGTAAGAAGTAGATCCCGGTCAGGGTCGCTAAGATCACCGAAGCTTGTGATAGTACGAAAGCCGTTGCTAATCCGTTAACGTGCGCGTTAGCTGACACTAAATAGGTCAAAGATCCGAACGCAAAGAAGAATCCGGAAACAATCTGTACATAGGAAATCTTATCTTTAAAGTAATTATGCTTTTTAATCTGCAACAGAGCGTAAACCATGGCGGTTAAAAGCATCCCGATCGCCTGCGGCAAGAAAGCCTGGGTGCCGCTCGTAACGTGAGCCGCTTGCGGAGCAGCCGAGTACAGCCACTGACCGATTACGGCGATGAAGACACAGACCAGGGCAGCCCTCAACTGTTTACTTCCCTGGCTGGTTTTATGTTCTTTCCAGGACGTCATGGTGGCACCTAGAATGATGACCAATAAGCAAACCATTCCGATCAATTTATGAGTCCAGCCGGGCCAGTTGCCTAAGGCAACCACGCCCCACAATGCAGTAACGATCAACTGCAGTGCGGTACTGATCGGCATCGCGATGGACGAACCGACGTGCGTGAATGACTGGAACAGGAACGTCTGGCCAAAGCCCCAGCCGAAGCCGGAAGCCATTGACAAAAGAAACGCCGTCCCGCCGGGGACGTAAAGATAACCGCAAAAATAAAGGTACCCATCGTGGCACCTAAAATCTGGTTAGTCGGCTTACCACCAAATTTAGAAGCAATGGTTGGAAATAGGCCCCAACCGATAAACGGGCCGAAGCCGATTAAAATCGCTAATGATTTACTCATGTTTATCACTCTTTCGTAAAATTGCAAGCGCTTACAATTTGAATTATATAACAACTATCCAAGGTTGTAAAGACAATATAAAGGAAGATATTCAATGCCTGAAATTGAAATTGGCACCCAGTTCAAAACGACTACCCGCAGCGGTTTCGACCGGATGGGCGTCAACGGTGAAAGCGTCGGTTACTTCAACCGTAAATTAGCTTTTATCGCCGGAGCTCTGCCGAACGAAACGGTGATCGCTAAAGTCACCCGAATCTACCGTAATTATTTACGGGCCCGAGCCGTTAAAATCGTTAAAGCCAGTCCACTCAGGGTCAAGCCCGTCGACGCCTACGCTAATCAAGTGGGCGGCTTCGAACTGGAAAACATGAAGTATTCTGCTCAGCTTCAGTTCAAAAAGGCTTTAATGCGGCAATCGCTAAAGCAGTACCGTCCCCGCGGCTTCAAACAATATAACGTTCATAAAACGATGGGTATGAACAAACCGTATGGTTACCGGAATAAGCTTCAGTTCCCGGTTCGAAAAGTTAACGGTAAGGTTATCGCGGGACTATATCAATCCCGCAGCCATCATTTAGTTGATCTAAAGACCTGTTCAGTTCAATATCCCGTCACCATGAAGGTTGTTCGCGGCTTGGTCAAAATCTTACAGAAAATGAACTACCCGATTTACGATCCCGATAATAATTCGGGAATCATTAAAACGTTGGTCGTCCGGGCAGCTTTGCACACCCACGACGTTCAGGTCACCTTTATCACCAATACGCCCAAATTAATCGATAAATCACCCTTACTTAACGCCATCCAGGTCTATTTACCGGAAGTCACCAGCATTATGCAGAACGTTAACCCCGGCAACACTTCCATGATCTGGGGCGACCGAACGATTCCGTTAGCTGGCCACCCTTCCATTACCGAAAAAATGGGCGGCCTAGCCTTTAAGCTTTCGGCACGAGCCTTTTTACAGCTGAATAGCTACATGATGCCGCAGCTCTACGAAGTCGTAAAACACGCCTTAAATCTAAAGCACGGTGATCATTTAGTCGACGCCTACTCCGGAGTCGGAACCATGGGCTTACCTTTAGCTCGTCAGGTCAAAGAACTGCGGGGTATGGACACCATTCCCGAAGCGGTCGAAGACGCCAACGCTAACGCTAAGATGAACCATATTCAGAACGCTCGCTACTACGTCGGTCCCGCTGAAGATCTGCTTCCCAAGTGGATCCAGGCCGGCTGGAAACCGGACGCTTTAATCGTGGATCCGCCCCGAGTCGGTTTAGCCCGGCCGCTAATTAAAGCTATTCTAGCCGCCCATCCCCAGAAATTCGTGTACGTCTCTTGTAATCCCGCGACTCTAGCTCGTGACCTAGTCACGTTAACTCAAAAATACCGGGTCAACTGGCTGCAGCCGATCGACATGATGCCACAGACCGCCCGCTGTGAAGTGGTTGCTAGCTTTAGTCTTCGGAATAATTTGTGAATTGACCAATCTTATTTTAAAATTAACTTAACTATGATAAGAAAGCGGTGTTAATTACGAAAATTAAATTTACTAACGGAATGATTCCGTTACCTCAAAACTACGCAACCGTTAAGAATCCAAAGACCGGTCAGGTTAAGATTGGTAAAGTCGGTTTTTCGTTCACCACCTTAATCTTTGATCTATTACCGTCGATCTTTAGAAACGACTGGTATAACTTTATTTGCATGGTGGCAACCGATGCCATTTTATCAATGGCCGTCGCCGTTGCTATTCATCAATCCGTAATGGAAGTTGCTCAGCAAGTCCTGTCGTTTACCAGCATCTTCTGGGCCTTTTTTTATAACATGATGTACTTCAGGCACCTTAGTAATAAAGGCTTCGTACCAACCGACGAGCATTCCAAGCAGTTACTAATTAAGAATAAATACATTAAACCTTAAAAATTACTAAATCTACCAAAAAGAGCTCTGAATTATTATATTCAGAGCGCTTTTATTTTCTTTTGGTAAAATTAAAAGGCTTAATCTCAATAATTAAGCCCCGTAATTAGTTATCGAAATATTAGTGCTGACGAGCAATTACCACTCGAGCATCGATCTTCTTATTATCATCAGGATGTAAATCTTCTTTGTAAGAGAAGTCGGCGTCCTTGAAGTAATGTTTCATTTCTTTGTTAACGGTGTCTAAATCACGACGATCGTTACTTTGACGGGTAATTAACAGAGTATATTGCTTGTTATCTTCATCGACATCTTCGAAACTGTAGGTAACGTCGACGGTGTTCAAGATTTCCTGAATTAATTGACGTTCAGTCATCTTCATAGCTTATCCCTCCTCGTTACGATATAAGTATAACATGACTTATTCTACTACATTTTTACCACAATATGAATTATGATAGGAATAGAAATAAGGATAAGGAGGCAATTGCGATGACCATTCAAGACATGGGTAAAAACCTATTAGCAACCCAGAAAAATAATCAGACCGTCCGAATCCAAAGTAAGAACGCTTTATACGTAGGCCAAGTTAGTGGCTTAAGTAACGGTATCTTATCATTAAAGACCAAGAACGGCGCTCAAAAATTCAACATGCAGGACGTCGATAACTATAAAATCATGAAGTAATTCTAATTTACGCATACTAAAAAGAGTGTTAATCTTACGTTTCAATAACTACGCAAGATTAGCACTTTTTTTAAAATTCTTATTACTTCGTAAAATTCGGTTGGGTGCACCAAAAGATACGCCCGGCGTCGCCAGAAGCCCATCCCTTCAAATTCAGAATGACGATTCATAACGGCGACCTTAATGTCACGATTTCTTAAATTACGAATCCGGTTAACCGGAAAACTCATGATTACACCGTTACCGATTACGTATAATCGGTTGGTGACTGGATTATAGGTCAGATTCTGAATACAGGCAGATGGGCTGTGTAAAATAGCTTTAACTAATCTAATCCTCGTCCGCGACCTTGGAAAATCTGTAGACTACCTAACGGAATCCGCTTATTTTTAAAATAATTCCTGGATACGTTCCAATAGTTTCCCGATTTATCGTAAGCTAAGTTTTCACCCATCATTAAACGGGTTTTAATCTTTTGCCAGTGACCAATCGGCTTTAACTTTCGCTGATCAATCCGAGATAACAGAAGTTCCTTAGGTATAATACCGTGAGGATAACTTTGGTTATGGTAATGATTCATACAAGCCCACAATTGACGAGTACGATAATTATAAGTTAAGCCTTGACCGTGTCCACCGTGAAAACGATGACCGACTTTAATTACTTACCGTTTCTAACGTTGTATTTAATTAACCGGTTAATCGAACTGTCACCGTGGCCCACGTTAAACAGAACGAATAAATCACCGTTCGGCAGAATGGCCATGCTTTGCGGATCACCATGAGAATAGCCGTAGTTATTACGACGCCCCGTATGCTTTACATAACGTAGATATATGGGGTGACTAAACGTTACGTGATCGTTACCCCTAACTTCATGATATTAATATAATTACTAATTATTTAAATTATATCCAAAGGTTGCTTACGAGTCGGCTTAGGAAAGGCTTTATCCAATAACTTCAGGTCATCGGATGATAATTTGATTTTGGCCGCGTTAATATTCTCCTGCATATGCTCTTGGTTATCGGTCTGGGGAATTGCTAACGTACGTCCATCACGAATCGCCCAGGCCAGCATAATCTGAAAAGCGTTGGCGTGGTGTTCAGCGGCTACCTTTTCTAGGATCCGGTTCTTAACGATTCCGTTACCTCGGGTATCGGCTTGATCAACCGGCGCGTAGGCAATCAACGGAATCCCGTGCTTTCGCTGCCAGGGCAGGACTTCATAATCCAGGCCCCGGGAACCGATGTTATAAAGGTCTTCATTAGCCATGACGTTTTTACCGTCGGGAACGCTAAGCAAATGCTGCATATCACTTAAATCAAAGTTAGAAACGCCCCAGTGACGAATTTTGCCGGATTTCTTCATGGTTTCCATGTTATTCACGACTTCAGCTAACGGCGTGCCACCTGGCCAGTGATACAAATATAGATCTAGATAACCAGTTCCTAGCCGAGATAAACTCCGGTCTAAAGCTGCAGCCATAGCATGCTTAGTCGCATGGTACGGAAGAAATTTAGAAATTAAAAAAATTTTGTGACGCGGAAAACCTTTCATAGCATCGCCGACAATCTTTTCTGAATCGCCGCTGCCGTATTGTTCAGCGGTATCAATAACCGTAGCGCCGTGATGTAATCCATATTGCAAGGTTGCCTTCTGTTGATCATAAGCATCGGGATCGCTTCCCATATGCCAAGTTCCCATGCCGATTGCAGGAATTTGAACACCGTGAAAATTAATCATTTAAAAATCTCCTTTAATGGAAAATCATCGTTTATTAAACATTAAACACGGTTATAACTATCGAGACGTTGGTGGCTACCCCACTTATGACGGCCGAGTAACCAAATGGCATCAAGTCGTTCGTTCCGGAAATTTAGCCCAATTAAGCTTAACTGAACAACAATACTTAAAAGAATACGGCGTCGTTTGTGACGTTGATCTTCGTTCTAAGGGCGAAGCCATTCACGAACCGGATCGAGTTCCGAACGGCGTTAAATATTTCTTTAACCCCATTCACGGCAGTAAGCGGCCACCCAAAATCATTAACCTGCGAGCTAAATTCTCTAATGATCCATCATTAAGTCATCATCATATGATGAACGTCTATCGGCATATGATTGATAGTCATCATTCCCGCAGATATTATCGACGTTTATTTAAAATCTTTTTAAAATACGGTAAAAAAGGCGCCGTTTTACTGCATTGCTCACAAGGTAAAGACCGCACCGGTATGGGCGTTGTAATGCTATTGCTAACGCTAGGCGTCGATCTCAAGACCGTTGAGCAGGATTATTTAATTTCTAAAAAGGAAATGGTCCCTTACGTTAAGTTAAAGCAGGATGCTTATCGTAAATATCACGTTAACGATAACTTTATGGCCAACGTTAAATCCTTATACACCGTTTCTAGCGATTATTTTGACGCCGCCATGGACGAAATCCAAAAGAAGTACGGTACCTGGTACCGTTTTGAACATAAGTATCTAAGTCTAAGTGATCGTAAAATCGTTAAATTACGAAAACTATACCTAACGGACCCTAAATAAGGAGCATCGTATCATGAAAAAGTCATGGTTATGGGGCATTCCACTTGCGATGGGCTTAGGCAGTTTTCTCATCAGTGAAAAAATTTTTAAGACGGCTACCCATCGTCGGGCCAAATATCCGGCGCCGTCCAAACGGATGCTGCGATACGCTCGGGAATATTATCGGTACATTGACTGGTACCAACAGATCCCTAAACAAAACTGGTACGTTTACGAAAAGAAAACCCACGAACGAATGATCGCAACCTACATCCCTAATCCTAAACCAACCGAACAGACCGTCATTATCGCTCACGGCTTCGGCGGTAACCGGGAAACCATGGCCAATTACGCTAAAATGTTCTACGATTTTGGCTTTAACGTTCTAATGCCCGACGACCGCGGCCACGGTCAAAGTGCCGGTAAATACATCAGCTTCGGCTGGCTCGATCAAATCGATTATCAGCACTGGATCCAAGAAGTTATTAAACATAACGGTAAACAATCCAAGATCCTGCTGTTCGGCGTCAGCATGGGCGGCGCCATCGTCTCGATGCTCAGCGGCGACCAGCTGCCGAAACAGGTCAAAGCCATTATTGACGACTGCGGATATTCCAGCGTCCAAGACGAACTGGATTATCTGCTGCACCACTGGTATCACCTGCCTAAGTACCCGTTCGACCCGATCATCAGCACCATTAACCGTCACCGGCTAGGCTACTACATGACCGACGCCTCCACTACTCATCAGCTAGCTAAGAATACCCGACCGATTTTCTTCATTCACGGTGCTCAGGATCATTACGTTCCCACCTACATGGGCTACCGTAATTATCATGCTACCCACGCGCCCAAAGAACTCTGGGTCGTTCCGTTCGCCGGCCATGCCGAAAGTTTTTGGATCAACCCGCAGAAATATTGCGACCACGTCAAGGCGTTTTTAAGAGATTATTTTTATTAACAAACGGTTTTTAATTTTACGAACGGTTAAAGGATTTGTAACGGAAGCTTAACCGGGCTCCTAACTAAACGTGATAGAGTTAATGGTGGAAAACAAATATAGAAATTAGAAACATAATAAAAATTAATTATTATATTATAATATGTTTATTATATGAAAAAATAATACTCAAAATACTCAAGCGAATCATAATCAGGTAAAGCTGCGGTTGCTATGGACGGCAAAACGGGTCAAATCGTTTACGCTTATCATCCTAACCAAAAACGCTTAGTGGCATCAACAGCTAAATTAATGACGCTATACTTAGTTGACAAGAAACTATCTCATCACCCAAAAGCTTGGCACCAAAAAATTCGAATTTCTCGTCCGTTAGTCGCATGGGCAACAATCCTGAATTTGACGCGTTTCACTTCAAAGCCCATAAAAAATACCGAATCGGTGACTTTACAAAGCCACGTTTATCGCTTCGGATGATAACGCCGCCGTTCGCCTTGGTGAATGGACCGGTGGTACTAACCGTAATTTCATCAAGATGATGAACAAACAGGCTCACCAATGGCACCTCAGAGCTAGGTTCACTTCTGCATCCGGATTAGAAAACGATGACCTGGCTCCTTATGGTTACTGGGTCAAAGGCGGTTATCATTCTGGTAACTTAATCTCTGCCAAAAGCTTGGCCACCATTGCTTTCTATTTAATTAAAGATTATCCATCCATTATGAAATACACTAAGATTAATAATTTTACCGAATATACGCCGATGGTTTAAAGACTGGTTATACACCTCGCGCGGGTTTATGCTTAGTCGGCACCGGCAAAAAGCCTGGTAAAGATCGTTTAATTACCGTGGTTCTTGATGACGATGGTGAATTTGGCGAAACCGACGATTTAATGAGTTACGTTTACAAACATTCTAATTTATATAAAAAGTCGTCTTTTTATTTTAGCAAAATCTGTGTAATACTTAATTTAGATTATAATTAAGCGAGGTCATCGTTCTTGAAAAAATACTTCATCGTGGACAGTGCAATCCTACCGGAAACCTTTGGCAAAGTCGTAAAAGCCCGTAATTTAGTTAACAGCGGCAAAGTTAAACAAATTAGTCAAGCGGCTAAAATCGTGGGAATAAGTCGTGGGACCTATTATAAATACAAGGACTACGTATTTACATCCAACCGTCGCTGGCGTCATCGAAAAGCCGTTATTTCTTTAATGCTGCAGAACCAGCGAGGAATTTTGTCAAAAGTTCTTTCCCATATCTCACAGACCAACGCCAGTATTCTAACCATTAACCAAAATATTCCCATTCATAACGTTGCTAGCGTGGTCATTTCCTTGGACCTCAGTTCCATGAACGGTACCATGCATCATATCTTAACGTTAATTCGAACGATTCCCGGCACTCGAGACGTTCATTTAGTTTCAATTGAATAATCAAGCTGCCTTTATTTATTTTTAATTATTTAATCTTAATACCAATTATGAGCTTCCCAAAATCGTTTAGCGTGAATCCAATCGCCATAACGATTGTGAACATAATTATCGGCCGTTTTTTCCTGATTGGCTTTAGAATAATCACCATGTAATAAACTTGGATCTAATTGAAATTTACCATAATAATGACCGTTATTAGCGTCATATTCACCACGGGATTCATGAAAAGCAATCCAGTCTTTAGCGGCTTGTTCATTTTTAGGCAGCTTCTTACTAGTGTCCTGCGTATCTTGATTGTCTAACGAACCCTGTGAACTAGAGTCCAAATCGTTATCTGGTAAGGTAATCGTTTGACCGTTTCTTAAAGTAGCTCCGCCGGTTAAATGATTCTTGGCCATCAAACTACTTTCTGAAACGTGATATTTATGAGCGATGGAGCTAATGGTATCTCCCGTATGAACGATAATTTGACTAGTGGCGTTAGCCCTAGACATTGACATAGCAACCATTGCTGATAAAGCAACGGTTACGATAAACGATAAAATAGAAATAAAGACGAATCTCAAACTTTTACTATGGGTATTGATATATGGTTCCTCCTATTAAATTCATGATGTGTTTGCACAATATTAAATACGGAAATTAATCAATTTCCGTTTGATTACGCCTAACATTTTTTATTCTAGCGGATAACCTTTACACGAATTTCTCACGTAAATTAAAAAAATCGTTAAATTTGTAACATTTGTAATATTTATGTAACATTAATTTATATAATTCGACGAGCAATTCCGTTTGGATAAACAGTACGGTATCGATTATGACAATTCCAGACTTTATCATAAAGGCTGGATACATCGACCCCGCCGTTATCACCACTTGGTGAATCATGCAGGAATAATCCGTGGCCTAAATACATGCCAACGTGAGCTAAATAGCCTTGACCTTTGGCCGCAAAAAAGAAAATATCACCACGACGCATATGATGGAAATTAACGTGACGACCGTAAGATATGATGCATAAAACTGAGCAGTCATAATGACGACGGTTATGACCACGCAAAGCTTTTAAATTAAACATCAAATCTTGGCCTGGAATCCAGTAACCTTGATTATTATATTTAAAGTGATAATAACCTTCAATTAAATTAGTATCGGCATGGGCATCAACGTTTACCCACTTATGGAGTAGATGGAACTGACGAGTAGTGTATGGGCGGGCCGATTGTATAAATTACCGTTGTGAACGACCCGCATTTGATAATTGATACGTCCGTAAGTAATCAAGTATTGATTAAAGGCGTTTTGATTAAGCCATCCATAACGAGTTTTAACAAACGTCCCATTTTGATAATCTGATCATTAATATTATGACGTATCGTTAATCCAAATAAAGCAACTGATAAGAAGTAACAATTTTATTATAACACGTTTATTCAACGACTAATGCTCGTTGATGACGGAATTTCTTATTATATAGTTTCATTAATAAATTAGTCGAAGCCCAACGGGTCTTGGGACTGTAATGATGACGGGCAAACGGATCCGCTACGAAAAACTGACCTTTTCTGTAACCTAAAATCACCAAATCATGGTCAGACCCAGGCTTCTTTAGCATATAAGGGCCTTCAAAAACCACGGCATGGCCATGCGTGATTTCATAAATAAAGCGGGCTTTATTAGCACCTGAAATGTCTTTGGCATGAGCACCGTATTTCTTAGCAATTTTCACCATCGCATCCGGATAAATTGTGGCATGGCTACCGTATTTATACGGATTATTGGTATAACCTTTATTCGGATCGTTGCTCCGTGGAGTTTGTTTGACCATCTGTTGTAACGATACGTTCATGGCTTTACTTTGAGTACTTAATGCCGTCTTTAATGAAGCTTCTTCACAAGCGTCTTGAGCGGCTGACGGCCAGAATTGACTAATGTAAACGTATGGCAACATATAAGTTGACGTTGGCTGAAGGCCTTTATCGTTTATCCAGCCAATCGATTTACCCTGCCTCGTAATATGATCATAAGTAGGGTGACCTTTAGCAACAGCTTGTTGATCAACCTGAACTAAATTGGTAGCTAATAAAATTATTAAAATAGCTACTCCATCAAGCCACTTATTTTTCATCTAGGATAATACTTCTTTCGTTAAGTCATAAAGCTACGGCACGGCGCCCGCGAAGCTGATTATCAAAAATCTTCATAAAACGGGACGTTTTTACCCAAAAGACACCGTGACGCTGACCTAAATATCGATAAGGGTCCGCGACCAGAAAATAGCCCGGCTTATAACCCACCAACGTTAAAATATGATAAGAATCGTTAGTGTTAATCATCTGAAAGGAGCCCACAAAAACAACGGGATTACCATGCTTAACTTCGTTAATTAACTGGGCTTACTAGGCGCCGGTAATATCACGGGCCTTTGGATCATATTTTCTAGCGTACTTAGCAAGCGGCTTAGGATAAATAGTCTGACTAAAGATTCCGTTAAAGCCGTGCCTAATCAGGTTCCACCAGTAAAAGATGCCCGAATTTTTCTTATAGGGATTCCCGCTAAAGCCGTGACTGGAGCGAGAGCTCTTCGGCATGTGATCCACGATGTACTTCAAGCCCACGTCATTTGCTAACCCTTTAGCACTCAACCCGATCTTTAGACTGGTGGCTTCGCAGGCTTCCGGAGCCCATAGCGGATACAGCTGACTATAATACTGATACGGCAAAACGTATTGACGCGGAGTGGCTAAACAACGTGCGTTGACCCAGCCGTAAATTCGTAATAAGTAACGTTGTATAAATTATCACGTAATCAATATACTAATAAAGCTCGGGCGCCCCGTTTTTTAGCTCTGAAGATTCGCATAAATTGACGGGTATTTACCCAACCATCAATTACACGGCCACGATATTTACTATAAGGATCCGCAAAGTAGAAATATCCACGACGATAGCCTAACAAAACTAAACTATGGTCCGACTTGGTATTTCGCATTCGTTGAGAACCTTCAAAAATGACGGGATTACCGTGTTCCACATCATTTATTAGTTCGTTCTTTGAAGCCCCGGTAATATCTTTAGCTCGAATGTGAAACTGCCGCCGAGAGACCTGGGCCAAAGCTCTAGGGTAAATAGATGCGGCCGTCCCTAATTTAAACGGATTTTTTGTGTACCCATAATATGGATTATTACTTCGGGGAATTTTCTTGACCACATCCCGCAAAGGAGTGTGCAAGCCTTTACCTTTAACACTTAAAGCCATCATTAAAGCCGCAGCTTCGCAAGCATCATCAGCATGCGATGGCCAAAATTGACTTACATAACGATACGGCAAGATATATTTATGAACATGCCGTAAGTCATTAGCACCGACCCAGCCTAAAGTACGGCCTCTTCGACCGATCTGGTAATATCAAAAAAGACGTTAGAATAATCTAACGCCTTTCAAATTTAATTAATCTTAAATTATTATGTATTAATCTTTTCTGTTTAAGGAACTTTGCCAAAGCGGGTACTGGATAATAGCCCGTTACTTTTTCATGCGCTTTACCATGTTCAAAAATCACTAAACTTGGAATACTCATAACCGTATACTTTTCAGCTAATTTTTGCTGATGAGACACGTCTAACGATCCAAAATGAATTTGGCCCTTAAATTCATTTTCAAGCCGCTGCATGACGGGCTTCATCATTTTACAGGGACCGCACCACGGCGCCCAGAAATCAATTACGGTTAAAGGGTTATTCGTTTCAGCCCTAAGATTATTTTTAGTAATTACCGTTGCCATTATTATTTCATCCCTATTTATTAACAGTTTTCTTTGACGGACCCAGTGAATTAACATCGTGACCAAAATACAAGCTAGAACGATCAAGCCAAACCAACCCGCCGGGACGTTAATGTTAATCACCGGAATCGACACAAACAGCTTAACCGAAATAATGGCGATCAAAACGTAAGCCATCGGCTGTAATTCAGGAATCTTTTGCATCAACATCATGATAATCTCAGCAACGCCTCGCATAATCGCGATCCCGATGCAGCCGCCCAAGAAAACGATCACCGGATTATTGGATAGCGCCAAGCCGGCTAAAATCGAATCCACCGAAAACATAATGTCCATTAATTCAATTTCGGTCACCGTTCGCCAAAAGAGGCCGCGTTGACTTTCTCCGGTTCGCGATTTATTTTTCGCTGCTTTTCGCTGTTTTTTAGCACCCGGTTTAAAAAACTTATAAACCAAGTACATTAAATAAGCACTACCTATAATTTTAATTGGCCAGAAGTGAATCAAATAGGTTCCAACACCGATAACCAAGAACCGAAACAGGTATGCACCCCAAATTCCGTAAAATAAGGAATCTTTTCGCATCTTTTCGGTCGGCAACACCTGAGTCTGAGCAGCTAACACGACCGCATTATCCACACTGAGCAGACATTCCATAATGATTAAGGAAAAGATCAGAACCCAATCACCACCGGAATCAAAAACGGTCGCCCAGTTATGAAGGCTAAAGAAGCCGCCGTATAGATTAGCTAATAAATGAATCAAAGAACCGTTCCTTTCAAAATTTAGAAATAATTTACCTTTCGATTAATATTTTAATACGTTGACTTGCCATTCAAGGCTTCTAAATCATACCGATTTAAATGATACTGTTTAATAATACTGATCAACTTTTTAGCGTAATTTGGATCGGTTGCGTAATGATTCTTTTGCAACAATTTAGCATCCGTAATGTAGCTCATAACGTGCCGACGATGAATAAAGCCGTGACTCAAAGCTTGATCATGGTCTAAAATTGCGGCTTCTAAATTAGGGTATTTCCGGAAAGCCGCCACCGGTCGTTTTTCTTACCGTTAACATATTCAGCCGTTTCGTAAGAAACCGATTTACCATGATAAGATCCTTTAATCCCAAACGGATTATTAGCGGATTGATACAACTTAGAAGTTCCCCAGTTAGATTCAACGATCGCCTGGGCAATTACCACGCTGGGTAAAACTTGATAATTCTTGCGATAAATTTTAATTGCGGGATCTGCAACCGTCTGCATAAACCGTTTATCATCACGTTGTTGTTCTAACTGGGGATTCTCTTGTTCCTGCCGAATTTGGGTAACGTAATCAAAATGATCTTTGACGCCGCGAATTCCAAAACCCATTATAATAACGACTACCATTACGATTAACCAAAAAATAACTTTGCCTCGATGATTATATACAATTAACCCATAATTTTTATAATCAATTTTGCATTTTCATTATACTACTAATTTAGAGGGGCTTTATAATGTTTAAATCTGACCGACCGTATCGACTAATAACCGTCATTTTCTGGATAATTCTTATTTTTATCGCCATTATTAAATTACCCAGCATTACTACGTTAGTTACTGATCTCAACGAGCCGTCCCAAATTTCTAAATCTGAGCAATTACTTAACGCTAATCAATTACAACACCATTGGGGTCGACGTCTCGATCACACCTCAACCGCTAAAATCGTCTATAACGGAGAGACGGTAAGATTACCCCTCATCAGCAGCGCCTCATTAACCGTCATCTCAATTATCTTCAAAAACATGCTAACGAATATGGAGTCCAAAAAATAACGGATCTTAATTCCAATCGCAGTGGCGTTAACGATTTAAAATCACCTGACGGTTCAACCGAAATCGTTCAATTAAGCGTTAACCATACTATCAAGGCAATAATGCAAACGTTTGGGCCGATGAAATTAAAATCTTTAAATCATTAGTTGCTTCGATAATTTCAATGTTTACCCTACTAATTACAGACTTAATCGCATTAAGCTTACCGGAAAATCTAGCCCCCTGGACCGGCTTTAATGAATTTACGCCGTTAGCCATTTCAAGCCATTATTCCAGAATTACCTAGTCACCGTGATGCCAACAACGCAGTTCAAGTTGGCTTAAGGCTAATTTAGGAATTACCTTTGCGATCTTAACTTTAGCGGAATTGACCATGGTTCCCATCTTCATTTCATGGCTAGGAAAAGATATTCTGTGGCCAAGCCATCAATATAAATTGCCACAGGGCCACAAATTATGGAATCGTTTGGCACGGCTTTCCCTTTGGCAACCCATGATTGGAATTATTGCCATTATCTACTTCATCGTTCCGTTCGCTTATTCCTACCGAAATAATATGAACTATAGCAAATCAATAATTTACCGACCTTCAGTCAGGCTTACCGTGGAAATAACGAATTGAACGCTCATTTTACCGCTGGTAAATCAACCCCGGTTAACATCTATATTCATAACCCCGTAAATTCGATCACGAAGCCACGCTAAAGCCTTTAGATGATCTAACCACCAAGCTACAGTCCATGCCGGGAGTTAATTCAGTCTATTCAATTACTCAGCCAAGCGGAATGCCAATTAATAAATATTATGTTAATCACCAGCTTAACGCCGTTAACAGATTAAGGCCGTCAATAAAAAGATATCGTCCGCGGTTCAGCAGATTAAAAAAGTCAGCCGTTCGCTTAACACTCTTTATAGTTATCTAAGCAGCCTGCAGCGATCATCCGCTTCGCATCAATACTTTATTACCCCCGATCAAATTCAGGATACTGATTTTCAGCAATCATTAATCAACTTTACCAGCCAAAGTGAAAAGACCACTAAATTACAAGTCATCTTTAATCAGGCACCCAGCACCCGCTATAACCATTAAGTCACGCTAAAGTGGCCTTCAGTGGAGTTCCCGTCCAACAAGCCACCATTCATAAGAACTAATTATTAGTGGGATCCTGTTATTGGGCCTCATTTTAATCAGCCGTTCCGTTATTAACCCACTCGTCTGGCTAATTAGTTTGCTAATCAGTTCACTAGCGGGTGCCCAAATTACGGAATTAATTATTCGTTACACCACTAATCAAACTCAAATGAACTGGCAGCCGCTGTTAACTGTTATCGCCATCGTCAAGTCGATCTAGTGGAATGGCTACACGAAACGTTTACGAGCTTAGGTCAAAAGGTTCCCGCCATCATTATATTATTACGTTATTGCCCTGGCTTTATTTACAGAATACGTATGAAACGGATCAAATGGGTTTAATCGTTATAATCACCGCCGTTATCTTTAACGGGGCCTTCCCGCTATTAGCTAGCGCTATTGGCAAATACGTTAAGACGTTGCCTCACAGTCTTTTGTTACTAAAAATTACACATTCTGCTTTTTTGTAATCAATATGAAATTTTTATGTAACATTCTTGTAATATTTTATAAAGAATTAGAAAGATGATTGATTTATGAAACGTTCAACGAGAGTCTGGACCAGTGCTTTAACCTTTGGTGCGTTAATGGTTGCCAAAATAGCTAACACTAAGTTAGGTGATCCGTACGTATGGGGTGCCACCGGTGCTAACGCTTTTGATTGCTCCGGCTTTACTCAGTATTTATATAAGAACGGTAAGAACGTTAATTTTCCACGAACTGCTCAGGATCAATATGATTATGAAAAACACGTTTCCTATAATAATATTAAGCCGGGCAATTTAGTCTTCTTTGGTAACGCACCGACTGCCATTAGTCACGTCGGTATGTATATCGGTAACGGAAAAATGATCGATGCTCAAAACCGTGGCGTGGTAATTGAAAACGTTAAAGCGCCATGGTGGAACTTAGTTGGCTGTGCTAAAGTTAATAAATTTTAAAATTAATCCAAAAGAAAAGCTCACGATTAATAAATCGTGAGCTTTTTTGTATCTTGTTTTTAACGGCGTCTATTTGATATTATAGCCAGTAACTTTAGCATCATGATCCGAAACCCGTAACTTCGTCAAACTACCGTTAGCGGGACGTTTAGTAACATCATACTTACCGTTGCCAAAGCGTTCGACCATACTCAGCACACTGTTACCGTGACTGATTAACAGGACGTTGTCACCGTCATGAATCTTGGGATTACTGCGCATCAACTGAAAAGCTTTATCCCAGCGTTTCCAGTAATCATCGTTATTTTCAGCCATGTGGAACGGATCGGCTTCCTTTAAAAAGTCCTTAGCTTTACCGATCGAATACTTTTTAACGATGTCCTTAAACGACGGTAAACCGTGCGGAGCACCGGCTAAGTACCAGGTGTTATCCACATCGCCGCCTTCGTAATAGCCATAGAATTCTTCTCGGAATAACTTAGAACTAACGGGTTTAACATTATGAGAAGCTTTATTTTCGTTTAGAATAATTCGTAAAGTAACTTGAGCACGGGTCGTATCACTGCAGTAAGCCGCAGCAAATTTAGTGTTAGCTAGCTTTTTACCGGTAACTTTAGCACCGGCAATTCCGTTCTTGGTCAACGGCGAATTAGCCCAGCCTTGCAACTTATTAAAGATATTAAAATAGGTCTGGCCGTGCCGGACGATGTATAAATTAAATTTCTTACTCAATGTTGTCATCACCTTTAAATCAAATTAGAATAAAATAAAAAGCCCACTTAAAAGATTAGGCTAACTGTTCTTCGTAATAACGGTGGGCAATTCGTTTGTAACTGAGTTGTTTTAACGTTCGATAAATAAGGCATTTAAGATCATACAATTTAATTAATCGATAGGATGTTAATTGGGCCAAAATCAAAACCCCCGCTCGATTAATTATTTCGGCATTATGAGTTAGGGAATCCAAAATCTGGTGCAGCTGTTTAGCACCGAACCGAAATGAATTCCCGTTCTTAACTTCAACTTTTAAGTTGCAGTTAAGCGTAGAATTCGTCATTGTCATGGATAATCCCTCCACAGGTTATTGACAACATGCGATACATTAACTATATGATAATTCTTTTGACATAAAATGCAAATCTTTAACTATTAACTGCTTTGAATCAAGATAAATTTACCGGTTTCTGTTATGATTAAAACGTATTCCAGGATTAAATCGAGGAAGATATAAAAGTTGCATTTCGTTAAAAAATTTTTTAAATTAGTTAGTTCCAGAATGGGCTTCTTTTGGCTATTAGTCGTCCTTTTCTGGGCTAAGACCATTTACGCCTACTTTACCGATTTTCAATTAGGTCTAGCCAACGGTTACGAATATTTCGTCGCTTTAATCAACCCGATCGCGACCACCATGCTGTTATTCGGGATCGCTCTATACTTTAAGCGATCCCGGTTCTTTTATCCCGTTATCTTCATCATCGATATCCTAAACACCGTTCTACTGTATCTAAACGTCATCTACTTTCGTGAATTTACCGATTTTATGACCGTTAACACCATGACCGGATACTCTAAAGTCGATCAGGGATTAAGCGGCAGTTCATTAGCGTTGACTTCACCACACGACGTTCTTTACTGGCTGGATTTGATCGTGATCCTGATCTTAATGCTGTGCAAAGTCATTAAAATCGATAAACGACCGATCGGCTTCAAAAAGAGCTTTATGATGACTTCGATCGCGTGCTTGATCTTTGCCGCTAACCTATTAATGGGCGAAGCGGCCCGTCCTCAATTAATCACCAGAACGTTCGACCGGTCCTACATCGTTAAGTACATGGGCCTAGACTTCTTTACCGCCTACGACGGCATGAAATCCCAGCATAATAAAGACATGCGAGAAAACGCCACTAAATCTCAATTAAAGGGGGTCCTCAGTTTCACCCGCAGTCATTACGCAGCCCCTAATCCTAAGATGTATGGCATGGCACGCGGTAAAAACGTAATCATTATTCATTTAGAAAGTTTTCAGCAATTTTTAATCGATAAAAAAATCAACGGCAAAGAAGTCACCCCGTTCTTAAACAAGCTCTATCACAGCCGTCACACCTATGCATTCGATAATTTCTTCCATCAAGTCGGTCAGGGTAAGACTTCCGATGCCGAAAACATGCTGGAGACCAGTACCTATGGCTTGCCGCAGGGCTCGCTATTCGCCCAATTAGGCAGCGACAACACCTTCCAAGCCGCCCCGGCGATCTTAGCCCAGAAGAAGCACTACACCAGCGCCGTCTTCCACGGTAACGTCGCTAGTTTCTGGAACCGTAACAACACCTACAAAAACATGGGCGTTCAAAACTTCTTCGACGCCAGCTACTTTAATACGTCTGGTGACCGATCTTCCGGTTACGGATTAAAGGATAAGCTACTATTCAAGGATTCCATTAAATATCTGCAGCACCTCCAGCAGCCGTTCTACGTTAAATACATCACGGTCACGAATCACTTCCCGTATACGTTAGATTCAGAAGATACCGACTTTAAGGGCCCCGATACCGACGATAACGTCGTTAACAACTACTTTAAGACGGCCCACTACTTAGACCAGTCGGTTCAGGAATTCTATCATTACTTAAAAGCTTCCGGATTAATGAAGAATTCCATGGTCGTTCTCTACGGTGATCACTACGGAATTTCTAATTCTGAAAATACGGACCTAGCTCGGGTCTTAGGGGTCAGCCCCGATAAATGGAATGATTACGATAATTCAAAGGTTCAGCGGGTTCCGTTCATGATCAACATGCCAAGGATTCAAAACGGACACGTTGACCATACCTACGGCGGTGAAATTGATGTTTTACCAACCATCATGCATTTGATCGGCATTAACTCAAGACCCTATGTTCAATTCGGAACCGATCTGTTCGCTAAGCACCATGATCAAGTCGTACCGTTCCGAAACCGTGACTGGGTCAGTCCCAAATATAGTTCCATCGACGGAACCATTTACAACACCAAGACCGGACAGGTCATTCATCCCCACGGTAAATTAACTCAGAAATTAGCTAAAATTCAAGCTAAAGTTGATTTAGAACTATCGCTATCAGATGAACTCAACGAACAGAATTTACTTCGTTTCTATCATCCGAACGGCTTTAAAGCCGTTAATCCAAACAGTTATAATTACAATCATGAACTACATCGGGCAAAACAAATTGAACGAAAATTAAAAAAGAAATCCAAGAGTCTCTATAGTCAACATCATCATCATTCCACCACCGATTTATACAAGACCGATGCTCCAGAATTAAATGAAGATTCAATTAAACTAAGGTCAATGCTGCAGCATCGTACTGTGCAACGGCATCCGCCGCTTTGGATATAATGAACGCATAATTGAATTAACGGCAAGCGGAACTTCACCTAATCCGGTCGCAATTAAAGTATCTTTACCGGGATACTTAGCAACGTCACCGACGGCGTAAACTTGGCTAGCATTAGTCATCATTTTACCGTTGACATCAACCCGGCGAAGCAGGCCTTTTAACTTCAGGCTCCATTTTCGCATCGCTTGATTGGTCGCTACGAAACCAAAGTTAACGATCACATCATCCACTTTAATTCGCCGTAAATCATCTTCGGTTCGCATTTTCTTAGCGGTAACCAATAACTTACCGTCATCAGTTGAATCCAGCTGACGAATTAAATACGGAGTGATTAATTTAATTGAAGATTCTTTAACCCGATCGACCATTCGTTCAAAGCCGCGGAATGAATTTCGGCGGTGCAAAAGATAGACCTGTTTAGCAACCTTATTAAGCAATAAAGCGTTATCGATCGCGGAATTACCGCCACCGGCAACTAAAACGGTCTGATTCTTAAATCGATCTAAATCATGAACGCTATAAAATAACTGATTGCCTTCAAATTGGCTAGCGTTTTTAGCCCGGAGTTTCCGGGGATTAAAGGCACCGCCGCCAGTTGCAATTATAACGGCTTTCGTATACGTTTTAGCTTGACCCGTAACGATTTGATAACCCCCATTAACGGGTCGAATATCACGAACTGCTTGGTTCAAACGAATCGTCGGCTGCATCCTGCGAACCTGCTTCTTTAGCGACCTAACCAGATCCTGACCCTGAACGCCCGCGTAACCGCCGACGTCCAAAATGGTCTTGTAAGGATACAGGGCCGCGACCTGGCCGCCCAAATGATCGAGGCTTTCGATCAATTGAACGTTAGCATTCCGTAATCCAGCGTAAAAGGCAGCGAACATGCCTACGGGTCCGCCACCGATCACCGTAATGTCGTAAAATTTACTATTCAATAGAACGATCCTCTTTTCTTTTTCTCTCATATATAATATGATAAAAGAGAATTCTCGCGTTAGCAAAGGAAGTCAATTCATGCATTTTACTCCTAAGAAAATCGCGTTAGATATCGTTATTATTATCGAAGTTATTATCTTTTGTGTCTTGATTCAATGGCAGTTCCGGGGCCGGGTTTTAAATACTGCCCACGTTCAGCGTCAATCCACCGCTACGGTCTTTATTCCCGGATTCGGCGGTAACGCCGCTTCGACCAACGATTTTATTAATCAATATTCATGGCACGGCGTCGCAACCCGAGCTCTTCGCGTTTACGTCTCTAAAAACAATCACGTTTCAACGATGTCGCAGTACCATCCGTTAGTTAAGAACAACCCGATGGTTCAGCTGGTCTTCCAGGATGATTTGCATCCTAAGCGTCAGGCCGGTCAAATGATCTACGTCATGCACTACCTATACCGAAAGTATCATATTAAGAAGGTTAACTTCATCGGTCATTCATCCGGCGGCAACATCGCGTTCGATTACATGATTCATAATCCGAAAGCTAAGCAGGTCCCGACTCCGGAAAAACTAGTTACGATCGGTGCTAATTACGCTCCTAACGATCCGTTGGTCAAGAACCTACCAAAGAGTCTGCACATCCTAAATATTGCCGGAGAAATCTATAACGCCAAGAGCGACGGCGAAGTTCCGAATAAGATCGTTAAGCCCATGGGCAAATTAGTTCGAAAACACGTGGGGCAATACCGTTACTACGTTTACAGCAGTAACCCGATGAACGCCGAACATTCGATGCTCCACGAAAATCCCGGTTTAGATAAAATCATTGCCGAATTCCTATGGAATAATCAATACCCCGCCGGTTCCGAAAAGTAACGAACTTAATATAATTAACGAGGTTTCTTTTTACCCTCATCAAAGCATACAAAAAGACCGCTGTGAAAATAACAGCGGCCTTTCGGAATATTATTCAATTTTCATGGAGCGATTATCAAGCAAAATAGCTTTAAGCATCAAGTTGAGCCTCTAGATGGTGAAGTTCAGCCATCCGGACTTTATGCGGCAAGAAGCGGCGAATTTCTTCTTCGTTATAGCCAACTTCCAACCGCTTATCATCAAAGATGATGGGACGGCGCATCAAGTCAGGGTATTTAACCACTAAACCGATGAGCTGAGAAAGAGATAGGTCTTCCAAGTTCATGTGCAGCTTACGCGTTAACTGCTTATAAACGTTAGAACGGGTGGAAATAATGTCCGAACTGCCGTTTTCGGTCAAGCGTAAGATCTGCTTAATTTCATCGGCATTTAATGGCTTAGAACTAATGTTCCGTTCACGGAACGGAATATTATGAGCCTTTAACCATCCGCGAGCTTTACGGCTTGATGCACTACTTGGAGCTACATAAAGATTTAACATATAATCAACTCCTTTGAAAACCAGATCACGGTTTATTAACTAATCAAAACTGATAAGTTAATTCGTGATCGTATAAAGCATATCATACGTGAAAGGTTATGCAACCCTTTTTTAGCACTTTTTGCTAAGAGTGATAATTCTTAATCTCTCTGTAACAATCGGTCGGACGGTTCACAAATTTTTCGAAATTAACTATAATTTAGGTAACCAACCAAAAGCATTGACGGAGGATTTTTCCCATGAAACTAAATCTATTATTAACCAGTGACGTTCATGGTTATCTAGTTCCGACCAACTACGTTAATTCACAAATGAACGCCCCGTTCAGCCTTGAACGAGCCGCCACGTGCCTAAAAAAATTACAGAATAAGCATAAATACACTTTAACTTTTGACGACGGGGACTATTTAGAAGGTTCACCCCTCTCTTTTTACTTAGCTAAAATCAAAAAAGAATCTGCACCGCACGAATTAGACGCGGCTTTTAATCAAATGCATTACGACTTCGGCATCGTCGGCAACCATGAATTCAACTACGGCCAAACTTACCTTAAGAATTCAATCCAGGAATCCCACCGACAGTTCCTCTGCGCCAACGTCGTTGATTCAAAAGGCCATCATCCGTTCGGCCAGCCCTACACCGTTAAGCAAGTGGGTCCGCTTAAGGTGGCGGTCATGGGCCTAACCACCCAAGGCACCACCAAATGGGAAAAATCTAAGAACCTCCGAGGATTAAAATTCATCTCCGCCGTCACCACCGCTAAAAAATACGTTCCGATAATGCGGAAACAAGCTGACGTCGTGATCGTAGCTTACCACGGTGGCTTTGAACGCAATAAACAAGGCGTCCCGACCGAAATTCTTAAAGGTGAAAACGAAAGCTACCAAATGCTTAAAGAAGTTAAAGGAATCGACGCCCTCTTGACCGGTCATCAGCACCGGATCATCGCGGATCATCTCTTCGGCGTCCCCACCATTCAGGTTGGTCACCGCGGTGAACTAGTGGGTGTGATTACGTTAAACCTTAATCATAATCATCAAGTCACTGACTCCCACGTTAAATTAATTCCGACCAAAAGCTTCGCTCCGGATCCAAAAGTCACCAAAATCATTCAACCCACCGAAGAAGCTGTCGATCACTGGTTAAACCGACCGCTAGCTAAGATCAACGGATCGTTATCGTTCAAGAGTGCTCCACAAGCCCGCATCCATAAATGCAACTTTATCGAATTCATCCAAAGGGTCCAGATGGCAACCATGGGCGCCGATATTTCTGCGGCGTCGCTATTTACGAACGAAGCCCACGGCTTTGAAAATCCGATTACCCTCCGTAACATCATGACCAATTACGTATATCCAAATACCCTGTCGCTTTCGGTAATCACCGGCAAAATCCTAAAAGAAGCTATGGAACAGAGTGCCAAATACTTCACCTATCGAAACGGTAAAATCACCGTCAGCCGTCCTTTTGTTTACCCTAAGCCGCTAAATTACTGCTACGACATGTACGAAGGCGTTAATTACGTCATGAACGTCGCTAAACCGATCGGTCACCGAATCACGAAGTTAACCTACCACGGCAAACCCGTTCAACCCAATCAAAAGCTTAGAATCGTGCTTAATACCTATCGAGCCGTCGGTGGCGGTCATTATAGCATGTTCAACAAGAATCAGATCATTAAAACTAATCGTACGGTCATGGACCAAGTCATCGCTAACTACTTAAAGAAACATCCCGTTATTAACGCGACCAATAACCACAACTTTAAAGTTATTTATCAAAAATAATTATAATCATAAATTTATTAGTTATGCAATACTTTAAATTAAACGATGGTCACCGAATTCCCGCTAACGGTTTCGGTGACTTTCCAATTCCCGACACCAATGTTTGTGCCAACGCCGTTAAAGACGCCATCAAGACCGGTTATAACTTTATCGATACCGCTGAAATCTACGGTAACGAAGATCAGACCGGTAAAGGCATTAAAGCATCCGGCGTTAACCGCGACCAATTATTCGTTGAATCCAAGATTTGGGAAAGTAATTTCAAGTATAATGACGCTAAGAAAGCGATTGATCAATCCTTAAAAGACTTAGGCTTAAGTTACGTTAACATGTTTCTAATTCACTGGCCGCACGGTGATTACGAACAAGCTTGGAAAGCCATGGTTGAAGCTCATCAAGCTGGTAAGTTAACGTCCATCGGGGTTTCCAACTTTTCAAAACAGCAGATCGTTGATTTAATTAAGACCAGTGGCGTTAAGCCGGCCGTTAACCAGATTAAGATCAACCCGTGGGATCAAAAGCACGAGCAAGTCAAATGGCTAGAAGATCATAACATCGTACCGGAAGCCTGGTCGCCATTTGCAGAAGGTCGTCATAACGCCTTTCACGACCCAACCTTAGGCAAAATTGCTAAAGCTCATGGTAAATCCAACAGCCAGGTTATTCTTCGCTGGTTATACCAGCGAGGCATCGTAAGCCTAGCCAAGACGGTCCACCCTCAATACATGAAAGCGAATTTTGATATCTATAGCTTTAAATTAACGCCGGATGAAATGAAGACCATTAATAATATTAAATAAGTCAAAAACACCCAACCAAATTCAATTTGGCTGGGTGTTTTTGTATCTAATTCAATTTAATCAACGATCAATTAAGCTCGACGATTTTCGTGGTAATGATGATAATGACGATGCCAATTACCAACGTACTGAATCGCCTTAAGCATTCGAATCGTGGTGATTTTAATCTTACCTGGATAGGATAATTCTTTTTGAATTCGATCCCGGACGTGTTTAGTCAATTCAGCACTCTGTTCATCGTTCATAGCTCTCGGATCAATAATGATTCGTAATTCACGGCCGGCCTGAATAGCGTAGCTTTCTTTAACGCCGTCTTGCTGATTAGCGATATTTTCAAGGTTCTTCAACCGCTGTAGATACTCTTCGATCGATTCACTTCGGGCTCCCGGCCGAGCACCCGATAAGGCATCGGACGTTGAAACTAATAACGAAATCAGATTAGTCGGCGGTACGTCCCCATGATGAGCAGCGATCGCGTTGACCACGATCGGATTTTCACCATAAGTCTTAGCTAACTTAACCCCTAACTCAACGTGGGTCCCGGTGACTTCATGATCAATCGATTTACCAACATCATGCAGTAGACCGGCCCGACGAGCCAATCGGGTGTTTAAGCCCAATTCAGCCGCCATAACACCGGACATCTGGCCGACTTCCATCGAATGATAAAGAACGTTCTGACCATAACTGGTCCGGAACTTCAAACGGCCCACGATCTTCATTAGATCGGGATGCATCCAGCCCAGATGCATTTCGTTGACCACGTTTTCACCGATTTCACGCAGTTCGTTATCCACTTCGTCTTCAGCATTGCGAACTTGAACTTCGATATTCGTATCCGTCATGTGACGGGAAACGATTAAGTTACTTAAGGTCCTACGGGCGGTTTCACGTCGAATCGGGTCGTTAGTAGCAATGTGCAGCAATAACGGATCGTCCTGATCAAAGAAGAGATCCGTACCGGTAACACTTTCGACCAAACGCAGGTGCTGAGCGTTACGCTCCAACAACCGTCGTTTAATGATCGGATCCGGAACGTTGATACTGCGTTCAATATGATTTCGCGGTAAATCGATTGGTCCTCGCTGAATCGCTTCGATAATAACGTCAGCAGCCCGCTGATCAGCCGTATTAGCCGCATCTTCAGCCTCGAACTTAACGAAAATATCTTTTTCACGTTTTAATTCTAATTTAGTTGCGTTCAAGACCGTTGTCTTAGCGGTCTGATCATCAATCTGACTAATCTGGCTTAGCTTTTGGTGGCATTTCTTTACTAGCGCTTCGGCCTGATCAGTCGTGGCTTGATAATGATCGTTCAACTGATCATATTTCTTCTGCCGAACTTTAAAAGCCCGCGCTAATTTATCCAAACGGGCGTTGCTTTTATCTAAATAATGGGAATGATCATGTAAACGATCGGCTAATTCCAAATTATCATGTTTTTGGTTATTTAACTCGGCTTCACTATTCTGGCGATGCTTCTGATTATTTAAACGGTCTTTTTTAAGTATGACTCGTTTTCGATCGACATCCGCTTGCTGATGACTCTTTATATAAGCCTGGGCATGCTGACGAGCTTGCGCTAAGCGGTGTTGATTCGATTTTCGGTTAATAGCCATTCCACCCGAATAGCCTAAGGCAGCCATGACCACGATAATTCCAGCTGTAAACATTATGACCCTCCTTTCTTTTCAAAATCTATACTTAACTTAATTACTTAACGATCTGATCAATTAACTTATCCAAAACTTTCTGATTATTCTTCGGAAAATCGTGCTGGTTAATTTGATCGGCAGTCTGCTGAACAGCGTTCGGAGCGTCACTAGCTTTGATAAAACCAGCGTCAGTCTTCGTTAACTTCTTAACTTCATCGGGAGTAACTTCAAAATGAAACTGTAAGCCCATCATATTGCCCATGATAAAGCCTTGGTTATGATCTAACTTGGTCTTGAATAACCGTTTACTGTCAACGGGTAACGTAAATTGATCCTGGTGCCAGTGTAAAACGGTCATCTGGTCCGGTACGTCATCGATCGGGTTCTGGGCCGACTTCTTAACCGGTAACCAGCCGATTTCAGCCGTGGTACCTTTAAAGATCAAAGCACCCATGGCTTTAGCAATCTGCTGAGCACCTAAGCAAACCCCTAAAATCGGTTTCTTTTGAGCATGAACCCGCTGGATCAAATGACGTTCGTCACTGATCCAGTCTTTATCCATATCATTAGCGCTTTCGTCACCGCCCATGACAACTAGAAAATCTAACTGTTCCGGACGAATTGCTTTTAAGGAATCTCCCTTATCGGGACGAACGATCTTAACTTCATAATTATGATTTTTGGCCCAGTCAGCAATGTAACCGGGTCCTTCGACATCATTGTGTTGAACGACTAACATTTTCATGTTCATATCACTCCGTCTAATCTTTCATCTGTTTACATTATAATCTAATTCAAGTCAAATATCGACGGGGCAACTATTTGAAGTACTGCTTCAAAAAGTTGACGATCGTTCTTCGGTACAGCTGCGGATCCGTATGGTATGACGATGCGTGCGGCGCACCTTTAACCACTAATAACTGCTTGGGTCCGCGATCGGCACGATACAATTTATAGACCATCCGAGTGGGAACGAACTGATCGTTACCACCGTGAATAAACAGCATCGGCCGATGATTCTTCTTAACCTGATTCAAGGCACTGGCCTGAACGAAGTTATAACCATCCTTTAACTGGGTGATCTGGCTGACGATCGGAATCAGTGAATTCTGAAGAATGCTTGGCATGTGATATAGCTGACCGGCTTCGTAATGCAGTTCACTGTTGACGCTGTCGTATCCGCAGTCTTCGATATAGCCCTTGACCTGCGGCGGAACGTTGGACTGGCCACTGACCATCATGGTGGTGGCGCCGCCCATGCTGACGCCGAACATCACGATCTTAGACTGCTGGCCGTTATGACGGATCACCTTATTGATCCATTTGATGTAATCCAGGCGATCCGGCCAGCCGTAACCGATATAATGGCCCTGGCTCTGACCCTGGCCACGATCGTCGGGAACCAACACGTTATAGCCTAGATTATGAAATAATTTAGCGTAGGACCACATAGTGTTTTTATCACCCATGTAACCGTGAGCGATCACGATCGTCTTTCGAGTCGGACGTTCGGCCGGAACGTAGTTAGCGTCCAGTTTCAGATCACGGGTCGCGGAAGTCTGACGCCATTTCTGAGCGTGAACCTGTTTAAACCATTGCTGACCGTTCATTTCATCAGCCTGATGATTATTAATAAAGCCCTTATGACTAGGCACTACCGAAACGTTATAGAAATAAAATCCGGCGCTGACCAAACCCGCGCCTAATAACACGGCCAAAATAAATATAATTAATGAAAATCTTTTTAAATTCTTTTTCATAATTAAATTACCTTTAAACAACCCTAAGTGTTCAAAGATTTAGCAAGTTGTTATAATAAGGCTAGGGAAGTGATATCGTGTTCAAAGATCGCTTAAGAGCTCTTCGAAAAGGTCGTCATTTAACCTTAAACCAACTAGCCAAGGGCCTTAATAAAAAATTTCATAACGATAAGAAACACTTAAACACCAGTCCCCAGATCGAAAACTGGGAACGCGGAATTCGAATTCCACCGTACACCGAAATTATTAAATTAGCACGTTACTTTAACGTTAGCATGGATTACATCGCGGGTCGTTCCTATAACGATAAAGTGGATCTCGCTAACCTCTTCGTGGGCGACAAAACGTTACAGTTCAACGGCAAACCGTTAAACACCAGCGACCGGAACGAAATCTACGAAATCATCAAAGGTTACCTTTACGAAAAGAGCCACACCGCTACTCAAGCCCACGGCCATAAACATCATCCTAAGAAACAAACTCAGCTTAACCTGTTATAAAGGACGATCAATCGATGAATAAACGGAAATTATTTAAAAAACTTCGCCGTCAAAATCGAATCCAGCATAAGCCTACTTACATCGAACAGCTAAAACGTTACTACCATTTATTTAATCATTACTTAACGATTAAATTTTTGATCAACAACGTTTTAGAAAGCGACCGTCTGCTGCAGCGAAAACAGCTCCCGCAGGATTTACCGAAACTGCTACTACCCGACGATATTCAAAACATCATCTTTAAACGGGTCAATAAAAAATACCCGAAAGGTGATACCCGCGGCGACCGGCTCTGGAATAAATACAGCGACGCTCTGCCGAAACTAGATAAACTCTTACGGTCCTACCGGGACTATCTAGAAAACGAATACGGCATGTGGGCCTACATCTCCGCCCCGTTCGCAGCGGACTTAGCCCACTTTATCGGTCCGAAAGCCAAGGCTTTAGAAGTCATGGCCGGCAACGGCTACGTTTCAAAAGGCTTACGTGACCACGACGTCCACGTTTACTGCACCGATAGTTTAGCCTGGACTAAGCAAAACGAAACGGGCAAACACTTGGTCACCCAAGTTGAGAAACTAGACGCCCTCAGTGCTTTTCAGAAGTATCAGGATCAAATCAATTACATCATCATGTGCTGGTCACCCGACGGCGTTCCGGTCGACTGGCAGCTATTACAAGCCGTTCGTAAATCCGGCCGCGACATCCCGATGATCGTCATCGGTGAAAAGAACGGCGCCACCAATTCTAAGCCGTTCTGGCAGCACGCTCACTTCATCCAAAACGACGCGGTCAAAAAGCTAAACCGTCATCACCAGAGTTTCGATCTCATGCACGATCACGTTTACCTAATTAAATAATCACTTTTTACGACGACGAGTTTTTCGACGCTTTGTCCGACGGGTCCGCTTGCGGCGGTACGTTCGTCTAGTTCGGCGGCGCCGGGTCGTCTTTTTCTTTCGTTTTGTCTTCGGGTGCTTTTTAGCGTATTCCTGATTAGCTTTGATCTTTTTGACCTGATCAGCTAACCAATTTTTAATGAAAGCAACGTCGTCAGCGGGCTGTTTAACAAAATCATCCGCACTAGCGACTTGATCCAAACGAAACTTGGAACGGTTAACGTCCGGATCGGCAATCATTACGTAAACGTTAGCCGTCATTTTACCATCGTTAGTCACCAGCCGTTTCATGGGCCGAATACTGGTGTACGGTAAGTTAATGACGTTGACTTCTAAACTGATCACCATGGGGGTACCCATGACCTTTAGGTTGGCCTGGGCGGGCTGATGAGCATTCAGTTTTTGAATCATAAATTTGATTAAGGGCTGAAAAGCCTTACTAAAGTTATTAGTTAAAGTCGTTTTACGAACGCTCTTGGTTTGAACCGCAAACTTTTCGTTATCGATCTGCTGAATTAATTGATCAGCATCCATTTGCATATTTTTTCACCTGATTTAATTTCTAATGTCGAACTAGATTATATCACAATTTATTTTACCGAAAACGAGATGATCCTTTTGGAGTGGCAATATCATTTAACGGTACCGGCTAAAATCACGCCGTGTTCGGTCCGGCACTACCTCAGTAAATACTTACTGATCCCCCGCTACAAAATCTACCGTTTGCGGAAAAATCAGCGGGTCTTGATCAATCATCGCTACCTGCCCATGAACTACCCGGTTCACGCCGGTGATCACGTCGACCTGACTTTTCTACCGAGCGATTTTCGGGAGCCGTTTCCCAACGTCGAGCCCGATAGCGCCGCTAACGTCCAGATCGCCTACGAAGATCAGGACCTGCTGGTCGTCAATAAACAGCGCGGCGACAAGACGCACCCTAATCAGCCGGGCGAAATCGGCACCACCCTTAACCACGTGGCGGCCTATTTACAGCCTAAACACCAGCAGCCCTACATCGTTCACCGTCTGGATCAGCAGACTTCCGGAGCGTTGATCATCGCTAAAAATCCCGCCGTGGTACCCATTCTAGTCCGCCTAATCGGCGAAAAACGAATCCAGCGAACTTATCTGGCCTGGTGCGACGGCCTTTTTAAAAAACAAGCAGGGATCATTAATCAACCCATCGGCTTCGATCCCAATGATCAGCGAAAACGGAAAATCAACGGGCTGCACGCTAAACGGGCCGTAACTAAATACCGGGTCGTCAAAACGAAGGGCCACCGATCCCTAGTCGAAATCCGGCTCAAGACCGGCCGCACCCACCAGATCCGGGTCCACATGGCGCATCTAGGTCACCCGGTCACCGGCGATCCGCTCTATAATCCGCGGACCCAACCGTACGATCCGATGCTGCTGCACTCGTGGAAACTAAAATTGATCCGGCCGTTCTACATGAACGTAATTCACGTCACCGCTCCGCTACCCGACGACTTCAAGATCTAATTAAATTAGACAAAAAGAAAAGGCCTTGTATCAATCGATACAAGACCTTTTTATTATAAATTAATTTCTAAATCAGTTACCGATTACTTATCATTGTTGACTGGAGTCCATTTCCAGTTAACGACACGAGGCATATCAGTACCGTGATCACGAATGTAATGATAGTGTTCGTCCAAGATGCTGTCCATCTTGCTCTGGAAGTCAGCAGACTTGCCAGCTAAGGCTGGAACGTCCTGAACAACTTCCTTGGCTAAGTCATAACGGTCCATCTTGTTTAAGACCGGCATGTCAAATGGCGTAGTGATATCACCGTTTTCACGGTAACCATGAGCGTGTAAGTTCTTGTTATGACGGTCAAAGAAGATGGTCTTCAGTAAGTTTTCGTAACCATGGAATGCGAATACGACCGGCTTGTTCTTAGTGAAGATACTGTCGAATTCTTTGTTGCTGATACCCTTCTTGGTGTACTTAGGATTGAATAACTTGATGAAGTCAACAACGTTAACACAACGAATCTTCAAGTCAGGGAAGTTCTTGTGTAAGATATCGATGGCAGCAAAGGTTTCACGAGTAGGTTCACAACCAGAAGCAGCCATGACGACATCCGGTTCACTGTTGCCATCAGTGGAAGCCCAGTTGACAACGCCTAAACCGTTGTTAACTAACTTAGTAGCTTCTTCAATGCTGAACCATTGAGGACGAGGCTGCTTGGAAGTTACTAACAAGTTGATGGTGTTATATTGACGGAATGCCTTATCACCGGCGGCCAATAAAGTATTGGTATCAGCTGGTAAGTATTCGTTAATGTAATCTAACTTCTTGTCAGCCAAGTGGTTCAAAAGACCTGGATCTTGATGGGTGAATCCATTATGGTTTTGCTGGAATGCAGTGGAAGTATCGATAATGTTGATCGACGGAATTGGACGACGCCACGCAGCAGCTTTGCCAGTCGTGGACTTTTCTAACCACTTGTAATGCTGAGTCAGCATGGAATCAACAACACGGCCGAATGCTTCGTACGTGTTGAAGAAACCATGACGACCGGTTAAGGAGTAACCTTCTAACCAGCCTTCACACTGATGTTCGGATAATTGAGAATCAATTAAACGACCGGAATGAGCGATATCAGCATCGTTCGGTTTATCAATCTGTTCCATGAACTGACGGTTAGTAGTCTTTAATACATCGAACAAACGGTTAGATTCGGATTCATCAGGACCCCAGCCACGGAAGTTATGAGGGTTCATCTTCATAACGTCAGCGATCCAGTTAGACCAGTTAGCCATGTCTTGGCCTTTGATCGAACCGGGAGTCTTGAAGTGTAATGCGAATTTACGGTAGTCAGGTAAGCGTAATGGCTTTGGATTGATACCACCGTTGGTGATCGGGTTCATAGCCATCCGCTGCTTGCCCTTCGGTGCCATGTTCCGGATGGAGTCCTTAACGGAACCGTCTTTATTGAATAATTCTTCCGGCTGGTAGGACTTTAACCAGTGTTCTAAGACGTCGGCATGGGACATGTCAACGGCAGAGATCGGTAACGGAACTTGGTGGGCACGAGAAGAACGTTCAACCGGCTGACCCTGGAAGTTCTTCTTCGGGCCGGTCCAGCCTTTAGGAGTACGAACCACGATCATTGGCCAACGCGGTAACTTAGCGGTTTCAGCGGTTTCTTTCGTACGGGCGTACTTCTGAATGTTCTTGATTTCAACGATACAATGGTCCATGACCTTTTCCATCTGATCGAAGACCGCATCCACGTTCTTCGGATCATCAGGATCGTTCTTGTGGTCACGAGGATCCCAGCCTTTAACTTCAACGAAGTGAGGATCCCAGCCCATGCCATGGTAGTATTCAGTTAAGCTCTTGTCGCTCATTCTGGATAAAATGGTCGGGTTAGAAATCTTAAATCCGTTCAAGTTAATGATCGGTAATACGGCACCATCGGTAACCGGGTTGATAAATTTATCAGAGAACCAGGATGCACATAAAGGACCGGTTTCAGATTCACCATCACCGATTTCAACGGCAGCGATAACGTCAGGATTATCAAAAATGGCACCAACACCATGGGATAGAGAGTAACCTAATTCTCCACCTTCATGGATGGAACCAGGAGTTTCCGGTGCAGCATGCGAAGCAACTCCACCTGGGAACGAGAATTGCTTGAATAACTTAGCCATACCTTTTTCGTCATCAGAAACGTTAGGATAAATTTCAGAATAACTGCCATCTAGGTAGGAGTTGGAGATCATTACTTGACCACCATGACCTGAACCTTCGATGTAGAACATGTTTAGATTGTATTTCTTGATAACACGGTTTAAGTTCGCGTAAATAAAGTTCTGAGATACAATCGTGCCCCAATGACCTAACGGATGAACTTTAACGTCTTTAGCGGTCAATGGGTGCTTTAATAATGGGTTATTACGAAGATAAAGTTGGCCAACGGATAAGTAGTTAGCAGCTTGCCAATACTTTTCGTTGTTCTTTAAGTACTGCTTGGAGTCGTAATTGACAGCCATTAAATTCACTCCTTTTAATAGGATTAATATACAATATTAAAGTGATAACTACGCGATTACCACTAGTTAATATTATACATTACTATCCATAAAAATATAATCATTATCCCATAATTATTCGGAAATAACGACTTTTAATTGTCGAGTCCTATTATGAGGGACAAACGTTAAATAGTCTAGTCTTTTTAATAAAAAATCAATGATAGAATAAACGTACAGAGAGTTATTAAGCTAAGGTGATCAATAATGTCCAAGAAAAAGAATCGAATCAAAAAAACGTTAGTTGAAAAGATGCTGGATGCACATAAGATCCCGTACAAGCAATTCGTCATCCCAACTAAGGAAGTCAACGACGTTCAGCAGATGGTCCTAAAAGGCACCGGAATCGATGAACACCGGGTCTATAAAACCTTAGTGTTGAGCGGTAAAAAGACCGGTCCGTTAGTCGGCGTGGTCCCGCTCGATATGTACCTGAACGAAAAGGCTCTGGCCAAGGCTTCCCACAATAAGAAAGTCGAAATGGTCCCGTTAAAGAAACTGCGCAAGACCAGCGGCTACCAGCACGGTGCCAACACGCCGATCGGGATCTACGAACAGGATCACTACCCGATCTTCTTCAGTGACATCGCTAAGAAGCAGGGCAAGATTCTGGTCTCGTCCGGTAAGATCGGCCGCTCGGTCGAAGTCAAAGCCACGGACGTCGCTAAAATGACCCACGCTAAATTCGCGCCGATCGCTCGCGCTTCGAAACCGTAACTTACGCGTTACCGTTCCCTTCCGCTTTAAATTCATTTAGAAACCGTAACATAACTCCTTGACGGCCTTTCGCCAGCTCTTTTGCAGCCGGTGTATTCAGGTCGTTTTTTATTTTAAGCCATTTTTCGTAAAAACGGTTAATGGTCGTGCCCCGCTGGTAATCCCGTTCTTTGGCTTGAGTCATCTGGGTTCGGGGCTCCAGTTTCGGATCATACAGTTTTTCGCCCACGTGACCGCCGTAGTACATGGCCCGAGCAATTCCAATCGCACCGATCGCGTCCAGACGATCCGCGTCCTGAACGATCTGACCTTCAATCGGCAAGTGATAATGATGCCTAAGTTAGTGCTGAACGACATATGGGTATCACTAACTAATTTATCATCAATTGTGTCGTGTAAATAAAATACGAAAAAAGACGGATTTTTTAACGAACCACCATCACGGAAATCGGGGCGTACTTTGACATGTAGCCCGCTTGGGTCCCCATGTGCTTACGTAAGCCTTTAACCGATAATGAACCAATAATCAACAGATCTGGTTTGGTGGCTGGAATGATTTTCTTAACGATCTGTTCACCGGCGTGACCTTCGCCCATTACGGTCTTAACGTTCTTAACGCCCTGCTTTTCGGCAAATTGGCGATATTTTTTCAAATGATCAATAACGTCCTGCTTACTACCATGGACAAAATTAGGATTTAAAGCTTGGTAATAATTCATTTCTTGAGATTCCCAAATTGAAGTGATAATCAAAGTAGCATGACGTTCTTTAGCATACTGGATTGCGTAACGGAAAGCTAATTGAGCGTCATCAGAATCATCAACGCCCACCAGGATACGCTGATAAGTCTTCTTTAATGGTGACATGTCCATCGAATCTCCTCCTTAAAGATACCAAATCATTCGATAAATTATTTTCACGATTGATTGTATCAAAATTAGAACCGGATAAGTAGTAATTACTAATCCGATTATCAAGGTCAAAAGGTGGCTCCATACCAGAAAAGTAACGCCAAAGAAGATCGCCGTGGAAATAATAATAGTTAATTTAAATTTACTTAACGGCTTTGAAACCTTAATTAAGGCAATCCAGCAAATCATCCCAGTCAATAACACGTTAATCGACGAGCCTTCAAAATACGGCAACGACCACAGTTTACTAACCATTTCGACTAATAAGATATAAGCGATAATGGTAATTGCGGACGGAATTGCAACTTTCACAATCTTCTCGGTGAATTGATGTGAAATTCGTTCGTAATTCGGTTCTAGCGCCAGGAAGAAGGTTGGAATACCAATCATAAAGGTTGAAATTGGCGTCAATTGAATGGGCTGAAACGGATAGTCCCGAGATGCAAAGATAAATAAGCAAGTTAAAGCCAGTGAGTACATAGTCTTGATTAAATATAGTGAAGCCACGTTAGCTACGTTATTGGTAACTCGACGCCCTTCACCTAAGACATTAGCCAAAGCTGAAAAGTTATAGCCCATCAGCACGAAATTAGCGATACTTCGGGTACTTTCACTTCCGGTCGCCATAGCAATTCCGCAGTTTGCCTGCTTCAAAGCCAGTAAATCATTGACCCCGTCACCGGTCATCCCAACGACGTGACCGTCTTCCTGTAAGGCCTTAATCAAACGCTGCTTTTGAGCCGGCTTGACCCGACCGAAAACGTGATAATGTTTAACTAACCAGCGATAATCCTGATCAGGTCGGACTTTTGACATATCAATCCATTGATTCGAATGGGGAATTCTAGCTTGACGGGCAACACTAGCTGCCGTAACCGGATCATCGCCCGAAATCACGTTTAACTTAACACCCTGCTTAACGAATTTTCAATTCAGGTGATAATTGACTGATCCATTCTGGTGCACCCAAGACGTAATTTTCGGATTTAAATTCAGCTCCGCTCCACTTTCGAACCGATGAGAATGGGATTACCTTTTCAGCCTTCAAACGCCCCGTGGTAATGGTTCCAGTCTTATCTAGGCATAACGTATCAACCCGGGCTAGCGTTTCAATCGCTGGTAAATTACGGACCAAAACGTGATGTCGAGACAGTTTCATAGCGGATACTGCTAAAGTCACTGATGACAGTAAAACTAACCCTTCCGGAATCATCCCGATCATTGCGGCCACGGTTCCTAAAATCGCTTTATCAGTTTTCATTTTGTGAATAGGCTTTGACGCAAATAAAGCAATCCCCAACGGAACGATCAAAAACGTTAAAATCCGAATGATCCTCTTAATAATGTTTAACAGTTTACTGCTCTCTTCGTGACTGATTCGGGCGCGGTTCGATAATTGATTTACAAAAGCTTGTGAGCCAACCTTTGTCGCTATCATTCGGGCATTACCACTGGTTATGACACTACCCGAAACACTTGAATCACCAACCGACTTATGAATCGAATTCGGTTCCCCGGTTATCTGCGATTCATTGACCTCTAACGATCGCGTCTGGATAATTTTTCCATCCACGGGAATTTGATCACCCAGCCGTAAGACAATCACGTCACCCTTTACAATTTGATCTGGTAAAATTCGTTTAACTTGGAATCCCGGCAAACTATTACTCGACCTTCAGAAAGAAGTGCCATCTGGTCAATCCGTCGCTTGGATCTAATTTCCTGAAAGGTCCCAATAATGGTATTAGCAACCGCGATCACTAAAAACAATAAATTCTTGTAGCTGCCTGTATAAAATACTAACGCTCCTAAATTAAAGAGCGTTAAAGTGTTGCCTCTGACAATAGAGCCGACGCTGCGAGTCAACGATTTTGGCTGATAATTGACTTGTCGCTGACGAATTCGTATCCATTATAATTTTAAATGTAACGTATTTCGATAATTCTAAAATAAGGAGAGATTCAACATGCCAATTCAATCGATTCACGATACCGTTAAATTAGCGGATGGCCAACCGATGCCCATGGAAGGCTTCGGCACCTATAAATTAGTCTCCCAAGACGTTATGGACCGCGCCATTCAAACCGCTTGGGACAGCGGTTACCGGCTCTTCGATACCGCTCAGTTCTATCATAACGAAAAACAGCTGGGCAACGCCCTTAAAAAACTGAACGTTCCCCGAAATCAGTACTTCTTAACCACTAAGATTCCGGAACCGAAACAGGGCTATCAATCAACTCTGAAAGCCGTTGACGAATCTTTAGCTAATCTACAGACCGATTACTTAAACCTAATTTTGATTCACTGGCCGATCCACTCCGAATTCTTTAACACCTGGCGCGCTTTAGAAAAAGCTAAAGCCGACGGCAAAGTTAAATCCATCGGGGTCAGCAACTATCACCGAACTCATCTAGAATTACTGCACACCCAGGCTAAAGAAATGCCGGTCGTTAACCAGATCGAAAACCATCCCTACTTAAGTCAGCAGCCGATGGTCGACTTCGACCGTCAGTCCCACATTTTGACGCAGGCCTGGAGTCCGATGGGCCGCGGAGCCGTTCTACAGGATCCAACCATTGGTAAGATTGCTAAAGCCCATAGTAAATCCATCGCCCAGGTCGTTCTCCGCTGGCATCTACAGCGCGGCGTCGCCATCATTCCGAAATCCAAGACGCCGTCCCGAATCAAACAGAACGCTGATATCTACGATTTCCAGTTATCCAATCACGAAATGAAGATCATGAACGGTTTAAACCGTAACCAGCGCACCGGTGACGATCCGGAATTAGTCTACGAAATCGAACATCAATATTAACTATTTAGCTAATAAGTTTCCGTCACGACTTGATGATAATAGCGCTGCGCCCGGGAGCCATCAAAGGCGTGTTCCGACTTACCGATAATGGCGGTGGCTAACGAATTACCGACCACGTTGACGGCGGTTCGGCCCATATCCACGAATCGATCGATCCCGGCGATCAACGCTAGACCGGACATCGGAATCCCGATCGTGGAAGCGGTGGTCAATAAGACCACGAACGAAGCACTAGGAACTCCGGCCATGCCTTTACTGGTGACCATCAAGACCAGCATGATCACGATCTGTTTACCAATCGACAAGTCTAAATGATAGGCCTGGGCCAGGAACAAGACCCCTAGCGACTGGTAAATCGCGGAACCATCTAGGTTAAACGTGTAGCCGACCGGAATCACGAAGTTAACGATCGCTTTTTTAACGCCTAGTTTAGCCATCCGCTGCATGTTCTTAGGTAACGCGACTTCGGAACTAGCGGTGGTAAAGGCCAGAACGATTTCTTCCTTAATAATACGTAGCAACTTAGTGATTCTGAATTTAAAGAGCCGGGCAACCACGCCTAGGCAGACCAGAACGAAGAAGATCATCGCCCCGTAAGCTAAGATAACGAAGTACCCCAACGGCATCAACGAACTAACGCCCATCTGAGCGACGGTTGCGCCGATCAGGGCAAAGACGCCGATCGGCGCCACGTGCATGATCCAGTCCACGATTTTGAACATGACCTGAGCGATGGCGTTCATAATGGTGACCAAAATTTGACCCTGTTTACCGACGGCCGTCACGCCGAGACCAAAGAAGACGCTAAAGACGATCACCGCCAGCATGTTGCCCTGAGCTAGCGACTTAAAGATGTTGGTCGGAACCATATTGATCAAGAAGCCCCAGAAACCACCTTTAGTAGCAACGTGAGCTGAAGATACGTACTGGGAAATATTCATACCGTGCAGAGAATGAACGTTAATTAACGTACCCGGATGAAAAACGTTCCCGACAAACAGACCCACGGCCAAGGCAACCGTCGTCAAGACTTCAAAATAGATAATGGTCTTTAAGCCGATCCGGCCTAATTTTTTCATACTGCCGATACTAGCGATCCCCACCGTCAAGCAGGAAACGATAATCGGCAGCACGATCATTTGAATTAAATTAATAAAAATCGTACCGGTATTTTGCATCGCGGTAATCGCCAACTGATTATGATAAAACAGACGTCCAATTCCAATCCCGAGAATCAGACCGATCATGATCTGCGTCCCCAGCGTTGGCATATGTAATAACCGTTTAAAATTCTTTTTCATATAAAAAAAAGCCTCATGATCAACCGACCATGAGGCTTAATTATTAACGTCGCGATGAAATTAAATCTAACTTTAGATCTCGATCATCTTTAACGTCCTTAACTCATTTTTAATAATATCATGAAAATAAAAATTTTCCATAAAGGCGATTATTTTATGGGTGCCATTATGATCGGTATCTTACGATCTTTCCCGGCTACATCAAGCAGCTAGCTTATTCTCAGGCCCAGTACATTTATAAGGATGCCGTAGATGACGGCCAGCACATAAAGTACCGGGACGCCATCACCAGGAGCCGTCATTTAATGAGCGGTCACAAGTGGGAACTGTTCGTCCTCGACCTAAGCTTCATCGGCTGGTCGATCCTATCACTCGTACGTTCACCTGGCTGATTTCTGGACGAGCCTTACTACCAATTAACGAGAGTGAACTTCTACCAGAAATTAGTTAAGCCTGCTGACGCTGCTTAGCGACCTTAATAAATTTCGGATCGACGGTGTTGACTAAGTAATCAGCTTCTTCACCGTTTTCCAACGGATCCATCCCGATCTTTTCGACGTATTTAGAAACCCGGATCGGAATAAAGAGTTCTAAGACTTTAATGATAATAACGTCCATGATCATAACGAAGACAATGGTAAAGACGGTTACGCCTAACTGCAAAAGGAACTGGTGCATTCCACCGCCGTATAGCAAGCCGTTATGCTTTACGACGCTGTTGATCGAGCCGGTTGCAAACAGACCGGTTAAAATACTGCCCACGATGCCACTAACACCGTGGCAACCAAAGGCATCCAAGGTATCATCTAACTTAATCCGTCCTTTAACGTAATGAACAAAGAAGTAACTGCAAAGGGTTGCGATCAGACCGATCCAGACGGAGCCCCAGACGGTAACGTAACCGGCGGCCGGCGTAATGCCGACTAATCCACATAACGTCCCGGTACTAACCCCGGATAAAGTCGGTTTGCCGTGAAAGATTCGGTCTAAAATCATCCAGACGACCATGGCGGTCCCGGTCGATACGGTAGTGGTCAAAGCCGCCTGCATCGCAACGTTATTCATGGCTAACGCCGATCCGGCGTTAAAGCCGTACCAGCCGACCCAGAGGATCGTGGCACCTAGAACGACCCAGATCAGATTATAATGGGTCAGTTTCTGCTTATAATCCAAACGACGGCCCAGGAAGACCGCCAGGATCAACGCGGTAATTCCGGCGTTAATATGAACCACGGTTCCGCCGGCGAAGTCCAAAACGCCCAGTTTAGCTAAAAAGCCCCTCGGACTCCAGACCATGTGAGCCATCGGGTAATAAACCAGAATCGACCACAAAATAATGAAAGCCAACAGAAACCGAAAACGCATTCGGCCCACGACGGCACCCACGAACAATGCGGGCGTGATCACGGCGAACATCATTTCAAACATCAGGTGAGCACCGATCGGAATATGAGTCTGCGGCATAATCGCTTTAAGATTAACACCGTGCAGAAATAAATGGTGAAAATTACCGATGATGCCTTTAAAGTTACCCACGAAAGATAGGTTATAGCCGAAGGCAATCCACAGTAAGATCGCAATCCCCGTAATGATAAAGACGGACAGGGTAGTGTTGACCACGTTCTTCTTAGATACTAAGCCACCATAGAAGAAAGCCAGGCCCGGCGTCATGAAGAGCACCAGAATCGCTGACATAATTACAAAGAAGGTATTTACCGCATTCACGTTTGTCATTTCCTTTATACATGGTTAGATTTCCACTTTATATGTAAGAAAGTATAACACTATGAACGAATTGTTTAAAATAATCGGAATTTATGTAAGGTTATATAACATATAATAGCAATAAAAAAGACCGGCAAACGCCGATCTTTCTGATAATTAGATTAAATTTATTTTACTTAATGTTGATACGGTGAGAACTATCAACTTTTTTAACATTCTTTGGTAAGTTCACTTTCAAAACTCCGCCATCGTAACTAGCGGAAATCTTAGCAAATTTAACGTTTGGTAAGTAGAAAGCACGCTCCACGTTACTCATAGAACGTTCACTGCGGAGAACCTTACCTTTATTATTCTTTACGTTACGGTTAACATTATGAACAGCGTTAATCCGTAATGTATTATCACGGTAATCCATATGAATCCCGCTCTTCTTAAAGCCCGGTAATTCAGCGGTAACCTGATAGTCCTTTGGGTGTTCGACCACGTCGGTCTTCATGGGGTTAATCTTTGGCATGTCACTAAAGAAACTCTTACCAAGGTCATCAAAGAAGTCGTTCATTGGTCATCATTAAATACGTTACTTAAGTCTTCACTCATGATATAATCTCCTTTTAAAAATCGATTCACTTTAGCACTCTTTTTAATTACTGCTAAATACTCTCCGTAAAAGAAGACCGGCCATCGACCGGTCTCCTCAAATCAATTAAATCTAAATTTAAATTACTTAATGTTAATACGATGACTGTTGTCATCTTTGGATACTTTCGGCAAGCTGACCTTTAGCAAACCGCCGTCGTAAGTAGCGCTAACTTTGCTCAAGTCAACGTTCGGTAAGTAGAACGAACGGGCAACGTCACTGTTGGAACGTTCCTTGCGAAGAACGCGACCCTTATCATTCTTAGCGGTCTTGTTCAGCTTATGGGTAGCGTGGATCCGTAACGTGTTGTTACGGTAGTCCATGTGAATATCGTTCTTCTTGAAGCCCGGTAATTCAGAAGTTACCTGATAATCATTTTTATGTTCAACGACATCCGTTTTCATCTGGTTATGGCTGGCAACGGAGTCGAATAAGCTCCGGCCGAAGTTGCCAAAGAAATCATCCATGGGATCTTCTTCATCATTAAACACGTTTCTTAATTCATTTGCCATAATGAAAACCTCTTTCAAATCAATTGAAATCAAACTTAATGAATCGATACCTAAGCTCAATTCAATTTTGATTTTAAACAACTCATCTAGAAACTCAATTATTTAGCACTTATAATTTTAAGTGCTAATAGATTTTAAAATAAAATCATGAGCGGAACGACTCGCTTTAAATCGTTCCATCTCACTTACCAATTCTTATGATAATCACTCTTAATTAGCAATGCAACTTTTTAGCACTTTTTTATAAGACTGCTAACTCACATTGCAATTATTATATTAAACCCTAAAAAACGGAATGCAAGGGATTTTTAGCACTAATTTAAAATAGTGCTAATTATTTTAAATAAAAAACGCGCCAATGGCTAACGCCATGGCGTGTCTTGATAGTTATAAAATTAATTTTATAATTAATTTACGGATAATCTTTTCGTGCAACGTCTTGGATAAGGTCTTCAAAGCGTCGTCACGGGTCTTGACCTGATCCATATCGAAGATGATGGCTTCGATGTCACCGCCCTTAAAATCGAAGAGTTCGATGTATAAGTACGGATTGTAGCTATCATCGTCCTGAATCTTAGCATCCATTGCTTAGTAAAAGCCATCGGCCCAAACGGTATCGTCCATCTTCTTAAAGTCTTTCTTGGTGATGAAGCCACGCTTCTTGATTAAATCGATGGCTTTCTGAAGGTCATCATCAGAGTACTTGATTTTAGATTCACGGATTTCTTCTAAAGTCCGTTTATCGTCTTCGTCTCGCTTTGGTTGGTCCTGATCCGATTCTTGACTATCGTCTTTTTCAGCCATGTCAATTCCTCCTATGTTATGAGATGTACCTTTTAAGTTTATCATTCTAATCAACAGCTATCAAATAGAGTTGTTTCCAATAAATAATTTAAAGATTTAAAGAAAAGAAGGCAACTAACTATGCTAATTTGGGAAATTATCGTTACCGTCCTTTCCTTCTTCATGGCCGGCTTTTTCGTGGCCTGTGAATTTGCGCTAGTCCAGACCCGAGAAAGTGAATTGCAGGAATCGGCCAATCAGGATAAGGACAACGGTAAAAAGATCCCCGTTAAACTAAAGCGGGAAATCTACATGGTCACGCATCTAAATGACTACCTATCCACCACTCAAGTTGGAGTATCGCTAGGCGGTATTCTAATGGGCTGGGTTGGTGAAAAGCTGGTCGACGACGGCTTGGAGTACGTCTTCGGTCTGTCGCTCTGGCACATGAACAGCGATACCGTCGAATCCGCCAGCGCCATCGTCGGCCTAGTCTTACTGACCTACTTAGAAGTGGTCTTGACGGAAGTTACGCCCAAGAACCTGAGCACCGCCAAGTCCCGGTTCATGCTGGGCGTGGTATGTACACCGCTCCACTACTGCCATAAGCTCTTCTTCCCGTTAGTCTGGATGATCAACATCTCAGCGGAGCAGACCGTTAAGATCTTCGGCATCCACATGGCGGATCAGACCGACGAAGCCCTGTCGCAGGGCGAAATCCTGGACGTGTCCAGGAACGCCGTTAAGTCCGGCCAGTTAGACCAGAACGATTATACCTACATGGCCCGGGCCTTTAAGTTCAACGATAAAATCGCGAAGGACATCATGGTCGACCGAACCCAGCTGGTCGTCATCAACGACGACGATACGGTTCAGGACGCCATCAACGTCTACCTAAAAAAGAAGTTCAGCCGTTTACCGGTCGTTAAGAACAATAATAAGGATAATATCCTGGGCTACGTTTACAATTACGATCTGATCCGTCAGCAGCAGGTCAACCCCGACGTTAAGGTCACTAAGTTATTACGAGACGTCGAGACCACCGCCGAAACGACGCCGATCACCCGTGTTCTGCAGCGGATGGTCAAGACCCATACGCCGTTAATCGTCGTCGTCAACGAATACGGCGGAACCAGCGGCATCATTACGGATAAAGATATCTACGACGAACTCTTCGGAACCGTTCGTGACGAAGTCGATCCGTCCCTTAACGAATTCATCTTTAAGCAGCCCAAGGGCTCTTACCAAATCAACGGTAAAATCAACATCTACGATTTCGAACGTTACTTCAATAACGAAATCCCCGAATTCAACAAGTCGGATGTCGTTACCCTATCCGGTTACTTCATTGATAAGTACCCGAACCTCCATAACGGTTCGTCCATTAACCTGGGCGGCTTTAACTTCAAGATCACGAAGCTCGAGAATTCCTTCGTTAAGTGGTTCGAAGTCACCCCGATTCACGAAAAAGCTAAACAGGCGATCGCTAATAAGAACAAAGCTGCGAAAGCTAATCAGCAGCAGAAGCCGTCTATAAAAAATCGTCCAAAAAATTTTGGACGATTTTTCTTTTTACCAAATCTATTTCTATAGCATCGTCATAATGAAGCGGAAATAATGGTGACCCAGCACAAAACTAGCCTTCACTAACTTTTCCGCCTTTTTGGTGTCCGGAGCAACCAGAATCCGTTCAGGGCTATGGCGTAAGACCCGGTTCATCGCTTCGTTCTTGACGAATTCCGCTTGATAACTATTAAAACAAAAGGCGGTTTTTAACCGCTGCTTTAATTGTCTCAAGAAATAAAGCTTAGCCCGCAAACGGGCTCTCGGATCATCACCGTGATACACAAAGGCCTTCTGCCGAACCCGTTTCTTAAAAGCCTTTTGAATTCGATTCTGTTTTAAATGCATCTGATGAATCTGCGTTTATCCATAACTTCAATCAGAACTAACGCCAACGAAATTAAGACCAGAATCCCGGAAAAGCCAAACAGGAAACCGTAGCTTAGGCTTTCCACCACGATACCGTCAAACAACGGACCGACCGCCCGGCCCGCAGTCATAAAGACGTTGAAGTAGGCCTGATAACGGCCCTTTTCACCTAATCGAGCAAAACTGTCCATCCAGGCGGGAATATCGGGTAAACTGATCATTTCACCTAAAGTTAGAACGACCATTGACGGCATAAACGCAGCGTAATGACGGGCCGGAATCAGACCGAAGAAGGCCACCGCAAAGATCGCGACCCCGATGGCGATCTGAATCGAGACCCGGAAACGGCCAAAAATCCGGTTGACCAGCGCCTGACCGGCAACGATCATGACCCCGTTAATGACCCAGATCCAGCTGTAGTCAACGAACGTCATCCCGAGATCGATCATGTGAACGGACATCACGCTGTCCCAGATGGAGTAACTCAGGTAAATACAGAAGACCATCTACTTCGTTAAATCCACGTTAAAGCACAGAACGGTCATCAATAACGCCGCCACATAAAACAGGCTCGTGACCGAGAACAGGAACGCCGCGCCGCTTTTCAAGAGAAAACCGACCATCGCCGTGCCGATGACGATTCCAAGGTTCAAGCCGATGTACATAATGTTGAAAATGTAGCGGGTGCTTTGTTCCACGATCGAAGTCGCATAGGAGTTAACCAGCGTCAAATTAGCTCCGTTACCGAGATCGAACGGCATTAACAGTAGCGCGAACGCCGGCCAGCCGTGAAAGAAGATTAACGCCATGATCGAAACGGTCGAGATCAGGATAAAAATCACCGACGTTTTATAAGCGGAATAGTTATCAAACAGATAACCGCCTAAGTAGTTGCCGATGATCATAAAGACCGACATAAATAATAAGACGACTCCGGAGACGGTCAGGGATTCGTGAAGATAATTATGCATATACATGGTGACCAGCGGCCAGACGCATGATGATCCCGCGTTCAAAAGAATGGAATAAATCATCAGGATCGGCAGATTAATCGATTTTCGCTTAAAAATAACGGACATCCCCTTTGGAAAGCGTTAATTAATTTTATTATAATATTTAAATAAAGTAAGCGCTTTTTTTCCCGCAACCAATGATATACAATAATCATAGTTAAAGAATCCGCTTTCATGATTAACCGAACCGATTCTGTATAATTTTGAATTTAAAATCTTAAAAAGGAGCGTGACGACGTTGGCAACTGAAAAAAAAGCCTTAATTATGCTTTTCGGTGCCACTGGTGATCTAGCCCACCGAAAGTTATACCCAGCTATCTTTAACCTTTATAAGAAGGGTAGCCTTCGAAAACATTTTGCATTAATCGGAACTGGTCGTCATCCGTGGACTCACGAAAAATTACGTCAAGTCGTTGCTAAGTCCGTTCAAAGCTTAGCTGATAATGATACTCAGGTGAAGAATTTCGTTAGTCATTTCTATTACCAGCGACATGACGTTACTAATCCATCCCATTATGTCGTTTTAAAGAAATTAGCCGATAAATTAGACAAAAAGTATCAATTAGACGGTAACCGAATCTATTACATCGCTTTAGCTCCGCGATTCTTTGGCATCGTATCCAAGAACCTACGTGAACAGCACGTCTTATCCGATAACGGCTTTAACCGTTTAATCATCGAAAAGCCGTTCGGACACGATTACCCATCCGCTAAGAAATTAAACGATTCCTTAGCCGCTACCTTTAAGAAGGATCAGATCTTCCGAATCGATCATTACTTAGGTAAAGAACTAGTTCAAAACATCTACGCTTTACGTTTCGCTAACCCGTTATTCGAAAACGTCTGGAACCATAATTACATTGATAACGTCCAGATCACCTTAGCTGAAGGCTTAGGCGTTGAAAAACGAGCTGGTTATTACGACGGCACCGGTGCTTTACGTGACATGGTCCAGAACCACATCATGCAAGTCTTAGGCGTTATCGCCATGGAACCGCCGAAGACCTTTAACGATACTGACATTCATGCCGCCAAAGCCAAAGCTTTAAACAGCGTTCAGATCTATGACGCCGACGGCGTTGCTAAGAACTTCGTCCGTGGCCAGTACGGTGCCAAAGGCGATCAGCATGAATATCGCGAAGAACCCGGCGTTCCGCACGATTCCAATACCGAAACCTACGTCGCCGGTAAAATTAACGTTAAGACGCCGCGTTGGCAAGGCGTTCCGTTCTACGTTCGCACCGGTAAGATGCTGGGTAAGAAAGAAACCCGGGTCGACATCGTCTTTAAGCCGGCTAAGAACATCTTTGGTAACGGTAACCACGTTAAGCCCGCCGTCTTAACGATTCATATCGAACCTGAATCCGGCTTCAAGTTAGCATTCAACCGTAAGCAAATCGGCAACGGCTTTAAGATGACTACCGCTTCCATGAATGATATGGAATCCAAGCAAGCAATTGCTAAGACTCCACAGCCGTACGAACGTTTAATCAACGATGCTCTAGCCGGTGACCTATCTAACTTTGCCGGCTGGCCAGAAATCGCTCACGACTGGAAATTCGTTGACCCAATCCGTAAGTACTGGGATTCCAAGAAGCCTGACTTCCCTAATTACACGCCTGGTACCATGGGTCCAAAAGCTGCCGACGAATTACTCAAACGTTCCGGCCGTCACTGGATCTACCCAGAAAAGTAAACCGTAAGCTAAATATTTGACTATGATATAATTAAAGCCAAGCTATTAATTAGCTTGGCTTTTTTGTTACTAAACTTTTAACTTCAAAGGAAGATTCAAATGCCTGACAATCAATCGAACGTCGGTGTTATCGGTATGGCCGTAATGGGCAAAAACCTGGCCCTCAACATCGAAAGTCACGGCTACACCGTTAGCGTTTTTAACCGCACCGCTGCTAAAACCAAATCGTTCGTCGAAAATCACGAAGATAAAAATTTAATTCCGAGTTTCAATCTAAAAGACTTCGTTCATTCGCTACAGAAGCCCCGTAAAATTATTATGATGGTTAAAGCGGGAATTAGCCCGCTATTGGACAAAAGCGATATTCTGATCGACGGCGGCAATGCTAATTTCCACGATACCATCCGCCGAAACGCTAAGTTAGCTAAAGCCGGAATCTATTTTCTCGGTATGGGCGTTTCCGGTGGCGAAATGGGCGCTTTGCACGGACCGTCGTTAATGCCCGGTGGTCACGAAAAAGCCTACGACATCGTTAAGCCCATTCTGACCCAGATCGCCGCTAAGGCTCACGACGGTCAACCCTGTGTAACCTACGTAGGCCCTAACGGTGCCGGCCACTACGTTAAGATGGTCCATAACGGAATCGAATACGGCGACGAAGAGTTAATCGACGAAACTTACAACCTACTCCGTAATTTAGCGGGAATTAACGTCGATCAATTATCCAAAATTTTCGCTAAATGGAACCAGGGCGAACTTAACAGTTACCTCATTAAAATCACGGCCAATATCCTAAGCCGAAAAGATGACTTAAGTTCCGACCGTTCGGTACCCATCGTCGACATGATCCTAGACGAAGGTAAAAATAAGGGTACCGGCCGCTGGAGTTCCGAAGACGCCATGGCGATCGGCGCCCCGCAGTCGTTGATTACCGAATCGGTCTTCGCCCGCTTCATCTCCATGATGAAGAATCAGCGGATGCATGCGGCAAAAATCTTACCAGGTCCCAAAAAAAAAGATCGGGTCAAGCCCGATAAAAACATCGTGGAAGAAGCCCGCCAGGCTTTATACTTTAGCAAAATCATGAGCTACGCCCAGGGCTTCGTTCAGTTACAGATGGCCTCCAAGACCTATAAATGGCATTTAAAGTACGGTAAGTTAGCTCAGATCTGGCGAGCCGGTTGCATCATCCGCGCTAAATTTCTGCAAAACATTACCAACGCGTTTGCTAAGAAGCCGAATTTTCAGAATCTTCTAATGGATCCGTACTTTGCCAGCGTAGCTAAGAAATACCAGAAATCGGCCCGAAAAGTCGTGGCTTTAGCCACCCTGGACGGCATCCCGGTTCCCTGCTTATCAGCGGCCGTTTCCTACTACGATTCGTTCCGGGCTAAAGTCCTGCCGGCTAATTTACTGCAGGCGCAGCGTGATTACTTCGGTGCGCATACGTACCACCGGATTGATCGGCCGGGAACTTTCCATTATACGTGGTATAAGGAACAATAATTATATTAACCATTATTATAATATTAGTGTCGTCCCGCAGAACCATGTTGGCATGGTAACCATGTGGGGCAAATGTGTAAATCGCAATCATCCATGGGGCTCTGGTATCCATTTCAAGTTACCATTCGTTGAGCATATTATCTCAGTTAATTTGGCTCAAGGCAATATTAAATTAAGTGTAATTCCACCATTGCTATTACTACGTCAGACCAAGCTTTAGCATATGCTAACGTGGCTTTAACTTATCATGTTACTAATCCTTATGATTATATCTGGGGAAACCAAGATTCGGTCGAAAGTATGCGACAGAAAGTTCAATCCATGCTCCGTGATATTATTGGTGGCATGAAGTTAACTGACGCCTTGGATTCTAACGAAAAGATTCAATCTGAATTACAAAAGCGGATTGCCGCAGCTACTGATATGTACGGTTTACACGTCGATCAAGTCAATATTGAGCAGTTACAAGCTTCTAAAGAAATGCAAAATCATATGGACGAACAGAAACGATCCCAATTAGACAAAGTATCAAAGAAAAACGAAGCTGACGGTGATGCTGCTAAAATTAAAGCTACTAATGATGCACAAAATCAAGCCACCGTTAATACTGCTAAAGCACAAGCCAAAGCTACGGAACGCCAAGCAGATGCTCAAAAGTACGCAATTCAGAAAAATGCTGATGCCAAACAGTACAGCGTCCAAGTAATGCAGAGAGTCTTAAAAGAAATTGGTAATAATCCTAAATTAGCAGCTGCTTACTTTAATTATTTATCCATTAACGCTTATGATGATTTAGCTCAATCTGGCAACCTGGTATTCTCAGATGGTCAGTCCAACCATTTCGGTAATATTCCTAAAATGGCGGCCATGCAAAAAGTTTGGCATAAAGATGATTTCTTAAGAGATGCTTTTTTATTATTAACAGTTAAATTAAATTTTTTAAGTTTTAAAAATAATAATCTCTTATTAAGTACATTTTTAAGAATAAGCCGTACATTCTGACGTCACCGATAAACGGATAGCTTTTTGTTCACCAGTAAAGAACTTTTGGGCAACCTTCCCACTTTCGGCTTCGGGTAATTAGATGTTCATTCTCAATCACATCTAAAGTGGCCGAACAAGCGGCAGCCGTAACCGGATTACCAGCCGTCGTAGATGTATTTTCAGGAAAGACTAGCGATTCCATGATTGGAAGTGCTGAACAGACCACCATTTTCCGGAACGGCCCATACCCTGGTTAACTTCATCGACTGCTAGTAAAATTCCGTGCTGATGAGCGAACTTCGTAACCTGCTGAAGATACGGGTCGGTGCCTTAACGATGCCGTTATCGCCCTGAATCGGCTCGATCATAATGACCGCCGTTTCGTCAGCCGGTACATAGTCTTAAACGATAACAGGAATTCCTGGAACATCCGATCAATGAACTGGTCTTCGGATTCACCCTTAAGCGTAACCACGGAACCGGATAAGGGACCTTTACCATGCCTGGTAATAACGGTCCGATATGCCGAATTTGATCCAGACTACCGGAAGCTGAGGCACCACCATAGTCGAACCATGACAAGCTCCTGTATAACTAATTACATATTGGCGATGAGTATAGCCGCGAGCAAATTTGATTATGGAATCTGCCGCAGCGGAGCCAGAAGTCCCCCAGCTAATTTCAACTGGTCCGAATATCTATTCATCTGATTTAATAAAACTGATCATTACTTTTTGAGTTAATATTATTAATATCCTTAATAATTATTAAATTTATAAACTAATTTAATTATATTATTATAATAGTTAAAATTTTCTCGGAAAGTCCCTTAAAATATGGGATCGAATGGTTAAGAAAGCGGTTAATTCGTGCTATGATTAAGTATAGAAAGTAATGAAGGGAGCTCATTAACAATGAAGCAAGCAAATATTGGAGTCATTGGTGTTGCCCCAATGGGCAGTAACTTGGCTTTAAACATTGAAAGCCGCGGCTATACCGTTGCAGTATGGAACCGTACCGGTTCTAAGACTAAGCGATTCGTTCAGAAGAATTCTGGCAAGAACTTAATCGCTACTTATACTTTAAAAGACTTAGTTAAGTCCATTAAAAAGCCTCGTAATATCGTTATGATGATCAAAGCTGGTAAACCAACTGACATCGTCATTAATAAGTTAATTCCGTTATTAGACAAAGGTGATACCTTAGTCGATGGTGGTAATACTCCATTCAAAGATACCATCGCCCGTAACAAGAAATTAGATAAGTCCGGTATTAACTTTATCGGCATGGGTGTTTCTGGTGGTACTTCCGGTGCTCGATTCGGTCCTGCCTTAATGCCTGGTGGTCAGTATTCTGCATACAAGAATATCAAGCCAATCTTAGACAAGATCGCTGCTAAGACTCCGGATGGCCGTCCAACCGAAATCTATTGTGGACCTAACGGTGCTGGTCACTACGTAAAGATGGTTCATAACGGTATCGAATACGCCGATGAAGAATTAATCGGTGAAACCTACACCATCTTACGTCACTTATGTGGCTTAAGCGTCGACAAGATCGCCGCTATCTTCAAGAAATGGAACAAGGGTGAATTAGATAGCTACTTAATCGATATCTTTGCTAACTTATTAGCTAAGAAAGATAAGAACGGTAAGCCGGTTGTCGACATCATCTTAGATGAAGCCGAAAACAAAGGTACTGGTAAGTGGAGTTCTGAAGATGCCTTAAACTTAGGTGTTCCTCAGTCCATCATTACCGAAGCCGTTTACGCTCGTTTCGTTTCCATGTTAAAGGACGAACGTGCCGACGCTAAGAAAGTCTTAAACGGCCCTAGCAAGGATGAAATGGTCAAGCCAACCGCTGACGTAATTGAAAACTGCCGTAAAGCCTTATACTTCGGTAAAGTTATCAGTTACGCTCAAGGCTTTGAACAGTTACGCTTCGCATCTAAGTACTACAACTGGAACTACCACTTCGACCAAATCGCCGTTGACTGGGAAGCCGGTTGCATTATCCGTGCTAAGCTTTTACAGCCAATCGAAAAGGCATTCAAGAAGAACCCTAAGTTACCAAACTTATTATTAGATCCTTACTTCGCTAAGGTTGCTAATAAGTACCAGGATGCCGCTCGTAAGATCTCTGCATTAGCAATGCGTAACGGGGTTGCCATTCCTTGCTTCAGCTCTGCCGTATCCTACTTTGATGAATACCGTACACCAACCAGCCCTAACGCTGCATGTATCCAGATGATGCGTGATACCTTTGGTGACCATGGTGTATTCTTCAGAAACGACATTCACCGTCAAGGCACTCGTTTACACTTATCCGACTTGGAAAAGTCTGACAAGTAATTTAAAGCGAAGTTTAATTTTAATAATTTTAAAGGGCGTTCGTTTTACGAACGTCTTTTTTGTTACCTAGAAATATATTAGTGAGTTGATTAGGGCGATGTTCTTATGACTGTAATACACCTGTTCCTGACGGTAGGAATAAATATCCTGGGGACTGGGGCTGTAGAGTAAAACGTTTTTGATCTCGTTCTTATGGATCAGGCCCAGCCGGCGCTTAATGTTATTGATCCAGTTAATGATAGGTTAAGGTTAATGTCCCGCAGAGAATACCCGATGAACAGAAAGACGTGGGTCATCAACAGGGACTTCATGAACGCGGAGATCGCAATGTGCGTGTATTTGTAATTGAGGTAGTCCGATTCCCGCAGACTGCTCCAGCAAAGTATCGTAATTGGTGGTAATAATGTGGTCGGGCTGAACTCGTTCCAGGTCGGTAAATTAGAATTTTTCGAAATGCCCGCCCCCACGAAGAGGACCAGGCGGGACTGCTGATAAGCATAAACGAATATAATAAAATTGTAATCAAGAAAGAAGTTCTTATAATGTTATTAAGATCAATTCAGGATTTAAATTCACTGAACAAGTCGTCGTAGTCGTCTCGGTCTTAGACTAAAACGACTGCGGTTCTTTAGCATTATAAAAACTGAGTCCACGCAGTTTTAATTATTAATAACTGTGTGGATTCACGGTGATCGAAAATTAATAAGAAATATGATCCTCACGGTTATTAACTGTGAGGATTTTTTAATGCATTATTTTATATGAAAGGAATGTTGATAAATGGCCAAGAGTCATAAAATTAACGCCCTTGAAGCATTTGCCCTATCGTTAGCCAGTATGGCACCCACCGGATCCATGGCCGGTAATACCGGACCCGGTGCAAAATTCGCGGGCATTAATTTACCAATTTCGTTTTTAATCGCTGCGGTTGCGATGCTGTTCGTTGCGGTCGGCTTTTATAAAATGTCGAAGCTAATTTCCGCCGACGGTTCCGTTTACGCCTATAACCGGGAAGCTTTAGATGAACACTGGGGCTTTATCTCCGGCTGGCTAATTACCTTGTGCTACGGAACCTTTACCATCAGTATGTCGGGATTATCCGGTACTTACGCTAGTCTAATCTTAAAGAACTTCGGAATTAAATCATCCCCCGTTTGGATCGGTTTAATCATCTTTTTGCTAGCGTGGCTGATCCTTGATCACGGGATCAAGTTAACCAGTACCCTACCGCTGATCACTGAATTTATCGCTTTAGCAATTCTTCTGATCCTAAGCTTTATCATTATCTTTAAAGGCGGCCCTACGGGAACTAACGTTCAGCCGTTCATCCCGCACACCAAATTCTCCGGGATCGGCCAGGGCGCCGTATATACGGTCCTCTGCTTCGTGGGCTTTGAAGTTGCCTGTACGGTTGCCACCCGAACCAAGAATCCCAAGCGGTCCATCCCGATCGCTTTACTGTCCACCATCATCGGCGGCGCCGTTATCTTCGTTTTCGTTAGCTACGCCATCGTTATCGGTTTCGGGACTAACGCCAAAGGTATCCAAGCTTTAGCAAATTCATCCGCGCCGTTAAACACGTTAGCGGCTCACTTCATGAATCCAGAAATGGCGACCTTGATCGACTTGGCGATCTTCTTGAGTGCCTTTGGAGCCGTCATCGGCATGATGAACGCCGCCGCCTATATGGTTTACGCCTTAGGTGAAAATAATTACTTACCAAAACATTTAGGCAAATTTAGTTATCAGCATAACGCACCTTGCCACGCCATTAACGTTCTGGGTATCTTATGCTTCATTCTCTATTTAGGCGCCGCTTTACCGTTAGGCATCAACAACACCTACCTCTACTACATGACGATCGGCGCTCTAGGCATGATCATCGTTTATATCTTATCGTGTGCCGCAACCTTACGTCTCTTCATCATTCATCACGAGGCCACCTTTAAGCACTTATTAGCACCCGTTCTAGGCTTTATCGTTTTAATTCTGGTTCTTTTATCCAACGTTTATCCGATCCCGAAGTTCCCGCTTAACATCATCCCGTACTTCGTATTGCTGTGGGGAATCGTTGGTTACGCCATGAGTGTTCACCACACTATAGGTCTTTTCTTTTCCCATTTTGCTAGTTTATAATCATTTTAAATTGGTGTACTATAAAGACGAAATCACAATCAAAGAGGGATTTTATGTCAAAATTATATACAAACTACTTCTTTACAGATAAGAAGGATTACGACAAAAATGACGGCGGCTACGTTCCGTTACAGGTACCCGACGTCAAGCCGCAGCAATTGAGAATTCCAGAACCTTTGAAGCCAACCAAGGAAACTAAGACCGATATGTATTACCACATCACGTCCGAACCTGGCGAAACTCAATTGTTACCGGGTGCTAAAACCAAGACCTGGGGCTATAACCAGAGCTTATTGGGTAAGACCTTGATCTTTAAACGCGGCAAGACCATTCATCTAACGTTTACCAACAAACTGCCCGTATTAACGACCTATCATTTACACGGACTAAACGTACCGGGCGACGTTGACGGCGGCTGCCACACCCCGTGGTATCCCGGTGAGACCAAGACCGTGAGCTTTAAGTGCGATCAGCCGGCTGCAACCTGCTGGATGCACGCGCATCCGTGTCCGTCCACTGCTCAGCAGGTCTGGCAAGGCTTAGCATGTGCGATCGTGATCGTAGATAAAAACGCCGAAAAGTTACCGATTCCTAAGAAGTACGGCGTTAACGACGTACCGTTAATTCTGCAGGACCGTAAATTCCATAAAAATAACCAGTGGGATTATATGAAAGATTATAATCCAGATGGAGTTCAGGGTCCTACACCGATGATTGACGGAACCATCAATCCGTACTTTGACGTTACTACCCAGAAGGTCCGCTTCCGTTTAGTCGACGGTGCTAACCGTCGTGAATGGCGTCTGCATTTCTCCGATGATTTACCATTCACCCAGATTGCCGGTGACGGCAGTTTCTTACCGCATCCGGTTCACATGAACAAGTTAATGATTACCTGTGCCGAACGAGCTGAAATCGTGGTCGATTTCGGCAAATACAAGCCCGGTGACGTCGTTAAGCTTTATTGTGATCAAACACCCATCGTCACCTTTAGAATCCATCAGATGACGCCTGATAACAGCAAATTACCGCATACTTTAGTTAAATTACCTGATCCACCCGTTAACAATAAACACGTTCATAAGATCGTGATGGGCGGTACCGATGAAATGGTCGACATCAATGGTAAGAAATTCAATATGCAGCGAATCGATTCTAAACAAACCATCGGCCAGGTTGAATATTGGGACGTTACCAATTCTAATCAGCCTGGTCACGGTATGATTCATCCGTACCACATGCACGGCTGCCAATTCCGCATCGTTTCTCGTAACGGTCATGCCCCTTATCCAAATGAACACGGCTTAAAAGATACCCTAGGCGTTAACGCCGGTGAAACCGTTCGTTTAAAGGTCTGGTTCAACTGTCCAGGTGTCTTCATGTATCATTGCCACATTATCGAACACGAAGACGGTGGTATGATGGCCCAGATTAAAGTTATTGATCCCAAGAATCCGCATAAGAAGTATCACTTAATGGATATGAAGACTTTGACTAATCACATTGCTAAAGAAAAAGGCATTAAACCGAGTCAAGTTGAAATGGGCGGTATGCATTCGTACCGTAAGATGCATATGAAGATGTAAATAATCTATTCGTTCAGAAAATAATCTCTGAACGATCTTTTTTATATCTAAAAGAGGGATTAAATGTCAAAAGTATATACAGATTACTTTTTTACTGATAAAAAAGACTACCGTTAGCGGTTCCGCAAGTCAAGCCGCAAAAATTAGGATTCCAGAACCGCTAAGCCGTATAAAGAAACTAAAACCGATATGTATTACCACATCATTTCTGAAACTGGCGAAACCCAGCTGCTCCCCGGTCGTAAGACCAAGACTTGGGGCTACAACCAAAGCTTATTAGGTAAAACGATTATTTTTAAGCGTGGTAAAACCATTCATTTAAAATTTACCAACCATTTACCAGTTCTAACTACTTATCATTTACACGGCCTTAACGTTCCCGGTAAGGTTGATGGTGGCTGTCATACTCCATGGTATCCTGGCGAAACCAAGACCGTCAGCTTCAAATGTAATCAGCCGGCTTCGACTTGTTGGTTGCATGCCCACCCTTGTCCTTCAACAGCTGAACAGGTCTGGCACGGTTTAGCATGTGCCATCGTTATCTTAGACCAGAACGAAGAACGACTACCCATCCCTCATCATTATGGAGTAGACGACGTCCCGTTAATCTTGCAGGACCGCCGTTTCCATAAGGATAATCAGTGGCACTATTTAGAAGATTATAATCCAGATGGCGTTCAAGGACCGACCCCGATGATCGACGGTACTTTAAATCCCTATTTCGACGTAACCACCCAGAAAGTGCGTTTCAGATTATTAGACGGTGCTAATCGCCGTGAATGGCGTTTGCACTTTAGTAATAATCTACAATTTACCCAGATTGGCGGTGACGGCAGCTTATTACCGCACCCGGTTCACATGACTAAGCTAATGATCACCTGTGCTGAACGGGCTGAAATCGTGGTCGATTTTGGCAAATATAAGCCCGGTGACGTGGTTAAGCTTTACTGTGATAAAACACCCATCATTACCTTTAGAATTCATCAGATGAAGCCTGATCACAGTAAATTACCGCATACCTTAGTTAAATTACCGGATCCAAACGTTAACAATCCTTACGTCCATAAGATCGTCATGGGCGGTACCGACGAAATGGTCGACATCAACGGTAAGAAATTCAACATGCAGCGAATCGATACGGTTCAGACCATGGGTAAGGTTGAATACTGGGACGTTACTAATGCTAATCAGTGCTGCAACGGAATGCTTCATCCTTATCATATGCACGGTTGCCAATTCCGAGTCGTTTCTCGAAATGGTCACGCCCCATATCCAAACGAACATGGTCTAAAAGACACCATCAGTGTTAATCCTGGCGAAACCGTTCGTCTAAAAGTCTGGTTTAACTGTCCCGGTGTCTTTATGTACCATTGCCACATTATTGAACATGAAGATGGCGGTATGATGGCTCAAATTAAAGTTATTGATCCTAAACATCCACATAAGAAATATCATTTAATGGACATGAAGACCTTAACGGATCATATTGCTAAAGAACTTCATATTAAACCGCAAGACGTTTGGATGGGCGGTATGGAAGCCTATCATAAGATGAATATGAAGATGTAATTCATATTAAAAGACCGTTCAGAAAATAATCTCTGAACGATCTTTTTATACCTTAAATTTAAGGTAAATATTATGATTAATAATGTTAATAAAATCTTTAATCAAGTAAATAATTAAATTATTATAATGAATTAATTTTATAGTAAATAAAAAAGCCTTCGAACTGAATCGAAGACTTTTTCTCTTATTATCGTTCGCGTGGCAACGTCCTATCTTCGCAGGAGGCGATCCTCCTACTATTTTCGGCGCGCGGAAGCTTAACTTCTGTGTTCGGCATGGGAACAGGTGTATCCTTCCGGCTATCGCCACCACACTATAAATTCAAGAGAACTTCGTTCTCTCAAAACTGGATAATATTCGTATCTCTCCGAGAATACCTAATTTGGTTAAGTCCTCGACTGATTAGTACTGGTCGGCTTCACGCCTCACGGCGCTTCCACGTCCAGCCTATCGAACTGATCATCTATCAGTAGTCTTACTTCCATAAAGGGAATGGGAAATCTCATCTCGAGGTGGGTTTCACACTTAGATGCTTTCAGCGTTTCTCTCATCCATACATAGCTACTCAGCAGTGCCCCTGGCGGGACAACTGATACACCAGCGGTATGTCCATCTCGGTCCTCTCGTACTAAAGACGGCTCCTCTCAGATTTCCTACGCCCGCGACGGATAGGGACCGAACTGTCTCACGACGTTCTAAACCCAGCTCGCGTACCGCTTTGATGGGCGAACAGCCCAACCCTTGGAACCAACTACAGCTCCAGGATGCGATGAGCCGACATCGAGGTGCCAAACCTTCCCGTCGATATGAACTCTTGGGGAAGATAAGCCTGTTATCCCCGGGGTAGCTTTTATCCGTTGAGCGATGGCCCTTCCATTCGGAACCACCGGATCACTAAGTCCGACTTTCGTCCCTGCTCGACCCGTTGGTCTCACAGTCAAGCTCCCTTGTGCCTTTACACTCGATGAATGATTTCCAACCATTCTGAGGGAACCTTTGAGCGCCTCCGCTACTCTTTAGGAGGCGACCGCCCCAGTCAAACTGCCAACCTGACACTGTCTCCTGCCACGATCAGTGGCACGGGTTAGAGTGTTCGTACAACAAGGGTAGTATCCCAAAGACGCCTCCGCCGAAACTAGCGTTCCGGCATCAACGGCTCCTACCTATTCTGTACAAGTCATATGAACACCCAATGTCAAGCTACAGTAAAGCTCCACGGGGTCTTTCCGTCCTGTCGCGGGCAGCCTGCTTCTTCACAGGCACTTCAATTTCACCGAGTCCTTCGTTGAGACAGTGCTCAGATCGTTACGCCTTTCGTGCGGGTCGGAATTTACCCGACAAGGAATTTCGCTACCTTAGGACCGTTATAGTTACGGCCGCCGTTTACTGGGGCTTCATTTCAGAGCTTCGCCGAAGCTGACTCATCCATTTAACCTTCCAGCACCGGGCAGGCGTCAGCCCATATACATCATCTTACGATTTCGCATAAACCTGTGTTTTTAGTAAACAGTCGCCTGAGCTTTGTCACTGCGGCTGCACTGACGTGCAGCGCCCCTTCTCCCGAAGTTACGGGGCCATTTTGCCGAGTTCCTTAACGAGGGTTCTCTCGCGCACCTTAGTATTCTCTACCTGACCACCTGTGTCGGTTTGGGGTACGGGCGGTTAATCACTAGCTAGGAACTTTTCTTGACAGTGTGACGTCGGCAGCTTCCTTACTAAACTTCAGTCCTCGTCACTGCTCACATGAACGGAAGCAAGCGTTTTACTCACTTCCTAGCTCGCAGCTTGAACATGCGCAACCAGCGGCATGCATTGCTTAGCCTGCTGTGTCTTTCCATCGCTTAAAACGCGATTAACCGGTACAGGAATCTCAACCTGTTATCCATCGCCTATGCCTTTCGGCCTCGGCTTAGGTCCCGACTAACCCTGGGCGGACGAACCTTCCCCAGGAAACCTTAGTCATCCGGTGAACTAGATTCTCACTAGTTTCTCGTTACTCATACCGGCATTCTCACTTCTAAGCGCTCCACAGGTCCTCACGGTCCTGCTTCAGTGCCCTTAGAACGCTCTCCTATCACGCGCACCTGACGGTGCGTGTCCACGATTTCGGTAATGTGCTTAGCCCCGGTAAATTTTCGGCGCAGAACCACTCGGCTAGTGAGCTATTACGCACTCTTTAAATGATGGCTGCTTCTGAGCCAACATCCTAGCTGTCTATGCAATTTCACTTCCTTTTCCACTCAGCACATATTTAGGGACCTTAATCGGTGGTCTGGGCTGTTTCCCTTTCGACCATGGATCTTATTACTCACAGTCTGACTCCCGGACAGTTAAATCAATGGCATTCGGAGTTTATCAGAAATCAGTAGCTCAAGACGAGTCCTTCATTCTAACAGTCGCTCTACCTCCATGATTCTTCATCCGAGGCTAGCCCTAAGGTTATTTCGGAGAGAACCAGCTATCTCCAAGTTTGTTTGGAATTTCACCGCTACCCACATTTCATCCAAGCAATTTTCAACTTACACTGGTTCGGACCTCCGGTCCGTATTACCGAACTTTCATCCTGAACATGGGTAGCTCACTTGGTTTCGGGTCTACGGCAACATACTCAACGCCCGATTAAGACTCGCTTTCGCTGCGGCTCCGACTTTTCATCTTAACCTCGCATGCAACTGTAACTCGCCGGTTCATTCTGCAAGAGGCACGCTATCATCCATTAACGGACTCTAACTGCTTGTAAGCACATGGTTTCAAGAACTATTTCACTCCCCTTCCGGGGTGCTTTTCACCTTTCCCTCACGGTACTGGTTCACTATCGGTCACCAGGTGGTATTTAGCCTTGGGAGATGGTTCTCCCGGCTTCCGACGAGGTTCCACGTGTCTCGTCGTACTCAGGATCCTGAACTGAGAAGCTCTGATTTCGTCTACGGGGCGTTCGCCCTCTCTGGCAGATCTTTCCAAATCTTTCGACTATCAAAGCTTTTGGTAACTCAAATGTTCAGTCCTACAACCCCATGAAGCAAGCTCCATGGTTTGGGCTCTTCCCCGTTCGCTCGCCACTACTAACAAAATCTCAATTGATGTCTTTTCCTCCGGCTACTGAGATGTTTCAGTTCACAACGTTCCCCTTGCCAGCTAATTAATTCACTGGCAAGTAATCACCGACTGAGGTGATTGGGTTTCCCCATTCGGAAATCCCCGGATCATAACTTACTTACAGCTCCCCGAGGCATATCGGTGTTTGTTCCGTCCTTCTTCGGCTCCTAGTGCCAAGGCATCCACCATGCGCTCATAATAACTTAACCTAGACCTTTGCCACTTCCGTGGCAACGGTTTTGGTCATTTTGAATATTTTAAGAATTCAAAAATAACGCGGTGTTCTCGGTTGAAATTAAAATTTAAAATAAATAATAATTTCAATAGGAAATATAAATATTATCCAGTTTTCAAAGAACCAAGTTCTAATGTATGAGTCCTTACGGACTCAATGGAGTATAGCGGAATCGAACCGCTGACCTCCTGCTTGCAAAGCAGGTGCTCTCCCTGCTGAGCTAATACCCCATAACAGTAATGGGTCTGGACAGACTCGAACTGTCGACCTCACCCTTATCAGGGGTGCGCTCTAACCAACTGAGCTACAGACCCATACGGGCAAGGCCTGTAGGCCTCTCAAAACTAAACAAGATTTCGATATCCGTACAAATTTCCGATTAAATGTATATCCTTAGAAAGGAGGTGATCCAGCCGCAGGTTCTCCTACGGCTACCTTGTTACGACTTCACCCTAATCATTCGTCCCACCTTAGACAGCTAGCTCCTCAAAAGAGGTTGCCGCACTGTCTTTGGGTGTTACGGACTCTCATGGTGTGACGGGCGGTATGTACAAGACCCGGGAACGTATTCACCGTGGCATTCTGATCCACGATTACTAGTGATTCCAGCTTCGTGCAGTCGAGTTGCAGACTGCAGTCCGAACTGAGAACAGCTTTATGGGATTAGCTTGACCTCGCGGTTTCGCAACCCATTGTACTGTCCATTGTAGCACGTGTGTAGCCCAGGCCATAAGGGGCATGATGATCAGACGTCATCCTCACCTTCCTCCGGTTTATCACCGGCAGTCTGACTAGAGTGCCCAACTGAATGCTGGCAACTAGTCACAAGGGTTGTGCTCGTTGCGGGACTTGACCCAACATCTCACGACACGAGCTGACGACGACCATGCACCACCTGTAGATCTGTCCCCGAAGGGAACAGCTAATCTCTTAGCCTAACAGAAGTATGTCAAGGCCTGGTAAGGTTCTTCGCGTAGCATCGAATTAAACCACATGCTCCACCACTTGTGCGGGTCCCCGTCAATTCCTTTGAGTTTCAACCTTGCGGTCGTACTCCCCAGGCGGAGTGCTTAATGCGTTAGCTACGGCACTAAAGGACGGAAATCCTCTAACACCTAGCACTCAACGTTTACAGCATGGACTACCAGGGTATCTAATCCTGTTTGCTACCCATGCTTTCGAGCCTCAGCGTCAGTAACAGACCAGACAGCCGCTTTCGCCACTGGTATTCTACCATATATCTACGCATTTCACCGCTACACATGGTGTTCTACTGTCCTCTTCTGTACTCAAGTCGCCTAGTTTCCAATGCACTTCTTCGGTTAAGCCGAAGGCTTTCACACCGGACTTAAGCGACCGCCTGCGCTCGCTTTACGCCCAATAAATCCGGATAACGCTTGCCACCTACGTATTACCGCGGCTGCTGGCACGTAGTTAGCCGTGACTTTCTAACCAGATACCGTCACTACCGAGCCATTTCCTACTCGGTACGTTCTTCTCTAGCAACAGAATTTTACGAGCCGAAACCCTTCTTCATTCACGCGGCGTTGCTTCATCAGGCTTTCGCCCATTGTGAAAGATTCCCTACTGCTGCCTCCCGTAGGAGTCTGGACCGTGTCTCAGTTCCAATGTGGCCGATTAACCTCTCAGTTCGGCTATCCATCATCGTCTTGGTAGGCCTTTATCTTACCAACTAACTAATGCGCCGCGGGTCCATCCAAGAGCGACGCAGACGCGCCTTTCAAACGGAAACCATGTGGTTTCCGTTGTTATACGGTATTATCATTCGTTTCCAAATGCTATCCCATACTCAAGGGCAGGTTACTCACGTGTTACTCACCCATCCGCCGCTCACTCGAATGTTAAATCATTCAATGCAAAGCATTGAAATCATTAACGAGAGTGCGCGCGACTTGCATGTATTAGGCACGCCGCCAGCGTTCATCCTGAGCCAGGATCAAACTCTCATGTTGAAAATAACATAAGAACTTAATTACGAGCTCTTAAGATTAATTACTAGTTGAGTGGTACGAACGAATTTATTATTTTCGCACGTAAAGTTGATAATCTCATTATAAAATAACGAGACCACTTGCACTTGTGATGTCAAAATCTTGTTCAGTTTTCAAAGACCTACGATTGTTATCCACTTGAGCTCTCGCTCACGTGACAATTATTAATATATCACTTAAGAGACATAATGTTAAGTGATTTTAAAAATCAATTTAAAAATTTTTAAAATTAACTTAATTATTATTAACATCTTCATTCTCACGCGACATTTATTATTATATCAGTTCATAATCACTTATTAATATTATATTCATATTAATTTTAAAATTTTAATTGAAATTACTTAGCCCTTCTGTAAAATACATTTAATCTGATATATAAAGGATGTTTTTTTATGGCTCTAATCTATGTTCGACCTGCTCAAAAACAAGATGATCGAAAATTACTTCCAATCTTTCACTCTGCCCAGCAATTCCTAAGACAGCAGGGCATTAATCAGTGGCAAAATCATTATCCTAATTTACAAAGCCTTAAACAGAAATCGCAGGAACCGCCAGCTTAATTCCAGGCCCCGATAAAAGCTATCTTCACATCCAAAACGGAGAATGGGTCAATGGTCCCAAGGCTCCTTATATGACAATTCATCGGGTCGCCATCTCAAACAATTTCGCTGGTAAAAATTTATCACAAATTTTAATGAGCAATTTAATCTCTCTATCTATCGCCAAAGGCTTTCGTGACGTTAGAATCGATACGCATCCTAATAATAAAGGAATGCAGCACGTAATCGCGGCCAACGGCTTTCAGAAACGTGGTATCATTCATACGTTAGAGGGTGGCAAACAAAAGAGTACGTTCGGATACGCCTACCAATTAATTATCGAAGGTGACCATTAATGCTTTCCGCCGACTTTGCGGTCCAGATCAAACTCATCATTATGTATACCATCGGTTTATTAGCTCTAATCGGTACGTTCTTTTACATCCATCACGTTACTAATAAATGGCTGACCAAATTTAGCCGGAGTTCTTTTACTGTTATTATCATCATGGCAATCATTTTATGCGTGACCGTTAAATTACCTTAATTCTTTTTCATCATTTGATTTTTAATCATTATTAATATTAATCGATTTTAATTTAGCAACCTTTACGCTTTGGCAATCGATCCAATTCAAATTAACGTTTTCGCCGTTTCTAAAGAAGCGACCCGTAATCGTTCGTGAGCCGCCGTTAATATAAATTTCAAATTCTGAATTATCAAAATAAAAGAGACATTCCTGGATCATGCCTCTATTAATAGAAACGCGGCGGACTTTTTCGTTTCCGCTTAGATTTTGCCGATAAACTGATAACCGACGACCTTTTTGATCAATTACGAAGTATAAATGACTAGTCTCAGCAGTAATGGCCAATTGACTAACCTGATCTTCCATCGGGACCCATTTAATATGACATTGCTGTGGAATTTCCATCCCGTTAACCGCCTTTAGCTTTTTAACAAATAACTTTTGATTTTCTCGAGCGGGTTTCTGAATCAAGCGACCGTCTTTAAGATCAAATTCTCGAACCAGCGTTAAAGCACCTGACCAGCCTTCCGAATCGGTTGCGTATTCGGAGCCAGGCATTCCGACCCAACTAATCGATAAATCCCGGCCGTCCGGAGCATTAATCGCACTGGTGGCATAAAAATCAAATCCGTTGTCAATCAAGCGAATCTTAGTCGGGTTAACGATCTTCATCTGGTCCCAGTTTAAGCTATCACCCGCAATATATACGTTTGGGTAACGATTCCGATAATTCAAATGCTTTTTATCAAGGCCTTGCGGGCAAAAAAGAATTACCGGGTGTTTATCAATAAAAATTAAATTAGGACATTCCACCATGTAACCTAAATTATCGTTTCCAACGTCCATCGTTCTAAAGAAATTCCAGCCGTGATCTACTGACTGAGAACGGTACACCACGATTTCACCACGGTGGCCTTCCGTCTGGGCACCCAAGATGGCGTAATAATAATCCCCGTGTTTAATAATCTGCGGATCGCGAAAATTACCGGTCACTTCTAACGGCGGCCGATTAATAAGGGGCTGATTCACTTTTGTGATGTGATTATCCTTATCAACCCAAGCGCCGTCTTGCTTTGCTTGCCGGTGCTGATGTTCATCCCAGATATTACCGGTATACATTAAAAATAACCGATGCCCCACCGGAATTGCTGAGCCAGAATAACAGCCGTTCCGATCATTCGACCGATTAGGAATCATGGGGTGATGAACGTTCTTCCAATTAACTAAATCCGTCGAAACTAAATGAGTCCAGCTTTTTAAGCCATGAACGGCACCAAACGGAAACGTCTGGTAAAACAAATGCCATTGATGATTAAAATAAGAAAAACCGTTCGGGTCATTCAATAATCCCGTTCGGGTTTGAATGTGATAGCCTAACCGCCATTTAGATCGAGCAACTTGGGCCTTTAAATCAGCCAAACGCTGTTTGGGCCATTTATCATAACTTTGATTTAAACGGCCGGTTGTCCAGTATTTACTGTCCATGGTGACACCCCTCTAGTAAATGTGTAGTTATTTTACCACATTGGATTGATAACAAAAAGAACCAGTTTTTATTTATTAGCGGGTAACTTATTATCTTTCAAGACTTTATTAATGTAATAATCAACTTCATCTAAAACGTTAGCCACGTCTTTAGAATTACGCATCTGGGCAGCTTCGTTTTCGCTAATGGCCCACATAGCTAAATCATCGCTAACGGGAACGATATCCCGAACGATCCGCATGGGCGTTTCGTTGTTCCGCTGCTTTTTAATCCTTAAATAGCTCTGGTAATCCGTAATCATTCGTAACGTTTCACCCGTGCTTGGATCATAGGTTTCAAAAATCACGAAATGGGATCGCATCTGATCATCATTTAACTGCCGTTTAACTTCATCTAACTGTTCCGGAGTAATCTTAATCATTATTTCACCTCATTTTTGATCGATAATTGCAATCGATTGATTTACATAGAGCTGTCCCTCAATAACATCAAGGGCGACTTGAGCCACATTTTGATAAGAAACTTTACCGTTCGCGACGGATTGGCCCTCTTCAATTATTTTAGGCCGAGTCGACGTCGGACGCCGAGTCATCGTAACCGGACGTAAAATCGTGTAAGGAATCTCACTTTCGTCAACCACTTTAGCGGCATAGCGCTGTTCGTTTAAATATTCAGCAACGTTTTCAACCCCGGGAAATTTAACGTGACCCGTCACTTCGTCATCAATTCCCGCGTGCGAAAGCATCAAAAACTGATGAAGCGGCGGCATTACCTGACTGATCGCGTCAAACAATGCTTCAAAATCTAGATCAACGTCCATGGGCCCCAAAAAAGATGCAATCACATTCTGATTTAAAATCAATTGATCTCAAACGAGTTACGTTAATATTAGATGATTTCTGTAAAGTGGGGCTACTAATTGGGCAATTGCACTGTGCTGATCCAAGACCAAGACGTTGATCACAATCAAAACCTCTTTAATAGTTATGATTATATATATTTTATCAAAAAAAAGAAACTGCTTTAAGTCTTCTAATCATTTTGATCAATATCTTTAAATTCTAATATATGTTAAGATAAAATTATTATTGAGGTTGAATATGTCGCCAAACCGGTTAATATATTCAATGGTGAAACGCTTACAGAGTTTCATCGTTATGTAAGGAGTTTCATTTATGTTATTAGGAAGTATTGAAGCTGGTGGAACTAAATTCGTCTGCGCGGTTGGTAACGAAGATTACCAAATCCTGAACAGCGTTAAGTTCCCCACCACTACACCTAAAGAAACATTAGAACGAACGGTCAAATACTTTAAAAAATTCAGAGGCTTAAAAGCCATGAGTATTGCTTCGTTCGGTCCGATCGAACTCCGACATAATTCACCTAAATATGGTTACATCACCGACACCCCTAAAAAGGGCTGGTCCAACGTTGATTTCCTGGGAACGATTAAGAAACACTTTAAATTCCCCATCTATTGGACCACCGACGTTAACGGTTCCGCCTATGGTGAATACATCATGGCGGGACTCTTTCATCACCCCGTTAAATGCCTAGCGTATTACACGATTGGCACCGGCGTAGGGGTCGGTGAAATCGTTAACGGTAAATTTTTAGGTGACATGGGCCATCCAGAAATGGGCCACGTTCGGGTTAAACGCCATCCCGACGATTTAAACTTCAAAGGCATCTGTCCTTATCACGGGGACTGTTTAGAAGGCCTGGTTTCGGGACCGACCTTTGAAGCCCGCCTTGGTAAAAAAGGCCCTGACGTTCCGATGTCCAATCACGTTTGGGACATCATGGCTTATTACGTTGCGCAAGCCGCGATTCAAACGACCTTAGCTCTGCGTCCCGAAGTCATCGTTTTCGGTGGCGGGGTCGTAAGCGAACCGTTCTTACGAAAGGTTCGTCATCAGTTCAAGATCCTGTTGAACGGCTACGTCAACGTGGGTAACCTTCGGGACTACATTCGAATGCCGGCGGTTGAAAACAACGGTTCCGCAACCGTTGGTAATCTCGCCCTAGCGTTAGAAGAATCTCGGAAGTAATTATTCTTTAAATATTAATTTGGGACGTGAATCTTTAAATCCACCGCCCCAATCTAATATTAATCTATATTTATTTTTTCAAAGGGGTAATCTCATGAAGGCATTAGTCTTAAAAGGTGTCAAGCACTTCGAAATCGAAGACATTCAAAAGCCAACACCAAAAGATGATGAAGTTTTAATCGATGCCAAATATGCTGGTATCTGTGGTACTGATAACGCATTATACAACGGACTTCCGGGTTCTGCTCCGGCCGTTCCGCCGATCGTTTTAGGCCACGAAGTTTCCGGTGTCGTTGAAGCTACTGGCAAAAACGTCAAGGGCTTCAAGAAGGGTGACCGCGTAACTGTCGACCCTAACATCTACTGTGGCAAGTGCCGTTACTGCCACATCGGTATTCCTGAAATGTGTGAAAACTTATCCGCCGTTGGTGTTACCCGTAACGGTGGCTTAGAACAAGCATTCACCGCTCCGGCTACCAACGTATACCACGTTCCAGCTAACGTTCCGTTAAAGGATGCTGCTACTACTGAACCGGTATCCTGTGCATTACACGGTGTTAAGTTATTACACACTTCTCCATACCAGCGTGCTTTAGTTATCGGTGATGGCTTTGAAGGCTTATTATTCTGCCAGATCTTAAAGGCTTATGGTGTTCATGAAGTTACTTTAGTGGGCCGTCATGACGACAAGTTAGCTGAAGAACAGAAAGCTACCGGTGTTGACCACGTTATCAACTCAACCAAGGAAAAGATCCCTGCTAAGTATGACATTACCGTGGATGCCGTTGGCTTACCACAGACTCAAGAAGCTGCCGTTAACGCTACCGTTAAAGGTGCTCAAGTCTTAATGTTCGGAGTTGGCAAACCTAACCAGCACTTCTCCATGAATACTTACAAGGTCTACCAGAAAGAATTAACCATCAAAGGTTCATTCATCAACCCGAACGCCTTCGTCGATTCATTAGACTTATTATCCACCGGTGAAGTTAAAGTTGCCCCAATCGTTAAGAACGTCATCAAATTAGAAGACGTTGCTGACGCATTAAGCGGCAAATACACTGGTAAGTGTGTCGTTAAGATCGATGCCTAATCGACATTAAGAAGGTTATATTATGTTAAGTAAATACTTTACTGGTATCCAGCACGTTGGTATTCCTGCTAACGATTTGGATAAGACCATTAAATTCTACAAATCCTTAGGTTTCAAGGTCGCCGGTTTATTTAACAACCAAGGCAACCGTTGTGCTTTCATGAAGTACAATTCCTTAATGATTGAAACCTGGGAAGGTGATCCTTGTGCTAACAAAGACGGTGCAATTAACCACATTGCCGTTAACTGTACCGATGCTGACAAAGCATTCGCCGAAGCCAAAAAAGATGGCTATCACATGTTAGATGACCACGTTGAATCCATTCCAGCTTACTGGAAGCACGGAATTCATTTCTTCAAGATTCAGGGCCCTAATCATGAAGCCATTGAATTTTGCCAGATTCTCTAATCTGTAAATTATCATAACTTAAAACCGCGTTCTAAAATTAGGACGCGGTTTTTGTTTCATTAATATCATTAGTATTGATAATAATTGATATTATCAAGAATATCAATAAGATTAAGGATATTGTAAATAATACATTGATGACATTAAAAAGATGATTTATTTAAAATAGTAAAGAAAAACGGCTGGGCCTTTAATTTTATCGTTATTACCTGTAAATAATCAATCCGCTGGGAAGTATAATACTTCGGGTTATAAATGTAATAACGACGGTGACGACGAATGACCATCACCTGTCCAGAAAGACAGCGGCTTATCATTACCATCCGGAAATACGGAAGCATCAACCGACTGGCCTAAAGCAGGACTATAGTGATTATCAGCAGACTGCCATAGGTCATAATGATACGATGGCGATGGTTCAACTCCGTAATCAGCAATCCACAATGCATCATAAGAATTGCGGGTCTGCGGAGTAAAATTAGTATTCATAAAGTTTAAGCCACTGTATAAAACCGCGGGTTTCCGAGTCAATTGATGCATTTCATTAGCCCATGCTTGGGTCGAAGCGTTCTATTGATTACCCGCGTCGTTTTCTTCTGAATCATTAACGTAAAAATTAGCTTGCGGAGCCCGCTGATATAAGGCTTGAGCTTCCGACTGAGCCTGTGCAGGATTAGCGTAAAGGCTATAATCATAAGCACCGTACGGAATGTTATGGGACGCCATTTCAGAGGCGTTGTGATTAAACTGCGGATCCGTATACAGTCCCCCGTTCTGAGCCTTTAAGATCATAAAGTTAACTTCGTTCTTCAACTGACTAGCTTGATTATCATTAACGTAGCCTTGATATTCTGAAATATCATAGGCATTTGCCGCATTAGCCGGACGTTGATGAGTCAAGCCACCGATGGCCAAAGACAAAACGAGTCCTAACGTTAATGTAACTGACCATAAAATAACTTTAAGTGGTTTATCTTTAACCATAAAATTGATTTCCTTTACTTATTAAAAATTTAATAAAAATTAAAACTCTTATCAATTAATAGTTTAATCGCATTAAGTTACACGGTAATTACAAAGGTGTAACTAATTTTTTATCTTTATTTCAAAGAAACGGCTTTCTGTAATGTGGAATTTAGTTTACCGTTTAACGTATTAACTTTATTGTTTTGGTCCCATGAAATTCGGGTTGAATTATCAGCTAAATCGACCTGAATAATTCCCTGACTGGTTGGAATCGGTAATGTATGGTCCTGTAAATAATTAACCATATCTTTAGCATGCTGAACAGCCGAATCAGCATCTTCGTTCACGTCGTTCCCGTGAACTACAATTTGCCAGCGACCCATCTTAAAACTAACGTAGGTCTGACCCGCACCGCGATCTTGATGACCAACGATGTTGTGACCTAAATTAACTGCATTCGGATCTTGACTAGTAGAACTNNTTGNNGATCTTTGACTAGCTTGAACCGCGGGCTGCTGATTAACTTTTTGCTGAATCCCCTGCTGAGCCTGGGCCTGAGTGCTATAGTGCTGCTGTTTAGCACCGTCTTGATCATTCTTTAAATCATGATTAACCCGGGTCTTTTGCGTCATCGATTGACTCTGGGTTTGTTCAGATGACTGATGGGCAGTGCGGTGATTTTGAGCACCGCATCCCGCAAGAACGATTCCCGTTAATGCCAATAACGGTAAAACCTTCTTATAGAATCTCATCTAAAAATCCTCCTCAATATAAAAGTTACTAAAAATCATCATTACAATCAATCTTTAAGCTCGAATTCGGTGCCAGCCCAACGCTAAGAGATAAATAATACTCTCGATTATCGCAATAAAGGCACTGACCGGCCAGTTGGTCAGATAACTTAAATAGAGACCCAGCCAAGCGCCGAACAGCGCAAAGCCAAAGGTCAATAGCATCATTCCGCGAACCGAATGCACAAAATAATGAGCCGCGGACGCTGGAATCGTCAGCAGTACGAAAATCAGAAGCGAACCCACGATTTGAGCAGTAATACTAACGGTACAAGCTAATAAAATCAGAAAGGCAATCGAAATCCAGGTGTTCCAGTTAACGTTAAAACTAGCCCCAATACTATCAAAGGAATTGTACTTTAATTTACGGTAAATCAGAAACAGAACCAGTAAAATCAGAACGCTCAAGATTACCAGCGTCTTTACATTACTGGAATTAATCCCAACGATGCTGCCAAATAGAATGTTTGTGGCGTAACTAGCTTGGGTATTAGCAAGCGCCAGGAACAAAATCCCTAAACCGATAAAGAATCCGGAGAAAACGCTGATCGACGATTCACGTCGGCTAACCTTATTACCGACGGTCCCGATCAATAACGAACTAAAGATCGTAAAGATCAGCATCCCGGCAATCGGTGAAATTCCGGCAAATAACCCAAACGCCGCTCCGGAAAAGCCGATCTCAGATAACGTATGGGTAAAGAACTCGGTCCGGCGGGCGATTACGAAAACGCCCATTACACCGCATAAAATTGCGATAAAAAAACTCGCGATAAACGCATAACGCATAAACGGATAAGTAAACATTATTTTTGGCCCCCGATCTTTCTAAAACTGCCGTGCCGATCCTGAATATGAAGTTCGTAATCGCCAAACCGCTTGACCAGGGTCGGATCATGAGTAATAAACATGACCGCCACGTGACGTTTTTGGATGACTTGGTTAACTAATTCTAGTAACGCCACCTTAGCATTGATATCTAAACTAGCGGTGGTTTCATCCAAGATCAGTAGTTTAGGACCGGTTACCAAAGCCTGAGCTAAAAAGGCCCGCTGCTGCTCGCCACCGGAAGCTTCACCCAGCGGTTCATTAGCCAATTTAGTTAAGCGGGTCAGCCGTAAAACTTGATTTAAACGATCCCGCTCTCGAATGCTCAACCACGGTAACCAGGAATTTTGGAGACTTAGGCTTACGAAATCTCGAATGGTCAGCGGAAATTCTGAGTCAACGTTCCGAAACTGGGGCACGTACTGAACCCGCTGACGGGGGATTGTAAATCTAACCTGCTGACTATGACGTGAATAGTTACGCAACAGCGTCTTCATCAGGGTCGTCTTTCCGACCCCGTTTTCACCGGTAACGCAGGTCAACGTCTTCGGCATGATTTTAAACGATAAGTCTATGATTAACGTTCGGTCTTCGACCCGAACGTTTAAATGATTAACGATCAAAACGGGTTTCATTAGTTAAGCCCCTTTTCCTTAGCTTGAATCATTTCAAGACGGTAATTCTGCTTCATCATCCAGGTACGGTAACTAGAACCGTTCGGCATGGTTTCGGTAATCTTCATCACGGGAACGTGATAACGATGAGCCATTTTAACTAAATTATCAACGATGGCGTCACTCGCCTGGGTGTTATCCACGAAAAACGCAATCCGTCGATTCCGAAGGTCATTTTGAACGCCCCGAATGGCTTCCGGTGACGGATCGGTACCGTGTTCAACGGCTTTAGCGTAAGCCGAATCGTTTATCCGATAACCCATTTCGCGCAACTGATAATCAAAGACCGGTTCGCTCACGTCGACGCGGGACGACTGCCGATGATGTTTTAACCAATCAATCTGGGTCCGAATCACATCTAGAGAATTAACGTAACGACGGGCGTTCCGGTAAAATTCTTTTCGATGAGCAGGATCCTTTTGGCTAAACCGTTTAGCTAAATAATAAGCTAATTTAGGCATGGTCTGAAGCTTGTACCAGACGTGCGGATTACTTTGCAACGATTTATGCAATAAGGTCAGGCCCACCCGAATCCGTTTGGCGTGCGGGGCATCTCGGGATAGACTATTCATCCAGTCGTCATAACCCAGACCGTTGCTAATTACGAAGTCCGACTTCGAAACGGCTTCGGCATCCCGGTCGGTCGGGTTAAAATCATGCGGATCGATACTGGAATTCTTAATGATCGAAGTTACGTGACCGTAGCGGCCCAGAACCGCTTTGGCGGTCGCTCCGTAAAAATTAACCGACGAAACGACGTTGATTCCCCGAGATGATGTCGGATGACGAGCTCCGCAACCCGATAAAAATAAAAGCGCAGTTATCGTTACGAGTAAACTGCACCCTAACTTTTTCAATAATTTCAAAAATTACTAACCTCGCAAAATTAAATGATGCGACTATTATAACTAAATTATAAAATCGGTGATAACAAACGACTAGCCCGCTGCTTCAAAACTAACCAATAAGGCTGCTTATCAAACATCTTCGGAGTCTGCAGCTGACAATGCCGAATGTCGTGAGCATAAATATCGGTTAATTGCTGATTAATCTTTTTATCATAAATAAAGGCGTTAATCTCAAAATTCAGTTTAAAGCTGCGAAAATCAAAGTTAGCCGAACCGACCGATGACAAGCCATCATCAATCACCACGGTCTTGGCGTGCATAAAGCCGTTTTCGTAATAATAAATCTTGACGCCCTCGTGAGCTAACCAGTCAGCGTAATATTGGGTCGCTCGATAAACGAACGGATGATCCGGTTTGCACGGCATCATGATCCGAACGTCGACTCCTGACATGACCGCCATTCGTAAAGCGTCCATCACACTGTCGTCCGGAATCAAATACGGCGTCTGAATCCAGCAGCGGTTCTGGGCCATCTGAATCATTTTAATGTAACCGTATTTAATCTGCTGCTTATCGGTATCCGGACCGCTCGAAACGATCTGCATATTCGTACTGCCGTCAACGCTGTTCAGCGGGAAGTAATTAACCTTTCGAGTCTCATCATTAATCGGGTGATATGAATCCGTGACGTTCCAGTCCAGAATGAACTGGGCCTGAAGACTAAAGACGCCGGAGCCTAAAATTCGCAGATGGGTATCTCGCCAGTAGCCGTACTTCGGATTTTCGCCCAGATACTGATCACCGATGTTAAAGCCCCCGACGTAGCCGACTTGACCGTCGATCACCACGATCTTGCGATGATCACGAAAGTTCAACCGAACGTCAAAGATCGCCGAATGGGTATGCAAGAACGGCATTGCTAAGCCACCCGCTTTAAGCAGCGGCTTAAAGAACCGTTTATGGGTACCGATCGAGCCCAGGCTATCGTAGACAACCCGGACCTGAACCCCAGCCCGAGCTTTTTTAACCAATAGATCCCGAATTTTGCGGCCCAAATGATCATTATAAAAAGTATAAAATTCAATATTGACGCTACTTTTAGCCCCTTGAATATCCTTAATCATCCGGTCAAATAACTGATGGCCGTCAGTGAAGATCTCAACCCGGTTCTTTCGGGCCAAAAACGACATATCAGCGTTCCGAAAGGTTCGAACTAAGCTGCGGTCCTTATACGTTACGTCATCCGCTTTGACCTTTTTAGCGTTATTTAAATGGTGGGTCTGTCGAACCAACAAATGATCCAGCTTGATTGCGCTGCGGGCCTGCAAACGAAAAATCTTTTTTTCGGGCAATTTACGACCCACAAATGCGTAGACCCCAAAACCAATCAAGGGCAAAAAGATCAGGACTAACAGCCACGCCCACGTCGCAGCGATATCCCGTTTACTTCGGAAAACGGTAATAATCGCCAAGCCGGCGTTAACGATGATAATAATTTTAATCAATAAGTACCAATTAATAACGCTCCGCCTTCGTTCAAATCTGGTAGTTTGGAATTTATTATATCACATGGCAACCAGTGTTCAATTGAAAAATATGCTGACTTTAGAAGCTGAACCGGGCCCCTTTATCTCGATCTTTATCCCATTTAGCTAAAAAATACCCCAATCAAAAGTGGCGACCTTATCAAGCTAAACTAGATCATCTTCATTTTCCAAGGTTAATTCATCATCGATCCCTAAAGGGCTTTGCCATTTATTTAGGGCCCACCATTTTACGAATCTTTCGACTTAATTATCGAATCAACCCTTTAGCATCGTCAACGATACAATGTGGATTCTCCCGCTGATCATCGAAGCCCAGTTCAAGCACCTCCATAATTCAGAATTAATGTATAAAAACGCCGTTAAAAAAATTCGGACTCACTATCGAATGGCCCCTCCCAACGAATCAGCTAGTCATGATCTTAGACTCATTATTAAACTAGCACCAGCGGGGTTGATCGATACGTTATTAATCAATCGAGATGCCCCGCTACACGTCCAGAAATTGTAAACGATCTCGCCATCACCACGATTGGTTTTGGAGGCCGAGTTTTCGTTTTTTTAACTATATTTAAAAGAAAAATTTCAAGCTGCCGCGGCCAAAATAAATCAATGCCGCTAAAATAATGAATAGCAGAATGATCAGAGCAATCGAGCCCCAGTGCATTAATTTTGGATTATGCACGGTCAATCACCTTTCTAATCAGATAACAAAAACGGCAGCTACATCTAGCCGCCGTTTTTTATCTAATTTAATTTATAAATTAACCCAAGGACCGAACTGAGCGGTGACTAAGCCTAATACGATCAAAGCTACCAATAAAATAACGCCGATCCAGACGTCACGCTTGCTTAGCTGGTTCTTAAACCGCTGAACAACTAAGTATTCAAGGAAGCAGATAACCAGAATCGAGGCGATAACTTTAAAGTAAGCCAAAAGCGGTGTCCGCATCCAAGCTAACGGATAAAGCCATAGGCCATCTAAAACGAATAGAATGTAAATGGTGCGAATGGCGAAGACGTATGGGCGATAGCCGCCCTTACGTCTTAAGTCTAGGAATAAGAGAACTAGCAAGGCAACCACCAAAATGATGTGTAACCATGTAAACATATTTTTAGAGCCTTCCTTATATTAATTTCTAAATTAATTATACTATCTTTACTCATTTAATCATAATCATGCGCTGTTTCACGTGTAACATTACATTTAAAAGCAGTTAACACGAACGTGACACTAACCACGATAATCAGTTGCTTGGACAGTCGGTTCTGAAGCTTGTTCCGAAAAGCGGTCTCCAGGAGACCGATCATAAACAGGGCCACGATGATCATAAAAATCGTCAGGACTGACGAAACGTACCAGGCTCTTCACGCAATCATGATCAAAAGTAAAAGTGATAGATCATAGCAGGTCCGGGACGGAATCGCGTAGCCCCGAAAATGGGCGGCCTTTAACAGGTCGACCATCGCAAAAATAAAGCTAACGATCACTAGAATTACGTAAGCTAATAGCATCTACGCCTCTTAATTAACTTATTCTAAGGAATCCCACGGCTTCAAAGCAATGGGAGCCTGCTTATCAATGTCACGCTGCGCTTTCGGTAAGTATTCTTTCCGAACGACCATTTCGTAAACGAATTTGTTCATCCAGTCGTCGCTCATTACGAAGTAGCCTTTATAGCCGTTCTTGGTGCCCCAGCTATTCTGAACTTTCCAGCGCTTCGGCTGGCCGTTGACTAGATCAACCCCGGTCAACGTCATCGCGTGGGAAACGCAGGCTTCGTGATAAGCTAAGCGGTCGGCCTTGCTCATGCTTAAATTAACGTTAAATAGCTGAGCCCGGCGGAATAGATGACTGTCTAAATAACCGGATTTCCGGCTCATCTGCTGAATCACGTCGTTACCGAACCAGACGGGTTCACCGGCCTTTAATTGCTTAATGGCGGCCTGCTTTAGGTATTTCATCGGCATGTTCAGGTATTCGATCTTTTTACCGCCGACCACGTTGTCCTGGCTTGGCATACTGTACTTTTTGCCCATCGGTTTATCAGGCGAATTCGTAGCCACCACAAAATCGTCCAAATCAACGCCAACGTACTTCTTATAGAATTCTTTAGGCGTTAAGCCGCGGTCTAAATGGTACTTCTTCTTATCATCCCGGTATTCAAAATCGAACTTCTGGGGCGGAACCCCGAAAGAATAAGCCGTGATTCGGTAGACTTCGCTCAGCATCCGGTCGCGGGCCGCCATAATCTCTTTATCGGTAGCGCCGCCTTTAACTAAACGCCGAAGCTGCATGGCGTCCCGACGAAGCTTTAAACTTAAGACCATATCGAAATCAAAGGTGTTGTTAGTAACGGTCGTTTCGGGAAAGACGGACTGCGGAACCACACCGTACTTTTCGACCAAGGCAACGGCCATGTCCCATTGGCCACCGTCATCATCGGGAGCACCCAAATAATAATCAACCAAGCGATCCTTAGTGGAACGGCCCGCTAAGGCGATCATATGATCGTAGAACATGTTGGCGCGTTCGATCTTATCCCAGAAGAACAGGTAATTCTGGGATAACTGAAAATCTTTAACGCCGATCTTCTTAGCGACGTGCTGCTTTAGAACGTTTAATAACGCGAACATCCAGCAGCGGCCGCTCCGTTTCTGGTTAGAGACCTTGCCCGTCTTGACTTCAACGTTAAAGACCGGCTGCATTCTAGACTTAGCTTTCGGATCCCGGGCCACGTTGTTAATGCCGTTTTCCTGAATCGCTCGCGCGATCACGTCTCGTTCGGGCTGCTTTTGATAACTAGCTTTTAACTGTTCGATATCTTTTTGATTTAATTCACTCATGTTTAGCACCTCTCAATTTATTCCCAAGGCTTTAGTTCGATTGGTTTCATGTGTAACATCTTCTGCTGGTCTTTAGTCAGGTACTTCTTATTAACGATGACTTCGTAGACGTACTTATTCATCCAGCCGTCGTTCATTACGAAGTAGCCGCTTTCGCCGACTTTGGAGCCCCAGCTGTTTTCAACTTTCCAGCGCTTCGGCTGGCCTTTAACGATATCGACCCCTGTAAAGGTCATAGCGTGGGAATCCATGGCGTCTTTATACAGGAAGCGTTCCTTCTTGGTCATGTCAAAATCAACGTTGAATAACTTAGCGCGCTGATAAAGCTGACTATCTAAATAGCCTTTGTTCTGGCTTCCTGCTGCAGAACGTCGTTACCGAACCAGACGCCCCAGCCGTCTTTCATCTGGGCAATGGCGGTTTTCTTTAAGTACTTCATCGGAACGTTCAAGAAATGAATATCACGGCCGCCTTCGACGTTATCGCCGCTCTTCTGACGGTAGAGCTGGTTCATCTTTTTATCCGGATAGTTGGTCACCGGAACGTAATCATCCAAATGAATACCTTTAAAGTACTTATGATAAAAATCCAGCGGCGTTAAGCCTTGAACCAAATGATAATTAGCGTTCTTATCTTTATTATTCTTGCGCTTTTTATCATCACGGTATTCTAAATCGAATTTTTCGGGCGGAACGCCTAACGATTCGGCCGTCATTCGATAAACTTCGTCCATCATCTTAGTCTTTTCGGACTTTAAATCTGATGTCTGGCCCTTACGAACTAGATGACGTAGAATGACGGCATCCCGGCGTAACTTTAGGCCTAGCACCATATCAAAGTCAACGGTGTCATTAGCAACCTTAGTCCTCGGAAAGGCACTAGCGGGCATTAAGCCGTACTTTTCAATCAACGAAACGGCCATGCTCCATTCACCGCCGTCGTCATCCGGAAAGTTCAAGAACTGATCAACCGAACGATCGTAGGTCGACTTCTTAGCCGTCTTGATCATGTGGTCAAAATAAACGTTGGCCCGTTCGATCTTGTCCCAGAAGAACAGGTAATTACTGGACAGTTCAAAATCCTTAACGTGATACTTTTTACTGAAGTAATGCCGCAAGAAGTTCAAAGCGGCAAACATCCAGCATAGTCCGGCGTGCTTCTGGTCGGTAATCGTCTTGGTATTCAAATCCAACGAGAAGACCCGGTTCAAATGAGCCTTAACTTTCGGGTTCCGGGCTACGTTATTAATCCCGTTCTCTTGAATGGCTCGAGAAACTACGCCGGCATCCGGCTGAGCTTTCAGGTTATTATTCATTTGTTTATAATCTTGTTGCGTTAACTTATGCATAAACAGAACCTCCGTTCAGAAGTTTATAATTTTAAAAATCCAATTAAATAGGCTTCATTATCAGCAATCATTCGTTGAGCACGAGTGGGAATCCCATAGTGGTACATCAAAATTGACAAGATCCCAAATAGTAACGGACCAGCGATCGTCCAGAATGCAGTCGATACTTGACCTTGTAATAATGGGGTTACCACGTTAAAGATTACGGCAATGCTCATAGCAATTACTACGACAGTAACCATCGTGTAAACCGACTTCATACTGTGGAAGAAAACAATCGGTCGTTCAACATCCTGACGTTTCTTGAAGAAAACGAAAGCGATTACGATAAAGAAGTATGGAACGATGGAACCAACGTTACCCATATCAACGATGATTTGGTAAAACTGCTGACCATTCTTACCCGTTAAGGAAACTAGAACTAAAGCAAGAACGATAATGCCACATTCAATCCACATGGCACCGGCTGGCATATCGTGTCTATTGAATTTAGCGACTTTAGTCGGCCATAGATCCTTAGAAGAACCGGCAATCAGGCCTTTAACCGGTGAATAAATCAAAACGGTCAATAGACTAAGTAACGGAACTAATGATCCTAATGACAAGATTCGAACTAAGCTGCGACCGATCATAGCGCCAGCAGCTGGCGAAGCGCCTAAAGCTCGGGCAGCTCCGTCACCTAAGTGACTAAACATTACAAAACCGTTGTTATAAAGAGTAATGCCAGGAGCACCCATAACTTGTTTCCAATTGGTACCCATACCACAAAGGATCATGCCTAAAACATATAATGACATCATGATTCCAGCGACCCATAACATGGCTTTCGGGTAATTCTTTCGGGGATTTTTTAATTTATCTAAGAAACCACTTGAGGATTCCATACCACCGTAAGCAAACATTGCGTATACGATGAACGAAACAATGGCAATTGGTGACTGGAATTGCGGGTTCGGTGACTTAATGAATGAAGACCAGCCGTGAATCGGCTGGCAACTTTTCGGAAACCTTTAGTAGCAAAGTAAGTCGTTAAGATGATAATAACGATACCCATCAATGCTTCAATCTCATTACTATCAAATGGCCCCAAGTCCATGTTTCGGAAGTATCTTTACCAAATAGTAATCCGGAAATATTAACTCCAAATCCAGACGTGTTCTGAAGTAAATTAATCATCCACAGACCGATCCAGATAAAGGTTCCGATAAAGGCCCATTTTTCACCAACGGAATTCAATAGCCAACTATAGAATCCACCATGATCTTTCTTCAATGATCCACTATATTCACCAAAAATCATTGCTAACGGAAATAGAAAAATAACGGCGGTCAAAATATACCAGATAATACTGGCGTAACTCATTTGGTTATAGCCCGTAACAATGTTACTGAAACCAAATTCAGTCGCAATAATTAAGAGAACTAAGCCATACCAAGACATTTTCTTTTTACTTTTGGAATTATTCATAAATCAATACCCTTTTAAAAGATACCTAAAAATTTTTTACGAGGAAGCGGTAACTTTTGCTCAGCAGTGTTTTGATCACTGGACAACTGATCAAAATGAGCTTTAATTGTCGGATAATCAGGACCATCAATCACATTATGCCGGCTAACTAAAATTGCCACCTTTAAATTATAAGGATGCTGCTGATTTTTATACGTTTTTTCGCTAGAAGCAATTGCCGAACGCATTTTTAAAGCTTTTGACATGTTGCCTAAAGCAACACCTACCGTTGCAGTAGCTAAATCAACGGCTTGCTGTAGGTTATCGGCTTGGGAATTAGCCAGTTGCAAATCCCGATTTAAATAATGGGTTAAGTATTGTAATTTATGATGAAACTTAGCCATATACCATTCATCTCCATTATTTATTAAAATTTAAAAGCTTAACATTTACACAGACCATAAATTGTGAACTTTTAAATTTATAATTTGCATAAATGTTTCCCTCTCATTCAACAATTATAAGTATAATATAAAAATTAATTCGATTTTAATTATAATCAATAACTAAGGGCGTTAACGTTATACCGATTTCGGTTCGTAGTACCCCAGGCTAAGGTCTTAACGACACCTAGAACCTTCTTCTTGGATACGAAGCCCCAGTATCGGCTGTCGTTCGAAATGCTGCGGTGATCACCTAAAACGAAGTAGTGACCGGCGGGAACCTTAATCGAATCGTGATTCTTCGGCCAGTGAGCCGATAACTGCTTCAGGTTCCACTTACCGTTGTTCTGGTAGCCGGTAATTCCGGTCCCGTCGTTTCGCTGTAAATGATCGATAAATTCTTGTTTAATGGCTTTACCGTTAACGTAAATATTACCGTTTCGGTAAGAAACGGTATCACCGGGCATCCCGATCACTCGCTTAACGTAGTAATCTTTTTTAGCGGTCGCCTGCGGATCTTCACCGTGGGCGTTAAAAACGATCACGCTCAGGTGATGAATGTGGGCCATCCGCCAGACCATGACCCGTTCGTTATTTTCTAGATTGGGCTGCATCGAATCACCATCGACCCGAACCATCGTAAAGACGAACGATTCGATTACCAAATAAAGGACGATGGCAATTAAAATCGGTACAATGTATTCTTTAAAGAATCGCATCTTGTAGATCTCCTTGCATTTAATCATGATTAATTTCATTTTACACCTTTTACTTAGCAGCGTGACGTTTCTTATACTCTTCTATATACACGGTCAGGACCGCGATATCGGACGGGTTGACCCCGCTGATTCGGGTCGCCTGAGCAATGCTGCGCGGCTGAATCTTTTCCAGCTTCTGACGGGCTTCGGTCGCGATTTCGGAAATGGCATCGTAATCAATGTCCTTCGGAATCTTTTTAGCTTCTAAACGATGCAGCCGGTCAACGCTCTGTTTTTCTTTAGCAATGTAGCCGGCATACTTAGTTTCAATCTCAACTTCTTCGATCACGTGACGGCCCAACGGCTTCGGTGGATCCGGAATAAAGTGCAACAAAGCGTTATACGTAACGTAAGGCCGACGTAAGAAAATCGAAGCCTTAACGCCGTCCTTCAGAGCGTTGTCACCGTGAGCCTCCACGAACTTATCAACTTCGGGACCCGGCTTAACCCGGGTATTATTCAGGCGCTTAATTTCACCTTCGATGGCGTGTTTCTTATTCAGCATCTTCTGGTAACGGGCGTCGGAGATCAGGCCGACCTTATGACCGATTCCGGTCAACCGTAAATCAGCGTTATCGTGACGAAGTAATAACCGATATTCGGCACGACTGGTCAACAGCCGGTAGGGTTCGTTAGTCCCTTTAGTCACCAGGTCATCAACCATGACCCCGATATAAGCCTGATCACGCTTCAAAATCATCGGCGGTCGACCTTCGGCGTGCAACGCCGCGTTGATTCCGGCGTAGATACCCTGGCCGGCGGCTTCTTCATAACCGGAAGTTCCGTTGGTCTGACCGGCGGTAAATAATCCGGAAATCTTCTTGGTTTCAAAATTCAGCTTCAACTGGAACGGGTCCACCACGTCGTACTCGATCGCGTAACCCGGCCGCATCATCTGGGCGTGGTGCAGGCCCTTGATCGAATGAAGCATCTGCTGCTGAATCTCTTCCGGCATCGAAGTCGAAAGTTCATCCACGTAGTATTCATCGGTATGACGGCCTTCCGGTTCCAAAAAAATCTGGTGATGGGTCTTATCAGCAAACCGGACCACTTTATCTTCGATCGACGGGCAGTAACGGGGACCGACCCCTTGAATAATTCCGTTATACATCGGTGCTCGATCTAGATTCTTTCGAATGATCGCATGGGTCTTCGGGTTAGTATAGGTCAGCCAGCAAGATAACTGATCCTTGACCGGAATGTAATCACTATCCGGGGTCATGAAACTAAAGTGGTGCGGAATCGGGTCACCCGGCTGTTCCTTCATCTGATCAAAATCAATACTGTTTTTAACAACTCGCGGCGGCGTTCCGGTCTTAAAGCGCTTCATCTTAAAATGATACTTATTCTTTAAGTTTTCAAATAATTTAATGGACGGTAACGAATTGTTAGGGCCGGATGAATACTGTAATTCACCGATGATAATCTGACCACGGGCGGCGGTCCCGGCACAGATGACCACCGCCTTGGCACCGTATTTAGCACCGGTGTTCGTGATGACCCCTTTACAAACGCCGTTCTTAACGACCAAGTCATCCACGATGGCCTGACGGAGCGTCAGATTTTTCGTCTTTTCAATGGTGTGCTTCATCGCCATATGATAGGCGTGTTTATCAGCTTGAGCCCGTAATGCTCGAACGGCAGGACCTTTACCGGTGTTTAACATTCGCATCTGAACGTAGGTCTTATCAATGTTGCGGCCCATTTCACCACCGAGGGCGTCAACTTCACGAACGACGACTCCTTTAGCGGGGCCGCCGACGGACGGGTTACACGGCATAAAAGCCACCATGTCTAAATTAATGGTCAATAACATCGTCTGGTTGCCCATCCGAGCAGCGGCTAAAGCTGCTTCACATCCCGCATGTCCGGCACCGACGACGATTACGTCATAGTTACCGGCGTTATAAAGCTTTTTAATGGGCCTTATAATGGCTCGATTATCTTTACTATCCATTAACGTTTAACCTCCATTATTTCGACTGTTTCATGTGAAACACAATTATTTGCCAACGCAGAATTGACTGAATAATTGATCCAATAATTCACCGTTATAGGTGTCACCGGTAATTTCACCGAGAAACTTCCAGCAGCGCTTTAGATCGATCTGAACCAGGTCAACCGGCATCCCGGCTTTAACGCCCTTCAGGACGTCGTTCAGAGCGCCGTTGGCTTTTCGCAGCAAACTTTCCTGACGAGCGTTAGTGACCATGACGTCGTTCTGGGTGCTCTGAATTCCCTGCTTAAAGAACAGGTTAGCGATCTTCTTTTCCAGAGCGTCGGTACCGTTCAGTTTAATCGCGGCCGTCGAAATCACGTTTTTGGCACCCACGACTTTCTTAATCTGATTAACTTCGATCTTCACCGGTAGATCGGTCTTGTTTAAAATCACGATCCGTTTCGATTTCGAAGTCATCTTCAGCAGTTTCTTATCTTCAGGCGTCAGCTTTTCACTGGCGTTCAGGACCAGCAGAACCAGATCGGCCTGCTTGATGGCCCGTTCGGAACGCTTGACCCCGATCCGTTCGATCTGGTTCTTGGCGTTGCGGATTCCAGCGGTATCGATTAACTTCAGCGGGACCCCGCGAACGTTGACGTATTCTTCTAATGAATCACGGGTCGTTCCCGGGATGTTAGTTACGATGGCTTTCTTCTGATGAAGCAAACGATTCAAAATACTGGACTTACCAACGTTAGGCCGGCCCACGATCGCGGTCGCTAAACCGTTCCGCAGAATGGTTCCGGTCCTAGCGGTCTCCAACAAATAACGAATTGCTTTCCGAACGTGCAGCGAACGCTTCTTAATAATCTTAGTGGTCATGACTTCCGCTTCGTCGTATTCCGGATAGTCAATGTTAACTTCCACGTTGGCTAACGTCTTCAAAATCTGATGACGGAGCTCCTTGACCATTCGGGAAAGTTTACCGTCCAGCTGGTTCTGGGCGGCCCGGTTGGACTGATCCGTCTTGGCTTCAATAATGTCCATTACGGCTTCGGACTGTGATAAATCAATTCGTCCGTTCAGAAAAGCCCGCTCGGTAAATTCACCGGGCTTGGCCATTCGGGCGCCGTTGCTCAGAACGATCTGCAAGATTCGGTTCGTGACCAGCAGACCCCCGTGACAGTTAATTTCCACGATGTTTTCACGGGTGTAGGTCCTCGGTGAACGCATGATCGAGACCATAACTTCGTCGACTTCTTGATTATGCTTCTGCGGATCCACGATGTGGCCATAATTAATGGTATCGGTCGGCACCTTATCCAAATCCTTACCGCGATAAATCTTATCAATAATCTTAAACGCGTCCTTGCCGCTCATCCGAACGATCGAAATTCCGCCTTCACCCGGCGGAGTCGAAACCGCGGCAATCGTGTCAAAATCTTGGGTGGTCAACGGCTTCTTGATTTTCGGTCTAGCCACGTAAATCACTCCTTTGAAAAGAAAAAGTGCTTTACCACGGACTAATTACGGAACGCGGATAAAGCACTTTCACTACTTCATCTATATTTAATTAAATTTCAATTAAATTAAGCTGTTTATACTGTAAAATGATTAATTTACTTTGTCAATTTGTCAATTAACGATTACTTAGGTGCGACCACGACGGCACGGTAAGGTTCTCGGCCGGCAGAATACGTCATTACGTGCGCACTGTCTTCTAAGGTTTTATGAATCTTCTTCCGTTCAAAACTCGGCATCGGGTCTAAATAAACCGGCTTACCGGTAGCAACCGCTTCACGAGCGGTCTTTTCGGCTAACCGACCTAGAATATCCATCCGGCGCTGACGATAATTAGCGGTATCTAATTCAACGTAAACGTGATAGATACCCAAGCGGTTCAAATAAACTTCACTTAAAGCCTGTAAAGCATTAATGGTTAAGCCGTGTTTACCGATCAATAGGCCTTCCTTATCGGTCTTGAAATCAATCTTGACCTGCTTCCGGGTCTTAAATTCAGCCTTCATGGTAGCGCTGATTCCTAATAAACGAATCACGCGACCTAAATAACCTTCTAAACTCTTAACAGCTTCACGATTTCGCTGACTCCGACTCATTTCATCATGATGGTTCGGGTTTGCGCTGTTTAATGGTGAATCCCGTGTCAGGTTGAGATTTAGAACTTGAAGCGCGATGACTAGACGTATGACGATGACTTTTACGGCTAACGCTGACCTTAGCATCCCGACGACCGATCCCTAAAAAGCCGTGGCGGCCTTTCTGGATAACGTTAATCTTAGCCGCCGATCGATCGATATGAAGCTGTTTCAGACCCGTTTGAGTAGCCTCGTCAACGGTCTTTCCAGTAAATACTGACATTAAATTCAATACTCCTTTGCTAATGAAGCTAACGAATACTATAATATCACACTTTATCGTGAAAATAAGTTCACCGGACCAACAAAAAAGCACCGATTATTCCTAACCGGTGCTTAAAAGTAAAAATTAATTAAATTTAATGTCGTTTTTATGGTTATGTTTACTGCGGGTAACTCGGCGAATCGCCTTTCTAATCTTTCGCTTGTGGGCCTTGCGTTTTCGTTCCTGAGCGGCACGGTCGCTTCTTATCTTCCACGGATTCTGGATCAGCAGAATCTGACCGGCGCTGAACGCGTTAGTTACCACCCAATAGAGTGACAGAGCCGACGGGATGTTCAAAGCGGCAAAGAAAATGAAGATCGGCATCCCGAACATCATAATCTTGCTCATCCCGTTCATCTGCATCTGCGATTTAGTGGAAAGCCAAACGCTTAAGAACGTAAAGATCGCGGCTAAAAGCGGCAGCATTAAGTAAGGATCTCGGCTACCTAGCTTTAGCCACAGGAACTGGCCGGTTCTCAAGATTCGGGTCCGCCAGATCGACTGATATAACGCCCAGATGATTGGTAATTGAACCAATAACGGTAAACATCCCGCCATCGGGTTGACGCCCGCTTCAGAATATAGCTTTTGCTGAGCGGTCCGCAGCTTTTCCATGGTCTTCGTATCATGGGATGAATACTTTTTTTGCAAAGCTTTTAGCTGCGGAGCGATCGCCTGCGTCTTACGCATCGTTCGCATCTGATAAATCATTAGCGGCAAGATAATAACCCTGACAATAATGGTAAAGACGATAATTCCCATACCATAACTATGCCCGAACGTTTTGGATAACCAAAGGATCGCTCGCGAAAAATTAAGAACGATTCCGCCGTTCCAAAGTCCGGTGCTGTGTTCAGTAATCGGCTTGTTACTACAAGCCGTGAGCAGCAGCATCAAACTAAAAACGGCTGATAAACTAAGCCATTTCTTAAATCTTTTCTTCAATTTGATTCCTCACGATCATTTGGGATTCGGTTTTAATAATTTAGCTAAATTTAAAGCGTGGGTCAAATTCTTTTTAACGTTACGCATTGACATTTGATCAGCCCGCGGCCGAGCGATTACCAAAAAATCATAGTCCGGCTTTAACCGCGGCTTTAGATCGGTCAACGTCTGCCGAATTCGGCGCTTAACCCAATTTCGGTGAACGGCGTTGCCGATCTTTTTACCAACGGAAATTCCGACTCGCCAATGTTTTTGGTCTCGCTTCTTAAGTTTATAGACCACGAAAACCCGGTTCGCAACTGAATTATGCGTATCAAAGACCCGCTGAAATTCAGTTTCTTTTTTAACACGATATGATTTACGCATAGTGCATCTCCATATCAAAGGTTCAAATAATAATCTTTTATGAAAAAAGGCCACTGAATAACCCAGTGGCTTTTCAACCTAATTAGTTATCAGAAACACTTAATCTTTTACGGCCTTTTTTACGGCGACGTGAAATAACTTCACGGCCCTTTTTGGTCTGCATACGAGCACGGAAACCATGGGTACGTGCACGCTTACGTTTCTTTGGTTGGTAAGTACGTTTCATTACTAACCCTCCTTAATCGGCGTTTGACGCTTCAAAGTATTTCTTGTCTATAATACCACACTCGTAAAAATTATGAAATGTGATTTGTTAATTCTGTGGATAACTAAATTTGTTTCATAAGAATTTTACGAAGATTTTTTAAAATAATTAACCGGTTATTAACAGGCTTATCCACAAGCTAAATAGTTTTCAACATGATGTGAATAACTTATTAACATGGTGTTTATAACTAGTAGACACTAGTAGATTATCACTGATATATCAGCATATATAGCATTCTCAGTTTTCCACAATTGGCTGTCAATAACTCATTAATAATCGGTACGCCTTTAACACTTATGCACACCCTGTTAATAATGTTTCCACACTTCGTGAAACACTAATTTTTACTTTCCACAGCCTGTGGAAAACTATAAATCTGAATGATAATATAAAATCGTAATTTATATAGGGGGAAATTAATTTGACGAATTATCAAAC